>NZ_JBWCCT010000006.1:0-599067 GCF_056279605.1 Paraburkholderia sp. TE9906
CGCGTTGAAATACCGCTCGCCACGAGCGTTTCGCCGCGCGATGGATTCAGCAACCTTAGTGTGACGCTGTGTCCGGAATTACAGGGTCAACTCCAGTTAGTCCGATGGCTGGCGCCAACTACAACCGACTGCCTCTAGCCCGTATTGCCCATGGGCCTGTGCCAACCCAGAGAATGTGCGCTTTGCCCTTAACAAACTGCTTCGGTCGAAGAACTATGCGTTTGTGCAAATCACGGGATCAACATTACCGGTGAGGATTGGGGGCTAACTCATTGTCCCAGCGGACCGCCTTCGGCGGCCACTGAACTCAAATCCAGAACGTGCTTCGCAATAGCGCAATCGTCGCCTTCGGGTCGAAATTACGCGTTCGCCGATATCACAGCGGCCGTTCCGCGACTGCCGCTGTCGAACGACTGCTGCGATGCAGTGAGCGTGCATGCCAGCGTCAGCATGCGAACGGCGGCTTAGGCGGAGTCCTCGGGCACTCTCGGTGCGGACTCGATTCATCGGAGCCGTTCACGGCGGCCTTTGAAGCTGCTAACCGCTATCTTGGTCGTGCCCTCTACGATGATGGAAGTTTTAGGGTAAAAAACTGGCGACCTCGGAAGTTATTTGGGTAACAGTCTCAGCGAAAAACCTTCGTTTTGATCGTTTAAATCGCTCAAAGCGGAAGCTATTTGGTTAATTTTCCGGAAGCCAATCGAGTTCCTCAACAATATTTCCGATACTCGCCAGGGCCTCGGAAATTCTTAGGAGAGCGGTTGGGTAAAGACGCGAGCCGAAAAATTGACGGGCCATCTACAGTTCGTGTGCCCCAGACCGACGGCGCTCCGACCATCTACGTTGTGCATTCAGAAATCAGAATTTTCGATGAAAACCGAACTGCCGCTCAGTGTTCTTCGGCAAATTCCGCGCAGCGTCTGGGTGCTCGGCTGTGTCAGCCTTTTCATGGATGTCTCGTCCGAAATCATCCACAGTCTGTTGCCGATGTTCTTAATGGCAAGTCTCGGTGCCAGTGCGGCGACGATTGGCCTCATCGAAGGCATCGCTGAGGCGAGCGCCCCCATCGTCAAAGTGTTCTCCGGGACTCTCAGCGACTATCTGGGCAATCGCAAATGGCTTGCCGTCGCCGGATACGGACTGGGGGCACTAAGCAAACCGCTATTTGCCATTGCACCAACCATCGGCATCGTGGTGACCGCGCGCATCATGGACCGGGTAGGCAAAGGCATCAGAGGCGCGCCGCGCGATGCGCTCGTCGCCGACGTCACGCCGCCCCATCTGCGAGGTGCTGCATTCGGGCTTCGCCAGTCGCTGGACACCGTTGGCGCATTCCTCGGGCCGCTGCTGGCCGTTGTCATCATGCTAGTGTGGGCCGATAATTTCCGCCTCGCTTTCTGGCTTGCTGTCATTCCCGGCCTGTTCGCTGTTGCTCTGCTAACGTTTGGCATCGATGAGCCCGCGCGGGAGCCGGGCGCAAAGCGGGTTAATCCGATTCGCTGGGACAGCATCAGGCAACTCGGCATGAGCTACTGGTGGGTTGTCGTCGTGGGCGGGGTATTCGCACTCGCCCGGTTTAGTGAAGCGTTCCTCGTGTTGCGCGCAATGGGAAGCGGCGTGCCGATTGCGCTGGTTCCGCTCGTGATGGTCGCAATGAACGTCGTGTATGCACTGTCGGCTTATCCCTTGGGGAAACTGGCCGACACGATGAACCACACGAGGCTGCTGATTGCGGGCCTCGTAATGTTGATTGCGTCGGATGTCGTGCTAGCGCATGGTACGCACTGGAGCATCGTGCTCCTGGGTGTCGGGCTGTGGGGCCTGCACATGGGAATGACGCAGGGGTTGATGGCCACGATGGTCGCTCACACCGCGCCCGCGCAACTACGCGGCACCGCGTTTGGCTTCTTCAACCTACTCAGCGGTATCGTTACGCTTGTGTCGAGCGTTATCGCGGGCGCCCTATGGGACCGCTTGGGCGCGGCTGCGACGTTCTACGCGGGAGTAGGTTTCTGCGTCTTGACCATCGTGCTCCTCTTGTTCGGTCGGACGGCGGACACGACTGCAGGTCGCTGAAGTAGCCTACCTTCGGGAGGTGCACGCTCGGGGTGCGATTCTGGCATCACTCGTACTCGAGCCGAGCGACCGGCAGCGCAGGTTGCTGTTTGGCACATCAGTGTCCTGAGACAGCGGAGCCGTGATCGCTCGACTTGCTGGCCTGCTGCCAGATCTCAACCGCTTCCTTCGCCACGTATGTGCTGATTGCAAGACCGACGAACAGGTCGGCATACCGCCATCCGGTCGCCAGGATCACCAGCCCGGAGGCGATAACACCGAGATTTGCAACTACATCAGCACGTGTGCAAATCCAGCTTGCCCGCATATGGACTTCGCCCTCGCGGTACTGTGCGAGCATTCGCAGGACAGTCTTGACGCGCGGCAAAACTCGGCTCGCAAGCTTGCCTTGCATGGTGAGCCTGCAGTCCACCTTGCCGGGAAAGCGGCGCGGTTTCGGGTCTAAAGTACCCGGAGATAAGTGATGATTTTCCAGATTTCATCTTCTTTGAGAGCGCCCTTGAATGGCGGCATCGCGCTTCCTACCGGTACGCCGCCCTCGCATACCCCACAGCCATCGCGCGATTCAGCCACGCATATTTGGCGGACGTCGTCTCGAACGTCATATACAGCCGAGAGTAGTACTTGTTCGGATCCACCGGTTTGCCCTTCGCCACATCTGCCATCACATCGGCGGGACCGTATCGCAATCCCTTCGTTTGCAGGTAGACCAGTTCGCCGTCGTCCATCTTGAGAAGATAGCGCGTGTCGATCACAGCAAGTCCATCCGACGTCACCACCTGCCAGTCAGCGCCGTTATTCAGGATCTCGCCGTTCACCAGCGGTCCCTTGATATTGCCACCCGTGATCGGGATGATGCGGCGCTTTCCCGCGTCGCTAGTCTTGCCCAATTCCCAGATCGGCGCGGTCAGATCGACCGAGAAGCGGCCCATGTACGTCAACCCGGGTTTAGGCGGTTCGAATTCGGCGTGGCCCGCATCCGATTCCGAAGCGAGCGCGTGAGAGAAGGTGAGGGTGGTCAAAACGGTTGTTAACAGAAGTCGGATGAACTTTTGCATGGATGTGCCCGGCCGAAGTTGCAGATCATGGATGGTGTGAACGTCGCTGCATTGCCGACAGTTCTAGTTATCAGGTTGCCTGATATAAAAGTCTATTATCAAGGAGCCTGATAAACAAGCGATCCGGGGTCGGTGAAAACCCTCTGCATACGCTGAAAAATATGCGTACTGACATGCGTGTAGGTGACCGCGGCAGCTTGACCCAGGTAGCTCACCGGATAAAACACAACCACCGGGGGCACTCGCGCTCCGCAGCGGCGCTTCAGGGCCATCTGTCGGCCGCAACTGCTACAACGTACGATGCCACGCATCGCGTCGACTGGGGCAGGAGACCGCTATCTACGATATTGCCGTCAGGATCCTGAGCGACATAGTCCGTGCAGAAGGGGAAGCACGCCGTGAGCGTGCGCATCCGTTCGGAGCTTTCCGCGTTCACGTTTCTGCGACTTCCGGTCAGTCCTGCATCGTCCCGACGGCCGTCTGGTATCAGAAGGCGCAATCGACCGTATTCATTGAACTCGCGTTCTCGCAACCCATACCGGATTTACTCTGCGGAGTTGAATGGATACGGGAACAGTAGGTACACCTGACGCCGCGGTGTCAGCATCACAGAAGACCCGTGTTTTGGGACGTCAAACGCAATCGGTGTATGCGGAGCGCCGGGCGCTGGGTCTGGTGTCGTTGATTCAGGTTGAGTCCTGTGTTGATCAACGGCGTGCTACACCGGTAAAGCTCGCCGCGCAACGCTACAGACACTTCGCCAAGGTGCCATGTGCTGCGACGCTGGCGGCGCTGCTTTCATACGGCGAGCGAAGCATGCGCTGACCTTATCGCACACACGCTCGACCCGCAGCTCTTCGATGCCGCGTAGACTGAGTTAAAGTGCATCAGCAGGAATGAAAAGCGCTTTACGACGCTTGTATGATTCCCCGCGGAACGTCGCGTCAAAGCCTCTTTTTTTTCACTCTGCCAAGAGTTGAGGTATTGTTGCTACCGGACGCATCAGACTTTTTTTAGTGGTTACGGTTGCTTGCGTCTGCATATCGCTGACCCACGCAGTGTTGCAATATCGTTCTATCAGAGTTCGCTTGACAAGTCCTTAACGGTGCAGCGTTCCCTATTTTGGACCGTTGACAATTTTGACAGCAGGAGAAAATGCATGAACGTAATTCGCACAGTCAAGACCGCAGGCGCAGCACTTCTCATCCTGAGTTCGATCCATGCCTACGCACAGTCGAGCGAGGCCGCCCCGGCGACCCCCGCAAGTACAACGGCTGGCGCACGGCAGCACTACAAATCGCTGAAAGCGGCGAACCGGGCGCTACAGCGCCAGGTTCGTTCGGCGTTGGTGAAGGATAGAGGGATCGCGATGTCCAACGTCACCATCCGCGCTCGTGATGGTGCCGTCACGTTGCAAGGCAGCGTCCCTCTTCAGGCGCAAAGCGACCGGGCAACCGAGGTGGCCAAGGGCGTACCCGGCGTGGTCTCCGTAAGAAACGCACTGTCAATCCGTCCGGTTGGGACCTGACGCTGCATTAGCGGAGGCGGCGCTTTGCGACGGTTGGTGTTCTGTAGCGGTATTCCGTTGAGGGCATCAGGCCGGCCGGCATTAAGCGCCACTTCACCCGTGTGCGCCGAGCGAGCGTGGCTTGGAACCCCGTTCGCTCAACTTGCTCGTGACGCTTCTGTATCCCGTCCGCAGGCCTCGCGTTGGATCCACGCGCCACGTGACTATGCACAACAATTGCGCATTGCGATGGAAAGGCATGCATAGGCCGAGTCATTGTGCATGATGCGACGGCCCGAAGTCTTTCGCGCAATCATCCTGTACTGGATATACGCTTCTTGCGCTATGGATCGACGAACGCCCATCGTCCGCCTTCCAACGGGTGTGACCGGTCGACCATAAGCGCGACCTTCCGCGTACCCTTCGCGCCCCTCATGCCTCAGGCTGAGTTGACCCGGCGGCCGTCAATTGCCGTAACTGCTCCAGTAGCTTCACTGCAGGGCTCGGCAGGATGCCTTGCCGCCGCCGGAACGCCGTGAGTGTGCGCCGCCCGAGCACGCCGGGCACGCCGAGCGTATCGAACACTCCAGCCTTGCTTTCGGTGACATACATGGTCGATGCCATCCAGCTCAAAAAACCGGAACGGGCAACGAGGCTTTTCAGCGCGGTGATCGAGCGCGTTTCGACGACTATATTCGGCAGGCCCAGTCCCTGTTCCGCAAATACGCGCTGCATGTGCTCGAACGGGCCGGTGCCGCGCGGCGGAATGGCCCAGCGCTCGCCCAGCGTGTCGGCGAGCGTGAGTTTGGGCTTGCGCCGCAACGGATGATCGAGCGCCGCCACCACGTAGCTTGCATCTTCCCAACGGCAATCGGCGATGGCCATGATCTCGTCAGTATCGGGCACGGCCATGCTGAGCGCGAGATCGATCTCGCGCTTGACGAGCGCATCGGCGAGCCGGTCCCACACCCCCTCGATGATCTGCACGCGCAAATTCGGCCATTTGCCGAGCACGCCGCTCACCGCGAGCGGCAACACGAGGCTCGCGATGCTGCCAACCGCACCGACGCGGATCGTGCCGCGCGCGAGTCCCCGTAGCGCGTCGATTTCCTCGCGCGCCTGCTCGGCTTCGCGCTGTAGCAGAACGGCGTGCGGCAGCAGCGCCTCGCCGACTGCCGTCAGATGCATGCCTCGCGAATGGCGCTCGAAAAGCGGCGCACCGACCTGTTCCTCGAGACGCCGGATGGCCCGGCTCAGCGCCGGCTGGGTGATGTGCAGGGCTTCGGCCGCGCGGCCGAGGCTGCCGCTTTCGACGATGATCGTGAACGCCTGGAGTTGCTGAAGGTTGTAAGTCATGCCAAAAGGTAATGCCTTTTGGCGGAATAGGCAATTTAAAGTCATCCGGCCTGCCACGATAATGACCCTCGGATTTTTCGTGTTCACCACAGTGGAGGCCTCGCATGACAGGCAGTGCGCCGCAGCAGAATCACGGGCAGGTTAATGAATATGGCGCCCGTGGCGCCCGCCAATGGACCGTACGCGACGCGGTCATCGACTTCGCGCGCCGCGTCGGCATGACGTCGATCTTCGCGAACCCCGGCTCGACCGAATTACCGATGTTTCGCGACTTCCCGGCGGATTTCCGCTATGTGCTCGGCCTGCAGGAAGCCGTGGTGGTCGGCATGGCCGACGGCTACGCGCAGGCCACGGGCAACGCGGCGCTGGTGAACCTGCACTCGGCGGCAGGCGTCGGCAATGCAATGGGCAACATCTTCACGGCGTTTCGCAACCGCACGCCGCTCGTGGTCACTGCCGGCCAGCAGGCCCGCTCGATCCTGCCGTTCGATCCGTTTCTCGCCGCGACACAAGCCACCGAGTTGCCTAAGCCCTATGTGAAATGGAGCATCGAGCCAGCGCGTGCGCAGGACGTGCCCCTCGCGATTGCGCGCGCGTATGCAATCGCGATGCAGGAGCCACGCGGCCCGGTGTTCGTCTCGATTCCCGCCGACGACTGGGATCAGCCCGCCGAACCTGTTCCGGTGAGCGAGGTCGCGCATACGATGCGTCCCGAGCCTGCGATGCTCGAACGTATCGGCGCGCTGCTCGACGCCTGCGAGCGGCCCGCGTTCGTGGTCGGTGGCGCGGTGGATCGAGCGGGCGCGGTGCCCGACGTGGTACAGCTCGCGGAACGCCATCACGCGCGTGTCTACGTCGCGCCGATGACGGGGCGCTGCAGCTTCCCCGAAAGCCATCGTCTGTTTGCGGGCTTTCTGCCCGCGATGCGCGAGCGCATCGTCGAATTGCTCGGTGGGCATGACGCGATCTTCGTGATTGGCGCACCTGCGTTTACGTATCACGTCGAAGGCTCCGGCCCGCACGTGCCGGCGGGCGCACAGTTGTGCCAGTTGATCGACGACCCCGGCGTCGCCGCGTGGACGCCGCAAGGCATCGCCGCGGTCGGCAACGTGCGGCTCGGCGTGCAGGACCTGCTCACGCGGGCCGCGCCGAAAGCTCGTGAATTGCCCGCGCCACGCGCGCTGCCGCCGCGAGCACTGCCGCCGTCGTCGGGCAGCGAGCGCATGTCGGTAGCGTTCGCGCTGCAGACGCTCGCAGAGGTGCGTGATCCCGCAGGCGTGGTCGTCGAAGAAGCGCCGAGCGCGCGGCCCGTGATGCAGACCTATCTGCCGATCACGCGCGCCGGCACGTTTATGACGATGGACAGCGGCGGCCTCGGCTACGGTATGCCGGCGGCGGTCGGCGTCGCGCTGGCGCGGCCCGGCGAGCGCGTGATCGCGCTGATCGGCGACGGTTCCAGCATGTACTCGATCCAGGCGATCTGGAGCGCGGTACAGATGCAGCTGCCGATTACGTTCGTCATCCTGAACAACACGCGCTATGCCGCGCTGCAGGATTTTGCGCCCGTTTTCGGGTTCGCGCCGCACGAGACGGTGCAGGGCACGGATCTGCCGGGTCTCGACTTCGTGATGCTCGCAAAGGGCATGGGGTGTCCCGGCGAACGTGTGAGCGAGGCGGCCAGACTCGCCGATGCGTTGCGTAGTGCACTCGCGACAAGCGCTCCAGATGACGGCCCGACGCTCGTCGAGGTCGTTGTCGCGTAACGCGCATTTCTTTCATTCAAACAACGGGACAGGCGATGAATGCCATATCGATGCTGATCGGCGGCGAACAGGTGCAGGCGCGTAACGGTGCGACCTTCGAGCGCCGCAACCCTCTTGACGGCGAGGTCGCCACACGCGCGCCGGCCGCGACGGTCGAGGACGCCGTGGCTGCCGTCGATGCTGCCGCCGCCGCGTTTCCAGTATGGTCGGCACTCGGCCCGAGCGAGCGGCGTGCGCTGTTGACGAAGGCCGCGCACGCGCTCGAAGCGAAGGCCGATGGGTTTGCTGCCGCAATGGCCGCCGAGACCGGCGCCTCGGGCATCTGGGCAGGGTTCAACGTGCACCTGGCCGCGGCGGGGCTGATCGAGGCGGCTGCGCTCACGACGCAGATCGCCGGCGAACTGATTCCGTCGGATGTCCTCGGCAGCCTCGCGATGGGCGTGCGCCAGGCCGCCGGCGTGGTGCTCGGCATGGCACCGTGGAACGCGCCCGTGATTCTCGCGGTACGCGCGATCGCGCTGCCGCTCGCGTGCGGCAACACCGTCGTGCTCAAGGGCTCCGAGATTTGCCCCGCTACCCACGGCCTCATCGTCGAAGCGATGCAGGAGGCGGGCTTGCCGCGTGGCACGGTCAACTTTGTGACCAACGCACCCGCCGATGCCGCGCCGATCGTCGACGCGATGATCAGACACCCGCAGGTGCGTCGCGTGAACTTCACGGGCTCGACGCGCGTGGGTCGCATCATCGCCGAAACATGCGCGCGCCATTTGAAACCCGCCGTGCTCGAACTCGGCGGCAAGGCGCCGCTTGTCGTGCTCGACGACGCCGACATCGGCGCCGCCGTGAACGCTGCCGTGTTCGGTGCATTTGCCAACTCGGGGCAGATTTGCATGTCGACGGAGCGCATCGTTGTCGATGAGCGCATCGCCGATGCGTTCGTCGACCAGCTCGCCGTGCGCGCGCGTGCGTTGCCGATCGGCGATCCGCGCAAGGGGCCGGTCGTGCTTGGCTCCGTGGTCGACATGAGCACCGTGGAGCGCTGCAACGCGCTGATCGACGACGCGGTCTCGAAAGGCGCGGTGCTTGTGTGCGGCGGCAAGAGCGAGACCACGCTGATGCCTGCCACGCTGCTCGATCGCGTCAGCCCCGCCATGCGCATCTACCACGAGGAATCGTTCGGTCCCGTGAAGGCGATCGTGCGCGTGCGCGGCGAAGAGGCCGCCATTGCCTGCGCGAACGACAACGAGTATGGCCTGTCCGCCGCCGTGTTCAGTCGCGACACTGCGCGCGCGTGGAACGTCGCAAAGCGTATCGAGTCGGGTATCTGCCACATCAACGGTGCGACTGTGCACGACGAGGCGCAAATGCCGTTCGGCGGCGTGAAGGCAAGCGGCTTCGGCCACTTCGGCGGCAAGGCGGGGATCGCGGAATTCACCGATCTGCGTTGGGTCACGCTCCAGACGGCGCCACGCCACTATCCGTTCTGACCCGGAGGGCCGCGATGCTTCAGGCATTGGACATTGCAATTCTCGGCGCGGGCGCGATGGGTTCGTTGTTCGGCGGCTTGCTCGCCGAAGCGGACCACCGTGTGACGCTTGTCGATATCGACGACACGCATCTCGACGCGATTCGTCGCGAGGGGCTGCACCTGACCACGGACACGGGCTCGCGCGTCGTCAGCAACCTGTGCGTGAGCCGTCCCGAGCAGGTCGCGGCTGCGCCGCAACTACTGATCGTCTTCACGAAGACGATGCATACCGAAGCGGCGCTCGCGTCCGCCCAGGCCTTGCTCGGGCCGCATACCGCGGTGCTGTCGTTGCAGAACGGCCTCGGCAACGTCGAACGGATTGCGCGGCATGTTCCGCGTGAACGCGTGATGGTGGGCATGACCACATGGCCGGCGGACAAGCCTGGTGCCGCGCAGGTGAGCTCGCATGGCGCGGGCGAGATCCGCCTGATGAACGCGGACGGTGAGGCGCACGCGCACGTGCGGCGCACGGTCGATGCGCTGAATTCGGCCGCGTTGAACTGCACGGCCGACCCCGACGTATGGTCCGCAATCTGGGAGAAAGTCGCGTTCAACGCCGCGCTCAACAGCGTTTGCGCGCTCACCCAATGTACGGTGGGCGAACTCTCGAGCCTGCCTGACGGCGAGGCGCTGACGCTGAAGATCGTCGCAGAGGTCGCCGCGGTCGCGCGGGGAAGCGGCGTTGCGGTCGATGAAGCGCATGTCGTCGGCAACGTACGCCATGCGCTCGCGAATCATCGTGCGCATCGGCCATCGATGCTGCAGGACGTGCTCGCGGGCCGCAAGACCGAGATCGAGGCAATCAATGGCGCGGTCGTCGCGGCGGCACACGCGGTGGGCGTTGCTGTGCCATGCACGGACTGCCTGCTCCAACTCGTGCGGCTCGTCGACGTGCGCGGCGCACGTTGATTCCCAAAGTCGGGCGGTCCCTGAAGACTTGCATAAACGTCATGGCTTTGGCGCAAATCGGAAATACCCATAACCTGCTGCGCTGACCATACTGACGACAACAAGAAATCTATAAACGCGCGCGAAGCGCAACCAAACGGAGACAGCCTCATGAGTTACGTTCCCCCCGCTTGCGCAGCGAGTCCGGCCGCGCATGACGACGCAACCCTCGCGGGAACAAGCCGCGGCGCAGGCGTGGTAGACATCGGTCATGCGCTCGACGACGGTCCTTATACGCTGTTGCAAAAGATAGCGGTGTTGCTCGCGGCGCTGTCGATTGTCGTTGACGGATTCGACAGCCAACTGATCGGCTTTGCGATTCCGCTGCTCACCAAAGAGTGGGGCATCACGCGCAACGCGTTTGCGCCCGTGGTGGCGTCGGGGCTCATCGGCATGGGCATTGGCAGTGCGTTCGCCGGTCTGTTCGCGGACCGCTTCGGCCGGCGCTGGGCCGTGATCGGCAGCGTGCTCGTGTTCGGCACGGCGACCTGTGCGATTAGCCTCGCGCCGAATGTCGCGGCCATCGCGGCGCTGCGCTTTATCGCAGGGTTAGGTATCGGCGGCGCGCTGCCCACTTCGACCACGATGACTGCCGAATTCACGCCCGCACGTTTTCGCACCTTCGCGGTAACGGCGACGATTCTCTGCGTGCCGCTTGGCGGCATGGTCGCAGGACTGTTCGCCGGACATGTGTTGCCGGTCTACGGTTGGCGCGGCCTGTTTGTCGCGGGCGGCGTGCTGCCGCTCGTGCTGGCCGTCGTGCTGCTCGCCGCACTGCCTGAGTCGCCGCGCTTTCTGGCGCGCCGGCCGCGCCGCTGGCCGGAACTCGTCGGTTTGCTGCGGCGCATGGCGCGTGAAGTCCCTGCCGATGCGAGTTTCACCGATGTGCGCGAGCAGAGCGCGGAGAAGCATGTTGGCTTCACGGCGTTGTTCCGCGACGGCTGCGCGCGCGACACCGTCGCCATCTGGGGGGCGTTCTTCATGTGCTTGCTGGCGGTGTACGCCGCATTCAGCTGGCTGCCGTCCATGTTGACGAGTGAAGGGTTGAGCGTGCCGCTCGCGGGCTATGGCCTCAGTGCATACAACTTCGGCGGCGTAATCGGCGCGTTGCTGTGCGCGCTCGCCATCGGGCGCTACGGCTCGCGCTGGCCGTTGCTGCTTTGTTGCCTCGGCGGTGTGGCGAGCGCGTGGATGCTGACAGGGGTCAATGCGACGCAACACACCGCACTGCTGATTGTCGGCCTCGGCCTGCACGGTCTCTTCGTCAACGCGGTGCAGTCGACGATGTATGCACTTTGTGCCTACGTCTACCCGACCAGCGTGCGTGCAACAGGCACGGCGTCGGCACTCGCGTTCGGACGCGTCGGCGCGATTCTCAGCGCGTTCGCGGGCGCGGCGGTCATCACCGCCGGCGGTGCGTCGGGCTATCTGTTGATGCTCGGCACCGCCATGGTCATGGTGTTGATCGCGCTCGCGGTGGTGCGCCGTCATATCCCGGCCGCGCGCGCTGCGCAAGGGCTCTGATCGGCCGTCCCTCGTGGTGCGTCCGTATCGCGAGGGGCATGGCTGGATAGGTTGATTCTCTTTCGTTGCTGCTAGCCATTTCTTGTGTCTCACAAGTGGCTATCTCGCGTCTATTTAATATGGTATCCGAATCAAAATGTAGTGAATGTGACGAGCATGCATCGTCGTGCACGTCCAATAGGAACCGGTCGCGTGTTGATTCAGGCAGGCCGAAAAGACAGGAAACCATGGGGACTATGAAATTTCGAATCGCAGCAGGACTTGCCTTGTCAGGCGTGAGCACGATTGCATGTGCGCAAAGCAGTGTGACGCTTTACGGCATTCTCGATACGGGTATCGAATACGTTTCGCACGCGAATGCGACCGGCGACAGCGTCGTGCGCATGCCGGGTATCACGGGGGAGATGCCCTCTCGCTGGGGCTTGCGCGGCACGGAAGGGCTGGGCGGGGGGTGGTCGGCGATCTTCGCGCTCGAAAGCGGCTTCAACACGCGCAGCGGCACGCTGAATCAGGGCGGCCGCCTGTTCGGCCGCCAGGCATGGGTCGGCGTGAATACGCCGTATGGTGCGCTGACGTTCGGACGCCAGTACACCATGACTTTCTGGGCGATCGCCGATGCCGACCTGCTCGGCCCTGACATCTACGGCGGTACGGCTTCGTTCGACCAGTATCTGCCGAGCTCGCGCACCGACAACACCATCGCGTACAAAGGCAGCTACGCGGGATTCACGCTGGGCGCAACCTGGTCGTTTGGCCGCGATTCGGCCGGCACGGGCAATTCGCCGGGGCAGGGTACGTGCGTGGGCCCGGTGCCAGGCAGCTCGCAAACGTGCCGCGAGTGGTCTGCGATGCTGCGTTACGATCGCAACGGCTATGGCGTCGCCGCGGCCTACGACCAACAGCATGGCGGCCCGGGCGCGCTCGCGAACCTGTACGACGGGACGCCTTCGTTCGCGTTCGCCAACCCTGGCGACACCGACGTACGTATGCAATTAAACGGCTATGGCCATATCGGGGCTCTACGGCTGGGCGGCGGCTGGCTCGGACGACGCGTCAACACGGTTTCGGCGGCCACGCCGAACGTGCATTCGGATCAGTTCTATCTGACAGCGTCGTATCCGGTGACGCCCGCGTTAGTCGTCGACGGCGGGGTGTATCACATCATCAACGATCGTGACGATACGCGTGGCACGATTGCGGCATTACGCACGACGTATCTGCTATCCAAGCGCACGGCAGTGTATTTGCAAGGAGCGTATTTGTGGAATAGCGAAAAGGCGGCGTATACGGTCAGCCAGGGAGGCGGAGGCACGACCCCCGCGCCGGGTATCGGTCAGCTTGGCGTGATGGCGGGAGTGCGGCATAGTTTTTGAGTCCATTTTGCTCTTTGCGGCAACACGAGGCCGGTGTCAGTTTCGCGCCGGCAAATTGCGCGGATAACAAACGTATCCTTGAAATGAATTCAGGCCACCTTGCTATCGCCAGCAGCCTCGAGCAAGGTCGGGTTTCAATTTTGTTTTGACACTCGCAGATATTGGGTGCGAATCTGCGGGTGGGCCTGTTGGCGTAGTCATCCCACTTTCCTCAAGTCGGCTGCCGCTGTCGTGTCGAAGCAATATCAGGAGCAGACTGCGTCTTTGCAAACAGCCTTGTGGCCAAGACGTATCGGACAGGCCACGATTTGAGCCGCCCATGAGGCAGGAATCGCGGCACAAACCGTGCCATCGCCACCGCGCACGCCGGGAAGGGGCGAATAGCGCAAAATGGAATCGTGAGCCTTCAAACGCGCGCGAGAGGACATGGCGCCCGACTTCGGTCACCAGGGCTGGCGTTAGCGAGACAACTGTGCTGCAGAGAGACCCATGAAGAAAGGAAAGACAAAACTTACCCGCCATGATGCCGAGCGCCTTTTCGAGGGGCTGCCCGAGGGGAAGGCGAGGGTATCGAGCCGGCCCGAGAACCCGTTCGAAGCAGGGGCATTCGACGCGGTCGAGCGCGTGGACGACGAAACCAAACTCTGGAAAGACAACCTTATTACGCTCCCGATGGCGATCGAGTTGCCGCACGGCTACGAGTCGGTATCGCACATGCGCGAGGCGATCGCGCGGGCATGGCGCGTGAAGTGGGTGAGGGAGGGTAAAAACGAGGTTGTCGCCGAGTTTCCTGAAGGATGGACTGCCGTTCGCCCGGAAAGCGGCCCGATAGAGTTGCGAGATCCGTCCGGCATGGTCCGCGCCTTATACGGGTGGGCCAAGGATGCTGAACTCAGAATCCTGCCACGGTATCTGGTCGAGTCGCAGGCCAATAGTTCAAGCGGACTCGGCAGCTTGCTTGTCCGTGATCGCGGGAACGGTCAGATTCTTGAGAGGTCGTCGACCTGGTCGGCTCAAACCGGTACCAACCATCCCGATTGGAACCGGTTGTCGGCATGGCTCGACACACGCTATCCACAACATCACGACCCGCTGAGGTACTGGGAAGATTGCGAGGAAAACATCAAAAACTGAGCTACTTCCGGGGGCGCTGTTCTTCCCGGATTATCCGGTGACGTTTCACCGCTGAACGATGCGCCTGTCCTGTTCCTTCCGTATGAAGGAGAAACCCGTCGTGTTCGGCGGCACGTCACCGAGCCTGTCGGCTACCGCGCGCAGATCAATGCCCTTCGGACTGACGTGAGTCCGACGCGGGTTGCGGCCAGCGCGCCGAGGCACGATTCTCATTGCGCGCATTTGAACTAGACTTGGAACACGTGGTGCACGGGCATTTCGCGAGGCATGCGGTCATGGTCGCCCGTCACACGGATGGGACGTCAATCTTGAACTGGAGTGCGAGCCATGAGCGAACCGTGCGTCATCTCCGTTGCCATCACTGGCTCAGTTCCGCGCAAGAAGGACAACCCGGCGGTGCCGATCACGATCTCCGAGCAGATTGAAAGTACGCATGAAGCGTACGAAGCCGGAGCATCGCTCGTTCATCTGCACGTGCGTGACGAGCAGGAGAACTCCAGTTCCGACCGGTCGAGTTTCGCCGCTCTCCAGGAGGGCATCCGGAGCCACTGCCCTGACATCATCATCCAGTTTTCAACGGGCGGTCGTGGCCGTTCGTTCGAGCAACGCGGAGCGATGCTCGATCTGCGCCCGGATATGGCATCGCTCGCTACGGGTTCTGTCAATTTTCCGACGACTGTTTATGAGAATCCGCCGGACTTTGTGCGTGCGCTTGCGAAAATGATGCTCGACTATGATGTCAAACCGGAAATCGAGATCTTTGATCTGGCGATGTTGTACAGCACGGTGGACCTGGTGCAACAAGGACTGCTGAAATCCCCTGTGCACGTTCAGTTCGTGATGGGTGTAAAAAACGCGCTGCCCGCGCGTCGTGAGATTCTTGAGTTCGAGGTGCAACAACTCAAGGCGCTATTGCCGGACGCAACGTGGACCGCCGCCGGGATCGGGCGGCATCAGTTGGAGGTCAATCACTGGACTCTCGAAATGGGCGGCCACTGCCGCACGGGTCTGGAAGACAACGTTCGCTGGGACAAGGACACGCTGGCGAAGAGCAACGCGCAACTGGTTGCGCGGGTGGCCTCATTGTGCGGCGAATATGGCCGACCCGTGGCGAGCGCTGCACGAGCGCGTGAAATACTGGGTCTTCCAGCCAGATAGGTCGACGGGACGCGCCATCGTGCGTGGGCGCGCCACGCACATGCCGCCATGGTCCGTTTGATCAGGGCGGGCCCGCCATGCGTTCCGCCGATGCCGTCACTTCTCCAGAGCGGCGCAGCATCCTGTCGGCCTCGCCCGCGTGCAATTCTTCGACATCGATCATCTGACGGGCGAACTCCTCGATTGCAACAGGACGGTCCTCGACGAGCGCGAGCAGTTCGCAATCAAACGCCGGCGCCAGGTTCTCGGCTGGCAGCGATTCGCGGAGGATCGGCGAGATATCGAATGTGTGCGAATCGAGCAGGGAGCGATCGCAAGCGGCGTATAGGCGCCGCTTGCGCCCATGCGAGGATGCCGTGCACATCACCCATCTCGTGGCCGAAGGCCGAGTCCGGTTCCATTCCGGCTCCTCAAGTTGTCACGACTTACCGTGATGTTCGCCAGGGGCGATCTGGATGTTCGACTCCGCTGCTGGTTCCGCACAGCCGCCAACGTAGCGTCGGCAAGACCGGGAGGTCGGGGGCCGAGGTCTTCCGCTGGAGTCACGGAGCAGTTTGCGCCTTCGCAGGCAAGGTCGCGGGCCGGCTTCTTGCTATTCCTCCCATGCATCATCAATTGACGCTCTTCGCTGGAAACCCACATGCGCCTGCTAAACCGTCTGGCTATTTCAATGGTTCTGCCGCTGGCCTCCTGCGCGGTCGGACCATCAAGTTCAAACGATGCGGGCTTCGGTGCGTCGCCCGCCATGCCGGCGCCCGAATCGAGGCTGGTTCCGATGGTCAACATCGCGCCCGTCCGGGCGCGCCCCGACGGTTTCATACCCACGGCTCCTGCCGGCTTTGTCGTCACCGAGTTTGCCGGTGGCCTCGCGCACCCGCGCTGGCTCTACACGCTGCCCAATGGTGACGTACTGGTAGCGGAAAGCGACGCGCCCAATGAACACGATGAAGGCAGCGGCCTGTTCGGCTGGGTCAGAAAGCAGGTCATGAAGCGCGCAGGCGCTGGTGTGCCGAGCCCCGATCGCATTGTGCTGTTGCGCGACGCGGACGGCAGCGACGTCGCGAGAACGCAGACCGTGTTTCTGCGCGGCCTGCACTCGCCGTTCGGGATGGCGCTCATTGGCAATCAACTCTATGTTGCCGATACGGACGCTCTGCTGCGTTTCGACTATGTGACGGGCACCACCCAGATTACGAGTTCCGGCGTCAAGGTTGCCGACTTGCCGGCCGGGCCGATCAACCATCACTGGACCAAAAATATCCTGGCTGATCGCTCCGGCAAGCATCTGTACATCACGGTGGGATCGAACAGCAACGCAGGGGAAAATGGAGTCGGCGCCGAAGACGGCCGAGCGCGAATCCTCGTGTTCGACGTGGACAATGGGCGCTTGCTGCCCTACGCGACAGGGTTGCGTAACCCCAATGGGCTCTCGTGGCAACCGGACAGCGGCGCATTGTGGACAGCAGTCAACGAGCGGGACGATCTCGGCAACAACCTCGTCCCAGACTACATGACAGCAGTAAAAGACGGGGCGTTCTACGGTTTTCCATACAGCTATTACGGCCGGCACGTCGACACCCGCGTTGAACCGCAACGCCCCGATCTGGTTGCCAGGGCCATCGCGCCTGACTATGCGCTCGGCAATCATACGGCTTCGCTAGGTCTCGTCTTTTACGACCGGACGCTGTTCCCGCCTCACTATCGTGGCGGCGCGTTTGTTGGCCAGCACGGATCATGGAACCGTAAACCGCGTGCCGGCTACAAGGTGGTGTTCGTGCCATTTGTCGATGGAAAACCTGCTGGCGCGCCTGAGGATTTTCTGAGCGGCTTTCTGACGGCAGACGGCTACGCCATGGGTCGACCCGTTGGCGTCGCACTGGACGCGCACGGGGCCTTGCTCGTGGCCGACGATGTCGGTAACGCTGTATGGCGAGTCGCGCCGCGTAACGACGACAAATCGGCTGACACCGCGCCGGCCGGCAAATGACACAACGCTGCTGCTTTGCTCCGAAGCCGGGCGGACGCAAGATTATCGTGCCGATTAGAACCGCTTCATCCGGTCGTCGCTACGCGTGCATGCCTGTTTTGTGTGGGTTGTGTGATCTTCGAACGCGGCGACGATGTGCTCAATCATCGCTGTGATGCGCGCGGTATGCCGAAGATCCTGCTGCGTGACGAGCCAGATTTCGTAGACCGCCCCACGTGCGGGTTCCGGCCATATCTGCACGAGGCCGTCGTGCTCAGCCAGATGTCTCGGAAGCTCACCGATACCGAGGCCGGCCTTGACCGCGCTACGCAGCATGAGGCTGGTGTTGAAGGTCGATACGATGTGCCCCGCGTGTGTCGGTTCGCCAGCCAGAGTCGGTGATCGATTACTGGTCCAGTTTCCCTGGTAGACCAAAAGCTAGTGTCTTCTTTCGGGGCGTTTGCCAGCGGGCCTCCGTGGCTGTCGTTTGGAATTGTGTATGCCATCGCGTGTGCCAACGATGTTGTCGGTCATCCAGCCCCAAAGCCCTTGACCATTCCTGACAATTCCTATGACCACGCGCCGCTATTGTTTGCGCCTCGGTGCATGTCCGGCCTGCTCCCGCGCACAGCGCAGCGCCTCGCCCTCAAAATGCTGAACCCACTGACTCAGAGCGTGGAGCCGTCCGGTGGATCGTATCCGAAATGCATTGGTATCTCAAAACTTATGATATCAACGAGGCTGGACAGGTTCACACGTATATCGGCTACCTTGCCGACCTACCGATCGAAGAGCAGCGTTACTGGCAATCCTTCAACGAGTGGCCCAAGGGCCCCGATTTCCAAACGAGCTTACGAGAACGACTTCCTCGGCGAATTCAGCAGCGGGTATGACCCGCTCCGCGCTCTGAAGTACAAGATTCAGCAACTCGATGAAAGGCCGCCGGTCTGGCGGAAGCCGCGTGTCCATGAATTGTTGGACGCTGCGCGATATCCGGCGACCGACTCTGTATCCGAGTGGGCGGACGAAATTCTAGCGCTTGACCAACAGCTAAACGAGGGTTTCCTCGTCAAACCACTGCAGAAGCTGGCGGAGGATGCCGGGCGATCTATCGACAAGCAGTGGAAATCACTGCGGCTCTTGCCGGAATACCTCGAATCAAAGGGACGGAGTGCCGAGGACGCAAGGGCCGTAGGGGCGCCCCTTGCGAAGCTGCACAGCATGCGCAATCCCCTGAAGGGGCACGGATCTACCAACGAAAGGAAAGCTGCGCAGAAACAAGCGCGCTCCGAGCATGGAACCTTGCGGTCGCATTTCACGGCGCTGACAGCGCAGTGCGACGACGCACTGGCGACGATCGTAGACGTCTTCAATATCGAAATGGATCCGGGATCCTAAGGCCGACTAGTGACGGCGTGCAACTTCCTTGGCCAACCTAAATACTGCAGCGGCCATGTGGTGCGCCGTACACCATCTGGTGTGCCACCCGCTACACGTGACGCAAATGGCCCGCGCGGATCGCTCCGGCGGGCTTTCTGGTGTGGTCAGGGCGGTCAACCTATCGGTCTTCGTCAATCTCGATGGTAGTACCAATCGACTCCATCACCAGTGAGGAACTCTGACAGGTCCTCCGGCCGCATCCGTTGCATCGCCTTTTCATCCCTCTTGTCGTATCGGCGGTCGTTTGGATCGCGTTGCTTTTGTGCCTTACGCGCGTACCGCCGTACAAAGCAACCGAGTTCGCCAACGATGCGCGCCTTCTTTGTTGTCGAGCTCATGTTCTCGAGCGCTGCAATCGGGAAGTCAAGAAAGCGAAGAAGGATCGACCTCGCCGCCTTCGATCACAAAGTGCTTTGCATCGGAGTTCGACGGGAACAAGCGCCAGTCCTCTTCGCCCGGGATCGCATCCGCACAAATCACAAGGCGTATCCCTCTCGCCAGCGAGATGCACGCATCGCCGCTATCGCCGGCCATAATGCTCTCAACTACGGCGGGCCCGTCTGCTACGAGAAGGTCGCGTATCCGCCGCGTTGTAATGCGCGTGCTTTCTTCCGACACTGCAAAATCCGAATAGGCCGCAAAAACCATTTCCCCTTGCTCGATTCGCCAATCGCACTGGATATGAAGCGCCCATGCCCCAACGCGCTTGATGGTTCCTCGCCTTGTTGTTACCTCCCGAAGTGGCCCGAACTGCAGCGTAAGCATGTCGGCTGCGTGACCCACACCGCTAACGTCCAAGCCCACGAGGGCCGATAGTTGCTGTCTTACCTGTTCCCGCGTATCAACCATTCAATCACTCCCCCCAAACATGTCTTGAGCACGCCCCAGCAATCCGTGATAGTTAAGCTCTTCATCATCTTGGATTTCATCATGGAGCTGTCGCGCCTGGTCCTGGCTCAGACCAAGCGCCTTAACCACGGCCCTGAATTGCTTATTCTGCGCCTGATTGTTTCCGGGTCTGCCATCACCGCCGGCCAATTGCTCGACATCACCACTTACCGCGTCCGGTGTGTACTCGAACGGCTGCGCATCGCCTAGCGGTGTAGCGGTTTCCGTCAGATCGCCCGCGGTGTCGGCCAGCGACGAAGCGCCGCCGTTCGCATAGCGGTCCGCAACCGAATTAACGCGGTCCACCCTATCGTTATAGCGTTCGATGTAGGCCGTCGCAGCGTCGTAGCTCATGCCGTACCCGGTCATCAACGATTCGCGAAAGCTGCGCATTTTCGGTTGTGCCGGGGTAGCGACCGCAACGGAGCCACCTGAGCGGGATTGCTCGGCGACTAACACGACACTCTCGCCGCGAATCATGGACTGCAAGGTCTGGATGACTTCCAGATCCGTGCCGGCCTTCGCCAGCCGCTGGTGCCAGTGGAAGTACGTCCCGAGAAACGAGCGGACGCGCTGCACGAGCGCGGCATCCTTTGCCCATACATCGGCGTATGCTCGTTGGGAGAACTTCTTGCCTTCATCGACCGCCCGTTTCTGCTCGGTAGTGAGAAAGATGCGCCCGCTCCCGTAGGCATCCTTGCTGTACATCATCCACCGTTGCAACGAATCTGTTTTCAGTTCAGTGCCGCCCATCACCGGTTCCTGTCGCTTGTGGCGGCGTAAACCTAGCAGATCGTTTGGAGCCTATGTTTTTGGGATATCCATCACTAAAGAAAACGCCGACCATCGCGGGTCGACTTCTTCGCGTCGGCCTTTCCTAGCTGTCCTTTCGCGCGACTGGGTCCGTCAGTATTTCCGGCCTGGCCGTAACCGACTGTCATCGACCGACCGGCGCCGGATGCGAATCGATGACAGGCAGAGCGCGACGCCGGTTTGGCGTTCGCCCGCGGTTGGCCACAAGTCCGTCGTGAAGATCGAAACCGGCCGCAACGTGTCGATTCGACAGCCCTTCGTTCGTCGTGGTCCTGAAGCACCAATCAACTCAGGAGAACGACGATGCGATTCATCATCACAGCGCAAGCAAGCGCAGACAATGAGGAGCCGGCTGCAGGCGGCGGTTTGGACGAGGCCCTTCTCACGGCGTACATGAAGTTCAACGAGGAGATGCACAAGGCCGGTGTTCTGGTGGCTTCCGAAGGCTTGAACCCAGCAGCGCCCGGAGCGCGAATTGCGGTTAGCAAGGGGAAACGCTACATCGTCGATGGCCCGTTTGCCGAGTCCAAGGAACTGGTCGGTGGCTTTTACATCGTCGAAGTTGGATCGCTTGAGGAGGCGATTTCCTGGGCATTGCGCGCGCCATGCGGTCTCGGTGTGGACGATGTACTGGAGGTGCGCCAACTCACCGGAGCGGGCGACGTCCCGCCAGATGTCCTCGACATCATCCGGGCAGCGGCACCGACCTGGAGCGAGTCGGTTTGGCAGGCGCGCAAGTGAAGCGCATACGGAAGCCGAGTTGCCATCCAGGCGGGCGCTTGAGCCGGCGTCCGCAGGCGAACCTCCGTCTGCGGCTCAGCGTCAGCGTGGAGCGACCGCTTTTCGGCGGCACTACCCGGGGCGGACGACTGTCGGCTTCAGGTCGGCGGCGTTACGTTCGGCCTGGCCGATTTCAGGCAGGACCCGGCCAGATTCGGTGACTCGGCGATGCGGTCAAAATCGTCGACACCCATTAGCGGTCCGCGCCGAAACGTGCCGGATGGGTAACGGGGCGTTTCGGCCGATACCGTGTGCAGGTGGCTTTCGTTAGAATCTGTGTTCGATTCCTTAATTCGTCTATTACCGGAGGCGAACGTGCCAGGGTTACTCCCCGATGTCGACCGCGAGGGACTCCTCGAATATTCAGTCGTTTACACCGACCGATCCATCAACCATATGTCGCAGCTTTTTCAGGGAGTCGTACGGGATATTTCCGGCGCCCTGAAAAAAGTCTACAACGCGCAGTCGGCCGTTGTCGTCCCGGGCAGTGGGACTTTCGGCATGGAAGCCGTCGCCCGGCAGTTCGCGACGGGCAAGAAGTGTCTGGTGATTCGCAATGGCTGGTTCAGTTTCCGCTGGTCGCAGATTTTCGACATGGGCGGCATTCCGTCTGAATCGATCGTGTTGAAGGCGCGCCCCGTCGAACAAGGACGGCAGGCCGCCTATGCACCGCCGCCGATTGACGAAGTGGTCGCGGCGATCAGGGAAAGCAGGCCGGATCTGGTTTTTGCACCCCATGTCGAAACCGCATCCGGGATGATGTTGCCGGATGCCTATTTACGCGCGGTGTCCGACGCTGTTCATGCCGTCGGCGGGATGTTCGTACTGGATTGCATCGCCTCCGGTACGATCTGGGTCGACATGCAGGCGAGCGGCATCGACGTCCTGATCAGCGCACCGCAAAAGGGATGGAGCGCATCACCGTGCTGCGCACTGGTCATGCTCAGCCCTCTCGCCCGCGAAAGAATCGACGCGACAACCAGCACCAGTTTCGCTTGCGATCTTCGCAAGTGGCTGCAGGTTATGGAGGCCTACGAGAGCGGTGGGTTCGCGTACCACGCCACGATGCCCACGGACAGTCTCGCGACGCTGCGCGACGTGATGAAGGAAACCGAGGCATATGGCTTCGACAAAGTGAGGGCGGAGCAGGTCGAACTCGGCGCGCGCGTTCGCTCGCTCCTCGGCGCCAGGGGGTTCAAAAGCGTGGCGGCCGAAGGTTTTCAGGCCCCAGGCGTCGTGGTCAGCTATACCGACGATGACGGCATACGATCCGGCAAGAAATTTGCTGATGCCGGCTTGCAGATCGCGCCCGGTGTTCCCCTTCAATGCGACGAACCTGATGACTTCAAGACCTTCCGCGTCGGATTATTTGGCCTGGACAAACTGCATGACGTCGAAGGTGCGGTTGCCAGGTTTGCCAAGGCGTTGGACAGTATCCTTTAGCGCGCTTTCCCGGAGCATGTGCGCATGGCGCGTCGTTCTCGCAACGGCATCGGCAGGCGCACTCTGGTACCTGCCGCAATAGCTATGCGCACGCTTCGGCCATCACGGGTCGATCCCGTCATTCGGGTCCGGCCGGCTACCCGACTTCCCAGGGCTATTTTCCAAGGCTGCCAATAGGCTACAAAAAACCACGCCAGCACGGGAATGACGATCAGCCCGACCCATGGCTGATCGTCACGTGGCTCACGAAAGGAGCGCTTCAGCCGGGCCGGTTGCGTCGCAATAGTGATCGAGGAAACAGGTGCAGAGCCCGGCCCAATGCTGGCGTGAGTTTAGAAGGCGCTCTTTATAACGCCTCCGTCGGCGCGCAACGCAGCGCCCGTCGTGGCCGACGAAAGCGGACTGGCGATATAGGCCACGAGCGACGCGATTTCCTGCGGCGAACCAAATCGCTTGATGAGCGATGTGGGACGGACCTTCTCGAAGAACTCCTTTTCGAACGCTTCAAACGATTTGCCGTCGGCCTTTGCGAGGGTCTCCACGAATTCACCCACTCCCCGCGATTTCGTTGGCCCCGGCAGCACGCTATTGACTGTGATGCCCGTGCCGGCGACGGCTTCGGCGAGCCCGCGCGAGACCGCCAGCTGCGCGGTTTTGGTCATCCCGTAATGGATCATTTCAGCCGGAATCTGCACCCCGCTTTCGCTCGAAATGAAAATGATGCGCCCCCAGTTGGCCCGCCTCATCGCAGGCAAAAACAGGCGAGCGAGGCGTACCCCACTCAAGACATTGACGTCGAAGAACCGCTGCCAGTCCGCGTCGGGGATCTCTTCAAACGGCTTGGGCTCGAAGATGCCCAGGTTGTTGACCAGAATTTCCACCTCCGGATAGCGTCGCGCGAGCTCTTCCGCTGAAGCGGCCGTACTGAGGTCGCCCGCAAATCCCTGCACGTCGCTGCCCGTCTGCGCTTTCAGCTGCGCGACCACATCATCAACAGATGACTGGGAGCGGCCGTTCACGATCACACGAGCGCCCTCGTGTGCCAACGTGCTGGCGATAGCGAGACCGATGCCAGCTGTGCTGCCGCTCACCAGCGCGAGTTTGCCTGTCAGATTCAGGTCCATGAGTGATGTCCTTTCGATGGATGAAGTAGAAATGGCGGCATCGCGGCTTGAACGTCGGATGCCGCCAGGAGGGTCACGTCCGTGTAATCGATGCGCCACCATCGACCAGCGAGGCGGTGCCGGTCACGAAGGACGAATCGTCCGACGCGAGATACAGCACCGAACGCGCCAGCTCTTCTGGCTTTGCGACGCGCTTGAGTGCATGCAGCCCGGTGACGAACGCCTGCGATTCGTCGCTGTCGTTCATGTCGCGATACATCTCCGTGTCCACGGCGCCCGGCAACACCGCGTTGACGCGCACGCCTTGCGCGCCGTACTCGGCGGCGAGGGCCTGCGTCAAGCCGATCAGTCCGGCCTTGCTCGCAGCATAGGCCGCGGTGCCGGGAAACGCGAACGAGTAACCGACGAACGTCGACGTGAAGATGATCGATCCACCACCTTGCTTCAGCATTTCCGGAATCTGGTGCTTCGCTCCCAGGAAGGCACTGGTCAGGTTGGTCGCAAGCGCGGCGTTCCAGCCAGCTTCGGAAATGCCGGTGGTCGGGCCCATCTCGCCCAGCGTACCGGCGTTGTTGTAGGCGATGTCCAGACGGCCGAAGCGGCTCACCGCGAGTGCGACCAGCGCCTTCGCGAAGTCCTCCGACTGCACGTCGCCGGCCAGGTACGCGGCTTCGCCGCCTTCGCTGACGATCTCCGCAGCGAGCGTTTCAAGTTCCGCCGCGCGGCGCGCCGCAATGACCACCTTGGCGCCTTCCTTCGCGAACAGCTTTGCAGTAGCGCGGCCAATTCCTGCGCTGGCACCCGTCACGATGGCGACTTTTCCCGTCAAGCGCTGCATGTTCTATCTCCCGATACATTTGATCGGCCAGTGCCCTATGCCTTGGCCCGTGAAAGCAATATAGGCTTCAGTCCTGGTGGTAGAAAGGCCTAAAACATGGTCCTATCATTCAGTTTTTGTGAATGATAGGAGAGTGGCATGGACCGCCTGCGTGCCTTCGAGGTTTTCGTGACGGTGGTGAGCCGTGGCGGCTTTGCGCGCGCAGCGGATGCGCTCGGCACGTCGGCCGCCAACGTGACCCGCTATGTGAATGAACTGGAAGCGCATTTGGGCACGCGCCTGCTGAATCGCACGTCTCGCACGCTGTCGCTGACCGAGGGCGGCGAGACGCTTTACTCCCGCTGCAAGTCCATCCTCGACGATGTCGCCGAGACCGAGGGGCTGGTGTCATCCGCGTCGGTCGAACCACGCGGACGCCTGCGCATCAACGCGCCCGTGAGCTTTGGCATTCTGTATCTGGCGCCGCTATGGCCCGAGTTCATGAGGAAATATCCTCGCATCGAACTCGACGTTGGCCTGATTGACCGCGTCGTCGATATCGTCGATGAAGGCTACGATCTCGCCATTCGCATTTCGCGCGCCGGCTCCACTAGCCACGCAGCCCGCAAGCTGGCGACATCGCAAAACATTCTGTGCGCGTCGCCGGCCTATCTGGCTCGCGCCGGCGTGCCGGCAGCGCCAGCGGACCTGGTCGGCCATCGCTGCATCGGGTACACCTATGCGGCCACCGGCGATGAGTGGCAACTGATCGACGGTGGCGGCAAGACTCACTCCGTGAAGGTCGACTGTCACATGCACACGAACAACGGCGATACGGCGCGCGCAGCAGCGCTCGCCGGGCAAGGCGTGATCTGGCAACCCACCTTCCTGATCGGCAACGACCTACGTGCCGGCACGCTCGTTCACGTGTTGCCTGAGTATCGCCTGCCTGAGATCGACATACTCGCCATGTACCCGAGCCGTCGACACCTCAGCGCCAGAGTGCGTGTCATGATCGATTTCCTGGTCGAAGCGTTCGGCGGGGCGCCTCCATGGGATCGGGACGACGGAAATCGGACAGGTGTCACGCCGGGGACGAGTTGAAGGCGCGTCCAGAACATGCGTCCGATACGTCCGGGCAATCAGGTTCAGGGAGCGGATGATGCGTCTGCGCGTCGGTGCGCAGACTTCCAGATGACGGTCCTGCCCAGCCTTTACCCACGATCCGGATTGTCTGGAAAGGCCAACGAACCTCCGTACACGGAATTCGCGCGAATGTCCGCTGCTTCTGTGCAGGCGATATTCGAATGTCTATGCGATAGCGCCCGCCGACGTCCGCAACTGGCCGGTTGCACGCATCCTGCCGTATGCAGAGGCGCGATGCTGTCCCCCCGGCGCCGTTCTCGTCGGTCGGGTTGAGTGCGACGCTGCCCAGGCAGTTCTGGTATGAGACCAGCAAGCAGATCTCGCCGGTGATCGCCGTAGTGTCGACGTGTCTGTTCGTGTTCATTTCGATTCTGATCCCGGTTGCCGATCGCCTGCGGCGCAGAAGCATTTGATCGACCCGCGGCTCATGAATCGGAAGACCAACGCGGCGAACCCGGAGCGAGCCCCGGCCGCGGCCTGCGTGAATGCACGCGTGCAGCAGCAGGGTGCCTGAAGCGGCGTCCCCGCGCTTCCTCCTCTCTTTCTTGTGGCGACCGCATCGGGCCGAAAGTGGCCCGATCGATGCAGTCGCACGCCCGTTTACCGCCGATTTTTTTCTTGACCGCACGACGCATCCGCTTCGCTCGCGTGCGTTTTTCTTCGCCGAGTTGCACTTTTCCGCGTAAACCCGCTTGCACCTTATTTTTGATGGATCTATATTGCATTTCACCATCAACTATTGCGATGCGATAAATCATGAGTGACGAAGTTCTGTTTTCGAATCACGGCCGCGTTGCGGTCATCACGCTGAATCGTCCTGAGCGCCTGAACGCCTGGACCACACCCATGCGCGAAGCGATCATCGCGGCGCTCGAGCGCCTCAATGCCGACGACGCTGTCGCCGCGATCATCATGACGGGCGCGGGCGATCGCGCATTCTCGGCGGGGCAGGATCTGGCGGAGGCGCATGACTTCGACGGCGAGCGCGCGGTGGCGTGGGTCAAGGAGTGGCAGCGCTACTACGCGACACTGCGCGGCCTGAGCAAGCCGCTCGTGATGGCGCTCAACGGCACGGCGGCGGGTTCGGCGTTCCAGGTTGCCTTGCTGGGCGACATTCGCGTGGGGCACCCGGGCGTGCGCATGGGGCAGCCGGAAATCAATGCGGGCATCGCCAGCACGACCGGCCCATGGATCATGAATTCGATGCTCGGCATGTCGCGCACCATCGAACTCACGCTCTCCGGCCGTTTGATGGATGCCGACGAGTGTCATCGCATCGGATTGATTCATCACATCGTCGAGCAGGACAAGGTCTTCGAGAAGGCCCTGGAAATCGCCACCGAACTCGCCGCCAAGCCGCCCGTCGCCATGCGTCTGGACAAGCAGCGTTTCCGCGAGATGACCGAGCCGGGGTTCGTGGACTGCATCGAGGCGGGTGAGCGTATCCAGCGCGAGGCGTACGACTCCGGCGAGCCCGCTCGCATGATGGAAGAGTTCTTCAAAAAGCGCGCCAAATAGACCGGGCTGAAGTCGAGCCGTTTCTTCTCAACCCCAGTGCGGGAGACCTGAATCATGACGCAAGACTTCAACCCGACGCGCCGGCGCATTCTGCAAGGCGCGGGCGCGCTGGCAGTGGCCGGCTCAATGCCGCTTGCCGCGCGCGCTCAATCCAGCCAGATCGTCGTATCGGACCCGGGCGGTCCGTATACGACCGCGTATCGCGAAGCCTTCTATGACCCGTTCGAGAAAGCGACCGGCATCAAGGTCGTCAGCGTCGCGCGCGAATCGCAGCCGGTCGCGCAATTCGCCGCGATGGTGCAAACGAAGAACTACGTGTGGGACGTCACCACGCTGACGCTGTCGGCGGACATTCCGTATCTCGAAGCAAAAGGCCTGCTGGAGCCGATCGGCCTGAAGGCGAGCGATTTCCCGGACATCATGCCCGAGGCGGTCACGCCGAACTGGCTCGGCGTCGACGTGTATTCGACCGTGCTGGCGTATCGCGCGGACAAGTTCAAGGACAACGGCCCGAAGTCGTGGGCGGACTTCTGGGACGTGAAGAAATTTCCCGGCCGCCGCTGCCTGCGTCGCAGTCCGCTCGACACGCTCGAGCAGGCGTTGCTCGCGGACGGCGTGCCGCTCGACAAGCTTTATCCGCTCGACGTGGACCGCGCGTTCAGGAGTCTGGACAAGATCAAGCCGCACATCAACATCTGGTGGACGTCGGGCGCGCAGGCGA
Organism: Paraburkholderia sp. TE9906; assembly: GCF_056279605.1. Lineage (NCBI taxonomy): Bacteria > Pseudomonadati > Pseudomonadota > Betaproteobacteria > Burkholderiales > Burkholderiaceae > Paraburkholderia > Paraburkholderia sp. TE9906. The sequence continues at coordinate 28,082 of NZ_JBWCCT010000006.1, forward strand.
TGCAGGCGATCCAGAGCGGCGACGTCGACATGATTTCGACCTGGAACGGCCGCGCGCAAGCCGCAAAGGACAGCGGCGCGCCGGTGACGATCGTCTGGAAGCAGGGCCTTTATTCGATCGAGGGCTGGGGCATCCCGAAGGGCACGCCCCGCGCCGACGCGGCCAGGCAGTTCGTACGCTTCTGCGCCGACGCGAAACGTCAGGCCGCGCTGACGCGCACGCTGGCCTACGGCCCGACCAACAGGAAGTCCTTCGAAACCATTAGCAAGGAGCGCGCCGCGCTGCTGCCGACCTCGCCGGAGAACATCGAGGACATGAAGCTGCCCAGCCCGCAATGGTGGGAGGCCAACCGCCAGAAGGTCACCGAGCGGTTCAATTCCTGGATCATTTCCTGAGGACGGCACGATGAGCTCGAAACTCGAAGCGATCGGCATTGCCAAGCGCTATGGCGATGCGCTCGCGCTGGAACCGACGGATCTCGCCGTGCAGGCGGGCGAATTCCTGACGCTGCTCGGTCCTTCGGGTTCCGGCAAAACGACCTTGCTGCAGATGATCTCCGGGCTCGTCGCGCCGAGCGCGGGGCGCATCGAGATCGACGGACACGACGTCACGCACGTCGAACCGGGCAAGCGCGGCATCGGCATGGTGTTTCAGAGTTATGCGCTGTTCCCGCACATGAGCGTGTGGGACAACGTCGCCTACGGCTTGCGCATGCGACGCAAGTCGCGCGAGGACGTGCGCGCCGCGGTGGACGACGCGCTCGCGATGGTGCGCATGAGCGAATACGCAAAGCGCTATCCGAAGGAATTGTCCGGCGGGCAGCAGCAGCGCATTGCGCTCGCGCGCTGCTTCGCTTACCGGCCTTCGGTGATTCTGCTCGACGAGCCGCTCGGCGCGCTCGACAAGAAACTGCGCGAACACATGCAGGCCGAGATTCGACGCCTGCACAAGGAACTCGGCGCGACCTTCGTCTATGTGACGCACGATCAGGACGAAGCCCTCACGCTGTCCGATCGCATCTGCCTGATGAACCAGGCGCGCATCGAGCAGGTGGGCACGCCGTCCGATCTCTACGATCGTCCGGCCACACGTTTCGCCGCGGGTTTCATCGGGCACTCGAACCTGCTCGAAGGCGAGCTCGACGCCGCGCGCGGCGTGGGCGGCGAGCCGATCCTGCTCGCGGCGGGCGGCCGCATTCCGTTGCCGATGAGCGCAGCGGGTGCGCCCGCCGCGCGTCACACGTTGCTCCTGCGTCCCGAAGCGCCGCGCCTCGTTGAACCGCGTAGCGGCTTTGTCGACGGCACGATCTCGGATGTCGTGTTCTTCGGCAGCGACACGCGCGTACAGCTCGCCATGAGCGACGGCACGGAGCTGACCGTGCGCTGTGAGCGCAGCGTGACGCCGCGCGTCGGCGACCGGGTCGGCCTGACGTGGGATCCGCACCGCACGACGCTGTTACACGCCTGAGGAATCGTCATGACCATCGCTCTACATGCGCAGCGCGAGAACGAAACTGCGCGGCGTGGCCTGTCCATCGTGCTCGCGCGCTGTCTGCGCTTTTTGCCGATCGTGCCCACGCTGCTGTTCCTGCTGGTGTTTTTCATCGTGCCGGTCGGAGAGATCCTGCAAGGCGGTCTCGTCAGCGCCGACGGCCAGATCGGCTTTGCGCAGTTCGAGCGCATCGCGCGCACGCCCGTCTACGCGAAGGTGCTGTGGATCACTTTCGCCATCTCGTTCCTGACGGCGGCGCTGTCCATTCTGCTCGGCTATCCGGTCGCATACATGCTGAGCCGGCTCCCGGAGCGCGTGCGTGAACGCTGGCTGCTGTGGGTCATGCTGCCTTTCTGGACCAGCTATCTCGTCAAGACTTACGCGTGGATGCTGCTGCTGTCCAAGACCGGCGTGCTGTCCACCATCGCGCTCTCGCTCGGCCTCGTGCACGAGACGAGCGGCACCATCCCGTCGCTGACGGGCGTGCTCATCGGCATGGTGCATTCGATGCTGCCGCTCGCGGTCATGACGATGCTTCCGGTAATGCGCGGCATCGACGAGCGCCTCGCGCAGGCGGCGGAAACGCTCGGCGCGCAACGCAGCATGAGTTTCTTCACGGTGTTTTTGCCGCTTTCGTCGCCCGGCGTGGCGGCGGCGGGGCTGCTCGTGTTCATCTCGAGCCTCGGCTTCTTCATCGTGCCGGCGCTGCTCGGCTCACCGAAGGAAACGATGATCGCGCAGCTCGTGATCTCGGCCGTGCTCGAACTCTTCGATATGCGTTTCGCCGGCGCGCTCTCGACGGTGCTTCTGATCTGCTCGGTCGTCATCTTTTTCGTCTATGACCGCATGGTCGGGCTGACGTCGTTGACGGGCGAGGTGACGGAGCGTTCGCGCGGCTCGCGCGCACAGGGCGTCAGGCTCGCGCTGCTGATGACAGCGGGCCGGGCTTTCGCGCCATTCGTGATGCGCCGCAAGGCGCACGCGGACACGACCGCGCGTGCCGCGAGCCCGCTCGGACTCTACACGTGCATCATCATGATCGTGCTCGTGGCGCCGGTGCTCTCCGTGATTCCCTATGCGTTCACGACGAGCGACTACATCGCGTTTCCGCCGAAGTTCTTCAGCACGCGATGGTTCGGCACCTTCATGGATTCGCCCGTGTGGCGCAGCGCGATCATCCGGTCGTTCGAAGTGGGTCTGGGCACTGCGCTGCTGTCCCTGCTGCTCGGCTTCGGCGCGACGCTCGCGATGACGCGCATGCCGCGCCGTGCGAGCAAGCCAGTGTTCGCGCTGCTGGTCGCACCGCTGATCGTGCCGCGTATCGTGGTCGCGGTGGGCCTGCTGTATCTGTTCGGCCGACTGGGACTCACGGGTACCAATCTCGGCCTCGTGATCGGACATACCGTGCTTGCGATCCCCTATGTGGTCGTCACGCTCGCGGCGGGGTTCCAGCGCTTCGACTGGCGGCTGGACGACGCGGCCCGCGTGATGGGGGCATCGCCGTTGCGACGCATCACGTCAATCGTGCTGCCGCTGCTCATGGCGAGCGTGAGCGCGGCGTTTCTGTTCGCGTTCCTCGTTTCCTTCGACGATCTGACCATCGCGATCTTCGTGAGCGGTGGCATCAATTCGACGCTGCCGAAGCAGATGTGGGACGACATCCAGCTGGCGATCACGCCGACGCTCGCGGCCGTGTCGACCACGCTGGTCATTCTGATCGCGCTGGTCGTGGCGGTTTCATCCTGGCTCAAGCGCCGCGCGCGCTGAATCCCGCTTTTCAATCGATATCACTATGCATCGCTACTCGACATATTTCGCTCACCGCCACGCAGACGACGAACTCGACTGCGTGCCCCTGCTCGCGGCCGGATTGCGCCGCGAGCAGTCGCGCATCGTCGCGCACTTCGACAATCAGGCGATCACCTGCGACGACATCGCGCGGCATGTCGCCCAGTTGCAACGCTGGTTCGCGGACGAGGGACTCGTACAGGGCGACCGCGTCGCCGTCATGCTCGGCAACGGCGCGGGTCACGTTCACCTGATCTATGCGCTCATGCTGAGCGGGCTGGTCTGGGTGCCGGTGAACACGAAGCTGCGCGGGGCGGGCCTCGAATATCTGCTGCAGCACGCCGAGCCGAAACTGCTCGTCATCGAGGACGAATTCGACGCCATGACTGCGGCGATCGATTGCGGGACGACTCGACGCGTGCATCTGCCCGCATTCGATGCACAGAAACCGGCGGCGGCATTCACGAGCCCGGAGATCGGCGTGCACGATCCGCTGTGCGTCATCTACACGTCGGGCACGACGGGCGCGCCGAAGGGTGTCGTCTTCACGCACCGGATGATGCGCATCGCGAGCGAGGCCGCGCTGCGCGTCGCCGACGTGCGCGAAGGCGACCGGCTCTTCCTGTGGGAGCCGCTGTGCCATATTGGCGGCGCGCAGATGCTGATGCTGCCGTTCCTTGAGCCGGTGACCTTGCACGCGGTGCCGCGCTTTTCGGCGTCGCAGTTCTGGTCTCAGGTCGAACGCGCGGGTGCCACGCAACTCCATTATCTCGGCGGCGTGCTCGATATCCTCATGCAACTGCCATTGGACGCACAACCCGAGGCGCACACGCTGCGCGTCGCGTGGGGCGCGGGCGTCAGCGCCGCCGCCTGGGCGCCGGTGCAGGAGCGCCTCAAGGTGCGCTTGCGCGAGTGCTATGGCATGACCGAATGCTCGAGCTTTGCGACTGCGAATGCCACGGGCAAGCCGGGGTCGATTGGTCGCGCGCTGCCGTGGATCGAGGTCGAACTGCTCGACGAAAACGGCCAGCCGGTGAAAGGAGGCGAGGCGGGCGAGATCGTGCTCTCGAGCAAGGTGGATGGCACGTTTCTGCCGACCTACCTCAAGAATGAGGATGCGACCCAGGCTGCGCTGCGCAACGGCAAACTGCACACGGGCGATCGCGCGCGGCGCGATGCCGACGGCGATCTCTTCTTCATCGGCCGGCAGACGGATAGCATGCGCGTGCGCGGCGAGAATGTGTCGGCGTGGGAGATCGAGCGGATTTTCGCGGCGCATCCGGCGGTGCGTGCGAGTGCTGCGATCGGTGTGGCATCACCGATCGGCGAGCAGGACATCCTTCTTAACGTGCAGTTCAAGGAGGAACCGGTGGCGTGGGAGATCATGCATGCGTGGGCGCGCGAACGGCTCGCGAGTTTCCAGTTGCCGCGTTACTACCGCGCGGTGGCGAGCTTCGAACTGACGGCCAGCGAGCGGATCAAGAAGCATCTGCTGCCGCGCAGTGTGGACGACGCGTGGGATCGCATGGTCAAAGCGCCGGTCTGACGCTGGTTTGATATTGGATTTCGATAGGATGTTAGGGCTATGCGATAATTCACCCATGATCCTGAAGAAGAACATGTGATGATCGAAGCGCCCAAAGTCCCGCGCAAGCGCAAGAGTCCGGCAACGAAGCCGCCAGTCGAGGCGGTGGATCCCAGTACATCGTCGCTGTACGTGCAGTCCGTCGAAAAGGCGATGAAAGTGCTCACCGCCTTCGACGGCAGCAAGCGTCAGCTGTCCTTGTCGGAGATATCGTCGCTCACCGGCTTCGACATGAGCGCGACGCAGCGCTTCACCTTCACGCTCGCCGCGCTAGGCTATCTTTTCAAGGATCCCGACAGCCGCAAGTACGAGCTGTCGCCAAGGCTGCTGGACTTTACCTACCATTATCTGACATCGAACGAGCTCGTGAGCCGCGCGACGCCGTATCTTCAGCAACTGGGCTCGGAGACGGAGGAAGCCACCAATCTCACGGTGCTGGACGATAGGGACATCGTATTCGTACTGCGGATCGTCAGCCGCAACGTGTTCAACGCCCATGTGATTACGGGCTCGCGCCTGCCCGCGTACTGCACTGCCCCTGGGCTCGCGATACTCGCGACGCTTCCCGATGGAGAAATTGACGATATTCTGTCGCGTACGAATCTCGTGCCCTACACATCGTCAACCGTTTATCAGCCGCGCAAGATCAAGGACCGCATCGCGCAGATTCGCAAGCAGGGGTACGCCCACACCGAGGACGAGTACTTCGTCAGCGACATTTCGACGGCGGCGGCGATCACTAATGCGCACGGGCGGGGTGTCGGCGCCGTGAACATTGCGGTGGCGAGGTCGCGCTGGCACGCCGACCGCGACGAGCGGCGCTTCGCCGATCTGGTCATTTCGACGGCATCGGCGATTTCGACGCGGCGTCGGGTGGAATAGCGCTGTTCGGGTGAGCCATGCGCTAGCGACGAGGCCCGTATCAAGCTCGACATCAACCCTGCGTGCGGGCGTTGCCTGGCCGTCGTGCTCCCCCTGCATCGATTTGCCCATTGGATGTCGCGCGCCGCCTCGCCGCCGATGAAAGCGGCTGGCGCGCCCTGATGTCCGTAGTCCGGCCCGTGACGTTGCCTGCCAAGGCGAAAACTGCTCTGTGATTCGAGCGGAACACTTCGGCCTCCCGCCTTCCGGGTCTTGCTGGCGATACCTTCGCGGCCATGCGGAAACAGCAGCGGAGTCGAGCATCCGTATCGCCCCCTGCCGGGCATCAGGTCTCCTTAAGGTCCAGGCGGTAGCGTCTGTCGTTTTTGTGCAGTGCTTTTTTCGGGCTAATGGTTCAAAATTCGCAGACTGCGCGCTTCATCAATTTATCAAGTCGTGACAACTTGAGGAGCAGGAATGGCCAAAGTCTACGAAATGAAGCGTCCGGCATATGATGGAGTGGCGCGCACGCTGCACTGGCTAACCGTCCTGTTGGTCGCCATGCAATTTGCGATCGGCTGGACGATGCCGGATGTCCACAAGGACACGCAGCCCGTTAATCTGATCGCCTGGCATCTTGGCGTGGGCGCGACGCTCGTCGCCGTGATGGCAATCCGCGTGATCTGGCGATTGACCCATTGGCCCACGCCGGACGAACTCCCGCCGCTACTCAGCGTCGTTTCGCACATAACGCATGTTCTCCTCTATGCCGCGCTCGTGCTGGTGCCGCTGCTCGGCTGGATCAACGCGTCCTCACGTGGCTGGACGGTGCGCTTGCTGGGGGTCGTGCCCTATCCGGCACTGAGCGAACCGGGCTCGGCCTTTGGCCACGAGATGGGTGATGTGCACGGCATCCTCGCATGGGTGCTCTTCGCATTGATTGGTCTGCATGTCGTCGCAGCGTTGTTCCACCGCTTTGTCCTGAAGGACCATGTGCTGCAGCGGATGCTGCCCCACGCGGGGCCGTCGCGCGATCAGGTTCGAGACCGCTGACGTCCGCCAATGCCCAGGGCTCACAAAGAACCGCATCGCATCAAGGCGATTGGCTGGCTACGCGCAGCGGTGCTTGGCGCAAACGACGGCATCATTTCGACGGCAAGTCTGATAATGGGCGTCGCGTCCGCGCACGCCGAGCACGGCCACCTGGTGCTGACCGGCCTGGCTGGGCTGGTGGCCGGTGCGATGTCGATGGCGACAGGCGAGTACGTATCGGTCTCCTCGCAGGCGGATACAGAAACAGCGGCGCTCGCCGAAGAGCAGGCGGAGCTCGATGCGGATGGCGCGCGCGAGCATCGGGAGTTGGCGGCGATTTACGTGCGGCGCGGCCTCGACATGGCGCTTGCCAAACAGGTCGCGCAGGCCCTCATGGCGCACGACGCACTCGGCGCTCACGCACGGGACGAATTGGGCATTTCGGAAACGACCGCGGCCAATCCATTGCAGGCCGCGCTGGCGTCGGCCTGCAGCTTTTCTGTGGGAGCCGCGTTGCCGCTCATCGTCACTGCGCTCGCCCCGCAGCAATGGGTCGCTGTGAGTATCGCGGTGACGGCGTTGATTTCCCTCGCGATACTCGGCGGACTGGCCGCGCGCGTCGGGGGCGCGAAAGTGGGACCCGGTGTCTTGCGGGTCACCTTCTGGAGCGCGCTGTCGATGGGTGTGGCATCCGCGGTCGGTGCTGTATTCGGCGCGACCTGAACTGTGACATTTTTCCGCGACGCAGCCGCTCTATTCAAGCACTGCGCCCGCCTCGGGAATACGGTGACATCCGCGATCAGAGAAATGTGCGGGCTGTCGCCGAACAGATCGATCGGCTGGATGTGGCGCGAATCGGAGTAGTCGATACGTTCTCCGTAGTGGTCACGATCGCCGTCGTGCTTCGGCACGCTCCGACTTTGGGCTTGAGTCGATTGTTGACCACTGTTGACACGCAAAAATACAGCGCTTCAAACTTGAGCCATCCCTCGAGGCCCGACAAAGATGTCCGCCCGAGGACCCGGCACAGAAGCCCCCTGACGAACCGTCGGTTCGTCAGGGGGCTTTTTTTTGTCCGAATTTTTCCTCTTTTCTAGCGCTCATTTCTGGAGAACCCGCATGTTGCTGAAGCCGTCGGGCTGGATGCGTCTCGCTCTCACCGCAGGACTTGCACTGACCTCGCTCGCATCGAGCGCCGCCGATCCCGAGCAAATTGGCTTGCTGGAAGACGCTTCGGGAAATTTCGCACTGGCAACGATTCCGAAGATCCACGCTACGCAGCTCGCAGTCGCCGAGATCAACGCGAAAGGCGGCATTCTCGGACGTCCAGCGGAGCTGATTGCCTACGACACGCAATCGGACAACACCAAGTTTCAGGAACTCGCACGGCATCTCGTCCAGACGGACAAGCCCGATGTGATTTTCGGCGCGTTCTCAAGCGCCTCACGCGAAGCGATTCGCCCGATCATGGACCGCGCTCATCAACTCTACTGGTACGACAATCAGTACGAAGGCGGTGTCTGTGATACGAACCCCCCTGTCGAAATTTCCGGCCTGCTCACGCATCGCTTGCTGTTCGTCCCGGCCTACCCCGCCGCACAGATAGGTGATCTGGCCAACCGTGCGCGGTTCAAGGTTTGCAGCCTGCGCAGCTTGCCATGTAGTCATGGCGATCACGGCAATCACCAGCGCGCAAAGACGGGGATGAGAAGTAATCAAGCCGTAAGCAACGTCAAGGTTGCCGGTGCTACGAAATTTGAGATCGCGAGTGAGCATGAGCGTCCTCATGTAGTTGGTCCCGGAGATTAAAAATGTATGTCAAAACTTCGTGCTCGGCCTCCCCAACCAACGGCCGCTATCGAGAAAGGCGACGGTCCCTTGTGGGTCGAGAAGACTCGTTCGTCAACGACGAAAGCTGACATTCGCCGGCCCCCGGTGGCGAATGCCGGCGACGCGACCTGGAACGGCGACACGTTTCCCGATCGGCCACCGTCGGCCTAGGGCGGCTTCCAGACGCCTCGACGTGAGCGACCTTGAGCGGCGCCGTCCACGAGCACGCACGGGCAGCGGCTATTACCCCCCTGGCGCTGTCTTCGACCACAACTGCTACGGGCGTGAACCGGCTAATGGATGGTCTTAGATATCGATGATCGGCCGAAGCAACGCCTGCCCTTCATAAAGGTAGCGCAGATACCGCTCGCGAATATCCGCCGGCGTCATCGATGACACCTGCATCGTGATCGTCAGGCTCGCTCGCATCTCGCCGCTCCGGTTAGTCAGCGGCACCCCGAGAATTCGCATACCCACTTCGTATTCCTGATCCAGCTCCACGTAGCCCTGCGCGCGGACCTGGGCAACCACCCCCTTGATGTCGTCGATCGACATGCGGGTAAACGGCGTCAGCGGCTGCAGGTCGACGCGCGTCAGATAGGCGTCGAGTTCGTCGTCCGGCATCGACGCCAGCCATAGCCGCCCGCTGCCGGTGCAATACATGGGCAGCCGAAATCCCTGACGGATCGACAGCGACGATACGTTGGCGACGCGGCTGCGGACGATATGCACGACCTCGTCGCCATCGCGCACCGCGACCGACACGTGTTCGCGTGTTTCGGTCGCCACCTTCTCCACGATCGGCCGGAGCATCCTCGGCAACCGCGCCGAATCGACATAGGCCTGCCCGAGGCGCAGTGTCCTCGCCGTGAGCCAGTAATGACGGCCATCGGTTTGTGCATAGCCGTCGTGCACGAGCGTCAAAAGAAAACGCCGCGCGGCGCTCTTCGTCAACCCGGCAAGCCGGGCCGCGTCGGGCACGCTGAGCCGGGGTGTTTCGTCGGTAAAGAGCTGAATCAGCGCCAACCCTTTCTGAAGGCCGACGATCAGATCGCGTTCATGGATCAGCGGCGTTTTCATCGGTTCCTGTCGTGTAAGCATTAAAACGACGCGATTATCGCATCAAGTCGCCGATAAGCGGGCTATTCGCCTGATTCCGGCGTTGCCCGGGCTCGCGCCTCGCCGCATCATCAGCGCTCACTTACAACGCTCTTCCGGTGCAATTCATGATCAGCGGCACGACCGAACTATTGGCCATCGTAGGGTCCCCCATCGCGCAGGTGAAATCGCCGCACAACTTCAACGTTTGGTTCGAACGGCATGGCAAGGACGCTTCGATGATTCCGATCGATCTAGAAAGCGGGTCGGTGGATCAGTTCATCGAGGCGATGCGCGCATGGCGCAATCTGCGCGGCTGCGTCGTCACCGTCCCGTACAAGCAGGACATGGCGAGGCGCGTCGATCAGCTGAGCGATAGGGCGAAGGCGCTCGGCTGCGTGAACGTGATTCGCCGCGAAGCGGATGGCACGCTGATCGGCGACATGGTCGATGGCGATGGCTTCATGAACGCCGCACGCCCTCACGGCTTCGAGCCAAAGGGCGCGCGTGCGCTGGTGATCGGTGCCGGCGGCGTGGGCAGCGCGATCGCGTGGTCACTCTGCGAACACGGTGCCGCGTCGATCACGTTGACGGACCTGGACGCCTCGCGCACGCAGCGGTTGCGCGCATTGTTGGCGACGCATTACCCGGGTGTCGTGACCGGGTCGGATTTCGCATCGCTGGCGTCGTTCGATCTCGTCGTCAATGCGTCGCCTGTCGGCATGAGCGGTCATGAGATGTTGCCGCTTCCGCCGGAACAGATGGCGACGTTGAATGCCGGCGTCCTCGTTGCGGACGTGGTCACCTCGCCCGATGTCACGCGTTTTCTCGAGGTCGCGCGCGAAGCAGGGTGCCGCATCCAGACCGGCGCCGAAATGGCGTTGGCGCAATTCGGCAACCTCGGCGCGTTCATGAAGATGACGCCACTGGAAGCCTGATCGTCGTCGGCTCACTGACCTCGAACGACGCATGCACGGCCCGGCATCCGAACCGGCCTGCATGTCGCAGCAGCGGCAACACGGGCAAGCCCGCCGCGATGGATCGGTTCGCCATGGCGGCACATCAAAACCAATCAGGAGACGCAACGATGCAGACTCAACACGCAGCACCCCATCCGTCTGCGCAGCAGACCCGGCGCGCGACAGCCAGCGGCTGGATCGGCTCGGCACTCGAATACTATGATTTCTTTATCTACGCGCAGGCAGCGGCGATGGTTTTTCCGCAGCTGTTTTTCCCGTCCGGCAACCCGAAGCTCGCGATCGTCGCGTCGCTTGCGACCTACGGCGTCGGTTATGTCGCGCGGCCGATCGGCGGCTTCGTGCTTGGGCGGCGCGGCGACACGCATGGGCGCAAGCATCTGCTGTTGCTGTGCATGTTCCTGATGGGCGTCTCGACGTTTGCTGTCGGACTGCTGCCGACCTACCATCAGGTCGGCGTTCTCGCACCGATCGCGCTCGTCGTGCTGCGTCTCATCCAGGGCTTCGCGGTGGCGGGCGAAATTTCCGGGGCCAGCTCGATGATTCTCGAACAGGCACCGTTCGGCCAGCGCGGCTTTTACGCCAGCTTCGCGTTGCAGGGCACTCAGGCCGGTCAGATCTTCGCCGCCGCGATTTTCATGCCGCTCGCCTACTACATGCCGGCTGACGCGTTCGCGTCATGGGGCTGGCGCATTCCGTTCCTGCTGAGCGCGCTCGTGCTCGCTGCCGGTTTCGTGATTCGCCGCAAGGTGTCGGAATCGCCGGCGTTCATTCAGGAGGATTCGAACGGCGGTGTGCCCGCATCGCCGATCGCCGTCGCGCTGCGCGAAAACTGGCGCGATATCGTGCGCATCGCGATCATGGCGCTCGCAGCGGTGATTGCGATGGTCGCAACGATCTTCGGTGCGGCGTACGCGGTGCAACCGTCGTACGGGATCGGCTTTCACGCGAACACGTATCTCGTGATTCCGCTCGTCGGGAACCTGGTCGCCGTGCTCGTGATTCCGTTTGTCGGCAAACTGTCCGACCGGATCGGGCGGCGGATTCCAGTGATCGTTGGCTCGGTCGGCGCAGGGTTGCTGTCGTACGTGTATCTGTACGCGATCAGCGCAAAAAATGCACCGGTTGCGATCGTCACGTCGGTGCTGATGTGGGGTGTGATCTATCAGGGATTCAACGCGGTGTTTCCGAGCTTCATGCCCGAGTTGTTCCCGACTCGTACGCGAGTGTCGGCCATGTCGATCGGACAGAACATCGGGATGGCATTAACGGCGCTGCTGCCATCGCTGTTCGCTGCGATTGCTCCGCCCGGAACAAAAGATATCCCGCTTGTGATCGGCACCGCGACACTCGTGATCGCTGGCCTCGCCGCACTCGCCGCCTGGACCGCGCGGGAGACATATCGCACGCCGCTGGATGAACTCGGTGCGCCAGGTGTCGCCACGAAGGCGCTGCCGGCGACTTCAACGCTGCGCGAAAAATCCGCGCAGGGCACGGCAGCGGTCGGCCGCTCACGCTGACGGCGGTGTGGATTGCGCAAGCGCTTGCGCAGCCGCCGCGTCCGTTGCCGTAGCCTACGAAGCAACGTGCTCGGACCCAATCGGACTTTGGTCGGTGTGAGCCTGCGGCCGCAAGATGTTGCCTGGGAATGCCGAGCATCGAGGCCACGCAGAACGTATGGGACCAAAGTCCGATAGTGCTACGACGAGGCGCGGCATATCCTTGGGAAGGACTTCGGTTCGCCAGTTCGCCAGTTCGTGAGTCGCGGATCAAAAGCCACCTTAAGCGCGGCTATCCCTCGTCGCACGCGCCGCGCATCGCAAGAGGCGAAGCAATGAGCGCGTTTGATCTCGGCGTGATCGTGGCCGGATCCCGCTTTGGTAACAGTGCGGCTGCGTTGCGAGCCACAGGAAAGGGACATCGCGCGGCAATCCCGGAATCAGAACTATGCCGGGTCGACGAAGATGCTCCCACGTCCAATTGATCCGGATATGTCGATCTACGTGAAGCGCTTAAGGGTGCTCACCCAAGGAGCCAGGCCGGAGTGGTATTGCGTGCGACTAGTCTTTTTCGGCCCAGGTTGAGTGCCTCTCGCTTGCGCCGGCTGGGTGCAGTACACATCCCCCGCAGCCGCAGTCCTACATGCCGAACACGGGCGCCTCTGCCAACGATCCTTGCCCTCATGGAACGCTTTGGATCGAACAGCCTGCATACGTGCAATCCGTTTTTGCACTGCAGGGGCAGGACTTGAACCGGATGGTCGCGGGCAAGTGAATCGATTCGGCGTGCCCGGCAAACGCACGCTGGCCTGGATGAGGTTGCAGACATGCAAACGAAATCGTCGCGGCGAATGGCAGCATGGGTGGTGGGCGCATCGCTGAGCGTTCTGACAATACCGGCACACGCCGCGGATCAGGCGGCGGATCAGTCGGCATCGAGCACGCAGGGAGGCTGGCAGTTCTCGTTCACACCGTACCTCTGGCTGGCAGGGCAGAGCGGCAATGTCCGTGTCGGGCACGTCATTCCCGGCCAGAACGTAGACGCCCACTTCTCCAATATCTGGCGCGATCTCGACTTCGGCGTGATGGGCACGTTCGAAGCGCGCAAGGATCGCTGGGCGATCATCGTCGATGGGTTCTACGTGAACGTCTCGACCACCTCGGACCCGATACTCGGCGGGAAGCTGGGCACGGCACGCTTGCAACTGGACAATGGAATCGTTCAGGTGGCGGGTGCCTACCGCATTCTCGCGAGCGACAAGACACCGGTGGACCTGATTGCCGGCCTGCGCTATACGAACCTCAACGCCAAACTTTCCTTCTCTTCCAGCCCCGAGTTTCCGGACGGTATCGATCGCAGCACGAGCGTCGACTGGGTTGACGGCCTGGTGGGCGTGCGGGGCATTTACCGCTTGACGGACAAGTGGTCGGTCATGGGCTACGCGGATGTCGGTACCGGCGGGGCCAAGTATTCGTGGCAAGTGGTGGCGTCGGTGTCGTGGGATGCGTCGAAAACCATTGGTGTGACCGCCGGCTACCGGATACTCGCGCAGGACTACAACACCTCATCCTTCTACTACAACGTCAGGACGGCGGGTCCATTTGCCGGCGTGCACATCAGGTTCTGAAACATGAATGCCATGCGTGCTCTGGTAAATGAGCACGCGTCGTAGGAGTACAGGATCGTGAAACCAATCGGAGCACGCGTGCGAGGTTTCCTTGCGATTGGCGCGGCGTTGATTGCGGTGCTTTTCATCGCCATAGCGTTACCCACCATGGCCACGGCGCAATCCGCGGCTAAAGTCTCCAACCAGCAACTCGATTCGTTGACCGCGCCGATTGCGCTCTATCCCGATCCATTGCTGGCGCAGGTACTGATGGCCACGACGTTTCCGCAAGAAGTGGCAGCCGCCGCTGCCTGGTCGAAGACGAACACACAAATGACCGGCGACGAAGCCGTCAAGGCCGCCGCATCGAAACCCTGGGATCCGAGCGTGCAGTCGCTCGTTGCGTTTCCGCAGGTGCTCGCCACCATGGCGTCGAAGCCTGAATGGGTGAAGCAGATCGGCAACACGTTTCTCGCCCAGCCGAACGACGTGATGGATTCCGTCCAGCGGCTGCGCAAGCAGGCACACGAGGCGGGCAATCTGAAATCGGGCGAGCAGCAGAAGGTGGTGGTCGCGCAGAGCACCATCCAGATTCAGCCTGTGAATCCTCAGGTCGTGTATGTGCCGACTTACAACCCGGCATACGTGTACGGGCCGTGGCTCTATCCTGCCTATCCGCCAGTCTATCTGCCGCCGCCGCCCGGCTATGCGGTCGCCGCCGGTTTCGCAACGGGAATTGCTTTCGGTGCCGGCATCGCGGTGACGAACGCGCTGTGGGGCGGCTTCGACTGGAACAATCACGACGTCAACGTGAACGTGAACCGCTACAACAGCATCAACGTCAACAACCGCATCAGCGCAAGTGCCAGTACCTCGACATGGAACCGCAACGCGAACGTCGGCGGTGTGCAAAACAAACCTTACCGTGGATACGACACCTCACGCACCCAGGCGATGCAGACCTTCGAGAGCCGCACCGGCGAGAATCTCTCGGGTTCGGCGAGCCAGCGCTTGCAGGCTATCGACAAGGGCGGCTTCAACGCGAGCGATCTGAAAAGCAACGCAGACTATGTGAATCGCGACAACGCGCTGCGCGACGCCGGCGATGGCACCGGCGCGCGTGAGGACCTGCAGCGCGGCGAAGCGAGCCGCGGTTCGCTGGCGGGCAACTTCGGCGGTGCTGGCGGATTCGGTGGCGACCGCTTCGGAGGCGCGGATCGATTCGGCGCAGGCGGCTTTGGCGGTGGTGGATTCGGCGGGCGTTTGCGCCGCTAGCGAGTGACCGACCGACTGGCGTACCCACGTCACGAAGAAGCTAGCGTCGCCGCCAGGTTAGGTAAATGCTCGACACTATAAATGCGGTGACGAAATACGCAACGACAAGTACCAGTGTCTTCACGCCGGCAAACTCCGTTGCGACGATCAGCGCAACGCCAACATGCCGGGTTGCGCAGGCGATGGCCAGCGCCGTCCGGTCGTCCGGGTTGGGTCCGCCAAGAAGCTGACCGATGAGCAGGGCGAACAGGATCAGCATGACGAGTGTGAGCATGCCAGGCCAGGTGAGACCCGCCAGGTGCTCCCGGTGAATGACCAGCAGGGCGATGGCGGACGCCACGAGGACAATCCCGGCAATCATGAGCACCCGGTCCGACAGGCGCGCCGACGAGGCCGGGAACATGGCGCGCGCCGCCATGCCGATCATGATCGGCAGCAGAATGGTTTTGGCGATGTCCAACACGACCGTGCTTGTGGACAGGTCGACCGTTACGTCGAAGTAGGCGGCTAGCGATGCCGCCCACACCGGAACGACGACAATGGCGACGAGCGAGGACGTGATCAGCAGGCTAAAGATGTATTCCTGACTATTCAGTTTCTTGAGCCTTCTGGAAAGCAGCGGGGCGCCGGCAGACACGGCGATCACCAGCATCGCCGCCTTGACCCCGCGTTCGATGGGCATGATCAGCACAAGGCCGAACGCGACCGCGGGAACGAGCAGATACATTGCCGCAAGAGAACGGAATAGGAGCCCGGGCCGCCGCCATAGATAAGTCAGCTCGGAAGGCGAAGTTCCCGCACCGACGCCAGCGATAAGCACGGCGATGGAAATCTTCAGCAGGATCATCACGGTTTCAGTCACGACACTGGCACCTTCGAATAGGTACAGCGACCATGTGATCGCGAGCGCGCTCGATCCGTCAAAGCATTGATTCGCGAATCCCTGCTGGCGCGGCCGCGGCTGTACGCTGCGACTTGCGTAGGCTCAGAGCAACCTGATGATGATGCTCAGAAAGACGAAGCTGCCCGAACAGGCCATCACCAACGCGACGAAAAAAGTGGGCCGCCAGATGCTGACCGGTTGATACTCGCGCAGACCGACGATGCTTCGCCAGTACTCGATCGTGCCGAGCACCATTGAAATCGTGCCCATTCCCGTGAGAAAGAGGCCAATGCTTCGAGGGCTATGCGGATGGGCCAGATGAACGCCCGCTTCCGTGAATCCCTCGAGTACCTTGTAGATCGTAAAGCCGAAGCTGATCATCGAAAGCGCGGTACGAATCCACGCCATCAAGGTACGGTCGGCTGCCATCAGCGTGCGTACCGTCGCGAGGTCAGTGCGGTCCCCGGCCAACTGGTTCGATGAGCGCGCTTCCACGTTAGCCACACCACTCTCCGGATGGGTTCGTCAGCCCGGTTGGCAGCAGCGAATTCCGGGTACAGTCACAAACGACGATCGAGGCGTTCACATGCGTCAACGTTAATCTAGTTCATGGGAGGCGCGATTGCGAGCTGCCGAACTTATGTATCTGCTTCTATAAGAATGATGTCGGCGGCGTTGCCAATATTCAACGCTTTGTGCGCTTGAATGGTGTGCGTATTAATCGTCATGAACGACACAGGCATGTTCGCGCAATGCGTTTTATTCGGGAATCACGAAATTGCGTTTGCATTCCGGACGCAAGCTGCCTTAAATACGAATCACGTTTGTGTCTGCGCCCCGCACCCTTCGGATACGTATCCGCTGAATTGTTGAGGCGCCTGGCGGACGGCGCCGCAAAAAAGATTTTGTCACGCTGACAATCAAGGGGATTACGGCGATGGAAGCCACGTTGCTGTCTCGCACTGCAACATCGAGTATCGAGGATCTTCAGAGCGCCGAACGCCGACCAGAGGATGCGCCGCCGTGCTTTCATTTGCTGGCCAAGCCAAGCGGCTCGACTTGCAACATCGACTGCAAGTATTGCTTTTTTCTGTCGAAAGAGGCGCTGTATCCCAACGAAAAGCACCGGATGTCTCAGGTGACGTTGGAGACCTATATCCGCCAGCTGCTGGAGTCGCATCGCACCCCTGAAGTCACGGTCGCATGGCAAGGCGGCGAACCCACGCTCATGAAGGTCGAATTCTTCAGGCAAGCCGTCGAGTTCGTCGAAAAGTATCGTCGGCCGGGACAGGCGGTGAAGCACACCTTTCAGACCAACGGCATTCTTCTCGACGACGAATGGTGCGAGTTTTTCAGGCAGCACGACTTTCTTGTGGGCCTGAGTGTCGACGGCCCGCGTGAACTGCACGACACCTTTCGCGTCGATCGTCGTGCGCAGGGTACTTTCGACCTGGTCATGAAAGGGTGGAACCAGCTGCGCAAGCATGGCGTCGAGTTCAACATCCTGTGCACGGTCAACGCCGCCAACCAGCACCATGGTCGCGAGGTGTACCGCTTCTTTCGCGATGAACTCGGCGCACGGTGGGTCCAGTTCATTCCGATCATCGAACGCGCGACGGAACAGACCATCGAACTGGCGAATCGGGGCTGGAGCGAACAGCCCGGCCGCCAACGCGTGTTGTACACACAGACCGGCAATCGGGTGACGGAACGTTCAGTCGGCGCAAAGCAGTATGGCCTTTTTCTCATGGACATCTTCGAAGAGTGGGTGCGCCACGACGTCGGCCGCGTCTTCGTGCAATTGTTCGATGTCACGCTCGAAGCTTTGTTCGGGCGCCATCTGTTGTGCATTCACGCTCCGACCTGCGGCCTCGGCCCCGCGCTCGAGTACAACGGCGATCTGTATTCCTGCGATCACTTTGTCGAACCCGGATACCGCTTGGGCAATATTCACGAAACGCACATGTTGAAGCTCATGGCGTCGCCGGAACAGCGCAAGTTCGGACTGGACAAGCGCGAGTCGCTGACCGCGCAGTGCAGGCGTTGCGAAGTGAGGGCGCTGTGCAACGGTGGATGTCCGAAGGACCGCTTCGCGCTTTCACGCGATGGCGAGGCAGGGCAGAACTATCTCTGCCCCGGGCTCGAATTGTTTTTCACCCACTCGCGCCATGCGATGCAAACAATGGCCAGGCTCCTTCGCGAGGGCCGGCCTCCGTCCGACG
This sequence comes from Paraburkholderia sp. TE9906, assembly GCF_056279605.1. Classification (NCBI taxonomy): domain Bacteria; kingdom Pseudomonadati; phylum Pseudomonadota; class Betaproteobacteria; order Burkholderiales; family Burkholderiaceae; genus Paraburkholderia; species Paraburkholderia sp. TE9906. The sequence continues at coordinate 46,230 of NZ_JBWCCT010000006.1, forward strand.
TGATGGCGATGACCGCGATCGAAGACAAACGGCGCGGCCCGTATGCGCCCTGTCCGTGTGGCAGCGGCAGGAAATTCAGATTCTGTCACGGCAATAACGCACCGCAGCGCTCGTTCGAGCCGGCGAGCAATGACGGGAGGCGCATCTCCTGATAGGAGCGATGTGCCCAAAGACGTCCGTGGCCGTCACATCCTGCGCAGAGCAGGGCTCAGCGAGCGTCGTGCTGCTCGGTGGGTGCAGCCTCTTCGCCCGCCCGCGCACAGCTGACCGGGCCTTACCTGAAAGGAGTGGAAGCAATCATGGCGACAAAGCAACCGAATATCCTGATTCTGTGGGGTGACGATATAGGATGGTGGAACATCAGCTTCAACAGTCGTGGGCAGATGGGTTATCGCACACCGAATATCGATCGCATTGCCAATGAGGGTGTGGCGTTTACGGACTACTACGCTCAGCAGAGTTGTACGGCGGGACGTGCGGCATTCATTACCGGGCAGAATCCGGTCCGCACGGGGCTGACCAAGGTTGGTATGCCGGGGGCCGATGTCGGATTATCGGCTGAAGACCCCACTATCGCGGAGATGCTCAAGCCGCTTGGCTACGTCACCGGGCAGTTCGGCAAGAACCACCTGGGCGACAAGGACGAGTTTTTGCCGACCATGCATGGGTTCGACGAGTTCTTCGGCAACCTGTATCACCTGAATGCGGAAGAGGAGCCTGAGGACCCTGACTATCCGAAGGATCCAGCATTCAGGAAACGTTTTGGTCCGAGAGGCGTGCTCCACTGCAAGTCGGATGGCAAGGGTGGTCAAACGATCGAGGATACCGGCGCGCTGACCAAAAAGCGCATGGAGACGATCGATGACGAAACCACCGAACGTGCCTGCACATTCATCGATAAAGCTAATAAGGATGGCAAACCGTTCTTCCTCTGGTACAACACGACGGCAATGCATTTCCGGACCCACTGTGCCGAGAAGCATAAGGGAAAGAGCGGACAGGGAGAATATAACGACGTGATGGTGGCGCACGACGAGAACATCGGCAAGATGCTGGCGAAACTGGATGACCTGGGAATTGCCGACGATACCATCGTCATGTATTCGACGGATAACGGACCGCACTTCAATAGTTGGCCAGATGCGGGAATCACTCCATTCCGCTCTGAAAAGAATACCAACTGGGAAGGAGGGTGGCGCGTTCCTGCGTTCGTCCGATGGCCGGGGAAGTTTCCTGCCGGTACGGTGCTTAACGGTATCGTCACGCACCAGGACTGGATGACGACCCTTCTCGCGGCGGCCGGTGAACCGGAGATCAAGGAGAAGCTGCTTAAGGGGCACAAGGCCGGCGGGAAAACGTATAAGGTGCACCTGGACGGGTTCAACATGCTCCCGTATCTGACGGGAGAAGTGAACGAGAGTCCGCGCGAGTCGTTTTTCTATATCAGTGACGACGGCGACGTGATGGCAGTCCGTGTGCGTGACTGGAAAATGGTATTGCTGGAACAGCGTGCCAAACAGTTGGCGTGCTGGGCGGAACCCTTCGTTCGGCTGCGGATTCCGAAGATGTTCAATCTTCGGCGGGACCCGTTCGAGCGCGCGGATGAAAGCTCCAACACTTACTACGACTGGATGATCTCTCACGCTTATCTGCTCTATGCGATGCAAGCGGTCGTGGCGTCGCAGATCGACAACTTCAAGGCGTATCCTCCGCGCCAGAAGCCTGCGTCATTCAATCTCGACGCCGTGATGCGACAACTGGACGATGCGGGCGGGGGTGCCCATCATTGAGCGGCGGCGAACAGGCGGAAAGGGAATGGGCCCGGCGATCAGCCTGATCGCCGGGTGCCTTCGGCCGTTGCAGTGCTCACTTTACGTAACTGAAAGACCACCTTCATAAGGCTTCCTGAGTTCTTCGGGAAGTTCGGCCAATTCATTCAGACTGCCAGCGTATGTCATGGCCGCATTGCTCGCCGTGTTTGTGCGCAACGGCGAGGCGTCGACAGCGATCGGCAATGACGATCACCTGCCGTTAGCGTACCTGTCGAGACCTGACGTGCGGCGCATACATATGCCACGAACGGACGGCTATTAACATTTTTCGAAGAATCGGTGACGTCACCATCGGTGGTTGGCCAGCGATAAAGACAGGCGGGGATATCGAGCCGTTGGCGGCGCGTGACAGTACATCACGCGGACCGTCTGGTCATTCCGCAATGGATGACGAAGAGAACAGGGTTTGGCGCTAGTGAAGCGCCCGTCGGTCGGTACTTCTCGCCTCGGCATACGACCAAGGTCCAATATCGACCGCCCTGCCTCAGGCCTATCCTTGATCCGATGCAATTTTGTTCGGCGATCGCCATGTCGATGTCGGCAGGGCTGTTGCGGACCGTGGCACATGCGTACCGGTTTGACATCAGCGACATGTCGAGCCCGCCTGGCCCAATCTCCCAGAGCTGAAAGACTTCCCATCACGACGTTGATTGACTCGTCCGAACGCGTTGACGCAGAGAGTCCAGAGAGGATGCCTGCGGAGAAGCCGCTACCGCTTCCCTTCGTGATTTACGCAAACCCTCAGCCAGCATGAGTTCGTTGCTTCAAGCGTTTTCAATAGATGTAGACAAGCATTCTCATGTGCGTCGGATCCAGCTCTGCCGCACTTCATCGGAGGAGAGTCTCATGGAACGTCGTGCCTTCTTATCGCTCACGTGCATCGCACTGGCCGCCTCGCTGGCCGCTTGCAACACGACCTCGACACCGACGGAAGCGGCCGGCAAGCGCCAGGAAATCGACGCCGGCGTCGATGCCGCGCTCAAGAAGCTGTTCAGCACGACGCCGGGCGCGCAGGCGCAGGCAGACAAGGCCAAGGCCATTCTCGTGTTTCCTTCGGTGATCGCGGCGGGACTCGTCGTGGGCGGCGAATATGGCGAAGGCGCGCTCCGTCAGGGAGGCAAGTCCGTCGGCTATTACAAGACCAGTACCGCATCGTTCGGCCTGCAGATTGGCGCGCAGTCCAAGGCAGTGATCATGATGTTCATGACCGATGACGCGCTCCAGAAATTCCGCACGAGCGACAAGGGCTGGACAGCCGGCGTGGATGGTTCGGTAGCGGTGGCGAAGACGGGTGCCAACGGTACTCTCGACACGGCAACGACCAATGCGCCGATCGTCGGTTTCGTGCTGACGAACTCGGGCCTGATGGCCAACCTTAGCTTTGAAGGCACGAAGGTCAGCAGGCTGGACATCTGATGCCTGCACTGAACTGCACTGCATGACTGCGCGGCGGCATGGTTCTGTTCCGACTGCCATGGTGATGGACGTGCCCTGGATTGCCGCCAGCGGATTCTCAAGATGATCTGCGGGAGGCAAGTGATGCTGCTCACACCGATTACCGAACGGGTTCAGTCCAGAGAATTGCTCGATGTGCTGATTCGCGCAGGACTGGTTGCCGTTCTGGCCATTTTCTGTTTCCGGATATTCGTCCCGTTCCTGAACCTCATGGTATGGGCGTTGATCCTCGCGATTACGCTGTATCCGCTTCAGGTCAGGCTGCGGCGTACGCTCGCGAACAAGGATGGTTTGATCTCGACGCTGATCATCCTCGTCGCGTTCGGCATCATCCTCGTGCCGACCTATCTGCTGGGCGTCGCGGTGGCTAATTCGATCGAGCATGGAATGGCCATTTTCAAGAGCGGCACCTTCCAGATTCCACCTCCGGACGAATCGGTGGCTGGCTGGCCGATTATTGGCCAGCGCGTCTACGACTTCTGGCAGCAGGCTTCGATCGACCTCACAGGATTGGTGCAGAAGTTCGCTCCGCAACTCAAGGAGGCCGGTCTCGCTGTGCTCGGAACGGTAACCGGGTTGGGCGCGGGGCTGCTGATTTTCTTCGTTGCCCTGATCGTTGCCGGGATCTTGATGGCGCATGGTGAGAAAGGCCACAACAGTGCGGTGCAGATTGCTTCGCGCATCTCCGGTCCCGAGAACGGCCCGCAAATCACGGAACTTTGCACGGCCACGATTCGCGCGGTTGCTCAAGGCGTGGTGGGGATCGCGTTCATCCAGATGCTGCTCATCGGCATCGCGTTCGTCCTCATGGGAATTCCCGGCGCGGGCCTGCTCGCACTGGCGGTGCTGCTGATCGGCATCATGCAGTTGCCCGCCACGCTGATCACGGTTCCCGTGATTGCGTTCGTGATCGTCACGCAAGGCGTGAGTACCATGACGGTTATCTTCTCGGTCTACGTGTTCGTCGCGGGACTTGCGGATAATGTGCTCAAACCATTGCTGCTGGGCCGCGGCGTCGCCGTACCCATGCCTGTGGTGCTGATCGGCGCGCTCGGGGGCATGGTGACGGGTGGCGTCATCGGCCTGTTCATCGGGCCCGTCATGCTCGCGGTGGGTTATCAGCTGTTCTGGCGATGGGTCAAAGACCAGGGGAAGCCGGCGCGCTTAAAAGAAGAGCATCACGCCTGATGCTTGCGGAGGCGATCCGTGTCCCCGGCGGCAGTGCACGCACGCCTGTATTGGCCGCTTCTCGCCACGGGCTGCCTGAGCGCCTGCATGCGCGTCGGACCGGACTTTCACCCGCAGCACGAAAGCTGGACCGAGCACTGGAGCAGCACGTCAATCGAGCAGGTCACCCAGCAGGCAACCCAGCCTGACATTCGCCAATGGTGGCGGATCTTCGCGGACCAGAACCTCGAAAGTCTGATCGCACAGGCCGATGCAAACAACGGCGATGTGAAGATTGCGGGCCTGCGCGTGCTCGAGGCGCGCGCCCAACTGGGCATCGCGGTCGCGGGCCGCTATCCGCAGGTACAACAGGCCAATGCCGACGTCCTGTATTCGACGCGCAAACGCTCGGATGGAGTCAATCCGCACTCAGGCGGCTACTGGCAGTACGGGACGGGCTTCAGCATGGGTTGGGAGCTGGATTTCTGGGGGCGCTTCAGCCGCGCAATCGAATCGGCCAACGCTTCGTTTTTCGCGGCGCAAGCCAATCGCGATGACGCATTGGTTCTGCTGCACGCGCAGGTCGCCGATACGTATTTCACGCTACGCACGGCCGAGGCGCGCCTGCGCATTGCGCGCGAGAACGCCCAGTTGCAAAAGCGCAGCTACGAGATTGCGCAAAAGCTCTTCAGGAGCGGCGAGACCGATGAACTCGACTTGCAGCAGGCGAAGACGCAATATCTCGGCACGCTGAGCAGCATCCCCGATTTCGAGAGCCAGATCGTGCTCGCGCATCATGCGCTATCCGTGCTGCTCGGCCGCCCGCCTGGTCCATTGCCGGAACTGAATGTGCAGCCGGACAAAGCGGAAGTACTGCCACTCGTGGATCGGGCCGTGCTGCAGGATGTCCCGGCCGATCTTCTGCTGCGCCGTCCGGATGTGCGTGCGGCCGAATTGCAGATGGCCGCGCAGTCCGCGCTTATCGGCGTGGCGGAGGCCGATTTTTACCCTTCCGTATCGCTGCTAGGCTCCCTCGTCTGGAGCGCGAGTTCCGTTAGCGGTTCGCCGAGCACGCTGGCCCTGATCGGCGGCCCAAGCGTCACGTGGAACCTGTTCGACCACGGCAAGATAAGCAACAACGTGCGCGTGCAGGACGCCCGGCTGCAGGAGCTGACCGTCGCCTACCAGAACACCGTGCGCGAAGCGGCCCGAGAGGCCGACGACGCCGCTACGACCATCATCGCCGCGTGGCAACGGGACACGATCCTGAACGACGCACAAGGGGCCGCGCAGCGCTCGCTCAAGCTTGCCAATACGATCTATCGGGAAGGCTACTCGGACTTTCAGCGCGTTCTCGACGCGCAGCGTGCATTGTTCGCGCAGCAGGACGCGTACATCGTCAACCGCGGCAACGCGGTGGGCAGTCTGATTGCGCTCTACAAGGCGCTAGGAGGCGGCTGGTACTCGGAACAGCCGCTCGTCGATTCCGCGACGCGTCAGCAGATGCAGCAGCGCACCGACTGGGGCGACTTGCTGAACGAAACGAATGCGCCGTCCGCCACCGCCCGTTCATCCGAGGGTTCGTCACGATGAGCGACAAGCCCGAGCCCACCGCAGGCCCACCGGCGAAGCCACCGTCGCCGGCGCCTGCCGCCGACCCCTCGGGCAAAGCGGTGAAGTGGGTCGTTTGCGTGATCGCGGTCAGCCTGATCTGGTATCTGCTCGCCGATCGCTTCACCCCTTATACGCAACAGGCGCGTATTCAGGCCTACGTCGTCTCCGTCGCCGCAGAAGCATCGGGACGAGTGACGCGCGTTCTCGTGCATAACAACCAGGAAGTCAAAGCAGGCGACGTACTCTTCGAGGTCGATAACGAGCAATACCGGATCGCCGTCGATCGCGCGCAGGCCGACCTCGAATCGACGCGCCGGCAGATCGGCGCGAGCACGGCCGGGATCGAGTCGGCGCTCGCCTCGTTGCGCGCAGCCGTCGCGAATGAAATCAAGGCACGGCAAGATAGCGAGCGCCTCGAAAGGCTGTATCGCGATGACGAGGGCACCGTCTCGCTGCGGCGCCTCGAAGTGGCGCGAGCGACTCACGAGCAGGCCCAAAGCCAGGTGGCGGCAGCGCGCGCCGAAGTGGAGCGGGCTCGCGAGCAGCAGGGCGGCCATGAGGCAGACAACGCACAGTTGCGCAGCGCTGGCGCGGCGCTGAAAAAGGCCGAACTCGATCTTGCCAACACCCGCGTCACGGCGCGCTCAGGTGGCGTCATCACGGATCTGCGCACGGAAGTCGGGCAGTTCGTCGCGGCGGGCAGCCCGGTCATGACGCTGATTGGAATCCGCGACGTGTGGGTCAGTGCGGATCTGACCGAAAACAATCTGGGGCATCTGCGGCCTGGCACGCCCGTGGCGATTGCGCTCGACGCGCTGCCGGGCGAGGTTTTCGAGGGGCGGCTGCGCAGTATCGGATATGGCGTGAGCGTGGGGCAGAGCACGCCGCCCGGCAGTCTGCCCACGGTACAGAACAGCCGCGACTGGCTGCGCCCCGCGCAACGCTTTCCGGTGATCGTCGAGTTCGAAGCGGGTGAGAGGGCGCGCCTTCGCAACGTTCGCGTCGGCGGGCAGGCGGAGGTGATGGCGTTTCCAGATCCGGGCAATCCGCTCAATCCGCTGGGTCGTGTGTTTTTGCGCGTGATGAGTTGGGTCTCCTACCTTTACTGAATGACTGGCCACGGCATCTATGGAACACAGGCTTCAGCTTCTCGGGCGACGTACGCTACGCATTGCTACAGGGACGGCACTGTGCCTGACGATCAGCTTCGCGCTGGACCTGTCGATCCCGGTGATCGCGCCGGTGTTCGCCGTCTTCCTTCTCGCGACGCAAAACCGGCCGCTGTCGTTCAAGGCCGGCGTCGTATTCGCGCTGGTTGTGGCTTTGACGACGGGCAGCGGGCTGCTTCTTGTTCCGTTGCTGCGCCATTACGCATTCGCCGGTGTAATGCTTGTGGGCCTCATGCTCTTCCTGGCGTTTCGCTATGGATTGCGCGGCGGGAATAACCTGGTCTCCACTTTTCTGGTGGCCGGGCTGACGATGGTCTCCGCTGCGGGAACCGCTGACTTCCCATTGGCGGTGACGGTCGTCGGCGCGTTGGTGAAAGGCCTGGTGCTGGCCGTGCTGGTGGCGGCATTGACTCATGTGCTGTTTCCCGAGCCCGCGAGCACGGGGCCGCAGCCTTCCGCTCAGGCCATGCCCGACCGCGAGGCTGTGCGCATTGCGCTGCGCGCGGCGCTGGTGGTCATGCCGGCGTATCTGCTCGCCATCACCGATCCAGCGAGCTACATGCCGATCATTATGAAGTCGGTCAGTCTCGGTCGACAAAGCTGCACCACGACGGCTCGTAGCGCAGCGCGCGATCTCATCGGCTCCACGCTGCTCGGCGGCTTGCTCGCGATCGTGTTCTGGTTTGCGCTCAGGCTCTTTGTGGGCCTGTGGATGTTTTATCTGTGGATGCTGCTGTTCGGCCTGCTGGTGGGACGCAAGCTCTATCGCCTCAGCCCGACGCGTTATTCACCGGGCTTCTGGCTGAACAGCCTGGTCACCATGATCATTCTGCTGGGCCAATCGGTGCAGGACAGTGCGGCGGGAAAGGATGTTTATACGGCGTTCGCGGTCCGTATGGGGCTCTTCGTGGCCGTCACGGTGTACGCGTGTCTGATGTTGCTGATTTTCGAGCAACGCCGTCCCGCGTGAGGACGCTGCGCGCATCATCCGTGTCTCTGCTCGCCGCTCACATGGGCGTCCGTCAGAGCACAGTCAAGGAGGTAGCTTGCAATGGGAAATACGACGAGCGACGCGGTCGTGCGCGTGCAAGCACGTGAGATCTTGCGGGAATCCGGCAGAACGCTGTGGTATCTCCGTTCGATTCTTGCTGGCATTCTGTTGCTGTTCCTGCTACTGGCGCTCGCCATGTATTACATGGGAGATCCCGTGGAGACGGTAAAGCGAACGCCTTCGCCGTTTGGAGAAACCCTGTACTTCTGCGCGATCACGGCGCTGACCATCGGATACGGCGACGTCGTCCCTACGTCGACGTTCGGCCGGATCGACGCAATATGGCTTGGGCTGATCGGCATGGTGTTCACCGGGCTGATCGTGGCGGCGGCTGTACGGGGCGTGCAGGAAGCGGCGCACCGGGCGAGCGGTCGGGACTAGTGGGGCGCGCTGGCCGTCAGGCACGGCCCGTCGAGGCGAAGTTGATTCGATGCGGTTTTCCGTTACCTTTTCAATAGGGCTACGTAGTAGTCGGCGATGTTGTCCTTCGCATCCTTGGGCCATCAGGTTCGCCGAACCATCGCGCTATGGCCTGAGTGATCTCCTCATCGTCAGGGACGGTTTCACTTGCCCAGGCGACGAATCCGTCAGGACGCACCAGCAGAGCACGCAGGCCTAGCCGATCCCTGGCGTCGCGTGCTATGTAGGTGACCTGCTCTTGCCAGCGGCGCGTAAGCGTTTTAAGCGATGCGCCTGGCTCGAAGTCCAGGAACAGGCCTTTTCCTTCGCGCAGGAGGCTGCCGACCTTCGTTCCGTCGGCCAGTTCGAAATCAGGAACGCTGCGGTCTACCAGAGGATGACTGCCGCCAGGATCGTAGCGGAGCGACACGCCCCACACGCGCTCGGCGAAATACGTCGCGCCATCGCGGGTCTCGATGAGATCACGAATAATGGCTTCGAGCGCGCGCGTGCTTTGAGTGGGCCGCATGAGTACGACTTGCGCGCGCGACCAATCGAGAACCCGTGCTCCCACCGGATGCCGCTCCAGTTGATAGCTCTCGAGCAGGCCAGCCGGTGCGTCGCCACGGATTATGGACGCCAGCTTCCAACCCAGGTTCATGGCGTCGCCGAGCCCGAGATTGAGTCCCTGGCCGCCCAAGGGCGAATGGATGTGGGCGGCGTCGCCGGCGAGCAGCACCCGTCCTTTGCAATACGCTGTGGCCTGACAGGCGCGATCCGTCCAGGTGGTAGCGAGCAGAAGGCCGGTCAGGGTGACGTCTGTGCCCGACACGCGGCGCAACACCGCCTGCACATGCTCCAGCGTGATCGGCTGGATCCGGTGAAATGCGCCGCCGTCGAATTCGACCATCGCAATCGTGCCGGCACGCGCATAGGTGTACATGCCGGCCGGCGTATAGTGCCGGCCGGGGCGCAGCGCTTGCGGATCGGCCACCTCGACTTCGACGGAATAGCCAGTGAACTCAGGATCGGTGCCGACGAATTCGAAGCCACCTGCCTTGCGTATCGAACTGCGGCCGCCATCGCATCCGACGAGCCAGCGCCCGTGAAAAGTCTCCCCGCCAGCATGAACGGCCACATCCGCGTCTGACGCGAGGAAACCGTCGACGCTGACGCCGCGCCGGATTTCAGCACCCATCGCGCTGGCTCTGCGGGCCAGGACGGTTTCGAGTGTCTCCAAGGTGACTGCCATGCTGGTGTCGGCCGGGCTCGGCAGGCGATATGGCCACTTCGAGGTGTCGACGTCGTCGTGATAGAACTGGATGCCCGCGAAATGGCCGGCTGGCCGGCGCGGTTGCTGGAGCCAATGCGCTGCCGCTGCAGTCTTGCCGGCGTCATCATTCGCATGCTGCGCCGCGACCAGTTCGTCCAGCAATCCGCGGCGGTAAAAGGCTTCAAGCGTGGGAGCCGAAAGGCCGCGCATTCCGAACGGTAGGCGCTTCAAGGGCGAGTGAGGGTCTTCGGCTCGCTCCAACACCAGGACCGAGAGGTCCTGCAAGCGCAGCTCGCAGGCGAGAAAGAGGCCGACGGGACCGGCCCCGGCGATCACGACGTCATAGATAGGGGGATGAGGCTTGTGCATGAACGACTCCTTTGTCGATGTCCGACCGGAGCGTTCCTCAGATTGAGAGCCACACGGACGAACGTTCGGGCGCCTCTATAGCGTCCGATGTTCGTCGTGGGGATCTCATGCACGAGGCCAAAGACCAGAGCTTTCGTTACCGAAAGGACTTGGGCTTACCAAACCAAGTCTGCCTTTTCCGACACCGCTTTATAGCACTGTGACGAGCAGGCCGCAACGGGCGGCCCGCGGTCGAAGCAACAGCGCTCAAGCCTGCGCCTGAAAAATCAGATTGAACGGCGTTTGCGTCGCGCGCCTGAAACGCGTGAAGCCGCCCGCCGTCACGACTTCCCTGAGACGCGCCTCGCCGGCCTGCGCCCCGAGCGCTCGTCTGCCTTCCTGCGACAACGACGCACCCGTGCAGATCATCGTCGACGCCGAATAGAACACGCGCCCCACCGGGTTGAGATTGTCTTCGAGCCTGTCGTTCGCAAAGGGCTCGACGATCATCCACGATCCATCGGGTTTCAACGACCGCAATACGTGTGCCGCGGCGCCCGTGGGGTCGCCCATGTCGTGAAGGCAATCGAAGAAGGCGACGAGATCGTAGTCGTTGCCGGGAAACGCCTGCGCGCTCGCGACTTCGAAGGTGACGCGATCGCCGAGACCCGCCTCGTTAGCGAGTTCGCGCGCTCTCTGCACGGACGGTTCGTGATAGTCGAAGCCGACGAACGTCGCGCCGGGGTAAGCCTGCGCCATCAGTATCGTGGATGCGCCATGTCCGCAGCCGACGTCGGCAACGATTGCGCCGCGTTTCTTGAGTACCGCTTCGACGCCATCGAGCGCGGGTATCCAGTCGGCAACCAGGTGCGCGGCATAGCCCGGACGGAAGAAGCGCTCCGTGCCCTTGAACAGCGATGGATGATGTTGATGCCATCCGACACCGAGGCCCGTGCGGAATGCCGCTTCAAGTTTGGGCAAACTGCGGAACATGGCTTCGGCGCAGTCGCAGAAGCCCGGAATGAAAGTCGGGCTGGTCTCTTCCGCGAAACACATGGCCATTTCGTTATCGAGCCGATAACGGGTGGTCTCGGGATCGTAACGGATGAACCCCGACGCGGCCTGCGCCGCAAGCCATTCGCGTACGTATCGTTCGGCGAGAGCCGCGCGTTCGGCGACCTGCTCCGAAGTCATCCAGTCCTGTTCGGCCATTGCCTTGTACAGGCCAAGGCGGTCGCCGAGCGCAATCAGCGGCGCGGACGCCACCGCGCCGAATTCTTCGACCATGCGCCCCATGAAATCCTGCACCTTCTGTTGATCGTATTGCATGTGCCACCTCCTTGACGAAGGCAGAATTGATCTGACGAAAACGTCTTTCGATGCATGCACTTTCCTGACGACGTCCATGCAAAGTATAGGCACTGGAAAGTGTCCTGAAGGCAGAAGCGCGTGGCAATTGAAACCCGGGGTCCGGAGAACACGACGCCGTTCTCAGGCGAACCGTCAATGCAACCGGCGTCGTATTTTTTCTATCTGCGACGCGATCAATACGCGGCGCGCAGCCGCTTCATTGGCGACGTTGAGCCGTGACGCGATCGTCTTGATCAGGAAGCGATGAAACCGCTGCTGAGGGGTGGGGCATCGGGTTCGAGCGCGAGGAGCCTCGGCATCGAAAGGCGACCGCGTTCAGGACGATCGCAATAGAGCGGTCCGTGCGGCCGGTCGCTCGTTCTGGGACGGTTCCATCGACCAGACGAGGCCACCGGAATCCGAAGTTCGAGGCACCGGCCGTACGGAGCAGGCAACTGCGACAGAGCATTCAAAATCTCAGTCGCAACTGAACTGCGAGCCTATCCGGCCGGCGCCGCGAGATGTGGCTCAATGCTCGTGCTCTTCCTCTCGAACCTTCAATCTGTTCGTTACCGACCTGACGCCGAGCACCGACCTTGCCGCGTTGCCCGCGCGCGAGATCTGCCAGCTCTCCGGTACCTCGCCCGTGAGCGTGACGACGCCGAGGCGCGCCCTGATGTGAATCCCCGAGTCGTCCATGTCCGGTACGCGCCTGAGGGCGCGGCGCACGTCACGAATCACCGAGGTATCCGGCCTGGTTCCAGGCGGCGACGTCGAGGTCGCCACCCGTTGGAAAGCGCCGTCGGGTGGCGCGTTCATCGTTGTCTGCGCGTTCGCATAGATGGCGCAACTCGCGCTGGCCGCAGCCAACATTGCGCCGATTATTCTGCTCGCCCCGTTTATATTCATGCTTCCTCCTTTGGGTTCCGTGAACTGCGCAGTGGAAAAACAGAAGAGTTGGACGTAGCCCCGCCATTGACTGAAGAATACCCGGGAATTGTCGAAACGTTGTGGACGATGTGCGTGGCCGCTGCGGAAGGAATGGGGTGTCGAGGAGGGGGTAATGTCGAGAATGGGGCGGCTACGGAAGTCCTTCGCCGCGAGAGGGGCGGTGGGTCGTCCTGTGATAGCGAACTTCCGTAGCGGCGGATGCAATAGTTTGCTGGAATCGGGTGGCTGGCGTTTCGTCGTTCGGCGTCTTGCGCGGACGCTCATTCAACCGCGTGCGGCCGCTTCCGGAGCGTGCGAACAGGCAATGTCGATGCGCTGCGCCCTGACGATATTCACGGCTTCACGCTGTCTCGCCGCGCTGGCCCCCTGAACCGGCTTCTTCCTCATGCCGCCGTTGCCATGAACTGATCAGCACCGGCCTGGGCGACCAGCGCATCCTGATCGGAGCGCATGCCCGACACCCCTATCGCGCCGACCACCGCTCCGTCGCGAATCAGCGGAATCCCTCCATCGAGCGGCACGAGGTTATTCATACCGAGCAGCCGCAGGTGGAGTCCTCCTTGCGCGATTGCATCCTCGAAAAGACGCGTAGGACGCCGGAACAGCACGGCTGTTTCGGCCTTCTGTCTCGCAACATGGATACTGCCGAGTTGCGCTCCATCAAGTCGTTGCTGAAGCACCAGATGTCCACCGCTATCCACCACGGCGATCACCATGGGCCAACCATGACGTGTTGCCTCCTCTTCGGCCGCACGCGCGACCCGGCGTGCATCGGCGAGGCTGAACCGGTCACTGTAGCTCATGGGCATTTCATGCTCGTTTCGTTGGGTCATCAGTCGTCTCCTTGGGAACCAATCAGGTGTCTGCACAGCTAGAATGTACGACGGCGACCAAACCACGCATAGATGCGCGAGCCGGCAGAGATTCTTCCACTAAACGAGAGAATGACGGTCATGAACCGGGACGAATACGAAGTACTGTTGGCGATTCTTGACGAAGGAAGTTTGACGGCCGCCGCGCGATCGCTGGGCCGAACGTTGCAGTCGGTGAGCCGCGCCATCGCGAAGCTCGAGCGTGATCTGAACGCGACCTTGTTCCACCGGACGACGCGCCGCGTACAGCCTACTGCGGCATGCCTGAAGTTCGCCGCCCGGATACGACCCGCCCTCGGAGAAATCGATGCGGCACGCGACGAACTCGTCGATCACGCAACCCAGTTGCGCGGCAGTATTCGCGTTGGAGCGCCGACGGCATTCGGCGCTGAATTCGTTGCGCCGCTCGTTGCGCAGTTTCTGTCGATTCACGAAAGTGTCAGGATAGAACTGGTGCTCGCCGAGCAGCATCTCGACCTTGCCAAAGCCAACATCGATCTCGCGGTCCGCCTGGGTCACCTGCCGGACTCGACCCTGCGCGCGAAGCAGGTGGGTACGTTGCGGCGCGTTGTGTTTGGCACACCGGAATATTTCGCCTCGCATGGCTACCCGGCTCATCCGTCCGAGCTTGCTCTACACGACTGCATGCTGCGCCAGCATCCCCTGCGCGAGACATGGACGTTCAACCGCGCTGGCGGCTCAGTCGAGGTCGCAGGGCGTTTCCGGTCCACGAGCGCACTAGCGTGCAATGCAGCGGCCGCAGCCGGAGCCGGCATAGGCCGGGCACCGAGCTTTCAGGTGCAGAAACTTCTCGACGCGGGGCAAGTGGTGACGGCGCTCGACTCGTTCGAGCCCGAACCCGTACCCGTTCATCTGGTATGGGCGGGAGGCCGCTCAGTACCGCGTCGCGTACGCACACTGATCGACTTTCTGGCCGCCCGGCTCGTCCCCGGAAAAGGCGACGGCGTTATCTGACGGCTTGTCGGCGGCTGATTCTGCGCTTATCCGGGTACTTACGCATTCACGAGGCCAATGCGCACACGCCGGTTATGGCGACCTTTGTTGTCGATTTTCAGAATACGGATCGCACGAGATGCCCCGGTTTCCGACAGATGAGTCCCGCCGCATGCCTGGCGGTCCAGCCCAACGATCTCCACGATCCGAATCTGGCCATCGTCGGTCGGCGGCGGCGCCACCGACCTCGAACGAATCAGCCCCTGCTCTGCGCGCGCGGCGGCGATTGGCAGGTAGACGTCCCGCACAGGGAGATTCTGCCGGATGACGTCGTTGACGGGGCCCTCCAACGCGCGCAGGCGATCGTTGTCGGCCTCGGGCACGTCGAAATCCATGCGCGCCGTGCCGTCGTCATTCATCTGCACGCCGGTGACGAGCGCACCATCGAAGGCCTGAAAGATCAACGCATTGAGCACGTGGGTGCCGGTGTGGAGTTCTCGCATCATCTGCCGGAAGGCCGGATCGACCACGGCCTGGACCGTCCCGGTGAGCTCGGCGGCGGGATCGGCGAGGTGCATCCAAAGCCTGCCGTCGACCATATCGAATCCCGTCACCGCGATGTCTCCACCGTTGTGATGGAGCGTGCCGCAGTCGGCCAACTGGCCGCCGCCGCCGGGATAGAACGGAGATTCGGCGAGAACCACGCGCCCAGGTCTGGCGTCGATCACCTGGGTTTCTAGTGTGAGGGTCTCAGGATTCGCGTGATAGAACGCACATGCTGGCATGCTTGCCTCCAATACGGGTTACAGATCATGGAAGTATCGGGAGGCGCGCCGCGAGCGTATTGGCAAAAATTGCGGCGGAAATCGGGGCTAGTGCGCTGTCCTGTCGGCCGCGGCCTGGGCAAATTGCAACGGCGTCATTCCAAAACACCGTTTGAAGTGCTTGGTGAGCGCGCTCTGGTCATAAAATCCCGTCGCGGCGGCCACACAGGCTATAGGCATCCCGCGGCGCAGATGGTGGCAGGCCCGGCTCAGACGCACCTGGGTTAGATACTTGTGCGGAGGCAGGCCGACGCAGCGGTTGAACAACCCGATGAGCTGGAAGGGCGTGAGGCCGACGGCGCCGCTCAGATCCTCCAGAAGCAGGTTCTCGGTGTGCCGGTCATGGATCAGGTCGGTCACGATCCGGACCAACGCCCGGTCGTGCGGCGCCGGCTCGATACGTCCACCGCCGCTGCCGTGCCGCTGATACAAACCTCCGAACGTCGAGAACAGCAATTCCCGCTCGCGGAAGAGATCGCGGCCTTCTTCGAGCGCCCGATGCAGCGCAAGAAACCCGTCGATGAGATCGGCGTCGCCGAACAGGTTGCGCGTGAAATACGGCACGTCCTCTATGCCGAGGCCGTGCGCGACCGCATTGAGCGCCGACTCCGTGAGATAGAACGACCGGTAACGCCAGCGCTCGCTCCAACCCATCCAGCCGGCGTGCGCCTCGACCGGATTGAAAACGAACAAGGTGGACGAACGCGCCTCTTCGACGAGGCCACGGCTCTTGATCACGGCACCGCCTGTTTCGGTGACCGCTATCACTAAACCTTCGTGTGTATGCGGTGCATACTCCTGGGTCGTGAAATCCGCACACATCAGGCTGAGACCCGGTGTGTGACGATCCCACCAATACCGCGATTGATTCTTTGGTTCGCTACGTGCCATGATCAACTCTAATATGACGCAGGGGCTGCATGAGCTTTGCTTCGGTCGCCGGGTTCATCCTTCGGATGCTGTTTCATCGAGGGTGGCAACCGGGCTTCACAGCGGAATTATAAGCAGTTGCATGTTCTGCGCTGAAACCGGAATCCTCAGCGTCAGAGCACAATCACAGATCGTCGATCCGGACGGTCTTCCGGCAATCAATACCGGTCGGGTTGACCGATAGCAACCCTGCGGCGTGTGCCACGGGATGCCGGTCGTGTCTCGTGGACCGTTTATGCACCGAATGCGCGCATGAAGTTGCGAAAAAGGAACGCATCGCTCGACCCGGTGACCCGTAAGCCCGTACCGCTGGTACCGGCGTTCCCGCACGGCAGCGAGATTCGGGCATATGTCGACTAAAGTCTTAACGTCCGTTGCCGTTATGCCGTGCAGGTTCGGCCTGTCGATGGATAACTGCCGGGTGCGCTGTTAATGTCTGCCGAAGCCCGCGCGATTACACCCCAACACGAAAAAGCCAACCCACGTGCGACCAACCGAGTTCACCTCCTTGTTGTCCGCTTTGGCCTGCCTGATTCTTTTGTCGTTGTTCGGTTGCCGTCAGCACGACCAGGCTTCTTCGAGCGCGAGCGGGCAGGCCGGGACCACCATCACCGCATTGATCTGGGCCCCTGACTGGCCGGAGGAAATGCTGCAGATCGCCGCTGAATTCAGCAAGCTGAATCCGGACGTTCACGTGAACGTGCAGTTCATGATCGGCAATTCGGTCGAGGAGAATATCAAACCTCGAATTGCCTCTGGCAACTTGCCCGATCTGGTGAGTATCAATCCGAATGCCTACGCGGCCGATCTGGCCGATCAAGGGTTTCTGGCCGACGTCAGCAAGACCTCCGCATGGAACAACATGCTCGATCCTCTCAGGGAGGATTGGACCAGCCGCCAATCCAGGCGCTTCGGAATAGCGGGGGGCGTGGCTACCACGCTGATCTATTACAACCGCGACATGTTCGCGAAGGCGGGGATCAAAGAACTGCCGACCAACTTCAACGAGTTCCTCGCGGTGTGTGAAAAGCTCAAACATGCGGGCTATACGCCTATCATGTGGAACGGCGGCTTTCCGAATATGCTTGGAAACGGTCCCTTCAGCTCAGGCTTTGCCAACAATGTGGTGGCGCGCGAGCCGGACTGGAAGAACAAGATCAGCGACGGCACGCTGAATCTGAACACACCTCAGGTAGCCGATATTTTTGCCAGGATGCTGCTGATCCCGGAGCGTGGTTTCGTACAGGAATCGTTCATGGCGACGGGTTACGATGACGGCATCAGGCTATTCAAGGAGGGCGCGGTCGCGATGGCTTTTCACGGCAGTTGGGCCGCCGGACTGTTGCTCCATGGCAACCCGTTCGACGTCGGCGTGTTCATCCCGCCCTGGAATGCGCCCGGCAAGCCGGTGGTGCCGGTGATCGGCAGCGAAACCGGCTTTGCCGTGCTCGAGACGCCCAACAAAGCCGCTGCGATGCGTTTTCTCGAGTTCATTGGCGGGCAAGGGTTTTCCATTATTCAAAGAAAGCGCCGGAATATTTCGCCGTTCAGGCAGACCTCGGCAACGGTGGTGAGCGATCCGAAGATGGTCGATTACACGAACATGGTCAGCCGCTACCCGGTCACCGGCAGCCCGTACTATTCGGCGCTGCCCTCCAATTCCATCGAGCGGCTGCATCGGCTGATGCAGGATGTGCTGTTCAGGAAGATCACGCCAAAACAGGCGGCGAAGTTCCTGGACGAGTCTGTCAAGAATGAAGCGAAGATGCATTACAAATGAGCTCACTCGTCGGTTGGCTGCGAAGCGCATTCGCCTACTTCTCGCTGGATCTGCTGCGCCGTGTCGAAATTCGCTACCGGCTCATCACCGCGTTCATCCTGCTTTCGCTGCTACCGATACTTATTTCCGGCTACATTTCTTATGTAGAGTCGACCGCGGCAATCAAGCAGAAGGCGGAGATTTTTTCGAAAGAGGTGGTCAAGCAGGTATCCAGGAACATCTCGCTGCGCATAGAACAGATCGAGACGGAAAGCGGCCTTCTGGTGTTGTCGGATCGTGTTCAGGACGCTCTGATCCGTGCCGCGAATGGCAATGAAAAAGAGCGCAGCGACGCGCGGCTCGACATGACCCGGCTGCTTCTGGAACACTACGGATCGGTTGATTTCATCAACCAGAAATATCTGCTCGACAAGAGCAACCGGATCATGGACACCCAGGCGTTCGCGCAACTGACGCGAGGGGTATTAGGTCTCGTCGAGCAGGCGCCCAATCACAGTGGCCGTCCTTACTGGGGCAGCTACGACAACGGCGTCGGACAACAGAACCTTGGGATGGTGCGGGCCATCATCGGCAAGAGCGACAATCGGCAGATCGGCAATCTGGTTCTGGTTATTCGCCCCGAACATTTTTCATCGATCTTTAATGATGTCGCGTTGGGCAGTGGAACCGAGATCTATGTACTGGATGCCAGCAATAACAGGCTGATCATTCGTGCCGACGGTGCACCCATGACCCGCGACGGTATCGCCGAGCCAGGGCTGATCGAAAAGATCGCAAGCGCCGGGCCGAACGGCGGGCCGGGTGTTTTCGTCGCCTTCGACGGTAAGAGCGGGGGCCGGTATCTTGCCGCGTACACCCGCATTCCGGGCACGACATGGTTTGTGGTCAGCACCATTCCTGAGAAGAAGCTGACCGCAGAGGCACAGTCCGTGCGCAACCAGATCATACTGGTTGGCGTCGCGGGGTTCCTGCTATCGATCTTCCTTGCCTACTTCATTTCGCACAGCATCTCTGCACCGCTCAAAGCGCTGGTGCGGGAAATGCATGCCACCGGTAGCGATGTGGGGGCCGAGATCGATGCGCAACCGGATGCTCACACCGATACTGGCGTCAAGGATGAACTCGGCAGGCTGGCGCAGCGATTCGAACGAATGCGTGCGGCGATCCGGCAGAAGATGCAGAAGATCAACGAGATCAATGCTTCCCTTGAGCAGACCGTCATCGAACGAACGGCGGAACTCGTCACCAAGGAGCAGCAGTCGCGCACGTTGATCGAAAACTCGCCCGACACGATTACGCGTTACGACAGGCAACTCCGGCGTACCTATGCCAATCCGGCGTTCTGTACTTCGGCGGGGCGCAGCCTCGACGAAGTGCTCGGAAAGCGGCCTTCAGAGGTTCCGGGCGGCGCTAACGCACTGATCTACGAGAGGAAGATCAGCGAAACGATAGCAAGCGGAACGAGTGGCCAGTTTGAACTGAGATGGCTCAGTAAGGACGGACAGGAACAGTGCAGCCATATCCGGTTGACGCCGGAGATCGAGCGCTCAGGCGAGGTGAGTTCCGTGTTGGCGGTCGGTCGTGATTTATCGGACCGGATGGTATTCGAAGCAACGATATGGAAACAGGCCAATTTCGATGCGCTGACCCATCTCCCGAATCGCCAGATGTTTCATGACCGGCTCGACCACGAAGCGAGAATGTCGCATCGTTCTGGACGGCCAATGGGTTTGATGCTGATCGATCTGGATCGGTTCAAGGAGGTCAACGATTCCCTCGGCCATGATACCGGCGACATCCTGCTGATCGAGGCCGCGAGGCGGATCACTTCGTGTGTGCGCGAATCCGACACCGTAGCCCGCCTTGGCGGTGATGAGTTCACGGTCATTCTGTCGGAACTGGACAACACCGAAAGCATTGAACAGATCGCGAAGACCATTATCGACACGCTGGCCGAACCCTTCAGGCTCGGCCCGGATGACGCCTTCATTTCTGCGAGTATCGGCGTCACGCTTTATCCTCAGGACACCCGTGAACTGGATGTTCTCTTCAAGAATGCGGACCAGGCCATGTATGCGGCAAAGAGCGCCGGGCGAAACCGTTTCAGCTACTTCACGCCCGACCTGCAAGTGGCAGCGGAAAAACGCCTGCGCCTCACGAACGATTTGCGTGCCGCTTTGCAGGCTGAACAGTTCCGCATCTATTACCAACCCATCGTCGATCTGGCGACTGGCGAGATTTACAAAGCGGAAGCGCTGATTCGTTGGCTGCACCCCGAGCGTGGCATGATCAGTCCGCTCGATTTCATTGCGTTGGCAGAAGACACAGGGCTCATCGTTCCGATCGGCGATTGGGTGTTCAAGCAGGCGGTGCACCAGACTCGTCAGTGGCGCCAGCGATTTCACCCGTCGTTTCAGATCAGCGTCAACATGTCACCCGCGCAGATTCGTCAAGACAATCTGGTGTGTATTCAATGGTCCGAGTACCTCTTGCAGGAAGGGATGCCCGGAATGAGCGTCGCCATTGAAATAACCGAAGGCTTGTTGCTGGACGCCGAATTGAACGGGAAATTACTGACGTTCCGTGATGCCGGAATTCGGATCTCGATTGACGACTTCGGGACGGGTTACTCATCCCTTGCGTATCTGAAGCGTTTTGACATCGACTATCTCAAGATCGATCGTTCGTTCGTACAGAACCTCGGCTTTGATCCAGACAATCAAGCGCTGTGCGAGGCAATGGTGATGCTTGCGCACAAGCTGGGATTGAAAGTGATTGCAGAGGGAGTGGAGACGACCGATCAACGCGATTTTCTCGCGGCGGTGGGGTGTAATTTTGCTCAAGGGTTTTTGTATTCCGAGCCGGTGCCGGCTGACCAATTTGAAGAGCGTGTTTGGCCGCGAATCAAGGATGTGGCCGATGAGGAACTGCACGGCTGGTCTTGAGATATTGGCGAGGCAGTGAATGACGGGTGCGAGCGAGGAGCGCACATGATGCGCTGGGAGTCGCACCGTTGCAGCTCGAACGGCGGCTCCGGTCGAAACGGATGTTCGCGGCTGCTATCTGACCAGCGAGTCGGAGACCGGCAAATTGCTGGATGAAATACGGGCGCTGACTCGTCGGCAATCGAGTGGAAACTGAGGAGAGCCTGAGCGCGCACCATACCGCTTCGTGGTTGCCGTCAGCTCTATGGTGGGTGCCGTGAGGGCACTCACTCCTCGCATTTCACGTCCTTCTTCGACACAACGATAATCGCCGGGTATGTCCCCTGGTCGAGTTCCACGCGCGCGACCACGGCCATCGTCGTGCTGTCGATATCGTCGTACACGCTAACTCGTTCACGCCGCAGGCTCGTCATGCCGACACAGCCAGACGCGCGCCCCTCGTCGGATATCTGGCATTGAATCGGATGGTCTGCCAGGTAGCGATATCTGTCTCTGTCGGGCGTCGCGAGGTATTCGCGAAAGCTCTGTGCGGTTCCACCGATACCCGTGACATACCCAATGGCGCACTGCTGTTTGGGCGTATCGGTGTCCCCGGACGTGTCGGCGTTCGCGGTCGCGCTTGTGGCTGCGATGACCACCGCGAGTGTCGATGCAAGCAGGTATTTCATGGCGCGAATCACATTTGTCGGATCGAAGTGCTGGATTGTAATGGCATCCACTGCGATCGGTGCGCCTCGCGCTCAGATCGCCAGCAATTCCCCTGCATGCAGGTGCTGATTGGCTGCGCCAAACCGGAGGCCGCAGGCCTGGGTGAAATAACCCGCCGTATCCGCGCCTTCCACGGGCAATTGGAGCGATTCTGTGCCGGCACTCGCTATGGTGAAGCTATACGAAGCCGTACGCACTATCGGCCCCGATCCGTACGGGGCGCAAAGGATATCTTCTGCTCTTCATACAGACGGTATATGAGTTCGAGCATTTCCCGAATGTCTCGCGACTCGTCGAGCGCACGCATACTCATGATGATCGGAGAGACCAGAGTCGGGTCATCCAGTTCCTTGTAGCTCACATCGTCCCGCTTCAGGCCGTAGACGCTACTCGGAACGATGGAAATACCTTCCCCCGCCGCGACGAGGCCGAGCGCAATCTGCAGCTCCCGGACTTCATAGATCCGGCGAGGTTTGAGTGCCCGGTCCTGAAATGCCGCCAGTACCTGGTCGGCATAGCTCGGGCGCGGCGACTTCGGAAAAATAATCAGAGTCTCGTTGACCAGGTCACGAAGCGCGACGACCGGTTTGGCAATCGAAAGTGGATGGCCGTCCGGGAAGGCGACAATCATCTTCTCTTCGCGAAGAATCACCCGGCGGATGTTGGTGTCCTCGAGTCGAATGCGGCCAAAGCCGACATCGATCCGGCCGTCCTTCAGCGCTCTGATCTGATCCATCGTCGACATCTCGTGCAGGCTGAGTTCGACGGTCGTGTTCTCGTCGCGAAAGCGCCGGATAATTTTCGGCAGCATCCCGTACAACGTTGAACCCACGAATCCAATCGAAAGACTTCGTTCAATGTTGCCGACCCGCCTCGTCATCGATTCGAGCTCCGCGGTCTGAGACAGCAGTTGCGCGGCATGAGAATAAAAGAACTTACCCGTTTCCGTCAGTTTCAGCGGGCGCGAGTTGCGCTCCAGGAGCTGCACGCCCAGCGATTCTTCGAGTTGCTGTATCTGACGGCTCAGAGGCGGCTGGGCGATGTTCAACCGTTGCGCCGCGCGTGTGAAGTTGCGTTCTTCGGCCACCGCGACGAAGTAACGAAGATGCCGCAGTTCCATTTCGATACCTCCTGGATATAGACCGATACCAAATCAGTGTTGGACGAGGCTTTCCGGCGTCCATTATCCTGCATTCACACTCTGTTTCAGCAATCGATTATACCTTTCAAACATAAACCAGTCGGTGCCGAATCGAGGGTTAACCCCAGCCAAAAATACAGAGATTCAGGAGCAGACATGAGCGTTAAAGTGTTCGATACGAAGGAGGTGCAGGACCTGCTGAGGGCCGCTGCCAACCTCGGAAGCCAGGACGGTGACGCACGCGCCAAACAGATCGTCCAGCGCTTGCTAGGCGACCTCTTCAAGGCCATCGACGACCTCGATACGACCCCTGATGAAATCTGGGCCGGCGTCCACTACTTCAACAAGCTTGGTCAGGATGGCGAAGCAGCGCTGCTTGCCGCCGGTCTCGGTCTGGAGAAATATCTCGACATTCGCATGGATGCAGCGGACAAGGCGGCCGAAATCACGGGCGGCACGCCGCGCACCATCGAAGGCCCTCTGTATGTCGCCGGTGCGCCGGTGCGCGATGGCGTATCGAAGATCGACATCAATCCCGACGGCGATGCAGGCCCGCTGGTTATCCGCGGCACGGTCACCGGTTCAGACGGCGAGGCCGTTGCCGGTGCGATGGTCGAGTGCTGGCACGCCAACTCGAAAGGCTTCTATTCGCACTTCGACCCGACTGGTGCGCAGTCCGCATTCAACCTGCGTGGCGCGGTCAGCACGGGTGCCGACGGCAAGTACGAATTCCGCACGCTCATGCCGGTGGGCTACGGCTGTCCTCCGCAGGGCGCGACTCAACAGCTGCTGGACGTGCTCGCCCGGCATGGCAACCGTCCGGCGCATGTGCACTTCTTCGTGACCTCCGGCAAGCACCGCAAGCTGACGACGCAAATCAATATCGAGGGCGACCCCCTGATTTGGGACGACTTCGCCTACGCCACTCGCGAGGATCTGATTCCGCACGTTGTCGACAAGACCGGCGGCGCGGCGTTGGGCATGAAGGCCGACGCGTACAAGGAAATCGAGTTCAACATCCAGTTGACGCCGCTGGTTCAGGGCAAGGACAACCAGGTCGTCCATCGCCTGCGCGCATCGGTTACGGCGTAACCGCTCGACGCGGCGGCTGAGTCGCACCACTGCTGCCGCTCAATCCTTCGCAAGAATCCTTTCGACACCGAAGCGCGTGCTCCATTGCCTGGAGCACGTGTAGGGAGAGCTCACATGTCCGTCATTATCGACAAAGCCACGCAGCTGGATGAACTGCTTCATACCGCCGTCCAGGACGACAGGCAGAACGGTGTATTCCGTTGCCGCCGCGATATCTTCACGAACGCCGATCTGTTCGATCTCGAGATGAAGCACATCTTCGAGAGCAATTGGGTCTATCTCGCGCATGAAAGCCAGATTCCCAATAACAACGATTACTACACGACGTGGATCGGCCGCCAGCCCATCGTGATAACCCGCGACAAAACCGGCGAACTTCACGCGGTCATCAACGCCTGTGCGCATAAGGGTGCGATGCTGTGCCGGAAAAAGCACGGCAACAAAGGCACTTTCACGTGCCCGTTCCACGGCTGGAGCTTCGCCAACACCGGCAAGCTGTTGAAAGTGAAGGACGTGAAGACCACCGAATACCCGGTGCAATTCAATACCAACGGTTCGCACGACCTGAAGAAAGTCGCTCGTTTCCAGAGCTATCGAGGCTTCCTGTTCGGCAGTCTCAACGCGGATGTGATGCCGCTGGAGGACTATCTTGGCGAGACCAGAATCATCATCGACCAGATCGCCGACCAGGCCCCGGACGGGCTGGAAGTATTGCGCGGCAACTCTTCGTATATCTACGACGGCAACTGGAAGATGCAGATGGAGAACGGTTGCGACGGCTACCACGTCAGCACCGTTCACTGGAACTATGCCGCCACGATGGACCGTCGCAAGGTCGACGGCACCAAGGCGGTGGATGCGAATGGCTGGAGCAAGTCGGTAGCCGGCGTATACGGGTTCGACCACGGCCACATTCTGCTGTGGACCAACACGATGAACCCGGAAGTGCGGCCGGTCTATCAATACCGCGACGAAATCAAGGCGCGCGTCGGCGAAGTGAAGGCGGACTTTATCGTCAATCAGACTCGAAACCTGTGCCTTTATCCCAACGTGTTTCTGATGGATCAGTTCAGTACCCAGATTCGCGTCGTGCGCCCGATCAGCGTGGACAAGACCGAAGTCAGCATTTTCTGCTTTGCCCCGAAAGGTGAGAGCGCAGCCGACCGCGCGACCCGCATCCGTCAATACGAAGATTTCTTCAACGTCTCGGGAATGGGCACTGCCGACGATCTCGAAGAGTTCCGCGCTTGCCAGGCGGGTTATGCCGGCACCACTGCGCTATGGAACGACCTGTCGCGCGGGGCGCCGTTGTGGGTCGAAGGCCCCGACGCGAATGCGAAAAGTATGGGGCTCAAGCCGCGTATCTCGGGTGAGCGCAGCGAAGACGAAGGCCTGTTTGTGTGTCAGCACGAATACTGGGTGCACGTGATGCGCGACGCGCTGAAAAAGGAACAAGGGGAGGCACTGGCATGAGCTTCGATTACCAGAAAATCTGCGCGGTGCTGTTCCGCGAAGCCCGCCTGCTCGATGACCGTCAGTGGGACGCATGGCTTGCCTGCTATGCCGAAGACGTCACCTACTGGATGCCCGCGTGGGATGACGACGACCAGCTCACCGACGACCACGAGAGTCAGATTTCGCTGATGTATTACGCGGACCGTGGCGGCCTGGAAGACCGTGTGTTCCGCATCAAGACCGAACGCAGCGGCGCTTCGATGCCTGAACCCCGGACCAGTCACAACGTGACCAATGTGGAAGTGCTGGCCGAGCGCGAGAACGAAGTGGACGTGCGCTACAACTTCAACACGCTCAGTCATCGCTACAAAACCACTGACCAGTTCTTCGGCACCATGTTCGTGACGCTGAGAAAGGCCGACGATGAACTGCTGATTTCCTATAAGCGAATCGTGCTTAAGGACGACTACATCCGCCAGGTGCTCGACGTTTATCACGTTTGAGACCCGGCACAGGCGGAAACTGAAGTGGAGGAGGCAAGATGTCCAGCTACAACATTGCACTGAATTTCGAAGACGGCGTGACCCGTTTCGTGACCTGCAAGGCGGGCGAGAAGGTACTCGATGCTGCCTTTCGCGCGAAGATCAATCTGCCGATGGATTGCTCCGACGGCGTGTGCGGCACCTGCAAGTGCCGCGCCGAAAGCGGAAGCTACGACCTGGGCGACGACTACATCGACGACGCGCTGAGCGAGGATGAGAAGGAGAGCGGCCTCGTATTGACCTGCCAGATGGTGCCGCAAAGCGATTGTGTGATTGCGGTGCCGGCCTCTTCCACAACGTGCAAGACCGGGCAGAGCAAGTTCGCCGCGACCGTATCGAAGATCGAACCGCACAACGACGCGGCCGTCGTGCTCGAACTGGACGTGGACGCGGCGGCACCGGTATTTTTGCCGGGTCAGTACGTGAACATCGATGTGCCAGGCAGCGGGCAGCATCGCTCGTATTCGTTTTCATCGGCGCCGGGCGAATCGAAAGTCAGTTTTCTGATCAAGAGAATCACCGGTGGAGTGATGAGCACCTGGCTCGATTCCGCACAGCCAGGCCACAAGCTGGAGCTGACCGGCCCCCTCGGCAGCTTCTATTTGCGTGCGGTGGCGCGGCCCTTGCTGTTTCTTGCGGGCGGCACGGGCCTGGCACCATTCCTGTCGATGCTGGAAATGCTGGCGCGCACCCATTCGCAGCAGACGGTCCACCTGATTTACGGCGTGACACGAGAGCTTGATCTGGTGCAGGTCGATGCAATCGAAGCGTACATGACGAAGTTGCCGAACTTCACCTATGCCACCGTCGTGGCCGAAGCGGATTCGAACCACCCCCGCAAGGGTTGGGTCACGCAGCACATGCCGCCTGGAGCCTTGAATGACGGTGATGTCGACGTGTACCTGTGCGGGCCGCCACCCATGGTCGATGCCGTGCGCAAGCACTTCGACGATAACGGCGTGAAACCCAACAGCTTCCACTACGAGAAGTTCACTCCCAACGCCGCACCGAGGATCGCATGAACACGCAACGATTCGCCGGCAAGGTCATGGTCGTCACCGGCGCGGCGCAGGGCATCGGCCGCGCAGTGGCGCTGCGTGCAGCCGCCGAGGGCGCCAGGGTGCTGTTCGTCGACCGCGCCGAGTTCGTCGCCGAGGTTGCGGCCGAAGCAGGCGGTGCGGACACGGCAGGCTTCGTCGCCGACCTCGAGACCTACGAAGGCGCGGCAGCGGCGATGGCCTTTGCGGCGAGCCGGTTTGGCGGCATCGACATCCTGGTCAACGGCGTGGGTGGCGCCATTCGCATGCGTCCGTTCGCCGAGTTCGAGCCGGCGCAGATCGACGCGGAAATCCGGCGCTCTCTGATGCCTACGCTGTACGCGTGCCATGCCGTGCTGCCGCACTTGCTCGAGCGTGGTGGGGGCACCATCGTCAACGTTTCCTCGAATGCCACGCGAGGCATCCGCCGCGTACCGTATTCGGCGGCCAAGGGCGGTGTCAATGCGATGACGCAGTCGCTGGCAATGGAGTACGCCGGGCACAACATCCGCGTGGTCGCCACAGCACCAGGCGGCACCGATGCGCCGCCGCGACGCGTCCCACGCAATATCGCCGGCGACAGCGAGCAGGAAAAAGCGTGGATGGGCGACGCGGTGAAGCAGGTCACCGACTCGACGTTTCTCAAGCGCTACGGCAGCATTGAAGAACAGGTCGCGCCGATTCTGTTCCTTGCGTCGGACGAGGCCAGCTATATCACGGGCTCGGTGTTGCCGGTGGCAGGCGGGGATACCGGCTGAATTCGACGCAAAGCCTGGCGAGGCGAGGGGGGCACGCTTTACCCACGCTTGAAAATAACGCTCGTCGTACCGGGCTCGATCGGCGACGAAGTGTGCTGGTGGACAATCTTCCACCCATCGCCGGTCTGCCTGAGCGTCATGGTCAACCGATTGTCCATCGAGCGCAGTTCCACGCCTTCGGCCGTCACGGCTTTGAATTTCACGAAGGCGTGAACAAAGGCGAGGTCCTGGCCCACCGTCGCTTGCACGTCGCTGAAATCGACGATAACGCGTTCTGTACCCAGCGAGCCGAACCAGCCCGTCGTCATTTCCCGTAAGGACGTGATGCCCTTGCATGACCACGCAGCCCACATATCGAACAGCACCACATCCCGGTCGTACAGCGCTTCGAACCGGTCGACATCTTTTGCGAAGACCGCGGCCTGGTAGTCGGACAGGACCTGCAGAATCGGATCGGCGAGTTTGTCCACGGTGTTGCCTCCGGAATGGGATTGCGATGGCGGCCGGAGCTCAGGGAAAACGGCAACGCCAGGCTCCTGACGAGTTGTTTTGCCAAACAACGACGTTTGAGAAGCCCTGGAATCGACACCGGACCAAAAAAATCTGCGCGCCTGGCGCTGCCTTGCCGGCATCCCGCTATCCGGCTACCGATAGTTCACGAAGTTGATGATGTCATTGAGAAACCACGGCAGGATCAATTGCGTATCGGAATAGCTGGTGCCGACGCTGAGCCTCGGTGGCCTTGATGTGGAGTCGTAAGGCACTGCTCCGTTGGGTCCGTGCAGGATGTAGCTATCCGTGTCAGCCGGATTTGTGCGAGCGCTCTGATCATTCGTGGGCGACGATGTCGACGATGTCGACGTGCAGCCAGCAGCGAGAAAGACGAGGACCGTGGCGAAGCAAAGGGGTTTCATGCTGGTTGGAACTCCCGCAACGTTTTACTTTGAAAATATGGCCGACTACCCAGACGCGGCGTCGCTCTTCAAACCGATACCGGTTCGCCCAATAAACCACGGGCGACAGGCAACCGGCTTGCGCATCCGAGCCTACACGTTACCTTAATTCACCGCCGTCCACGGCGGCCAGCCTCCGCGTGTTGGAATTGCTGCACCGCAGTTGATCCGATCTCCCCGCGCATGCGATGCTTCCGATGCTCTTGATCCGGCAGTAGCGTGCCGGCGATGCATGCCGCATACAGACGGCATCGCGCGACGAGACCAGTGCAATGCCCATCTACCCAGGAGGCGACATGAGCATCCAGTCACAGTCTCGTACCGTTGCGGCGTCAGCGAATGACGCGCGATTCCTCGACCCATCGTTGCAAACCACCGCATGGCGGCTTGCTGCGCACGTTTCGCGCGGTCGACACCGCATCACGCAGCAGCGCTCGCTGACCGCACTCAGCGTGGCATGCATCGCAAGTCTCGCGTTCGCGTCGGCGAGTTGCCTTGCCGATACCCAGGTTGGCGCAGCGTTGCCACCCGCACCGGACATCCTGTACGGCGATCTGTTCGTCGCCGTGCAGACCGCGCAGATCTTCAGCGACCAGAAGACCTTCGTGGATTCGACGCCGAAAGAGAATCCCGCGACGATCGTGCAGCTATACGAAGCACAGAAGGGCCAGCCTGGTTTTTCGCTGCTCGCCTTCGTGAACCAGTATTTCACGCCGCCACCTGATCAGAGCATCACGCCGCCGCCCAACCAGAGTCTGCGCGAGCACATCGACTGGCTATGGTCCGGTCTCACGCGCACGACAACGACCGCGCCCGACTACAGTTCGCTGATCCCGCTGCCCAAGCCCTACGTCGTGCCGGGCGGCCGCTTTCGCGAGGGCTATTACTGGGACACCTATTTCACGATGCTCGGCCTGCAGGAATCGGGACACGAAGATCTGGTCGACAACATGCTCGATAACTTCGCGTACATGATCGACACGTTCGGCCATATTCCGAACGGCAATCGCACGTACTACCTGAGCCGCTCGCAACCGCCGTTCTATTCGTACATGGTGGAACTTGCCGCGCAGAAGGAAGGCAACAAGGTCTATCAGAAGTATCTTCCTGCGCTGCGCAAGGAGTACGCGTACTGGATGCAGGGGGCATCCAGCACCGCGCGCGGCAGTGCGACGCGTAACGTCGTCGTGTTGCGCGACGGCACGGTGCTGAATCGCTACTGGGACGAACTCGACACGCCGCGCAACGAGTCCTATATCGAAGACGTGCAGACCGCGCAGCAGGCCAGTGGACGCCCGGCAAACGAGGTCTACCGCGATCTGCGCGCCACTGCCGAAAGCGGCTGGGATTTCAGCTCGCGCTGGTTCGGCGACAACCAGAACCTGTCGACCGTGCGCACCACGTCGATCATTCCGGTCGATCTGAACAGCCTGCTGTTCCATCTTGAGACGACGATCGTGCGCGGCTGCACCCTCAACCGAGATTTCGCCTGCGTCGCGCAGTTCGCCGGCTACGCGGCGCGGCGTGCGGAGGGCATCAACCGTTATCTGTGGAACGACAAAGGCTACTACGGCGACTACGACTGGCAACTCGGCAAGATTCGCGACAATCAGACGCCCGCCATGCTTTATCCGTTGATGGCGGCCGTCGCGTGGCCTGATCGCGCGTGGAAAACCGCGCGGACAGTGCAAAGCGTGTTGCTCAAAGAGGGCGGTCTGACGACGTCGACCTATAACACGACGCAGCAATGGGACGCGCCGAACGGCTGGGCGCCGTTGCATTGGATCGCGATCCAGGGCCTCAAGCGCTATGGACGCGCCGATCTGGCAAAGCCGATCGGCACGCGCTTTCTCGCGGACGTCGAAAATGTCTACAAGACGCAGCAGAAACTCGTCGAGAAGTATGTCGTCGAAGGGGCGGGAGAGGGCGGGGGCGGCGGCGGGGAGTATCCGCTGCAGGACGGCTTTGGCTGGACCAACGGTGTAACGCTGATGCTGCTCGATATGTATGGCAATGGGCAGTGATGGATGGAGCCGCTACCACTTTAAAGACGCTTCATAACCGGATTCAGCCCATGTGAATGGGCTGGATTCGATCCTGTCATGCGCAGGAGCGCGTGGATCCAGCCTCGACGCCATCCAGTGCGGGTGCGGGTGGATCGACGTACAGCGCGACCACATTGACCATTCCTTGTCTCGCCATCTTGGCGTACGGACAGACGCGCTCGGTGCTGCGCACGAGCTGCTCGGCGATAGCCCGGTCCACACCGGGCAAGTGAATCCGGATGTCGGCTGTCAGCATGTACATCCCGTCTACCGGGTCGCGTCCGAACGTCACGGAAGCGTCGACGGCCGCGTTGACGAGCGGAATGTCGTTTCTGGCGGCAATCAGCGTCAACGCGCCGTGGAAACAGGCTGCATAGCCGGCGGCGATCAGTTGCTCGGGATTGGTGCCGCCACCCGGGCCGCCCAGGGCTTCCGGCAAGCGCAGGTTGAGATCGAGATTGCCATCGTCTGAACGGACGATTCCGGACGCTCTGCCGTGTTTGGCCTCACCACCCGTCACCCGTACGGTGCCGGTGTAGAGCCCCTGGAAGTCCGGCCCGTGATATTTATCGAGCACGGTCAAAGGCGGAGGCGTGAGATTGTCCATGGTGTTGATCCGGTGGTGCTTTGAATCTGTTCAGACGCGGCAGCGCAGGGGTGAGCCTGTCGCCCGCCAGCGTGCGACTCGCGCACGCCACACGCCAGTGACGCATACGCGAATCGTAGGCGTGTCCCGTCGGACGCGGAAGCCCCGGTAGGAACGCATGGTGTTGCCTTTCAGGAAACAATCAACCCCGCGAGCCTGCTCGTCCCGGATTGCGAACGATTTTGCCCTGATACGAAGATGACACGGCAGGGTATTGGCCACGTCGTCAAGCTTGTGTAGCAGGACGATGCCGACAAAGATCACGCCGCGTGCGTGAACTATCCACGAACGTGCAAGGCGTTCCGCGCGACCGCACGGGCGGTGCCGTACTGCGAGTGCGTAATGAAATGGAAGTGTGACATGGCACAAGGAACATCCGATGCGCCGTTCATCCCGATCGGCGCATCTGGAGCGATCTTTGCCGCTTCGATCACCGCGGCACATCGTTTCTGGATAGACGGCCAATCGCTCGCGATTGGCCGTCGGGAACGTTTCGTGCCATCATTCCTCTGACTTTCTTCGAAAGCCGCCGAAGGCCGGCCACCTCGCGCAGCCGGCCGATGATGACCCACCACAGGTGTCTCGAACCCTGGTCATCATCGAATTCCAGACTGTCATTCCAACCACTTCTTGAGATGCAGCCATGAAAACAACCTCCGTCGCGAAGCTTTTGATCGCTTCTCTGCTCGGTACGTCATTCGCCGTTTTCGCTCAACCTCACGATGACAACCATCACGGTGGTCCATCCTCTCAAGGCAAGCACGGCGGCCATGGGGGACACCCCCAATCACATGGTCACGGACCTGCGCCGCACGACGCTGACTCGCGGCGTCCGGGCGGGCCGGTGCCCCATGCCGACTGGCACAAGGGTGAACGGCTTCCGGCGGAATATCGTAACCGCAACTACGTGGTCGACGACTGGCACGGCCACGGCTTGCAAGCGCCGCCGCGCGGGTATCAATGGGTCGGGGTGAACGGGGACTATGTGCTCGCCGCGATTGCCACCGGCGTGATTGCAAACGTTCTGCTTTCCAGTCACTAGCCGATTGAATCAGTGTCGACAGCTCGCGAGTTGTCGGTATCGAGGGGCGGCATTTTTGGCAGGCACGGCGCTTCGTAATGCTACGAGCTTGCCTCAGCCTATGTCTGGCAAGAAATGACGCGGTGTGATCGGACCTCCTGTCGCCCGAAAGGCCGCCGATCGGATTCGACGCCGATAGCGGCCACTCACCAGCCTAACGCGGCAACGCCGCCAGCGCGATCTCCGCTGCGCTGCCCAGTTGTTCGACATGCCAGCACTTGTCGATCAGCGCACGAGTCTGCTCCGGCGAAAGAATCCCATCGGCGAGATCGGAGAATTTCTTTTCGAGCTGCTGATCGCTCATCGGCACTTCGGTGCTGCCAATCGCATGCTGGATGAATTTATGCAGCTTGCGGCCGTCTTCGAGCGTGATCGTCATGTCCACCTGTTCCGGCTTGATCGCCGGATCGATGGTGGCATTCACCTTGTCGCGCAGGGCGACCGTCATCGGGTCGCGCACTTTCGCATCGCTAAACTGTTTCTCGCCCGCCGCTCCGTCGATCACCGCGATGGCCACCGCGTGATAGATGCTGAACTTGCCTTCGAGCCCGATCTGCGGCGTCTTCTTACCGGTCAGTTCGATGACGAGAGGATGCACGCGAAGCTCGATTGAGCGGATCTGATCGGCCTTGAGATGATATTGATTGCGCAACTGAATCGCCGCGTCGATCGCGGGGTGAATGACGATGCCGCAAGCAAACGGTTTATAAGTGTTGAGCGTCGACTCGTAATGAGAGCCCAGGCCTTCGGTGATTTCGCGGTAGTCCTGTTTGGTGCTGATGGTATTGGCCCAACCGCGTTTCGCTTCGATCATGCCGTCCGAACTCGTATAGTCCTGAGCGGCCAGCAACGCGGCGAAGATGCCGTTCGCAGCCGCGCGTCCCGGGTTGAAGCTCTTGTTCATCGAGCCGAACGATTCACGCAGACCGACCGGCTGCGACGCGGCCAGACCCAATGCCCACACCATTTGCTGAACGCTCAGCCCCATCAGTTTGCCGGTTGCCGCCGCCGAGCCGAACACGCCGCATGTGCCGGTGATGTGCCAGCCGACATCATAGTGATTCGGATAGACGGCATTGCCGATGCGCAATTCCGTTTCCACACCCAGCACGAGCGCGTTCAGAAAATCTTTGCCCGACACCGGATGGTATTGCGAGAACGCCAGAATGGCGGACACGACGGGGCCCGCCGGGTGAATGATCGTCTTCAGATGCGTATCGTCGTAATCGAAGATATGACTGCTCACACCGTTGATGAATGCCGCGTTCATGATGTCGAAGCGCTCGGTGCGGCCCAGCAGGTTCGCTTGCGGCGGTCCCGAGAAGGGCGTGAGGGCGGCGACCGCGCGATTCACCGTCTCGTCGTGCGAGCCGCCGACAGCGACGCCGACCCAGTTCATCAAGGTCCGCACGCCTTCCTTGCGCACCGGTGCGGGCAGGTCCTGATAAGCCGTTCTGGTGATGAACTCCGCGAGGATGCGCGTGACTTTCGGCGGACGTGCGCTGGTGCCGCCCGCGCTGCTGGCGGACGCCGGTGCGGAAGCCGCGGCGGCGTCGGACGATTGGGCGAACACACTCGCGCTGGCCGTGGCCGATGCCAAAGCACCCGCGGCACTGGTCTTCAGAAAATGACGCCGATCGATAGCGGCCATGTTTTTGTCTCCTTCAGGTTTGATGTTCGATATGGTCGATACGGCGGCGAGGCGAGCGGCTGTTGCCTGCGCGGATGACGGCGCAGGCCGCGTGCCGTCGCCTGACGGGACGTTCGAAATGGCGTTGGGCGGGTCCTTACGATTTCGTGTCGAACGGTTTAGTGTCGACACATTCTGCGCCGCACTCACGCAGAGCGCCAAATTGTATGAGATGAATTACCAGATGTATACACTTCGGACGTGGGCACGATGCGGTGCTTGTCCGGGAGGGGAGTTTGAAACCGGCGACGTTGCCACCGGCATGGTGCGGAGGTTCTAACTGTCGTCGCCGTGAAATCGCCGTCACGGCGACGATCTATCTCAACGGCTGCGCGCTCAGTTCGCCGCAGCATTCGCCCACGCGATGGCGTCGGCGCCAGCGGCGATGCGCGACGGGCAGGATGGATCGTTCGCTGCACGCCACACTGCTTCCGCCACATCGAGCGAATGCGTCACAGCGGATTCCTGCTGCCAGTGGGCGAAGACTCGCTGCGCCAGCTCCGCATACGCGTCGGGAAAGCCGTTCTGCATCCGCGACTGCGCGTTCTCGCCGAAGCGGGTCTCCGGCGCGCGGCCCGGCAGGACCACACGCACGAGGACATTGAATGGCTCGAGTTCGAGCGCAAGCGATTCGGAGAATGCGTTGACCGCCGCCTTGCTGGCGGTGTACACGGAAAGCAGATGGAGCGGCCGCAACGTCACACTCGACGTGACGTTCACGACGACGCCGGCCTTTCGTTCCCGAAACTGAGGCAGGACCGCCTGGGTCATCGCTATCGTCCCGAGCGTGTTCGTTTCGAAGACCTCGCGCGCGATGTCCATCGACGTGCCTTCGAGCGCGTTGAGCACACCAACGCCCGCGTTGTTGACGAGGACGTCGATCGGCCCGGCCGCAGCCACGGCCTCGCGAATGCTTTCCTTATCCGTTACGTCGAGCGCGAGCACATGCAGACGCTCCGAGCGCGGCAGAACGTCCTCGCGCGGCGTGCGCATCGTGGCGATGACGCGCCAGTCGCGATCGAGGAAATAGCGGGCGGTTTCGAGGCCGAATCCGGATGAGCATCCGGTGATCAGAACGGTTTTCATGGGGACTCCGTGGGTGGGTTGCGATGGCAACACGATATGTCGCCATTGCCGGACTTGCTACAATCAGGCGTCCAGTTTTCATTAGAGAGAGTCCGGCCATGGTCGACCCACTCGCGGAAGTCGTCACGCTGCTGCAACCGGTCGCCACTTTCTCGAAGGTGGTCGGCGGGGCGGGGCGCTGGCGGGTTCGCCGCTCTGAAGCCGGTCAGCCGTTCTACTGCGTGATCCTCGACGGTTCGTGCCGCCTCGTCGCAAACGGCGCGAGCCGATCATCCTCCAGGCGGACGACTTCGTTCTGATTCCGGAGGTGTACGACTTCACGATGTCGAGCCTCGAACCTCCCGGACCCGACGACCTCGACACCTTGCCTGTCGCGTTGCCCGGCGGCGGATTCGGTATCGGCGAGCAGGGCGCGCCAGCCGATGTGCAACTGCTGGTGGGGCACTGCGCTTTCGGCTCGCCGGACGCGGCCATGCTGGTATCACTTCTTCCCGAACTCGTGCACATTCGCGGCGAACGCAGACTGGCCACCCTCGTGAAGCTCGTCAGAGAAGAGTCGCGCGAGCAGCGGCCCGCGCGGGACGTCGTCCTTGCACACCTGCTGGAGGTTCTGTTTATCGAGGCGCTCCGGTCAACCGGAACGGCAGCGTCGCCCGGCCTCGTGCGCGGACTGACCGACGCACGCCTCGCGCTCGCATTGCGTCAGATGCACGGGAGTCCTGATAAAGCGTGGACGGTTGCGCAACTGGCGAAGGCTGCAGCCCTTTCCCGCTCGGCATTTTTCGAGCGCTTCAGCAGCGCAGTGGGCGTCGCTCCGATGGAGTACCTGCTGTCGTGGCGCATGGCGTTGGCCAAGAAACTGCTGCGTCGGAAAGAAGGGGGCGTTGCGCAAGTTGCGGAACGCGTCGGCTACAGTTCGGCGAGCGCGTTCAGCGTCGCATTTACGCGCCATGTCGGGCAGCCGCCGACCCGGTATGCGCAGGAACAGCGGGCAATGCAAGGCTCGTGATGCGGACGGGAAAGATGGCTATTGGAAGGTGACCCGCGGTTTCGCGTCGCCGTCACGCCGCCAATCGAACCTGGCGCCCGAAAAGTGGCGTCAGTCGACCGGACGCCAACCACCGGATTCCGGACACACTACGACCTGCTCGCCATTCAGCAAGACCTGTTCTTCATCCGGCTGCGACGAGGTGGAAGGCGCGACATCGAAGACGACCTTCAGTGCTTGCGCGACACGGGCATCTTCAATGGGAAGCTCCCAGGTCAGGAAGATCTGCACATGATCCTGATCCGGCGGGAATTCGGCTGCATTGAATCCACTGCTGCCGCGCTGAATGACCCCATGAGGCTGCGCGGTATCGAATAGCACAATCGTTCCGCGGGTCAGAGGAATGCGACGGCCGAGAGAGGAAAAGTGCAGGTCGAGCCCCTTGTCCTCGCTCAGGAAAAGATTGCAGAAGGCCGCCCCGCCATATTGCGCTCCGTCATGGTGATATCGCGCGCCGCGGCAGGCCATCAGGGCCACGTCACTCGAGCCGAGTATCTCGGGCAGGCCAAGCGCGCGCGTCCAGTCGGACGCTGCCTGCACGCAGCGTGCGTATTCCGGCCAACGCATGCGCGCTCGCGCCAAAGGCATGACCTCGACGTCTCCAGGTTCCAGAACCAGGCGCGACGCGATCTCCCGTTGCCAATCCGCCAGCAGACGGGTAGGGGGAACAGGAATATCGACCGTGCCGGACAGCATGAGATTACTGACGCTGCGACTGCGAATGGCGTGGTCGCTCCAGAAATAGGACGTCAGCGTGTCGCGCATTCGATGTGAGGGGAAGAAATGGGGTTCATCCGATGCATTGTAACGACTGCCGAAAGCCGCTTTGGCGCGGATTATCTGATGAAGTCCTTTGAACGCATTGAGTCACCTCGCCGCCGACATGTCAGCTGTCTTCTTACCTCTGACAAATTCACCGGACATAAACGGATTAAAAAGCGAGGGTAATCACCTGGAAAAGAGCACTGCAACTACTCATTTAACAAAGTTAGAATGAAACATCTAATGCTGCAATGCGGAATGCGTCGGGCCACGCACACCGCCGGCCTCGAGCATTCGCCAGGTCAAGTTGCGGCAGATTTTCTTGCCCTCTTCCTGAGCCAATTAATACGTATGACTAAAGGAGTGAGCAATGTACTTTTTGACCAACCCACAAATAGACGGGATGCAACACGATAGCGTTGCCGCCGCGTTTTCGTTGGCGCAGCGAGCATTCGAGTGTTTTGAAGAACTCGTCGAGCTGAATCAGCAGATGGTTAAGACGACGCTGGCCGAGAACCAGAAGGCCTGGCTGATGGCGGTGTCGGGTCAGGCACCCGTCGAACTTTGGTCTCATCAGACCCATGCTGCGCGCTCGCTTGCCGAAAAAGCGCGTTCTTATAACCACCAGTTGCTTGGACTGGCGGCCCATACACACGCCGAGTGGATGAAATTCACCAAGGCGCGCTTCGAGCAGCACAACGGCAAACTGCAAGCGCTTGTCGACGGCGTCGCGAGCCGCGCGCCTGCCGGTTCCGATGCTGCCGTCACGATATTGAAGTCGACGGCTTCCAGTGCCGGTGCCGCTTACGACACGGTGTTGAAAGCCACCGCGCAAGCCATCGCAATGGCGCGGCGTAATCAACTGACGGCCGTTGCCCCGGACTCTGAACAGTCCCGCGATCACGCTGGCGCTGATTAGCCGGGCACGGCAGGGCCATTCAAACGTTTTTCAAAGAAGCAGGACGGATCGGACGATCCGGACCGGCATGGCATCGCATTTCCTGTTGGTTTGTCCGGGGACCGGATTGAACGGCGTATGAGTGCGATGTCTTGTCCGTTCATTGACCCTGACGTTGCGAGGGGACACCCGTAATCAGAATCGCGTGAATCACGCGGTTTCTTTTCAGACGAGGTTGCAATGATCGAACGATGGATGGGATTGACGATCGGGGTTTCCGCACTGCTGATCGCAATACCGCTGGTAATCAGCCATTATCGCCGCGAACACCGTCGTGGGCAGCTTCTTCGAAATCTCAATCACGTCGACTGGTGGTATCGCACGCGCGGACCGAAATAGACGCGAAACAACGCATTCAAGAAAACGAGTAGTTCGGGAGTGTAATGGGATTTGACGCCTCTTGTAAAAGTGATCTGTTGCATATCGAAGCGATAGTGGTTGCGCTCGAAAGGATAACGACCAGCGGCGACTCGATTGCGTCGACAACGCTGATCAACGAGCCGGGCTATTGGCGTCAGCGTATCGAGACGCTACTCGGCCGACACGATATTTCGCGAGCCGATCGGGACCATGCCCAGGTGTTGCTGAAAAGATTGCGCGGCATTGGCAAGCTGCCGCCGGAGAGCCAACGGAGCGAACAACGGAACGAGGATCGCGAAGATCGAAAAGACGTGGTCTGGCAAACGCAAGGGGATCGGCATGAATAGTAGGCAGCTCGAAAGAGAGCTTAAATTACCGGCGATCCGTGCTGCGGATTGCCATCGTCTGGTGGTGCGCGCACGCGTCCAGGGGATACGCGTCGCGGCGATCTGGCAGGTCTTGCTGCCGTTTTCGCGCAACGTCGAGCACGTGGATATCAAAACGTTTCCGGATAGCGGCTTCGAGGAAGTCGAGATCGCGCTCGTTCAAACACGACGTGAATTGCTGGATTCAATCGTCACGCGGTTTAACGGTATGTCGTGGGTGATGAGCACGAGACTTTGTTAGGGATGTCGAGACTCCATTGCGTCGCAAAACGCGACGCGATGAAGAACGAGTCTCTTCTGACTCGCCTTCGCATTTTTCCTGTAGGTGAGACGCGAGCCTCGCGTCCGTTGAAGCTTCAGGTGGCGCAAGCGACCTGCCTGAGCCAGCGTATCCCACGCAAGCTGGGCGCCCTGCGCCATGCGCGCCGAACGCAGCGTCCGCTCGCGTACATACCCCACCATCCCGCTCAGCTTGTCGTAGCTCCCGACTGAATACCCGAATAGCGCGTACGAGGCGCAATGCCATGGTCGGCTCTGATCGCGTTTTCCGTGATCGCGTTGCCCTGAGAAAGTCGAAGGCCGGTCACGTCGCGCTCGTCGTCCTCGACCATGACAGGGGTGTCACCCCGCAGATTGCGCAGCGCGTGGATGAGCTCATGCGCGAGACCGATGAATGGCGGCCGGTGCCCATCCGGTGTGCTGAATTGATTGGGATTCCAGCGGATCGACGACGGCGATCCAACGTCGCCGTCGAGAAAGCTCAGTTGAGGGTCCAACCACTCCGCGGCATCGAACGGCTCAGGTACGACTGGGGATGAATTCCCCGCGGCTCGTCGAGCGATCTGCCTGTTTCCGCGCGCACGATCGATATTCGACGCGGTCGTGGCGTTGCCGCGCAGATAGATCCGCTTGCCAAACGACGGCCCTCGCGATAGTGACAACCCGGTGCTATCCCCGGAAGGAAGAATCGCCACTTTATAGGGCAGGGACGTGTGAACAAGCACCCCGGCCATGACGATTGCGTCCATGAGTCTGCGGCCAATCGTGCCGCTCGCGATTTTCCCCAGTGCCTCTAGCGTTGCCGCGACGAACGATTGCGGCTGCCGTGGATACCTGCCGATCATGACGCCGCCGTATGGGGTCGGCGTCCATTGCACCTCGTTTCGTGGCTCCGGCGTCGGCTGATTGAAGATCGATGGAATCGTGATGACTGGCATGAACTGATGTCGTTCCGGTGAGCAGATTCTTCCATAACAGTCATTGAAAGCGTTTTATTCCATGCCGCAACAGCTGCTCTCACTTCCCGGATGAGATGGAATAGATCCGGCTGCCTGGATGTTGTGATGGCACAGCGCGCGTTCCTGACCCGCTTCGCGTTGCACCGCCGTCCATCCACAGGAGACATGATGTCAACGTCTTTCTTGATTTCGACCGTACTGGCCGCCGGCAGTGGAATCGTGCTCGCCGGTTGCGTCGCGCCGGTTACCGCCGATACGCACTCCATCGAGCCACCCAGCGCCACGCGCGTGATGGCTGCAACGGCATCGGGCGTACAGATCTACTCGTGTGAATTCGACGCGCAGAGACACCTCGGATGGGTATTCCGCAATCCGCAGGCGACGCTCTATGACGCGAACGGCGTCGCCATCATTCAGCATGGCGCGGGTCCGTCATGGGAAGCAGATGACGGCAGCCGGATCGTCGGGCATGCAATCGCGCAGAAGCCAAGCGAGATGCCCGGTAGCGTACCTCAACTGCTATTGGCGACTCACAGTACCGGCGCGCCGGGCGCGCTGTCGTCAATCACCTACGTGCAACGGGTGGACACAGTTGGCGGCGCGATGCCGGCACGTCCGTGTTCAGTCGAACATCAAACGGGCAGTTCCGCGTACTTTGCGCGCTACGTGTTCTATCGATAAGCGCCAAAAAAACGCATTGCGTGCGGAAGCTTCCCGGCGGAACAGCGCACACAAATGACTGGAATAAATCGACGTGCCGAATGTTTTGTTCAACATGAAAGAACTTGATCTGCAATCCGAACCGACCGACGCACGGCTTTCCGAAATCGACGGCATAGCGGTGGTATTCACCGATCATCCCGACTGGAGCAAGTGGCTCGACGGTCTCGCCGAGGCGTCTCCCTGTGGCGACGACCTCGAATACGATCCGTCGTTCCGCGCGCTCGAAGCGGCGGCACATGGCCGTCCGGAAGCCGAGTACGGCGCGATCCTCGTACCCGCCGTGCCGCCCGACTGGAAAGCCGCGGACGCGTTGTGCGTCGACCTGTTAGCCCGCACACGCGATCTGCGCGTGGTCATGTACCTGATTCGCGCGCGGGTCGCCGTCGAAGGCGTCGTGGCGCTTGCGGACGGCCTTGCGCTCGTCCTTGCCCTGCTCGACACGCAGTGGACCCATGTGCATCCGCAACTCGACGCGGGCGACGCGGACGACGCGGACGATCCGACCGCGCGCATCAACGCACTGGCCGCGCTTGCAGATAACGCGGGGCTCGTCGAGCAGATTCTGAATGCGCCGCTCGTGCCGCAACTGCACTCGGCAAGTGCATGGGTCACGTTGAGACGCTGGCTCGCCGTTAGCGACGAGCCAGCCGCAGCCGAAGCGAATGACGCCGCGACGCTGGCGGAGATCGACGCATCGGTGGCCGCGGCTGCGGATCGGGCCGCGTTGCTGTCGCGCTCATTTCGTGCCGCATCGGCGCACGCAGAGCGCATCGAAGCCACGCTCGTCGAGCGCGTCGGGCACGGCCGCTCTCTCGATCTCACGGTCTTGCGCACGCCTTTGCGGCGCGCGCAGGCATTGCTCGACGCCTGTCTCGACCGGCAAGGCTTCGGCGGCGCGCGCTCACAGGACGCAGTCGAGATGGGTGCAGCGCCGCTGATCCCCACTTCGGTATCGACCCGCTCGGACGTGATCGCGACGCTCGACCGCTTGTGCGACTACTACGCGCGTCATGAACCGTCGAGTCCGGTGCCGTTACTGCTCGGCCGCGCGAAAGGACTCGTCGACAAAACCTTTGTCGATCTGATCAGGGAGCTTGCACCCGAAGGGCTCGCTCAATTGACCAACGTAATTGGAGCCGCCGGCGTGGCGTCGTCCGACTAACCGAACGGAGAAACAGCAAGATGGCCAGAGAGAACAGTCAGAAGTTCATCGCGCGAAATCGCGCGCCGCGCGTTCAGATCGAATACGACGTCGAAGTGTACGGCGCGGAAAAGAAAGTGAGTCTGCCTTTCGTGATGGGAGTGCTCTCGGATCTGTCGGGGCAACCGGCGGAGCCGCTGCCGCCGGTCGCGGAGCGCAAGTTTCTCGAGATCGATATCGACAACTTCGACGAACGTCTTCGCTCGATGAAGCCGCGCGTCGCGATGCAGGTCGAGAACACGCTGACCGGCGAAGGAAAGATGGGCGTCGATATCACGTTCGAAAGCATCGACGATTTCTCGCCCGCCGCGATCGCAAGAAACGTTGCGCCGCTCGCGAGGCTGCTCGAAGCGCGCAGCCAGTTGCAGAACCTGCTCACGTATATGGACGGCAAGACGGACGCCGAACAGCTGGTCGGCAGATTGCTCGACGATCCGGCATTGCTCGACGCCATCGCCGGTGGCGCCGAAGCGGGCGACAAGCCAGGCCGCGCGCCGGACGGCAATCCGGACGCGAGCCCGCAAGCCGCGTCGAAATCCTGAGCGCCGCCCCTTCGTTAAAAGTCATCGAGACAAGCAACCATGGCCAACACCATCGACACCTTGCAGCAGATCCCTACCGGCGAATCCGCGGACGCGGCGCAAGCTGAAACCGGCGCCTCCGGCGATTTCGAACGCCTGCTTCAAAGGGCTTTCAAGCCGAAAACCGAAAAAGCGAAAGAAGCCGTCGAAACAGCGGTGCGCACGCTGGCACAGCAGGTTCTTCAGGACACGCAACTCGTTTCCGACGACGCCCTCGCGACGATCGAATCGATGATCGCGCGCATCGACGAAAAACTGAGCGCGCAGGTCAACGTGATTCTGCACGACGAACGTTTCCAGAAGCTGGAAAGTGCATGGCGCGGCCTGCATTATCTGGTGACGAACACCGAGAGCGACGAGACACTGAAGCTGCGCGTACTGAACGTTTCCAAAAACGATCTGCACCATTCGCTGCGCAAATATAAAGGCGTCGCGTGGGACCAAAGCCCGTTCTTCAAGAAGATGTACGAAGAGGAATACGGCCAGTTCGGCGGCGAACCTTATGGCGCGCTGGTAGCGGATTATTACTTCGATAACGGCGGCCCGGACGTCGATTTTCTGACACAGATCGGCAAGATTTCGGCGGCGGCCCACGCGCCGTTTATCGCGGGCGCGGACCCGGCCGTGATGCTGATGGACTCCTGGCAGGAACTCGCGAATCCGCGCGATTTGACGAAGATTTTCCAGACCCCGGAGCATGCCGCGTGGCGTTCGTTGCGCGACGCCGAGGACTCGCGCTATATCGGTCTCGCCATGCCGCGTTTTCTCGCGAGGCCTCCTTATGGCGCGAAAACGAGCCCCGTCGAGGAGTTCGATTTCGAGGAAGACACGGCCGGCAGCGACGCGTCGAAATACACGTGGGCGAACGCGGCCTATGCGATGGCGGTGAACATCAACCGGTCGTTCAGCACCTATGGCTGGTGCTCGCGGATTCGCGGCATCGAGTCGGGGGGCGCGGTCGAGAACCTGCCGGTGCACGCGTTTCCCACTGACGACGGCGGCGTTGACATGAAGTGCCCGACCGAAATCGCGATCAGCGACCGGCGCGAAGCGGAATTGGCGAAGAACGGTTTCATGCCGCTGGTGCACAAGAAAAACTCCGACTTCGCCGCGTTCATTGGCGCGCAATCGCTGAACAAGCCGATCGAATACGAAGATCCCGACGCGACGGCGAACGCGAATCTTGCCGCGCGTCTGCCGTATCTTTTCGCATGCAGCCGCTTTGCTCACTACCTCAAATGCATTGCGCGCGACAAGGTCGGCAGTTTCCGCGAAAAGGAAGACATGCAGCGCTGGCTGCAGGACTGGATTCTTCAATACGTCGACGGCGATCCCGCGCATTCGTCGGAGGGGACCAAGGCGCGTCGTCCGCTGGCCGCCGCCGAAGTGGTCGTGGAAGAGGTGGCGGGCAATCCCGGCTACTACACGTCGAAGTTTTTCTTGCGACCGCACTATCAGCTCGAAGGCCTCACCGTCTCGCTGCGCCTCGTGTCGAAGCTGCCTTCGGCGCGCGCGGCCTGACGATACGCCGCTCACGCTTCATTCAACCGCAGTCATTCAAACAGGAATCACATCATGGCAGTCGATATTTTTCTGGCACTCGGCACCGTCAAGGGCGAATCGCTCGATTCGAAGCACAAGGATGAAATCGATGTGTTGTCGTGGAGCTGGGGCATGAGCCAGTCCGGCACGATGCACCTGGGCACCGGCGGCGGTGGCGGAAAAGTCGCCGTGCACGATCTGTCGGTGACGAAGTACACGGACCGCTCCACGCCGTCGCTCATCACCGCGTGCGCGACCGGCAAGCATTATCCGACAGTGACGCTGACCGTGCGCAAAGCCGGCGGCACGACGCCTTTGGAGTACTACAAGATCGAACTGGAGAAAGTGCTGGTGGTGAATTACGCCACGGGCGGCTCCGACGGCGAGGATCGCTTTACCGAGAACGTCGCGCTCAACTTCGAGAAATTCCACGTGACGTACCAGCAGCAGGATCCAACCACCGGTTCGGCGCTCGGCGGCGTGGTCGAGAGCAAGTGGAACATCCCCGCGAACGCGGAAGCCTGAGCACCGAACGCGAACGAGGCCCGAATCCGCGATGAAAAACGCAGAGCGCATCCAGCCGTCGCTCCTGGAGCGGCTGACCGATCACGAGCCCGCCGCGACACGCGAAACCCGCGAACACCGGACCAGCTCGGCAAGCGCTCTGCGCCGCAGCGTGATGCGCGATCTCGGCTGGCTCCTGAACGCGCAAGGTATCGCGGCGGCGCAGGACATTGCTCGCTTTCCCCATGTCGCGGATTCGGTGCTGAATTTCGGCTTTGCCGATCTTGCGGGCAAGAGCGCCTCCAGTGTCGATATCGTGCGGATGGAGCGGCGGCTCACCGACACGATTCGCGCGTTCGAGCCGCGGATTCTGCGCG
Source organism: Paraburkholderia sp. TE9906 (assembly GCF_056279605.1). Lineage (NCBI taxonomy): Bacteria > Pseudomonadati > Pseudomonadota > Betaproteobacteria > Burkholderiales > Burkholderiaceae > Paraburkholderia > Paraburkholderia sp. TE9906. The sequence continues at coordinate 91,058 of NZ_JBWCCT010000006.1, forward strand.
GCTCGTTGCGCGTGCGTGCGGTGACGACGGGTGAGAACGGAAGCCAGCACAACGCGCTCGCGTTCATCGTCGAAGCCGATCTTCATGCGCATCCGGTGCCGGAACGACTTTATCTGCGCACCGAGTTCGATCTCGAAGCCGGTCAGGCGAGCGTGATCGAACAGAGCGGCTCGCTGTGAGCGCCATTTAGACACCAGTCATGAATCCACAACTGATCGAGTACTACAGCCAGGAGCTTCAGCATGTCCGCGAGATGGGCGCGGAATTTGCGAAGGCGTATCCGAAAGTCGCGGGACGGCTCGGGCTGGAGAGTTTCGATTGCGCGGACCCGTACGTCGAGCGTTTGCTGGAAGGCTTCAGCTTTCTCGCGGCGCGGGTGCAGATGAAGATCGACGCGGAGTTTCCGCGCTTCACGCAACATCTCGCGGAACTCGTCTATCCGCACTATCTCGCGCCGACGCCCGCGATGGCCGTCGTACAGATGCAGCCGGACGCCACGCATCCGTCGCTGGCGCAGGGGGTGGCGATACCGCGCGGCACGTCCCTGCATGGGCGGCTCGATGGCGATAGCTCGACCCGCTGCGAATTCCGCACGGGCCACGCCGTGACCTTGTGGCCGCTGGAGCTGGTCGACGCGCGGCTCCTCACTCATGCGGGCGCGCTCGACGGCGTGAGCGCGACGCTGCCAAAAGGCGTCAGGAGCTGTTTGAAGCTGCGCTTGCGCGCATCGAACAATCTGAAGATGCGGGACATTGATCTCGACAGCCTGCATCTTTATCTGCGCGGTGGAGAAGGTCTGCCGGAGCGTCTTTATGAACTGCTGCTCGCATCGACGCTCGGTGTCGCGGTGACCCACGACAGCAGCGGCACCGTGTTGGCGCCGTCGTCGTTGCAAGCGCGCGGCTTTTCCGATGACGAAGCACTGTTGCCCGTCAGCGGCCAATCGTTTCCGGGTTATCGGCTGTTGCAGGAATATTTCGCGTTTTCGAAGCGCTTCCTGTTCCTGTCGATCGACGGATTGAAGCCGTTCATGAGCCGCTGCGATAGCGACGAATTCGAATTGATCGTGCTGCTTTCGCGCGCGGACCCGGCACTCGAACAACGGGTCGACGCGTCGCATTTCGCGCTGCACTGCACGCCGTGCATCAATCTGTTCCGCCGGCGCGCCGACCGGATCGCAGTCAATGGCGAGCAATTCGAACATCATGTCGTGCCCGACCGCACCCGGCCGATGGACTTCGAGGTGTATCAGATCGAGAGCGTCACCGGTTACCGGGCAGGCGGTGGTGCGGATATCGAGTTCCAGCCGTTCTATCGCGCGCGTGACCTTGGCGTGCCGGATTCCGCTGCCGCGTTTTACCAGGTGCGGCGCGAGAAGCGGCAACCGTCCGCGCGTCAGGACGTTCGCGGCGCGCGCACGCACTACCTCGGCAGCGAGACCTTCATTGCGCTGGTCGATACGCGCGGCGCGCCGCACGCCGGTGAACTGCATCAAATGGGACTCGGCGTGCTGTGCACGAACCGCGACCTGGTGTTGACGATGCCGCTCGGCGGCGACACGGCCGACTTCACGATCGACCTCGAAGCGCCGGTGACCGGCGTGCGCTGCGTGGCCGGACCGAGCCGGCCGTTGCCGTCGTTTGCCGAGGGCCCGGTTGCCTGGCGATTGCTGAGCCACCTGTCGTTGAACTACGCGTCGCTGCTGGACACCGATACGGCGCAAGGCGCGCGCGCGATGCGGGATCTGCTGGCCCTCTATGTGCCGTCCGGCGATATCGTGTCGGCGCGGCAGGTCGACGCTCTGCGCTCGATCGGCTCCGAAGCGGTGACACGGCGTCTGCCTTCGCGTGGCCCGCTGGTATTCGGACGCGGCCTCGAAGTCTCGCTGCTGCTGGACGAAGCCGGGTTCGAAGGCGGCGGGGCGTTTCTGTTCGGCGCGGTGCTGGCGCGCTTCTTTGCGCAATACGTGTCGTTGAATTCGTTCACCGAGACGGTCGTGCATAGCGTCACGCGCGGTGAAATCATGCGCTGGGCGCCGAGGAGCGGACCGTGGCGCACGCTATGACACTGTTCGAACGCCTCTCCTCAAATGCCAACCGCTACGATTTTTTCCACGCGGTGCGCTTGCTCGAATGCGCGCATCCGCAGTTGCCGCGCGTCGGCGCGTCGCTTCGTCCGCGTGACGATGCGGTGCGTTTCGCGCAGGAAGCGGAGTTGATTTTCTTTCCCACCACGATGCGCAGCTTTACGGTGGACGCGGAGCGCGCGGCGCCGCCGCGTCTGGTGGTGAATTTCTTCGGACTGCTTGGGCCGAACGGTCCGATGCCGACGCATCTGACCGAGTACGTGCGCGACCGCGCGCGCAACGCGGACGACCCGACGTTTGCCCGCTTTCTCGATGTGTTTCATCACCGGATGACGTCGCTGCTGTATCGCGCGTGGGCCGTCGCGCAACCGGTCGTCAGTCTGGATCGCGAGACGGGCGACCGCTTCTCCGCGTATGTCGGCACGACCTTCGGACTCGGCGAGGCGGAGCTGCGCAATCGCGACGCCGTGCCCGACTTCGCCAAGCTGCATTTCGCCGGCGTGCTGAGCGGCCCGACGCGGCATGCGGCCGGATTGCGTCTCGTGCTCGCGCGCTTTTTCGGCGTGCCGGTCCATGTGATCGAGAACGTCGGGCACTGGCTGCGCCTGCCGCCGTCGACGCTCAGCCGCCTCGGCGCGAACGGCGAAAGCGCGCGGCTTGGCGTGGCCACGGTGCTGGGTGCGCGCGCGTGGGATCGTCAGCATAAGTTTCGCGTCGTGCTCGGCCCGCTTTCGATCGACGACTACCGGCGCTTCCTGCCGGGCGAGCCGAGCCTCGCGCGCGTCGCCGACTGGGTGCACAACTATGTGCGCGATCCGCTCGAATGGGACGTCAACCTGTGCTTGCGACGCGCGGACGTCCCGCGTCTTGCACTGGGCCGTCATCAGCGGCTGGGCTATACGACCTGGTTGCTGGCGCGTCCCGCGCAGGCGGATGGGGGGCAACTCGTCATCAACATGGGCGCGTCGAGTGCACGCGCGCCGTCTCACGCACAGGGATAAACCATGGCAGATATCAGCCGCGCCGCAATGTTCGGCAAACTCGACGCGCTCGCCTTCCGCGCGATGGAAAGCGCAACCGCGTTTTGCCGGCTGCGCGGCAATCCGTATGTCGAAGTCGCGCACTGGCTGCATCAGGTGCTGCAACTGCCGGATTCGGATCTGCATCGAATCGTCAGGCACTTCGATATCGAGCCCGCTGCGTTCGCACGCGATCTGGTCGAAGCGCTCGACCGTTTGCCGCGCGGCTCGACATCGATTACGGATATCTCGTCGCAGCTCGAAGAAGCGGTCGAGCGTGGCTGGGTCTACGGCTCGTTGATGTTCGGCGCGGCGCGGGTGCGCAGTGCGCACCTGCTGGTCGGCGCGCTCAAGACGCCCGCGCTGCGCAACGCGATGCGCGGCATCTCGCGCGAGTTCGACAGGGTCAGGCTCGACGATCTGATCGAGCGTTTCGCGGTGGTGCTCGACGGCTCGCCGGAGCAGACACAGACACAAACGCAAGCGCAGACCGAGCCTCAGGCGCCGGCCGCCGCCAACACGCTGGGCCAAACCCAGGACGCGTTGCTGCGCTTCACCGTCGACCTCACCGCGCAAGCCCGCACGGGTGCGCTCGATCCGATTGTCGGACGCGACGACGAGATTCGCCAGCTGGTCGATATCCTGATGCGCCGCCGCCAGAACAATCCGCTGCTGACTGGCGAGGCGGGCGTCGGCAAGACGGCGGTGGTCGAAGGACTCGCGCAACGGATCGCCACGGGCGACGTGCCGCCCGCGTTGCGCGGCGTCGTGCTGCGCAGTCTCGACGTCGCGTTGCTGCAGGCGGGCGCGAGCGTGAAGGGCGAGTTCGAGACGCGGCTGCGCCAGGTGCTCGACGAAGTGCAGTCGGCGCAACAGCCCGTCATCCTGTTCATCGACGAGGCGCATACGCTGATCGGCGCAGGGGGAGCCGCCGGCACCGGCGACGCCGCGAACCTGCTCAAGCCGGCGCTCGCGCGCGGCACGGTCCGCACGATCGCCGCGACGACATGGTCGGAGTACCGGCGGTACATCGAAAAAGATCCCGCATTGACGCGGCGCTTCCAGGTCGTGCAGGTGCGCGAGCCCGACGAAGCGCGGGCGATCCTGATGACGCGCGGCGTCAGTGCCGCGCTCGAACAGCATCACGGCGTACACATTCTCGACGAAGCCGTCGAAGCGGCCGTGCGGCTGTCGCATCGCTACATTCCGGCGCGGCAGTTGCCCGACAAGTCGGTGAATCTGCTGGATACCGCGTGTGCGCGCGTCGCCGTCAGCCAGCACGCCACGCCCGCCGCCGTCGACGACGTGCGTCAGCGGATCGCCGCGCTGAAGACCGAACTCGCGGTATTGCAACGAGAGAGCGCGATCGGCATCGACACCGCCGCGCGGCACACGCAGGCGTCCGATGCGCTCGACCGGCACACGCGGCGCCTTGCGGAACTCGAAAGCCGCTGGTCCGTCGAGCGCGAGCTGGTGGCGGGCCTTCTCGCGCAGCGCGCGCAACTGGCGCAGAACGCGCCAGGCGCCGATCTGGCCGCGTTGCGCGCGCAGCAGGATGCGCTCGCCGTGCAGCAGGGCGACGCGCCGCTGATCATGGCGGCCGTCGATGCACACGCGGTGGCGTCGGTCGTGCAGGACTGGACGGGCATTCCCGTGCTGCGGATGGTGAAGGAGGAAACCGACACCATCCTGCATCTCGAAGATCATCTGGGCCGGCGGGTCATCGGCCAGCGTCATGCGGCGGAGTCGATCGCGAGGCGAATCCGCACGTCGCGAGCCGGCCTCGACAATCCGGACAAACCGGTCGGCGTGTTCCTGCTCGCGGGAACCTCGGGCGTCGGCAAGACGGAGACGGCATTGGCGCTCGCCGAATTGCTGTACGGCGGCGAGCAGAACCTCATCACGATCAACATGAGCGAGTACCAGGAGCCGCACACGGTGTCGCTGCTCAAGGGGGCGCCGCCGGGCTACGTCGGTTTCGGCGAGGGCGGCGTGCTGACCGAAGCCGTGCGCCGCAGGCCGCACAGCGTGGTGTTGCTGGACGAAGTGGAGAAGGCGCATGCCGATGTGCACGAACTGTTCTTTCAGGTATTCGACAAAGGCCGCATGGAAGACAGCGAAGGCCGTTCGATCGATTTCCGCAACACGCTGATCCTGCTGACCACCAACGCGGGCGCCGATTGCATCGCGCAGTTGTGTGCCGACCCGCAACGTCTGCCTGAGGCCGACGCAATCGAGCGCCATCTGCATACGGAACTGCTGCGCACCTTTCCGGCCGCGCTGCTCGGCCGCATGGTGACGATTCCGTATTACCCGCTGAGCGACGGGATGCTGTGCCGGATCGTCGTTCTGCAGCTCGAACGGGTGGCGCAGCGAGTGCGGCGCGCGCACCAGGTGCCGTTTACCTACGACGATGGCGTGATCGCGCAGATCGCCGCACGCTGCACGCGCATGGACAGCGGCGGCCGGATGATTGACGCGATCCTCACGCATAGCGTGCTGCCGCGTATCAGCGCGGAGGTGCTGTCGCGCCTGATCGACGGCAGGGCGCTGGCGCGCGTGCATGTCGGCGAACAGGACGGGGAGTTGACTTATGACTTCGAGTAGCACGCGGCACGTTCGCATGCAGTGCGCGGCGCTCGGCGACACGGCGGTGTTTTTGCGGATGTCGGCGCGCGAGGCGCTCGGCCGGCTGAGCGTATTCGAGCTGACGTTTCTGAGTCCGCACAACGATCTCGATGCGGGGGCGGTGCTCGGCGAGGAGCTGTCCGTGACGCTCGACTTTCCGGCGGGCGGCGAGCGCCAGTTCAACGGCATCGTGACCACACTGCGGCTGTTGACGCCCGGCGACACCACGCATAACCGCATGGCGCGTTACGAAGCGCTCGTGCATCCGCGGCTCTGGCTGTTGACGCGCGCGTCGCATCGGCGTTTCTTTTATCAGCGCACGGTGCCGCAAATCGTGACGAGCGTGCTCGAATCGTTCGGCGTCGATTTGCGCAATACGTGCAGCGCGGCGTATCCGGCGCTCGAGCACTGCATGCAGCATCGCGAGACCGACTTCGATTTCATCAGCCGGCTACTGGAGCGCGAAGGCATCCACTATTTTTTCGAGCACGCGAGCGGCAAGAGCACGCTGGTGCTGACCGATTCGAACAGCGCGCACCGGCCCATCGGGCACTACGAAACGATTCCGTATCAGGCGTGGGAAACACCGGATCAGGACGAGGAGTGCATCTACCGCTGGGTGTCGGGCGCGACGTTGCAGACCGGCCGCTACGAAGTCAACGACTACGATTTCGAAAAGGCGTCCGTCAGCAACAGTCAGGGCTTGATGGCGCGCGCGACACGCGGCGCGCCGTTCGATCCGGCCCGCTACGTGAAGCAGGAACACTTGACGGGGCACCGCAGCGCCGCCGACGGCGAGCGTGTCGCGCGCGTCAATGCCGAGATTCACGAGACGCTGAACCAATCCATCGAAGCGCGTTGCACGTCGCGCGGCATCGCGGCAGGTGGCCTGTTTCGCCTGCGCGATCATCCGGACGGCGCGCAGGAACGGCAGTTCCTCGTCACGGGCATCGAGGCCGACATTGCATCGGATGCCTACGTATCCAGCGACGACCCGAGCATGCCGCTGTTCGATTGCCGCTTCACCGCGATTCGCGCCGACACGACGTTTCGCCCCGAACGGATCACGCCGGTGCCGTCGGTTTCGGGCCCGCAGACGGCGGTCGTCGTGGGGCCGGACGGCGATGACTTTCTGACCGATGCTTATGGCCGCGTGAAAGTGCAGTTTCACTGGGAACAGCTTGCGCAGGGCGGCGGCGCGCAACGGCTCGAACGCGGCTGGATGCGCGTGTCGCAAGGTTGGGCGAACCGGCGTTGGGGCGCGATGATGCTGCCGCGCATCGGCCAGGAAGTGCTGGTCGAGTTCATCGAGGGCGATCCGGACCGGCCGGTGGTGACCGGTGCGCTTTACAACTCGACCAGCATGCCGCCGTACGAATTGCCCGCGAATGCCGCGCTGTCGACGTTGAAAAGCCATTCGACGCAAGGTGGCAACGGCTACAACGAGTTGCGTTTCGACGACCGCAAGGGCGGCGAGCAACTGTTTTTCCACGCGGCCCGCGATCACGAAACGTGGGTTGCGCACGACGCGCTGATGAACGTCGCGCACGATTCGCATCGGCGCGTCGACGGCAACGAGTATCGCGAAACGGGCGGCGCGCGGCACGACACGATTCGCGGCAGCAGCCGCTCGCGCGTGGACGGCAGCGTGTCGGCCGCGACGCTCGGCTCGCACGAGCAGTTCGCGGGCGGCGCGTATTCGCTCGGCGCGGGCGCGGCCGTGCGGATCACGGCGGGCGCGGCGGTCGAGATCGAGGCGAGCGCCACGATCGCGTTGCGCGCGGGAGCGTCCTACATCCTGATCGGCCCCGAAACGATCGAGATGTCGAGCTTTCCGATTCCGCTCGGTCCGGGCGTGCCGCCCGTCGCGCTCAACGTTCCGCCGCCGTCCCCCACACCGCCGCGCGATGCCGACGACGGCACCCGCAAGCTCGTCAAATAAGGAGTTCACGTGTCACCGAACCACTCTGCGTCACTGACGCTGACCGTGCATGGCGGCGACGCTTGCGCCGCGCCGCACGGTGTCCGGCTCGATCACGAAGGCGGCACCATCGGCCGCGCGCCGGACTGCACGATCGTGCTCGCCGATCCGCAGCGCAACGTGTCGCGGCTGCAGGCGCGAATCGACTGGCGCGAGGCGGGCTTCTTGCTGATCGATTGCGGCAGCAACCCGACCGTGTTGAACGAACGCGTGCTCGACGGCAGCCGTGAGGCCGTGCTGCATGACGGCGACAGGCTGCGCATCGGCGCTTATGTGCTGGAAGTGTCGATCGATGCGGCAGCGGTATCGGAGCCGCATACGCAGACGGCGTTCGAGGCTCCCGACACGCTGATGACGCGGGCCGCGCCGGCAGCGACCGCGCCCCCGGTGTGGCCGGAGCAGGCGCATTGGGATGGGAAGCGAACGGCTCCGCTGATTCCCGACGATTGGGATTGCCCGAAGGACGAGCCGCCCGTACGCGAGAGCAAGCTACCCGGCACGCCGTTCTTTCCCGATCCGCTCGCCGCTGCGCCGTTGTTGCGCGAATCTGCGCGGCTTGTCGGCAATGCGAATCAGGCTTTGCTGGACGCGTTGACGCCGGAGGATCCCTTGCGTGCTTCGTTGTCCGATTCAGCGCGCCGCGTCGAAGCGACACCGTCGCGTGCGTTCGAGCATGTCTCGCCGGAGCAGGTGGTGTTGAAGGTGCCGACGTTGGCCGCGACGCCGTTGCCCGCAGCAGCGCAGCAGCGCGAACCGCTCGGCGGCGAAGCGGGCGCTGACCCGCTGCGCTCGAACGCGCAAGACGGAGCGTTGCCTTCGATGCGCTGGCCCTCGACGTTCAGTGTGAACACGAGCGCAAGCCCGATCGCGAATGCGGCGCCAATCGCAACGCGCGCAGCCGAGCCGTTGCACCCGGCCGCGGACGCGAATCCCGAGGCGAGTCCCAACCTCACTCCCGACGCCGCCACCGCCGCCTTACTCGAAGGCCTCGCCATCGACCCCAACGCCGTGCGCCACATCCCTGCGCCCGAACTCGCGCGCCTGGCGGGCGCGATGCTGCGCGAAGCGACGCAAGGCGCGATGAGCGCGCTACGTTCACGCTCGATGGCAAAACGCGAGACCCGCATCGCCATGACCTTGATCGAAGAGCGCGACAACAACCCACTGAAGTTTTTCCCCGACGTGGACGCGGCATTAACGCAAATGCTCGCGTCTCGCGGCGCAGGCTACCTCGCCCCGCTTGACGCTTTGCGCGCCGCATTCCACGACATTCAGGCGCACGAGCTGGCCGTCGTCGCGGGCATGCGCGCCGCGCTCGCGCACGCGATGGCCCGCATCGAGCCCGCCGCGATCGAGAAGTCACTCGATGCCGCGAGCGGCATCGATGCACTGCTGGGCAACCGGCGCGCGCGTCTGTGGCAACGCTACGTCGACACCTGGGAGCATGTCGCGCGCGACGCCGGCGACGATTTCCACCGAACCTTCGGCGAGCCTTTCAGCCGCGCCTATCAGGCGCAGCTCGATGCGCTCCGCGCGGACCGGGAGTAACGCGATGTCCTGGAACAACAAGGTGATCTGGTCCGAAGGCATGTTCCTGCAGCCGCAGCATCTGCAGCAGCATGACCGGCATCTGCAGGCTCAGCTCGAAGGGCGCGCCGCGCCGTTGCGTGCGTATGGCTGGGGCTTCACGTCGCTTGAAATCGACGACGCGCTGCTCAAGCTCGGCAAGCTGTCGCTGCGTTCGGCGGCGGGCGTGCTGCCCGACGGCACGCCGTTCAACCTGCCCGCCGACGATGCGCTTCCCGAACCGCTCGAGATTCCCGACGGCACGGCGAACCTGCTGGTCGTGCTGGCGCTGCCGGTCCGCCGTCCGGGCGCGGCCGAATCGGGCGGCGCCGAGCGGCCCGACAATCCGGCGCGCTACCGGATCGACGAGTTCGACGTACACGACAGCAACGACCGGGACGCCGTCACCACGCTGATGCAGGTCGGCAAGCTGCGTTTGCGTCTCGCGTTCGAACCGGACGTCGCGAATGCCCACGCGTGTCTCGGCGTGGCGAAGATCGTCGAGCGCGTTGCCGATTCGCGCGTACTGCTCGATGACGCGTACTGCGCGCCCTGTCTCGACTTGCGCGTCGCCGACCGCCTCGCGCGCTTCACCACCGAGCTGAACGGTCTGTTGCAGCAACGCGGCGAAACGCTCGCCGCGCGCCTCGCGCAACCGCAAGCCGCCGGGGCGGCAGAAATCGCGGACTTTCTGCTGCTGCAGGCCATCAATCGCGCACAACCGCTGATCGGCCATTTCATGTCGATGAGCGGACTGCATCCCGAGTCGCTGTTTCAGGAGACCGTGCAGCTTGCCGGAGAACTCGCGACATTCGGCCAGCACGAGCGGCGTCCACCCGTGTTTCCCGCTTACCGTCACGACCGGCTCGCGGAAACCTTCACGCCGGTGATCGACGCGTTGCGGCTCGCCCTGAGCCGCGTCGCCGATCCGCAAGTCGTGGCGGTGCCGCTCGACGAACGCCGTTACGGTCTGCGGGTGGCGCGCGTCGCCGACCGCGCGCTGTTCGCGTCGGCCACCTTCGTGCTCGCGGTGCGCGCGCAAATGCCCGCCGATGCGCTGCAGGCGAGCTTTCCGGCACAGTTGAAGATCGGCGCAATCGAACATATCCGCGACCTCGTGAATCTGCAACTGCCGGGGATCGGCTTGCGCGCGCTGCCGGTCGCGCCGCGCCAGCTGCCGTTTCATGCGGGCTTCAGCTACTTCGAACTCGACGACTCGAACGACGCATGGCAGACGCTGGCTTCGTCGGCGGGACTGGCGCTGTACGTCGCCGGCGATTTTCCCGCTCTGACGATGGAATGCTGGGCGATCCGTCGATGAAGCCCGCACGCACGTCACGACCCATATCAGGACTCAGGCGATGACCCACGACACCAACCCGGCGTCCGACGCTCCGGACTTTCTCGACGCCGCGTGCACGATCATGATGCCGACGCCAGGCCGCCGGCTCGACACGGAGCGCGAGCGCCGCGCGCAGCCGTCGGCGGCGTCGGCTACGGCACCGCCGCTCGCGCCGCTCGATGCCGCGGTGCCGGGCCTCAATCCCCTGCTGCGCGCCGCCAATCCGCTGCTGGAGTTGGCGCTGCCGTTGCGGCGCCTGACCAGCCATGCGGATCTCGACGCGCTGCGCACGCAGTTGATCGACATGATGCGCACGTTCGAGACGAACGGCCGCGCGTTCGGCGTGCCCGATGCGCAACTCGGCCCCGCGCGTTACTGCCTGTGCACCTTCATCGACGAGGCGATCGCCGCGACGCCATGGGGCGCGGGCGTGTGGGGACAGCGCAGTCTGCTGGTCACGTTTCACAACGAAGCGTCGGGCGGCGAGCGGCTCTTCGCGATCCTGCAGCGCGTCGCGCAGACACCCGCCGCCGATCTCGATCTGCTCGAACTGATCTACGTGATGCTGGCGCTCGGTTTCGACGGACGCTACCGGCTGGTCGAGAACGGCAAGTCGCAGCTCGACGCGATCCGGGAAAGGCTCGCGGAATTGATCCGCGCGCAAAGGCCGCCCGTCGAACGCGGCCTGTCGCCGCATTGGCAGCCGGCCGCGCAGGCTGGCAAGCGTCTGTTCCAGCTTGTGCCACTGTGGGTGGCCGGCGCGTTGGCCGCGCTCGTGCTGGTCGCAACCAGTCTGATCCTGAACCTGCGCATCAACGATTTCTCCGACCCGGTCTTTGCATCGATGCGCTCGATTCGTGTAGCGCCCGCGCCGGTGCTCGCGAACAAGGTGCATGCACAGCCGGGTCTCGCCGCGTCCCTGTCCGGATTCCTCGCGCCCGAGATCGCTCAGGGGCTCGTGTCGGTGAGCGAGTCGGCGGACCGGACCACGGTCACGATCGACAACACGGCGGGCGGCACGCAACTGTTCGCTTCCGGCAGCGCGGATCTCGATCCGCATTTCGTGCCGCTCATGCAGCGAATCGGCGACGCGTTGCGCGACAAGCCGGGCAACGTCGTCGTGGTCGGTCATACGGATAACCAACGAATTCTGTCGGCACGCTTTCCTTCCAATGTGACGCTGTCGCAGGCGCGCGCCGATACGGTGCGTGAATTGATCGCACAGCGGCTGGGCTCGCCTGAGCGTCTGAGCGCGGAAGGGCGCGGCGACACCGAGCCGCTTGCTTCTAACGACACCGCGGCGGGCCGCGCGAAAAACCGCCGCGTCGCCATTGTGATTCTTGCGCCGGGAGCCGCGTCATGAAGTGGTTAGCGTTGTTACGGAAACCTGTCGTCGTATCGCTGGCCGGTGTGCTCGCGCTTGCTGTCGTGCTGTGGTTCGAGGGGCCGCTGGTCGCGGTGGGCGGACATGTGCCGCTCGGCAGCGCGATGAGCCGCCGGGTCGCCATCGGGCTGCTGATCGCGGCCTGGACGATCTATTGGGGCGTGCGCGCTGCGAAGGTGCGGATCGCGCAGTCGAACTTCGTGCGCAATCTGATCGCCAATGCCGCGGACCCCGCGCATCGCGAGCGCAGCGACGCGCAGAAAGCCGCCGACGCCGACCTCGCCGTGCTGCGCGAACGCTTCGAGGCCGCGCTATCGACGTTGCGCCATCACGCGAACGGCGCGCGCGGGACGAACGGCACTGGCGGCACGAAGGGCGGCGGCATGAAAGCGCGTTTGACGTCCTGGATCGGCGCGCGCCGTCACGTGTTGTACGACTTGCCCTGGTACCTGTTCGTCGGCGCGCCGGGCGCCGGCAAGACGACCGCGCTGACCCATTCGGGGCTGCGCTTTCCGCTCGCCGAACGGCTCGGCGCCGAAGCGATCGGCGGGGTGGGCGGCACGCGTCATTGCGACTGGTGGTTCACCGACGACGCGGTGCTGCTCGACACCGCCGGCCGCTTCACGACGCAGGACAGTCATCGCGACGCCGATCGCGGCGCATGGCTCGGGTTCCTCGCGCTGTTGCGCAAGTCCCGGCCGCGCCGGCCGTTGAACGGCGTGATGGTGGTCGTCTCCGCCGCCGATCTGCTGCAGCAGACGGACGCTCAGCGCGCCACGCAAGCGGCCGCCGTGCGCGAGCGGCTGGCCGAACTCGACCGGCAGTTGGGCATGCGCTTTCCGGTGTACGTCGTGGTGACCAAAAGCGATCTGCTGTCGGGATTCTCCGAATTCTTCGACGACCTCGGTCGCGACGAGCGCGAACAGGTCTGGGGCATGACGTTCCCGTATGCGCCGCCCGCTGACGACGCCTCGCACGATGCCGCCGATGCCGCGCCACTGCAACGTTTCCCCGACGAGTTCCGGCTGCTGCATCGGCAACTCCAGGCGCGCGTCGTGCAGCGCATGCAGCAGGAGACCGACGTGCGGCGCCGTGCATTGATCTACGCGTTTCCGCAGCAGTTCGCCGGCATCGAGACCTCGTTGCAGCGTTTTCTCGGTGACGTGTTCGGCGCGTCGCGCTTCGCACGCGCGCCGCTACTGCGCGGCGTTTACTTCACGAGCGGCACGCAGAGCGGCCGTCCGCTCGACCGGATGATGAGTTCGATGGCGGCGGCGCTCGGCCTGCGCCGCGAGGTCCTGCTCGCGGATTCGTCGAGCGGGCGGGCGTATTTCGTCAAGCGTCTGCTGCACGACGTGATCTTCGCGGAAGCGGGCATCGCGGGCAGCAATCTGCGCGTCGAGCGTTGGCGCGCGCGTTTTCAGCGCGTGGCGATCGGCCTCGTGATCGCGCTGCTGAGCGCCGGCCTCGCGGCGCTCTTCATCGGCGACCGCGCGAATCGCCGCTTCGTCGACGCGAGCCGCGAGCAGATCGCCGCGCTGCAAGCGCAGGTTCGGCAGATCGCGCCCGGCGACGACCCGCTCGCCGTGCTGCCCGTTCTCGATGCGGCGCGCGCGTTGCCGGGCGGCGCGGCCGAGCGCGCCGCGCATGGCGCGCCGTGGTGGTCAACGCTGCGCCTCGATCAGCGCGAGAAGCTCGGTCTCGAAGCGGAGCGCGTCTATCAACGTCTGTTGCGCCAGACGCTGCTGCCGATCGTCGTGCAGCGGATGGAGGAAGCGCTGCGCCGCGGCGACGCGAGCAATGCCGTGGGGCAGTACGAAGTGCTGCGCGCGTATCTGATGCTCGGCGATCCGTCGCATTTCGATGCCGGCGCGATCGTCACGTGGGCTATGCGCGACTGGCAGCACGGCTCGCTGCGCAGTGCCACCGACGCGCAGCGCGCCGCGATCGAACAGCATCTCGACGCGCTGTTTCAGCCCGGGCAGTTCGATTCCGGTTTGCCGCTGGATCAGAACCTGATTGCGCAAAGCCGCGCGGCGCTCGCGCGCGTTCCGCTGGCGCAGCGCCTGGACGGCCGCATCCGGCAGCAGCTTGCGCAGTTGCGCCTCGCCGATTTTTCGGTGGCCAAAGCGGCCGGCCCGAGTGGCTTGCTGGTGTTCGTGCGCAGGAGCGGCGCGCCGCTCACGCAAGGTGTCGACGGTGCATATACGCGAGCCGGCTTCGCGGCGTTTCAGCGGCTGCGCGAAGTGGCGCTCGCGAATCTGTCGAAAGACGACTGGGTCCTCGGGCGCAGCGACGCGAAGCTGGATGCGGGCGGCGTCGACGCATTGCGCACGGCGCTCACGCGTCTGTACTACGACGAAGGCATCCGCCAATGGGACGCTTTGCTCGACGATGTGAACGTGGTGCCGTTCAACGCGCCGGAAGCGGGCGCGCGCGTCGCCAATCTGCTGGGCTCGCCGAATTCGCCATTGCGCGCGCTGGTGCAGGCGGCGGCGCGCGAAACCACGTTTGCGGTGCCCGAAGCAGGCAAGACCACGTCGATGGACACGCATTTCCAGCCCTTGCACGACCTCGCGGGCAAGCCGGGCGCCGCGCCGATCGACGAATCGATCGCCGCGCTCAAGGACGCCGCCGCGACCTTGCAGGCGGAAGATTCCGCGCGCCGGCAGTCGTTGCCGTTGCCGTCCACCGCGCCGCTGGATCGGTTGAAGCTGTTGTCGCAAGGCGCGCCCGCGCCGCTTGCGTCGGTGTTGCAGGGCGTGGCAGCCAATGCCGATACCGTGCAGGTGCAAAGCCAGCGTGCGCAGCTTCGCGCGCTGTGGGCGGCGAGTGTCGCGCCGGCGTGCCGGCAGGCGCTCGACGGCCGCTATCCGCTCGTGCTGAGCTCCACTCGCGATGCCGCGCCCGATGACTTCAGCCGGATTCTCGCGCCCGGCGGTCTGATCGACGATTTTTTCCAGAAGAACCTGCAAAGCCGCGTCGATATGTCGGGCGCGACCTGGCGCTGGCGTCCCGAGGCGCGCTCGCTCGGCATCGGCGACGACGTGCTCGCGCAGTTCCAGAACGCCGCCGCGATTCGCGACGCATTGTTCCGCGATGGCGGCCGCGACGTATCGGTCCGCTTCAGCGCGAAGGTGGCGAGCCTCGATCCCGCGGTGAAGCGTTTCGTGCTCGACATCGACGGCCAACAGCTGGTGGCGACGCGCGAGTCGCCCGGGGCCGCCGCGGCGTTCCAGTGGCCGAGCGGCAAAGGCACGGGCCAGGCGCACGTCGAATTCGACCCGCCGCAAACGCCGCCCTTGCACGCCGACGGAGCGTGGGCGCTGTTCCGTTTGCTCGACGGCGCACGTATCGCGCAGGACGGTCAGGCGGATCGTTTCAAGGTGTCGTTCGATGCGGGCCGCGCGACGTTGGCCGTGGCCGCGAGCAGCGTGAACAACCCGTTCCGCGCAGGACTCCTGGACCGCTTTCGCTGTCCGGCGCAACTATGAGGCCGCGCCGCATTCGCGAGACGGGCTTCTACGGCAAGGTCCGCACGCACGGCGATTTTGTCGGCCAGGGGCTCGCACCGGAATTCGTCGCGCGATGGGACCGGTGGCTGCAAGCCGGGATGCTGAAAACGCGTGAACGCTTCGGCGACGCATGGCTCGACAGCTATCTCGCGATGCCGCTATGGCATTTTTCGATGCGGCCCGGCGTCGCCGGCGGGTGTGGCTATGCGGGCGTGATGATGCCGGGCATCGATGCAGTGGGCCGCTATTTTCCGTTTGCGATTGCCTGCGTCATGACGGACGCGGATGAGCCGCCTCGTGACGACGGCGCGCCGGGTGCGGCGTGGCACGAAGCGGCTGCGCGGCTTGCGCTGTCGTCGCTGAAAACGGGCTTTTCGCTGACGGCGTTCGAGGCCGCGCTTGCCGTCTTACCGTCGCAGGAAGCGCACGCGGCGACGGCGAGTCTGCCGTCGGCGGGCGACGCCGATAGCGTGTGGTGGCATCGCACTGCGGCGGGCGAGCGCGGCGCGCTGGTTCGACATCGTCACGACGGTCCGCTCGATACCGCGTTATTCCTGCGGCTTCTCGACAGCCACGCGGCTTACTAGCCGCGCCATCGTGCGTCAAAGACCGAGATCGCGGCGCAGCGCGTCGCGCTGCGCCGCATCCGGGATGGCCTCGACGAGTCTCGCGTGGAACGTCGGCGTGTCGATGACGCCGGCTGCGGCGCGCGCCACGATGATCTTCGCGATCGGCCCGAGATAAGCCGCGAGCTTGTGCGTCGCCTCTTGCAGCAACGCCGCATCGAGGCCCTGGCCGGGGATGAGCTCGGGCGCCGGCCGGTCAGCGTGGCGCAGCGGCCCTAGCTGCGCGAGCAGCGCGTCGAAGTCGCGCCGCGCCGCATCGTCCGCAAAGTGACGCGACAAACGCTCGCGCAGTGTCGCGACGTCGGGCGCATCGGCTGTCGCGCGCCGCATCAGCAGCGTCGCCACCGGGCCGACCTGGCTCGCGAGCCGGCTTTCCAGTTGTGCGATGGCGTGCGGCGCGAATCGCGGTGTCGAATCCGTCGCGGGCGGTTCGAGCACGGCCGGTTGAATCGCGCACGCGATCACGGTGCGCTCGGCGAGACTGTCGTCGCTGGCCGGAGCTTCCACGCCGGGTGTGCCCGATGCCCCCATCGCGCTCAATGTCGCGAGCAGGCTCGCGCGCCACTCGGCAGCGGACTGAAAGCGCTCTGCGGGACGTTTCGCCAACGCTTTGGCCAGTATCGTATCGAGCGACGCGGGCAGGTCAGGCGCAAGCGTCGACGGCGCGGCCGGCGTCACGGTGAGAATCTGCTGCATGACGACACTCGGCGGGCCGTTGAACGGGCAAACACCGGTCAGCATTTCGTAGAGCACGACGGCAGCCGAAAAGAGATCGGCGCGCGCATCGAGCGGCTCGCCGGTGAATTGCTCGGGCGACATGTAACCGGGCGTGCCGATCAGCATGCCCGCCTGCGTCAGATCCGATGTGCCGATTCGCGCGATGCCGAAGTCGGTGACCTTGCATGCGCCGCGCTCCGTAATCAGCAGATTGGCGGGCTTGATGTCGCGGTGCACGACGCCCGCGCCGTGCGCGTAATCCAGCGCGTCGAGCAGTTGCACGAACCAGCCGAGCGCGCGCACGGGCGGCATGCGTTGCGTCGGCCGGATGGCGGCGAGCCGTGCGGCGAGACTTTCGCCGGCGACGTATTCCATCGTGAAGAACGCGGCGTCGCCGGTTTCGTCGCGGGGTTCGTCGCGGGGTTCGTCGAAGTCGTACACCTGCACGATGTGCGGATGAATCAGACGTCCCGCTGCGCGCGCTTCGTTCAGAAAGCGCTGGCGCGGATCGTCGGTCGGGCGTTCGCCGCTCGCGCCGTGCAGCAGGTCGTGGCGGATCGTTTTCAGCGCGACCTTGCGCTCGATCTTCGGATCGAACGCAAGATAGACCACGCCCATCGCGCCACGGCCCAGCACGCGCTCGATCCGGTATCGGCCGATGCAGGCGGGGAGCGTCGCGGCGTGTGCGCCGTGGTTCGGGGGGGCATCGCGCATCGCGCGCTACGCTTCGTCGAGAATTCTGAACGCTTCGGTGAGGCTCGTTCGCATGCGTCCGAACGACACCGCCAGCGACGCGATTTCGTCCGAGCCGGTCGGCAGCGCGGTGGCATCGTCGAGCTTGCCGAGACTGATCGCGTCGGCGGCGCGCGACAGCGTCGCAATCCGCCGCGTGACCAGCAGATGAACCATCACGTTCATCACGACCAGCACCGCCGCGAAGACCGCGGCCAGCGATCCCATGAAGGTGCGCCACAACACGCGGGCTCGCCCGATCGGCTGGGCCATCGGCACCGACACGAACTCCGCGCCGATCACCTCGTTCATGGTCCAGCCGAAGCCGTTCGCCGGGCCGTACTTGTCCAGCACCGTGCGCGGCGCGGCGGACGGCGTGCTGTGGCACGCCATGCACGACGCGTCGGTAATGCGGGTGGGACGCGCGAGAAACAGCGTGCGGCCGTCGGCGCCGTCGCGTTGTCCGGTCAGCTCCTTCAGTGCCGGCCGGTCATGCAGATGGCGGATGACGTCGGTCTCCCAATCGGTCGGCCGGTCGCGCGGATTGGTCGGGTTCAGCATCGTCGACTTGTACGAGAAATTCGGAAATTCCTTTTGCAACTGGTTTAGCATTTCGATCGCGGAAAAGGCGGGGATCGACTCCGGTACGAAGCTGTATTTGATCTGCGTGGCGAGCAGCGGTGTGATGTGCGCGGCGGTGTAATGCTGCATCGATCCCGCCGCGCTGATCATCACGTTTGCGTCATGAAGCGTCTGTTCGAGCGCTTCACGCTGCAGCACGCGCTCCGCGATCACGCCGGCCGCGATCAGCCCGACGGTGAAGATGCCGACGAACACCAGGTTGAACTTCAGAGCGAGGGAGAGTTTCATGGGAATCGGAGTGCGGCGCGTGGCCGGTTGCGGGCAGGGGACGGCGGCGGATAAAGCAGCGTGCGCCAGTCGGGCAGCACGCCAAGGTGGCTGTCGATGGCGTGACGGAACGCCGGGTCGGCGAGCCGCGTGCGAAAGCGGGTTGCAAAGCGCGTGTCGGGCCGGTAGCGGGCGGGCAGCGCGCTGGTGAGCCATGCCGCTATGTCGTCGTAGCTGACGGGCGTGGCGTGCGGCGTGTCGGGCCGCACCGCGTGAGTGTCGAGTTTGACCTCAAGCGGGCGCAGCGCTTCGCGGAAGGATACCGGCATGCCGGCGAGAAAATCGGCCGGCAGGCGCGTGGTGACGACCGGCGGCGCGGCGGCGCTCAACGAGGCGAACTGGCCACCGGAGAACCGCGAGCGAAGCGGCGCATGCTTGCCGTCGATGCGCACCGTGAGCGCCGTTCCACCGGTTTCGACGAATACGGCCGCGTCGCCCGCGCGGGCGTTCGACGCAGTGACGACGATCGCCGAACCGTTGTCCGGCGACGCGCCGACGTGCGTGGTTTCCAGCACCGGTTGCGGGCACGACGATGTCGCGCAGAGGTGCGAGAGCTTGATCCAGCCGTCGAGCAGCGAAACGCGTTCAGCCGGGCCGAGAAGGGTTCGCGTGTCAGGGCCGAGCGCGAGGATGTTGCCGGCGTCGTCCTGCATCTGTAGCGCGCGCTGCGGCGCGGTCTCGACGATGTCGCCGTCTGCCAGCCGATTTCCCGCGCCGCTCGCCGTATCGACGCTGGTCGCGTGGATCACGCGATACGGCCCGTCGGCTTCGGTGACGATCCAGCCGGCGCGCGCGTCGAGCGGAATCAGCGCCGCCAGCAGGGCGCCGCATGCGGCGAGCCGCGAAAGTGCGGATTGTCGGTGAGAGACGGAAGGGGCTGAACTCATGCGCCGGTTTGCCGATCGAAGATCGCGGCTATGACGCCGCACCTTCGACACAACATCCAGCGCTCCCTTTTTATTCCATCGATGGCAAACGCATCAGGTGATGGGCTGCAACACCGCGCTGCTCTGGCTGAACATCGCGCCCACACCGCTTCCGGTAATCTGTTTGCCGATCGCATGCAGGTCCGCCGCGCCCGGTTCGGCGATCAGCGCATAGCTGAGCTCGGCCTGCCGCCAGGTCACGACATCCATCCGGTCGACGCGCTGTTGGGCGAGGCCGGCGTCGGGTTTGGCGTCCTTCATCACGCACAGTGCGACCGGCGGCCCTTCTTTCGGCAAATAGACGATCTGGACCAGCGGCTTGTCGTTAAAGCGCAGACGCTGCACGCGCTTGAACGTGAGTCCCATTGCGCTCAGATCGGGCACACGCAGTTCGAGTCCGTCCTGAGTGCGGATGTCCGCGACGATGCGCGCCGATACATCGGCGGCGGGCGCGCCTAGCGCGACGGTGTCGCGCGAATACAGCTGCTGATAGCCGGCGGCGGCGCGCACCCATGCGGACACGCCGCTGGCCGCGACCTGCTGCGCACCGGCAGGCCCGGCCGTGCCCGGCATCGCGCTTGGTGCGACACGCAATACGATGCCCGTGCAAAATGCGCCGGCGACGAAAGCAACCGCGAGCCAGGGCGCGGCGACACGCATTCTGGAGCGCACCGGTGCGGAACGCGATGCGGATGTTTCCGCCAGGGCGGCAATGGGATCGTTGGCGCCGGCCGCGGTGGCGGCGGCATGTATAGCGACGCCTTCCGGCGCCGAATAGGCTCGCGCGAGTTCGGCGATTTTCTGTGTGAGGCTGTCGGGAACCGGCGGCAGTTTCTGGCGCGCGTACGCCTGCTGATAAGGCAGCCTGGACGCTTCGAGCAGCTCGACGCGCTCGGCGATATCAGCCGATGCCTCGATTGCTTTCTCGACTTCCAGGCGCTCGCCCGGCGTCAGTTCGCCATCGACATATGCCAAGAGCAGGATGTCGTCTATTTTCATCACCCCGGGTCCTTAATATTCGATGCAGCTCTTTGACGCTTTTCGTTCTGACCGCCGAACAGTGCGCCGATGGCCTGGCGCGCCCGCGAAAGCCGGCTCATGATCGTACCGATCGGCACGTCCAGTGCTTCGGCCGCTTCGTTGTAGCTGAGCCCTTCTACGCCTACGAGAAGCATAACGACTCGCTGCGCCTCAGGCAACCGCTGCACGGCGCTGATGATCTGGCCGTCCATCGCGTGCTGCTCCGGTGTGCGCCCATTGGGGTCCGGCACGGTCTCGAGAAAGTCGTCGTCCCAATCCATGCCCGAGCGGCTGCGAACGTTGCGCGCGCGTAATTCGTTGATCCACGTCGACTGAACGATCGAGAACATCCAGCTCAGCGGCGCGGTGCCGGGCTGCAATTGATGCGCGCGTTCCAGCGCGCGCACGCAGGCGCGCTGAACGAGATCTTCCGCGTCGTGCCGGTCGCCCGAAATGCGCAGAGCGAATGCCCAAAGTCGCGGCAGCATGCCTGGAAGCATGCTGGCTAATTCTGCTCCAGTCATCGACATTCGTTCCTTGATGAGTCGCGTAGCTGGTCGGTGATGTCTCGAGACGGATGACAGCGTGCGTGTCGCAACGTGTCGGCGCGGCCCGAAAAGCAGCCAGTTTATCCGCGATCGCGGGTTTCTGCCTGGCACCTCCGTGCCTGTCCCGGCGCTGCCGTGCGGACTGCGTCGCGCGGCTGCGAGCGCGTCAATTGCGCGCCGCGCTAAAGCGCGCTTCTTCCTTCGTACGACGCGCGAACGACACGGCATACGCGGACGACCGCGCGGCTAGCAGAGGATCGTTCGACGCTTCGATGCCTTGCGGCAATATTAGCGGGTCGAAATTGATGTCGCGGCACGGGCCGTCGATTTGCGACTGCGCGCGATCGATCACGAGCGTTCCCGCGTCGATGCTGTCGCGATCGCGTTGCGCGGGCCATTGCCGGGTAGCGTCGTCGACAGGATCGCCCGGCTTCGCTACGGAGATCATCAAACGCCAGCGCAACGGACCTTGTTCCAGCCGCTTGACGAGGCCGTGCGCGAGGAAGTCCGGATCGCCTTCGGCGTCTTCGCCGAGCTGCTGATAAGGCGTTTCGGGCACCACGCGCCAGCGAACATACTGGGCGCGGCGCTCGTGATCGACGAAGCGAAACGCGTCGACACTGAAGTAGGCGGCATTGAAAAATGCCGACGACGGCGGATGCGCGGCGACCCATGCGTCGAATGCCTGCGCCTCGGGGTGTTTGTGCAAAAAGGCCGCCATGTGCGCTGGATTCTGGTGGCCTGTCGCGTCGAGCGCGCGCGCGGAGAGTTGTTCGAACACCGCTTGTGGTGTTCCGACCGCGAAGATGGGCGCCGAATTCATGCCGGTGCGCCACTGTTCGTCGCCGGGCAAGCTGAATAGCAACGCGAAGCTGCGCACGCTGGATTCCGCGTCGGCTTGTGAGGGATTGCTGCCCGGCGCAGAGAATCGCCCGATAACGGGGTATGTACCGGCTTCGAATACGCTGGCTGTGGAAAGCGCCGCGCCGTTGCCATTGCTGTCGAAATGGCCGGTTACGCAAATGCCCTTCGCGTGATTGCGACGGAATCCCGGATGCGGACGCGTCGTCGCTTCGAAGGCGTCGACGATCCATTGCGCGCGAGGTTGAGCGCCATAGGTGGCGCGCGGAAACCAGCCGGCCACATAGGCGAAGACACCGCCCAGCACGCCGACTGCGACGACGATGAGCGCATAGCCAAACCACGGTTTCGTTCGTCGTGACGCGGCGTCTCGATGCGCATGGCTGTCTGTCGCTAATGGTCGTTGCGGAGCGTCTGACACGGTGAGCAGTATTGAGTAATTCGGCAGAAATTATAGTCACTTTGATGTTTTCGTGACGGCGCGTACTTTCGCGTGTGCGGTGCCGGTCGTGAGTGGCGTGGTCCGCGCGTCCACTTGCCGGGAGAAAAGGAATAAGACTGCATGACCAGGTGTTGTACGTGAGCAGATCCGCCAGATAGCGCCCTAAGCGGCGCAATGCGGCCGGACGTTCTCAACCTCCAGAAATACTAAGCGAATGAATAAATCGTGGATTGTGTCTTCTGAAAAGCTCAGTACGAAAACACTGGGTGAACAGTGCGCCAGTTGCACGCATTGCGCATTTGCCGGCAGTGACTTAACGGACGCGACACCCGGCGGCTTCGCCCTCGTGAATGGCGCGCTCACCGCCGGCGACTGGAAAAAGGCCATGCTCAGGCGAGATGGCGTGGTCGCTGACAGTGAGCCGCTGCAGCGCCGGAACGTGAACGACTTCCTTCGTCACGTGCCGGTTGGCGTATTGACGAAGGGCACGCGGCTTCTCCATGTCACACGTGAAGCCGATTGGGTGACCCGGCAGATGGTCGGCGGCCACGTCGAGGACGACTACAGCTTCTTCACCCTGGAGAACAAAGGCAGGGCCGGCACGCACGGCAACGATTTTCGCCGCGTTGTGCAACTGACGTTGATGCAGGACGTTCACTGTTTTTTCGCCGGAAGCTATGCGTTCAAATACTGGAGACCGGTGC
This sequence comes from Paraburkholderia sp. TE9906, assembly GCF_056279605.1. Classification (NCBI taxonomy): domain Bacteria; kingdom Pseudomonadati; phylum Pseudomonadota; class Betaproteobacteria; order Burkholderiales; family Burkholderiaceae; genus Paraburkholderia; species Paraburkholderia sp. TE9906. Next base: position 114,064 of record NZ_JBWCCT010000006.1, read on the forward strand.
AGGAAAGGCTCAGGAACGGCAAAACACAAACCGTGATCGACGACGGGGCGCCGCACGTAGGCGGAGATCTGAAGCACATGATCCTGAATTCGTGGCCGGCGAAATACCGGCCGGCCGCGTGGGCCAGCTGCTCGGAGTGCGAGCTCGCGTTTCACAATTCGGTGATTCCGAAGATCATGCGGGTGGCGTCGATCGGTGTGCTCGGCGACGAGCGCACCGCGGCGCGTCCTCATGTACCGCTCCACGAGATCGCCGTGATAGGCGCCGAGGGCGACAAACACAAGGGAATCGCGGCTCCGTGGTGGATGAATCCGCACTTTCATAACCGCAAGAAAATTGCGCAAGCCGAAGAGCGGTGGAGGCGGCGAAATATAGCGATTGACGAGGCGGAGTCTCTGTTCAAATAACGCGCGGCTTGACGCTTCGCCGTAGTGCCGGGGCGCTCTCGCCCGGCACTACGGCCGATCACAGCACACCCAATACCGACTTGGGTTCGAGAAACGCCTCCAGCCCGAACGTGCCGTACTCGCGTCCGATACCGGATTGCTTGAAGCCGCCGAACGGCGCCGCGGGCTCATGCGCAAGCGTGTTGACAAGCACGCGTCCCGCTTCGATCCGCGAGGCGACAGCGTGCGCGAGTTTATTGTCGCGTGACAGAACATACGCTTGCAAGCCGTACGGCGTGTCGTTGGCGATCCTGATCGATTCTTCGGTGTCGTGATACGCGATGATCGACAGCACCGGGCCGAAAATTTCTTCGCGCGCGATGGTCATCTCGTTCGTGACGCCGCTGAAGATGGTCGGACGGACGAACCAGCCCGTGTCGATGCCCTCCGGGCGCCCCTCGCCGCCGGCGATCAGGCGCGCGCCCTCGTCGATGCCGATGCGGATATAACGCTGCACACGGTCCCATTGCTTGCGGCTGACCATGGGGCCGACGGTCGTTTGCGGGTCGCGCGGATCGCCCGCCTTGATCTGTTCGAGTTCCTGCTGCACCCGCGCTTCGAACTCCGCCAGCCGCGCGCGCGGCACGAGGATCCGCGTTCCCGCGATGCAGGCTTGCCCGCTGTTCATGAAGCCGGCTTGCAGCGCGAGCGGCACGGCCTGATCGAAGTCCGCGTCGTCGAGCACGATCACCGGCGACTTGCCGCCGAGTTCGAGCGTCACGCGTTTGAGCGTTTCGGCACCGGTGCGCAGGATCGTTTTGCCGACGGCCGTGGAGCCGGTAAACGACAGCTTGGCGACGTCCGGATGCGCGTTGATTTCCGCGCCGACCGTTTCGCCCCGGCCGGTGACGATGTTGAAGACGCCCGGTGGCAAGCCGGCATCGTGCAGCGCTTCGGTGACGATGCGCGTCTGCATCGCGCTCATCTCGCTCGGCTTGACGACTGCGGTGCAACCGGCTGCGAGCGCCGCCGCGAGCTTGCCGCAGATGAACCCCGCGTCGCTGTTCCACGGCGTAATCAAACCGGCCACGCCGAGCGGCTGCATGGTCACTTCGGCCATGCCCGCGCGGCGTGTGAACGGATAGTCCTGCAGGATTTGCGCCGTGGCGAGCAGCACGTCGCTCGCGTGGCGCGCCATCCATCGTCCGCGTGACGCGGGCGCACCGTATTCGACGGTGATCGCTTCGTACAACGCGTCTTCGCGGGCGAGCACGGCGGCGTGCATGCGCTTCAACATCTCGATCCGCTTGCGCTTGCCGGTCTGCGAAAACGCGGGAAACGCGCGCTTCGCGGCGGCGATCGCGGCGCGCGCATCCTGCGCGTCGGCAAGGCGCACGCGGCCGATCACCTGCTCGGTCGCGGGATTGAACAGGTCGAACATTTCGTCGCCATGCGGCGTGACGAATCTGCCGTCGATATAAATCGTGTCGATGATCTGCATTGCGTTTCTCCGGAATCGGTTCAATGCTCAAGATAGCCGCATCGTATTGTGCTGACTAGCCGTACAATCATGCATGTCGTAGTGAACGATTTGGGATAATGAAAACATCGGGTCTGGGTGAGCTGGAAGCAGTGCTCGCGGTGTCGCGCCGTCGTAGCTTTCGGGCGGCGGCAATCGAATTGGGCGTGTCGACGTCCGCGCTCAGTCATGCGGTGGCCGCGCTCGAAGCGCGTATCGGCGTGCGGCTATTCAATCGGACGACGCGCAGCGTGTCCTTGTCGGAGGCCGGCGTGCAATTCGTCGCCAGCGTCGCGCCCGCGCTCTCGACGATCCGCGATGCGCTCGAACAGGCCGGCAGCTATCGCGACACGCCGTCGGGGACGTTGCGCATCAACACATCGACGGGTGCTGCGAATCAGGCAATGCCGCTCTTCATCGCGTTTCTGCAACGCTATCCGGAGATGAAGCTCGACCTCGTCACCGAGGGGCGCCTGATCGATATCGTCGTCGACGGATTCGATGCGGGCATCAGGCTGGCGGACACCGTGCCGCAAGATATGATCGCGGTGCCGTTCGGCGACGCGCAGCGCTTCGCCGTGGTCGGCAGTCCGGCGTATTTCGCGCAACACAAACGCCCGCGCACGCCTGCTGAATTGACTGCGCACCGCTGTATCCGCACGCGCATGCCGAGCGGTGCGATCTATCAATGGGAATTCGAGCGGCGCGGCGAGATCGTGCGGTTCGACGGCAAAGGTGCGCTGACGCTCGACGAACCTGGCCTGATGCTGGCAGCCGCGCGTGCCGGTTTGGGGCTGACCTATCTGACGGAGTGGAATGTGGCGGCGGACCTGCAAGCCGGCACACTGGTGCGCGTGCTGGAAGACTGGACACCGCCGCTGGATCGGCTCTGTCTGTACTATCCGGGGCGCCGGCATGTGCCGGCGGGGTTGCGTGCGCTGATCGATATGATCCGCGAAGATGCAGACGCGCGACGCGAACAGAAGCGAAAGCGGCGCAGATAATGTTCTCCGGTGGCGCGGCTCACGGTTCAGTCTACGTGGTTGCGGGCGCCAATATTGCGGCGCCCGCATACCTGCGATTCACCCGCCGCAGTAACTCAACGCAGTAACTCAAGTCAAGCAGCCCTTGAGTGTCTCCGGGACCTTGCCGACGATATTCGTTCGGATAACCAGGTAAATGGTCGGCGCTAAACGGGGATTGTCAACGCTGCTGAAGATATGAGGCGGGACCACGCATCCGTGCATGGCGGGCTCTATACCCCGATTTCACAACAAGGCCCCGTTCTGCGAAGGCATTCCGCATTTATTCACGTCAGTAACAAAGAATTGATATTGAGATGAAGAGAAATTGACAAAGATTATGTATTCGTTTGATCGATGCGTGCTACGGTCAAAAGGACATTTGCGAAGGGAGGGCGAGGCTGGAAAACTGCCTTGCGGTATAGCCACAAACCGGTGCGCGTCCATTCTCCGCACAGACGAACGCTCCGCCAAAACATTGCGCCACGTCGACGTAAATGGTTGAAGGCACGGGTGTTCCGCAACGATTGCCTCGGCCATTGGGGCCTCACTCGCGCGAACCGCATGTCTTCGAAACCTTTTACGATCGCCAGTTTTACGTTATTGTCCTGCACCTAAAATTCGACGACGCGGCCGCATTCGCGCCAAAGTCGCCGGAATGGATTCCGCAGCCTTGACAGTCCCATAACCAATTGATCTGGAAAACAAAGAGGAGATTTTTGAATGTCGTTCAAGTTTCACAAACTGCTGCCGATCAGCGCCGCAGTCGTAGCATTCGCCGCAATGACCACCACGGCATCCGCCGATCAAACCGTCAAGATCGGTCACGTCGGTCCGCTGACGGGGGGCTCGGCTCACCTCGGCAAAGACAATGAAAACGGCGCGCGTCTCGCGATCGAGGAAATCAACGCGAAGGGCCTGACGATCAACGCTCAGAAGGTCACGCTGGTGCTCGACGCGCAGGACGACGCCGCCGACCCGCGCCAGGCTACGCAGGTTGCGCAAAAGCTGGTGGACGACAAAGTCGTCGCGGTGGTCGGCCACCTGAACTCGGGCGCATCGATTCCGGCATCGAAGATCTATAGCGATGCGGGCATCGTGCAGATCTCGCCGTCGTCGACGAATCCTGCGTACACGCAGCAGGGCTTCAAGACGACGTACCGCGTCGTTGCGACCGACGCGCAGCAAGGTCCGGCGCTCGCGAACTACGCGGCGAAAAGCCTGAACGTGAAGACCGTGGCGGTTATCGATGATTCGACGGCATACGGTCAGGGTCTCGCGAACGAATTCGAGAAGACCGCCAAGGCGCTCGGCCTGAAGGTCATGTCGCACGACGCGACCAACGACAAGGCCGTCGACTTCCGCGCGATTCTCACGAAGATCAAGGGCGAGAATCCGGACGCAATCATGTACGGCGGCATGGACGCCACCGGCGGTCCGTTCGCAAAGCAGGCGCGGCAACTGGGCGTGCGCGCGAAGGTGCTGTCGGGCGACGGCGTCTGCACCGAAAGCCTCGCGCAGCTGGCCGGCGCGGCAGCCGGCAATGTCGTGTGCTCGCAGGCAGGCATGGCCGTCGAGCGCATGGACGGCGGCGCGCAATTCGCGGCGAAATACACGAAGCGCTTCGGCCATCCGATCGAATTCGACGCACCGTTCACGTACGACGCGGTGTATATCGTGGTCGACGCAATGAAGCGCGCGAACTCGACTGACCCGTCGAAGGTTCTTGCGAAGATCGCGGGCACCGACTATAAGGGCGTCACCGGTCAGACGACGTTCGATGCGAAGGGCGACCTGCAGCACGGCGTGATCTCGCTGTATGACTACAAGGACGGCAAGAAGACGCTGGTCGACGTGGTGAAGATGTAAGCGGTAAGAACGGATTGGGGCTTCGATGGGTAACACGCCATCGAAGCCCTTTTTGCTTCTCAATGTGTTTCTGAAGCGGCAACTGATATCCGGCTCGCAAGCTCTCTATACCTGATGCCGCCGCGCGCCGACGCCTGTTCGCGCACTCGCCCCAGCGGCCGTACCTTTCCCCCCCGAACTTCCACTCTCCCTCGGCGCTAACCGCGAGCCCATGCTTGCGCATGCGTGCGACCCGCCACGTAATGCCCAGAAAGCGTGCAATCGCGCCCAGGTCGCCAAGGTGCGGGCGAAAGTGGTGGCGAACTAACCGGTTTGTTTGTTGATGCGAAGGCGGCCTGAATGGCCGCCTTTTTTCGGAGCCATCAAACCTTAAGAGAACGTTAAGCAATACATATTGTTACGTATATCGAGGTCATTTTCGCAAATCATCAATGAGTTATGAAATCGAAAGCGTCGGTTCATCCGGCTGACTCAAATCCACTGCAAATTCACCCCGTCTTACCAAATATTTCTTCGCAACCAAAAAAGGACGGGACATGAAGACGATCAGGACATGGAAGCGCACACAAGGCGCCATTTGCGTTGGCGTTGCCTTGCTTGCGGGTCTGTACGCAGTAGGCGCCGTGGCGGGCGACGATCACGCACGTGACCATGAACACGAACATGAGCAAGCGTCAGTGAAGCATGTGCTGCTGATCAGCTTCGACGGATTGCATGAGCAGGATGTCGCGCGTTGCATCGGTTCGAATGCATGCCCGAACCTCGCGTTGCTGGCCAGGTCGGGGACGACCTATACCAACGCGTACACGCCCGGCCTCTCGGATTCATTCCCGGGCCTCGCGGCGCTCGTCACGGGTGGCTCGCCGAAATCCGCGGGCCTGTTTTACGACGTATCTTATGACCGCACGCTCTACGCGCCGTCCGACAACAATTGCACCGGCAAGCAGGGCTGGAATGTCGTATTCGACGAAACCACCGGCATCGATGGCGAGAACGGCGGCGCACTGACCCATCTCGACGGTGGTGGCGCGTTCAATCCGCAGGCCATTCCGCATGCTTTGGTCAATGGTGTCTGTACGCCCGTCTATCCGCATAACTATGTGAAGACCAACACGATCTTCGAAGTGGTCAAACACAACGTGAAAGGCGCTCGCACCGCCTGGGCGGACAAACATGCGTGGGGCTACGACTGGCTCAATGGGCCGTCTGGCGCAGGCGTCGACGATCTGTCGCGCACCGAGATCAATTCGATCGATCCGGCGACGGGGACGAACTACACGGACCTCTACCAGCACACGGAGCAGTTCGACAACTTCCACGTGCAGTCGTTGATCAATGAAATTGACGGCAAGGATTCGACAGGCCGATCGGGCGCCGACGTGCCCACGGTGTTTGGTGCCAACTTCCAGACCTTGAGCGTCGCCCAGAAGGCGACGGTCGCGACCGGCGGCGGCTATCTGGACGCCAGCTTCACGCCGGGTCCGCAGGTCGCCGGCGCGATTGCTTATCTGGACAATGCGCTGGGTCGCATCGTGTCCGAGCTCAAGCAGCGCAATCTTTATGCGTCGACGGCGATCATCGTCACGGCGAAGCATGGGCAGTCGCCGTCCGATCATTCGAAGTTGGTGAAGAACGGCGACACGCTCTCGAAACTGCTGGAAGCAAACAACTACCTGGATCCGAACGGCAACTTCGGACAGAACAGTACGAAGAGCGGCAACCTCAATGACGGCACGGGTCTCGTCGGTACGGGCCTGGTGCAAAGCGATGACGTCGGCCTGATCTGGTTGCGCGATCAAAGCCAAGTGCCCGCTGTCGTGAAGACCCTGAAAGACAACCTGAGCTGCAACGCACCTGGCATTTGCGCGGACGGCCCGCAGGCGTACATTCTGTACGGCCCGCAATTGACCAGCCGGTTCGGCGATCCGGCGCGCGGCCGCACGCCTGACATCGTCGTCCAGCCGAACCCGGGGGTCATCTATACATCGAGTACGGCCAAGGACGAAGAGCACGGCGGCAACGCGCCCGACGACAGCCATCTCGGTCTAGTGATCTACGTGCCTCATGCCCATCACGCCGGACAGAGCAACGACGAGCGTGTACTGACCACGCAGGTCGCGCCGACTATCATGCGTATGCTCGATCTGAAGCCCGAACTGCTGCAATCGGTTGCTATTGAAGGCACGCGTGCGCTGCCGGAGTTCGATCGCGAACGCTTTTAGGCGAAGGGTTGTGCGCCGGGGCTTGCTCCGCCCGACGAGCGGCCCGCCCCGCAGGGCCGGCCGCCTGAGTGGCTACACGGCAAGCCGCTTACGGCGCCGCGACACCTTGCGTCTGCGGCGTATAGGGCTTGTAGAAGCTGGAGCCGGCCCACGCAAGCGTCTTCGCGGTATACAGCGGTGCGCCTTGCGTGTAGTTGGCGCCGCTGCGCCAGTCGCCGGAACCCGTGAATTTGGCCACCGCCGGATACGGGTACACGGGGCGCGACGCGGTCACGACGTCGTTCGAATCGGTCTGATACGTCATGACCGAATTCGGCGCCTTCGCCTGCTCGACCCAGCCGGTCACCTGCGAGACCAGATCGATGTTCGGGAAGCCCTCGCCGCCGCCGCAATGGGCGACGCCCGGCACCACGTACAGTCGTGCGAAATCGCTCACGCTCGACTCGCCCATCGTGCTTTGCATCGCCTCGTAGTAAGCGATCGTGAAGAGCGGCGAGATGTGCTGGTCGGCCCAGCCGTGCCACAGGATCAGCTTGCCGCCGGCGCTCCTGAATGCCGACAGGTCCGGATTGGTCGCATCGTTGAGCGGGTGGTTGGCCTGGAGGAAGCTCGTGTAGAAGCTCGCGTCGTGATAGCCGAACGTGTCGATGTTCGGCATGCTCGGCGAACCCGTGAAGATCAGGTTGTATGCGCCGGTCACGATGTTGTAGCTGAACAGACCCGTGGTCTTCACGGGGGCATCTGTCGAGTTCGTCGTCGGCACTTCGACGCCGACCCAGTTGGCTTCCGAACCGTATTGCGGCGAACCGGCCAGCATGCGCTCACCGGTCGTGGCATCCGTCGGGCCGCTGTAGATCTTCGTGGCGGTGGCGACTTCGGCCGCGCTCAGGCAGTTGGCGGTGCTGGTCGCGCCATTCGCGCACTGGATCGTTGCCGGATCGAAGTGGCAGGTGCGCGGATCGGCCAGCAGGCCGTCGGCCGCACCGCTTGCGCCGCCGCATGCGGCCACGACGGCCTTGTGCAGCACTTGCGCCTTGTCGGCGTAAAGCACGGCGTTGCCGAGGCTATTGCCGGTGGTGCTGTTCGATTCCACGCTCCAGCCGTGATACAGCGAGTTCTGGATCTGGAAGTGAGCAGCCGGTGCGCCGGCGACGATGCCGTTGTAATCGGTCGGGTAGCGTTGCGCTGCCATCAGCGCTTCGCGGCCGCCGTCCGAGCAGCCAATGAAGTACGAGTACTTCTGCGCCTGCCCGTAGTAGGCCTTGATCAGCTTCTTCGCCGTGAGCGTCGTGATGTGCTGACCGCGATAGGCAAAGTCGGCCTGCTTCTGCGTATCCGAAGACCAGCTCGTGTCCTGACCCGTATGGCCCATGTCGGTCGCGGCCGTCACGAAGCCGCCTTGTTGCACCAGCGGGCAGGTGTAGCTGAAGCTGAACGAGCTTTGCTTGGTCGGATCGCTCAGGTTGCCGCACAGGCCGCCGCAACCGAGTTCCGCGAAGCGTTGCGTCCAGGAGCTGACCGGCAACGCGACCTCGAACGTGTTCGACGGTGCGAGCGTGCCTTTCACCGTACAGAAGTTGACGGTGGCGCCATTGACGGTGGCAGCGGTAACGGTAGCCGACGTGATCGAACTGCCTGCGCCGCCGATGTCGGTGATGTCGACCGAAGCGAGCTTCGAACAATCGACGACCGGGTTGACGACGGACAGCGGCGTGGGGCTAAGACCGCCACCACCGCTGCCGCACGCGGCGACGATCGTGGCGCTCACGCAGACAACAGCCAGGGTCAGCAGCGAGGCCGTGCGCGCATGAACGCGCGCGAGCAGCCCGAGGGATTGCCGAGTTCTCATGCTTGCCTCCTTGATGGGTTTTCTTCCTCGAGCACCAGAACCGCCCGCATGCTTCCTGATTGCACGACGCATCCGCGATTGGCGTATTGCCTGTTTGTCTTCATCAATTCACATCTCCTCTTTTAATACTTCGGTTCGCAAAGACGTCTCCAGATCGCCGACCTGTTTGTTGTTCTTCAATCATTCGCGTGGCATGACGCGGCCCTGCGCGCGACGGCGGCCGATAGCGAATCGGGCGTGCCTGCAGGACAGCTCATGTCATCCGCGCTCCGCGTTATTCAATACGCCTAACTTGTTTTTGGGTTGCCGCTTCCAAAGCAGTCGGGCAAAACCTTCTGATGCCGCTGACGCGTGCTTGGCCTGGATGCTCGATGCACATCGTCCTGTCTCTATTCATGATGTCGTGGCGGGTGTGCGCGCTCACTGAGTTTTGACGCGACGTTAGCGGGGCGGGAAGTGGGGTGAAATCGGGGGTTAACCAGAACCATACGCGGGCGGCCAGCCGGCGGCGCGCCAACTCGACCGCTTTCACTTCGTTCGATGTACGTCAGCAGCCCCACGGCACAAGCATTCGCGTCTCGCGCCGGAATCCGGATCGCGCTAGCGCGAGCGTTCTGCACGACGACACGCAATAATTTTTTTAGATGGGGAAAGAGATCGAAAGAGATTGAAAAAGATGGCGTGGTGCGAGGTTCGTCATCCCCATCGATTTGCTTGCCGCGCGAACGCGCCAGTGGACCGATATGGACCGGCCTCGCCTCATCGCGATACGAGGAACAGGGGAGGACGGCGAAAAGCATCGGCTCGCTCCGCCGTTCTATGCGACTTCGTTCCCGAGTCATCTGATCTATTTATCGAGGTGCGCTTTCAAGGGCGCCGGACGAGGCCGTCTCCAAGGGCTGCCGGATTGCGATCGAGCCTTATTCAAAGGGCTTATGAGGGCGTTTCGCGGATTCCGGCGGCACTATGCGGAACAGCCAAAACCCGGATACTCCACTCACACATCTGGTTAACCCGCCCTTTTGGAGCCGGAGCCCGAACCGCTACCTTCAGACCGGATCATTTGGGGAAGGTATGCAAGGCATCGACATGACGGGAAGCGGGATCAACGAGAGCGCGAAGCCACGAGCTTCGGCCGCGCGATAAAACCAGTAAAGGAGACAGGAGAAATCTGATGACAAGCGCAATGACGAGCGGTAAGAGAATTGATATCAAGGCGTTCATCGACGAACGGTCGATCTCGGCCTACCAGTGGCTACTGGTCGCGCTGTGCTTTCTGATCGTGACGGCCGACGGCATGGACGTCGCCATCATGGGATTCGTCGCGCCTTCCATCATTCACGACTGGGGCATTTCGCGCCCCGCATTCGGCCTCGTGATGAGCGCGGCGCCGATCGGTCTGGTGATCGGCGCACTGACAGCGGGACCGGCGTCGGATCGCATTGGGCGCAAGTGGGTGTTGATCACGTCGGTGTTTCTATTCGGCGTCTTCACGATCGCTACCGCGTTCACACAAACACCGACCGCGATGGCGCTGTTGCGGCTGCTGACCGGTATCGGTCTTGGCGCCGCGATGCCTAACTCGACGACGCTGCTGTCCGAGTACGCGCCGCAACGCAAGCGCGCATTGCTCATCACGATCATGTTCACGGGCTTCAACCTCGGTTCGGCGCTGATCGGCTTCGCTGCCGGCTGGCTGATTCCGATTCATGGCTGGCGCTCGGTGCTGATTTTCGGGGGCGCGTTGCCGTTGCTGTTGATCCCGTTCCAGATCTGGCTGCTGCCGGAATCGGCCCGCTTGCTGGCCGTGCGCGGCGCATCGCCCAAGCGTATCGGCGCGGTGCTCGGCCGCGTGTGCGGCGCGCGCTTTGCGGGCGACGAAGTATTCGTTTCGAGCGAACCGCCGCTGCCGACGCGCAAGCCGATCGGCGTGCTGTTTTCGCAAGGCTACGGTTCGATGACGCTTGCGCTGTGGGTCACGTATTTCATGGGCCTGCTCGTGATCTATCTGCTGACAGGCTGGCTGCCCACGCTGATGAAAGACGCGGGTCTCACCGTCACCGCGGCGGCCAACATTACGGCGATGTTCCAGATCGGCGGAACGGTCGGCGCGGTTCTGGTCGGCTGGGTGATGGACAAGGTCCGGCCCGCGCCGGTGATCAGCGCGGCTTACCTGGGCGGTGGTCTGTGCGTGCTCGGGTTGGGCTATATCGGCGCATTGTCTTCATCGCTGGCGTTGCTGGTGTTTGCCGCGGGCTTCTGCATGAGCGGCGCGCAAACCGGTCTGAACGCGTATGCGCCAGGCCGCTATCCGACCGTCGCGCGTGCAACCGGCGTGAGCTGGATGCTCGGCATGGGCCGCTTCGGCAGCATCTTCGGCTCGGCGATCGGCGGTGCGCTGCTCGGCTTCGGCTGGCAGTTCGGCGCGATTCTCGCGATGCTCGCGATCCCCGCTACACTGGCCGCGATCGCTATTCTCGTGAGTCAGCGCGTGAGCGCCGGCGAGACGACGGCAAGCCCGAATGCCGCTCACTGAATGACATAGCAAGGAAACGCGGCGCGCGCGAGTTTTGTCGTGGCGCGTCGCTGGTCGAATCAATTTTCTGAGGAGAGACCGTGATTATCGACATTCACGGCCACTACACTACCGCGCCGAAAGCGTTGGAGTTGTGGCGCAACCGCCAGATCGCGGGCATCAAGGACCCGTCCGGCATGCCGAAGGCGTCGGAATTGCAGATCAGCGACGACGAGCTGCGCGAATCGATCGAAAGCAACCAGTTGAAGCTGATGCGCGAGCGCGGCCTCGATCTGACGATCTTCAGCCCGCGCGCGAGCTTCATGGCGCATCACATCGGCGATGCGCAGATCTCCAGCACGTGGGCGGCCATCTGCAACGAGTTGTGCTATCGGGTGAGCCAACTCTTTCCCGAGCACTTCGTGCCGGCGGCGATGCTGCCGCAAAGCCCGGGTGTCGACACTGCCACCTGTATTCCGGAACTGGTCAAGTGCGTCGAGCAGTACGGCAACGTGGCGATCAATCTGAATCCCGATCCGTCGGGCGGTCACTGGACCAGCCCGCCGCTGTCCGATCGCTACTGGTATCCGATCTACGAGAAGATGGTCGAGTACGACATCCCGGCGATGGTTCACGTGAGCACGAGCTGCAACGCGTGTTTTCACACCACCGGCTCGCACTACCTGAACGCGGATACGACGGCCTTCATGCAGTGCCTGACGTCGGACCTGTTCCGCGATTTTCCGACGCTGCGTTTTGTGATTCCGCACGGCGGCGGCGCGGTGCCATATCACTGGGGACGTTTCCGCGGACTCGCGCAGGAGCTGAAAAAGCCGTTGCTGAAGGACCATCTGCTCAACAATATCTTCTTCGACACCTGCGTCTATCATCAGCCGGGTATCGATCTGCTCACGCGCGTGATCCCGGTCGACAACATTCTGTTCGCGAGCGAAATGATTGGCGCGGTGCGTGGCATCGATCCCGAGACGGGCCACTATTTCGACGACACGAAGCGCTATATCGAAGCGGCGCATGTCGATGCAGAAGAGCGTCACAAGATCTACGAAGGAAATGCGCGGCGCGTCTATCCGCGTCTGGATGCATTGCTTAAATCGAAGGGACAGTAATCATGTACGAACTTGGAGTCGTCTATCGCAACATCGCGCGCGCGGACGCTGATGCCGCCGCGAAACTCGGTGCGCTCGGCTCGGCGACCGTGCACGAGGCAATGGGACGCACGGGTCTGCTGAAACCGTACATGCGGCCGATCTATGTCGGTGCGCGCGCGAGCGGCACCGCGGTCACCGTGTTGCTGCAACCCGGCGACAACTGGATGCTGCACGTCGCGGCCGAGCAGATCCGGCCGGGCGATGTCGTCGTGGCCGCAGTGACCGCGGATTGCACCGATGGCTATTTCGGCGATCTGCTGGCGACGAGCTTCAAGGCGCGCGGCGCTCACGCATTGATCATCGACGCCGGCGTGCGCGACGTGAGCGTGCTGACGGAGATGAACTTCCCGGTCTGGAGCAAGGCGATTTCCGCGAAAGGCACGGTCAAGGCGACGCTTGGTTCGGTGAACATCCCCGTGGTGTGCGCGGGTGCGCTGGTCACACCGGGCGACGTCGTCGTCGCGGATGACGACGGCGTCGTGGTGGTGCCCGCGGCGTTCGCGCAAACGGTGCTCGAAAAAGCGGCCGCACGCGAAGCGAACGAAGGCGAAAAACGCGCGAAGCTGGCCGCTGGCGTGCTGGGTCTGGACATGTACAACATGCGCGGACCGCTGGAACAGGCCGGATTGCGTTACAAAGACTGAAGAGGGCGTCAAAAGATGGTCAGCGGTCAAACCGTGCGCAAGCCGATCACCGGCATCTCGTCGATGGCCACGCGGCAGGTGCTGGCCGAACTCGCCGCCACCTACGAGCATTTGTCGGGGCAGCCGATTGCGTTTGAGTCGGTCGGCGGTGTCGATGCGGCGAAACGTGTTCAGGATGGCGAAGCATTCGATATCGTTGTGCTGGCTGCGGACGCGCTCGACCGGTTAGCGGCGGCCGGCCGCGTCGATGCGGCGAGCCGGGTTGCGCTCGCTCGCTCGGGCATCGCCGTTGCGGTGGCAACGGGGCAAGCGCGGCCGGACGTCAGTACCGAAGCGGCGCTGCGCGACGCTATCCTGAGCGCACCCAGCATCGGCTACTCGACGGGTCCCAGCGGGGCCCATCTGAGGCACTTGTTCGAGCGCTGGGGCATAGCGGAAACGATCGCTCCACGCATCGTGCGGGCGCCGCCCGGTGTCCCGGTGGGGGCATTGGTCGCTCGGGGCGAGGTCGCGCTGGGTTTTCAGCAGCTGAGTGAATTGATCCACTTGCCGGGCATCGACGTGGTCGGTGCATTACCGACCGAGGCACAATCCATCACCGTCTTTGCGGCCGCGATCTGCACCGCGACGCGCCAGCGCGAGGCCGCGCAGGCGCTGCTGGCGTTTCTGACGTCGCGCGAAGCCCAGGGCGCCAAGTCGGGGAACGGGATGGAGCCCGTTTGATCGCATTAGTGTCGGCTGCGCTGACGCTTTAACGCTTCATTCCGATGATGAAGGGGCGGCGCGGGGCGGGCCGCTAATTGCCATGATCAGCTTTCGCTGACCGACGCGACGTGGATCTATCTTTATTCTCCAGTATCAGCGGGATTGCGTCGCGTATTCTCATAAACACACCGGTCATAATCGCATTTTTATCAATGTGGTTTATAACCGGTTCATAAAATAATTAGCCACGTCATGGGCTATAAAAAAGACATCGAAAGGCTCAAGCCATGAGCGAGTGAAGACGCTCGCTCGAATCTTGCTGCGATGATTTCTATCGCGGCCGCGGTCTCCTTCATTCGCCTCGCCCCATCTCGCCATTGATAATGCGCCCCAATGGTGCATGGCGCTTCGCGAGCAAACCCACGTTTCAAACGACCGCGCTGGAAGCGCTTTCATTTATAGGGTCGAAGTCGCAAAGTTCGCGCGCATCCAATCCTCTGATCATCATCAGAAAGTTAGATTTTTTGCGAAGTAATATTTTATTAGAAATATTCTTACTATTTCTGTCAAAACTACCATTTCTACTGTGCCCGGCCCGCCATTCCGCGTACGATTTACCCCGGTCAAGGCGTTTGAGGGAAAAATTTGCCAAGCGGTAGCAAGGTGCGCGCCCGCTCGGTAAAACGTTTGCGCGGCACCCCGACCGCAAGTTTGGCGGTCAGCAGTAGGCACCTTGCCCGGAACGTTTTCCTCGTTGTCAAACGCGAGCGACGCACGCGTGGCTCCTCGTTGATGGTGAATCACGCGCGTCCCGCTGGATTGTCACGTTTATTCGAACCCCGTGTTCGGAAGTTTTAATCGGCTCAAAAGCCAGGCTCGACTTGCACTGGAAGGATCCTTATTTGCCGGTGCAGCGAATTGGAGAGGGTCTTTTCATTCAATGACCCGTTTGAAGCTCAAAAATAATATTTGGATTTTTTATCGAGAATTTTCTCGACAGCGGAAATAATTTGCCATGGTAAAACGACGTCGATTTATTGGTTGCCTGACAGCACTCGGTGGAAGTTATCTTTTGAGCGCATGTGGTGGAGGCTCGGAAGACAGTAATAGCGGCAGTACTTCCAAATCCGCCGACACGCAGGCCACCGCGCATGCGAGCGCCGCCTCCGCGAGCGGCACGGCCATCCCGCCGGCGGCCTCCATCACGGATAGCGCGGGCAACGCGTGGACTCTCGCGCAGGGTTCGGTCTATAAGAACGGGGCAAAAGCGGGCAACACCTACAACGTGACGTTAGTGCTGTGGTACGCCGGCAGCATTTACCATGAAGGCACGGGTGGCCAGTTCTATGCGTGGAACGGTTCCAACTGGGCGGCCTGTAACGATCCGCGCCTGGGCGGCACGTCTGCCGACGGCACGACGCTTCCTGCGTCGCCGTACATTGTCGACAAGACCGGCGCAATCTGGACGCTCGTCAACGGCGTCATTCTCAGGAACGGCGCCGCCGTCGGCAATACGTATAACGTGTCGCTCGTCCTCTGGTACGGCGGAAAGGTCTGGCATTGCGGCACTGGCGGGCAGTTCTACGTCAACGCGGGTGTGGCGACCCAATGGCTGCCTTGCAGCGATCCGCGCAACGCCGTTGCTGCGAGCGCGGGTATGTTCTACGGTATCAACGGTCACTATGACTACACGTATACGCCCGCACAACTCGTTTCGATTCTGAAGGGGTTGGGTTGCACGAGCTATCGGGTCGGCTGCACGGATGACCCGAACCAGTTGAATGCGGTGATCAATCTGGCGCAGGCTTTCCAGTCGGCCGGCCTCAAGTTGCTAGTGCTGGTCAATCAAGGCGTGTATCAATCTGGCAGCACGCTCTTTAGCAGTGAATCGGCTGCGTATAGCCGCGGCTTCACGGTCGGCAAGACGGTAGCCGCCGCACTGCAACCGTATGGCGTGACGATTTACGAATGCGGCAATGAGTTGACCCGCCAGAACGCCACTGTGCTGGACTTCACGAACGCCGGCACGAAGGCGGTCGATTTCAACAATGCGAACTGGCCGATCATGCGAGGCGTGATGCGCGGGATGATCGACGGTGTGAAGTCGGTTCAGGCTTCCGCGAAGTGCGGCATCAATTTCTGCGTGGCGGATATCGGCGCGGCCGACGCATTGTGGGACGGTATGCAACCCGACGGCAGTGGCGGCTATCCGAAGGTGCGCTGGGACATCACCACCTGGCACAATTACGCAGTCTACGGCGATATTTTCAACATCGGCACCGACGGCGCGGGTCCCGGCTTCGATCTGCCGACCTATTGCAAAGCCCGATACGGTGTGCCGTTCATCATCACCGAGTGGAATACGGGCCCTGAGCAGACTCAAGCCTATCGCGCCAATTACATCACCGCGCAGCTGGGCGAGTTCTATCAGGCACGAAAGACTCACAACATCCAGTCCGTGATGTACTACGTGCTCGACAGCGGCAACAACACCTACGGCATCATGAACAACAATGTCGCGTTGGATCCGCCTTACAGCGCATTCAAGAGTTTCACGGCGAGCCATCCGGACAACTAAGCCGAAGGGCGTTTCCCGGGCGATAAAACTGGTCTTCCCCTTGCGACGCAAAGGGAAGACCAGTTGCTATGGTGCGCTCGAAAGGACGCGTAACCGCACTCGTGATCTCTTTCTGCCGCGCACTCACGCAAGCAGTTTTCCCCACTCGTAATCGATCCTGTCCGGTGTGAAGGGCAATACGCCCGCGCCGGGCGTGAACGTCAGTTCACCGAAGTAGACCTCGTTGTCGGGCGCGTACAGATCCACGCGGACGTAGTCGAAGTCTTCAGAGAGGGCGATCGCGGTGTCCAGCACCGCTTCGAGGTTTGCCGGGCGAGGAGCCGGCGCGGGGCTCCGCTTGTAGTAGCCGATCGCGACGTCGAGGTGATTCCAGTCGACGTCGTACACGTCGCCATGCGTCGCGTTTCCAAATCTGTCCGATATCACCAGTATGTAGATGATCGGCGGTCCCGACCGACCACCAAAACAGTGCAACTTGAAATCTGCCGGTATCTGGCCGTGCGCATCGAGAAGCAGATGCTCGAAGAAGATACGCGGTTTGATGGTGCGATAGTGCCGCTCTCGCGCAATGCTGTAAAAGTCGATTGCCAGCCACTGTTCGGCACGACGCTGCAGCTCTTCGAACGATGTTTCCGACTTGTTTCTCACCACCTCGACGAAGCTGCTGCCATGATTCGCCTTCATCACGAAAGCACTGGGAAGGGCATCGAATACTTCGCGCGTGAACACGTCTGGTGTCGCGACCAACGGTATCAGATGCTTCGCGCCTATCTTGCCGGCGATGTATTCGCGAACCAGTAGCTTGTCGGTCAAACCGATGTAGCGAGGATCCGGCCTGAGATTGCGTTGCAGGATCTTCTCATTGAAAGTGACAGGGCGGCGCAGATTGGGATAGCGGCCAATACATTTGTGATGCAACAGACTCAGGAAAAGAGAGGCCGGCAGAAAAGACTTCGCCGCTTCCTTGAGTCTTCTGACCGTAGAGACGGGGTGTTCGGGCAATCGATACGGATCGACCCATCCTGGCGGCACGTCGGCGGAGACAATTTCTTCAGACAGCACGACTCCCTTATGCCTTGCAACCGGGGTTGCGGCTTCCCCATCGAACTGAGCGGATTTTATCGTCGTCATGGTTTCATCCGTAACTGGCGGCACCGCCAAGCGGTATTGAAAGTCTTAAGGGGCTTCTCGCACTATCTCAGCGGCGGCGTTCCAGCTTTCCTCCGGCGCCTGATAGCGCTCTTCGGATTCGAAATGTTGCCGGGCGCGAAATTGCGTGGGTGACATCCCGTACCGTTCCTTGAACAGCCGCCCCAAACGATTGCCGTCACCCATGCCACAGCGCCGTGCAATCTTGTCGACAGGCAAATCGGTGTTTCTCAGCATGGCCGATACGATCTCGAAGCGCGTACGCAACAGGTACTCGAGTGGCGTCATGCCGAATTCGCATTTGAAGCGGCGTTGAAAATTGCGCTTGCTCATGGCCGCGGTCTCAGCTGCCTGAGCGACCGAGATCGCTTTACTATAGTTCTCCTTGATCCAGCGTGCCGACTCGCGGACTTTCTCGGTGGTCGTGGTGACGCTTGCATCGTCCAACTCCGACTTGTTCTGCCCCGTGTATCCTGTTTGCAGAATGCGGCCGATCTTTCGCGCGGTGTCGGAGCTCAGGTCGCGCTCGATCTGGGAAAGTGCCAGGTCGGTGGGTGTCACACTGCTGCCGCCCTGAGCGGTGCCACCGCTGTCATCAAAGAGGAATATGGGCACAGTCGATTGCAACGGGTTCCTGCAGACAACTGCCAGATTCGCGCCTTGCTGCACACGAAACGATGCAATGGACCCTTGGAGCGAGATCCACGAGAGAAAGCGGTCATTGGATTCCGCGGTCTCTGCCGCGTCCCGACACGCTACAAAGAACGCGTGGAAATCGGCGAGGCTGTAACGCTGCAGGCTTTGCGTCCAGATCGAGATGCTGGATGAACTGGTCACCAGGCCCCCCGCATCCGACAACACGGAGAGTCGATATGGCGGTTCCCTGCCCGTGGCTTTCTCGAACTCGTTGGCAAGACGAAATACGTCGCCGATAGCTCCGGTGGTTGCCATCGAACAGTGCTGAAAAACCAGAAGGCCAATGTGTTTCATCGCATTCAGTCCATTCCGACGCTTATTCACGTCCGACGTAAGACAATCGGTGGAAGTCATCAGGCTGAGTTATCCGCACAGGCTAATCACCCAGGTATCGAGATTAACGCATCGAAATTTTCAGGACGAACTTGGCTGGCATTCGCGGGTGTTTTGGCGTAATAGTCATGACGGGGGAAATTCTTACCTCGCAATCGAAGAAAAAGCGTTCTAATATCTATTTCCGCGGGAAACATTTTCCGTAACTAATACGCAAGGATCTTGTGAATAGCGCCTTCGTCTGAGCGTGCTCTCACGCGATGGGGCAAGGGCTGCCGACTGGTATGTGCACTCGAATGGGCAATTTGCGTACATGAATTGCGGAGAGGGTTCCCTCACCGCATCTGCACTGGCCCGTATAACTCTGTTACATTAATTGCAGATAGCAACAAGGCTTTCTGGAGTGCCGCTGCATTTGTAATCCCCTCTGCATAATCGGCCATTAACACCCGAATTTATGCCGACGGCGAATTGCTGCTTTTTACGCAGGCTATGCTTCACCGCAACATCGAGAGAGAAATTGTTGGCCTAATGAGCCGATTTCCGACTCCGCAATATGAGTACCTGCTTTAACGTGCCATCGCCGTGCTTTGGCGAGGATATGTCCAATTACCGTCCTCTCTGGACCGCTGGATTTGTGTCGGGTCGAATGCATTGCGCGAGAGGAGTAGCGCGCGATCATGTACCACCGTGCCCGGAAGGGCGCGGTGCTTGCGTTGATCGTGCCGCATCTGGCGCTCGCGGCGATCGTGGCATATGGTTGGATCATCCGGCGTTCTCATACATGAAGATCGACCTTGCCGGGCGAGCGTCTGATTGGCGAAGAGGCCATCACGCCAGACGTGAGCCATTGGATCGCAAGGCATCCTCTCGAACTACCTGTGCAGTTGGAGGTTGGCATCGTCGATGCCGCGAGCCCCTATTCCTGTTTTATGAAGTAGAGGCGGGCAATGACCATAACAGTCTCAATACATCAGTTTTTCAGGGTTCATTACAGAATAGCTTTTCGTAGCACGAATATCTTGAGGATTTTAATTCGTTGAGATCGTGGTGGGAGAAGCGGCGTTGCAGGTTATGTAGTAAGGACGCCGATGATATGCATCACGCAGTACCGTCATCCGTCGCTCGTGCGCGCCGGAAGGCGGCTCTCCGACCCAATCTAACGAGGTACGTCACGTCGAGGTGCTGCCGGGCAATGCAATACCCACGTCGTCCGGCGGCGGATTCAGATCGCGAACTGGTGGTGCAGCAGAGCAGTATCGAATCATTACTCTGCCCATCGAACATGGAAGGATCAAACCGGTGGATTACTACCCTCAGAATTCGCTCTCTCCGGGTGCCAGCACCGAACGTGGCCAACTCAGCGTGAGTGGGATGCTCACGTTGATGCGCGATCACATTTGGGAAATCGTGGTCACGACGGTGGTCGTTTTGACGCTTGCCGTGGCATATCTGCTCATCGCGACACCGATCTACTCGGCCGATGTCCTCCTGCGCGTGGACCCACCGGAGCCGAATGCGCTCGGTCTGGCCTTGCAGAATCAGGAGATGCTTCCTGCGCCTGCGCCGGCCCCGGTGACTGAAATGGCCGTCATGCGTAGCCGCTCGGTGCTCGATCCAGTGATCGACCGGTTCCGCTTCGACGTCTCGGTGAAGCCGCACAAGATCCCGCTTCTGGGCGACATCGCCGAGAAGTTTGCGACTCCGGGCCGGCCGGCGGCGCCGTGGTTTGGATTGAAGTCCTTTGCGTGGGGCGGAGAGCGTGTTCAGATTGGCGCGCTGGATGTACCGCGAGAACTCGAGGAAGAAAAGCTCACGTTGATCGCCCTCGAAGACGGCGCGTACGAGTTGCGTGGACCGTCCGATCAGTTGCTCGTCAAAGGCATTGTGGGCACGCAGGCCATGGACAATGGCGTGTCGATGCTCGTGAAGACGCTGGATGCGCGGCCGGGCACGAAGTTCGAGGTGATTCGCTGGAACGAACTCGACGCGATCAAGCGGTTTGACGATCTGATCAAGGTTAGCGACAAGGTGAAAGACTCGGGCCTTCTTCAGATAGAGTATGCGGATAAAAACGCCGATAAGGCCACTGAAGTCGCCAATGCTTTGGGCCAGCAATACCTTGCCTCTGCCGTTGCCAGCCGGCAACTCAATGACACGACCACGCTCGCCTTCATTAACGGAGAACTTCCGCGCCTGCTCGTGGACCTCAAGAAGGCCGAGGACAATCTCAAGCACTTCCGTTCGTCTGCACAGTCGATGCAACCGACCGCCGAGGCGCAAGCGTATCTCCAGGGCGGCCTCGACCTCGACAGGCAGATTGCAACCCTGCAACTGCAGCGTACTCAACTCCTCGACCGTTATACCGTTGGCAGCCGCTGGATACAGAGCATCGACACGCAACTGGCGCAATTGAAGGATGCGAAAGAGAAATTCAACGGTCATTTCAACGGCATGCCGTCGTCCGAGCGTGAGAGCGTCGATCTGCTCCGCGCGCAGAAGGTGGCGGAAACGATCTATCTAGGGATGGTTCAGAAAGCCGAACAATTGCAGGTTCGGCGCGCCAGTACGACGGGCGGCGCGCATATCGTCGACCGGGCAATCAGGCCCCATCGTCCGGTCAAACCCCAGCCCGCCGTGGTGCTTTCAGGGGCCTTGATACTTGGGCTCGTGTCCGGCGTCACGCTGGTCTTCATGCGCCGCCACGTGATGACCGGCGTGACCGACCCCAAGTACGTCGAGCGCCGCATGAGCGTGCCCGTATTCGGGGAGATCCTGTTCAGTCAGCAGCAGTTATTGCTCGATCGCATGTCCGCCGGCTTCGGCCGAAAATCACTACCGGGTCTGGGAGGGCGAAGCAACCTGCCATTCCAGAAAGCCGCGCCCGATATCCAGTTTCATGGAGCGGCGGCCTTGTTGGACGGCGACATCAGCCGGGCTCTGGCGTCACGTTTTCCGCACGATACGTCGGTCGAGGCGCTTCGCAACGTGCGTACTGCGGTGACGCGCGATCTTGCCCACGCGCGCAATAACGTCCTGATGGTCATCGGGCCGACGCCTTCCGCGGGAAAGAGCTTTGTTGCCGCGAACCTCGCGATCCTGCACGCGGAAATCGGCTCACGCGTCGTGCTGATCGACGCTGATATGCGGCGCGGACATCTCGCGTCGTTGTTCAATGGCAGCAATCGCGGCGGGCTCTCGGAGGTGCTCGCGGAACGAATGCCTTTGCGCAGCGCGTTGCGGCAGACGAGTGTCGAGGGCCTGACATTCCTGTCCTGCGGCTTGCGCCCGGAGAATCCCGCCGCATTGCTGATGAAACCGCGCTTCAAGGATGTCCTGGAGCGGCTCGCGGGCCAGTTCGATCTGGTGATCATCGATACGCCACCGTTTCTCGCGGTCACGGACGCTTCCATCATTGCGAGTGAAGCGGGTGCGTCCTTGCTCGTCTTGCGTTCGGGAATGCAGAGCGAGGAGGAGATTGCCGACACGGTCAAGAAGATGGAGCGCGCCGAGGGACGCATCGCGGGCGCGGTCTTCAACGGCATCCCGCTGCGGCGAAGTACGCGCAATTACGGCTACGCGACGAATTACGCCAGTGATGCCGGCGACCCGGAAGCAGTGCATTGATCTCCCCCGGGGCTCAAGCAAATGGCAGCCAGCGTCGTGTCGTGACGGCGTTAAACGGAGAACCCGATGACCTTTGCAATCAACGGAAAGTTCACTTCCCAGCCCGTCACCGGTGTTCAACGGGTCGCCTATGAACTCACGAGAGCGATGCAGATGCGCGCTCTGCCTGGCGACGAACTGGAAGTCTTCATGCCGCAAAACGCGATCGAACCGGGTGCGCTGCTCGCACCGCAGCGGCGTTTTCCGTGGCTGCGCGGCACGCTCTGGGAGCAGATCACGCTGCCGATTGCCGCGCGGGGTATGACGCTCCTGAGTCTGTGCAATACCAATCCGCTGTTCAAGCGCGGACAGGTCGTGATGGTTCATGACATGGCGATCTACGATGTCCCGCAAGGCTTCTCGAGAAAATTCAGACTCTGGTACCGGGTTTGCTTTGCATGCCTCCCACGAACCCGGCCGATGATCCTGACGGTCTCGGCATTCTCGAAGATGCGCATTTGCCATCACCTGAAAATCGATGAATCGCGCGTGACGGTCGTGGCGCCCGGCGCGGATCATCTCGACCGGATCACGTCGAATCCGGCGGTATTGAGCCGTCTGGGACTTGCGAAAGACACTTACTGTGTGATTGTCGGCAGTCTCGATCCGCGCAAGAATCTGCAGCGCGCGCTGGAGGCGATCGGCAAACTCGGACATCTCACCGAAATCAAGTTCGTCATTGTGGGCGGCAGAAATCCGCGCATCTTCAATAGCGCCGATGACGGGCAGCCGGCTTTATCGAAGCAGGTACTGTGGGCCGGTTTCGTGTCGGATGGCGAGTTGAAGTCCTTGTATGAGAACGCGGGTTGCCTGATTTTCCCGTCGTTGTATGAAGGATTCGGACTGCCGCCGCTCGAAGCGATGTACTGCGGCTGTCCTGTGATTGCCTCGTCGCGTACGTCGATCCCCGAAGCGTGCGGCGATGCTGCGATGTATTGCGACGCGATGTCGGCTGACGACATCGCCGCAAAGATTTCACAAATGATGGGCGACGCGGAACTCAGGGAGCGTCACCGAACGAAGGGCTTGCTTCACGCCCGCGAGTTTCGCTGGGAGTATTCGGCGCAGAAAGTGCTTGAGATTCTCTACGGACACAGCGGCGACCGCTTGCCGGACCTGATGCCGCGCGCGTCGGTGAGTTGACGCATGTTTCTGGGCAGGCAAATGTATCGCGTCGAAAACGGTGCCGGCAGACGGCGAGCACTGCGCTTACTCGCGGCGCTCGCAGGCGCGACGATACCTCTGCTGCGAACGCAGAGCGCGCTCGCGGTGGTGTCCGATGCGCGGAAACAACGTGCTACCGCTCGCAGGATTACCGACCTGATCGGTTCGAATGGCTGGCCCGGATCGGCCGGTGACATTCAGATGTGGCGTGCGATGGGTATCAGTTGGGGACGCGATTCCGTGGGACCTGGCCAGTCGCACGGGCCGGAAGACGCGATGCGAATCGACAAGACCGGCTCCGCATTCGATAGCGATCTGCCGTCGGTCCTGATTCGAAACGATCGCAACGGAATCGGCTCGTTGCTGCTGCTCGGGTACACGCCGAAGTGGAATGCGAGCGTGCCGGGGGACTCCAACTCGGCGCCTGTCGACGAGAAGGCTTGGACGCGCTACGTCGACGCGGTGGTTCGCAAGTATTCGACACCGCCGTTTAACCTGCGCTATTTCCAGATCTGGAACGAGGCGGCCGGCAAGTTGTCCGGCGGCTTGCCGCAGGCGACGTTCTGGCACGGCCCGGAATTCAGTCGGGACCAGAAGCGTGCGAAGCCTTATGAGCGGGCGATGCAGGATTACGTCGAGCGGATTCATATTCCGGCGGCGCGAATTATCCGCGGTTACCGCGCGTATGTCGTGTACGGCGGCTGGCCGGATCAGGGCGGGCTCTCCAACTTCAAGCGATGGCTGGAGTACAGGAGCCCGGTGTTGAATGAACGCATGCTGGACTGGGTCGATTACCTCGACACGCATTACCTTCCCGTCGCCGATCTGGATCCTCTGTATGAGCAGTACGTGAAGAACGGTCCTGCACGCGGTATCTGGCAAACGGAAATAGGTAACGAGTACATGAAAGATCCGCACTACCTGCCGCGCTATTTCTTCGACTTCGCCGTGTGGGCATTGGACAGGAACTGGAACGACCAGGACAAGTACCTGTCCATGATCTATCACTGGGATGGCTATGAGCCATACCGTCTGACGCATCGGGGCCCGCCCGAGCGGACTTACAACGTATCCGGTCAAAGCCTGGTTGTGCTGCGTCAGACCGTCAATGGACCGCTTGCCGGCTTGTCGAGGCCGTTGCAGTTCGGTCCAGGCGCCGCTGGAGCCGCGTTGCTTTCCGGCAGCGACATCGTGATGCAGGTCAGGGCTGAGCCGGGTTGGCAGACGGTCGGCCTTCCTGGGTTTGGGCCGCAGTCGTCGCCGCGCATTACCCGGGTCGAGTTTATCGACGCACTAACCGGCGAGGCGAGCTCCCGCGACGACGTTGCGCTGACGTGGGACGACCAGATGCTGAAGGTTCGATTCAAGGTGCCGGGTCGAGTCAACGGCGCTGGCAACAATCCGCCGAAGCACCTCGCGTATGTCGTTGTGCGTCGTGCCGCATAGCCATGCGATCGGGCAAGGGCACGCCCGATCCAGTTGAAGTGTTGTGTTTGCCGCGTGTGTCGTCAGTTTTACGGTCATCGCACTCCGGTTGATCGAACTTTTGGATACCGTTGAGAAATCATGAACCACGTTACTGTCGCGATTTGCAATTACAACTACGAGCGCTATCTGGCCGAGGCGATCGACTCGGCGCTTGCTCAGGACTATCCGGCAACGGAGGTGCTCGTCATCGACGACGGTTCGACCGACGGCTCGCGAGCGATCATTGAACAGTACGGCACGCGTATTTCATCCATCTTCAAGACGAACGGCGGCCAGGTCTCCGCGTATAACCATGCGATCGGCGTGCTTGAAACGGACTATGTGATCTTCCTCGATTCCGACGACATTCTTTATCCGAGCGCGGTCTCCGAAGTGATGCGCCTTTTCTCGGGGGGAAACTGGGCGAAGGTGCAATTCCGCCTCGACGTGATGGACAGCGCCAGCGTGCTAACGGGCACCCATGTACCCCACAGCGAACCACCGCACGACTGCGGAAAGCTGCTGCGCAGCGGCTGGCTTTACCCCTCTCCGCCGGCGTCGGGCAATGCCTATCGTGTGAGCGCCCTGAGGCGCTTCTTTCCCATACCGGAGGAGGGTATTAACCGCTACGGCGCAGACTTCTACGCGATCTACGGCGCGGCATTGACGGGACCTATTGCCACCGTGCCGAAGTCGCTCGGCGGCTATCGTGTGCATAACGCCCACGGCGAAACGATCTCGTTCGCCAATTCGGAGCAACTCAACAAAGCGCCGAGAACCTTCAACTTGCGCTGGGCGATACTGAGGAATATCGCGCGCAACCGCTTGCAGATAGAACTTCCGCCGGTCTTTTACGACTTTTCTCACGAAAGGGCCACGTTCTGTTCGAGCGTCTATCATGCGACCTTTCCAACACGCTGGCGCTGGATGACGCGAGACTCCCGCACCTATTTGCATACGATCATCGCGAACCCGTTCTGGGGGGTGAAGAAGAAACTCGGCACGCTCGTGCTGTCGAGTTTGTGTCTCGTGCCTTACTCGCCGCTGTCCGATTTCGTCGTGCGTTATATCTCCAACCCGCTTGCCCGCCGTCGCGCGGTTGGGCGCTGAAGTCCGGAACGCGCGAGAAAGGGGGCGATATGGATAGACGAGCGGGCGCCAACGTTATTGCGTTTGTCTACGGCGGGTATTTGATGAGATACGTCTATCTCATCATCGTCGTGCCGTTCTACGGCAGGATTCTTGGCGTCACCGAGTACGGCCGGGTATTGGCGTCGATGTCGCTGATGAACGTGATATGGATGCTCGCCAGCTATGGATTCACGTTCGTCGGCATGCGCGAGGTGTCGAAGGCGCAATCGGCGGCGGAGTGCAACTCCATCTACTCGCTGCATGTGAGCGCACGCGTT
The DNA here is from genome assembly GCF_056279605.1 of Paraburkholderia sp. TE9906. Taxonomy (NCBI): domain Bacteria; kingdom Pseudomonadati; phylum Pseudomonadota; class Betaproteobacteria; order Burkholderiales; family Burkholderiaceae; genus Paraburkholderia; species Paraburkholderia sp. TE9906. Next base: position 140,426 of record NZ_JBWCCT010000006.1, read on the forward strand.
CTGATGGGTTTGCTGGGTGGTGTTATCGGCGTCGTCGCCACGATGAGCTCGCCCGTCCTGTCAGAGCGGCCAGTGATTGGTCTGCTCGCCACGCTGCTGGGTGTCGTGTCGGCGATGAATCTCGGCTGGCTGTTTCAAGGGCGTCAGCATTTTCGAACCCCGATCATGATCGAGGTGTTCGGTTTCGCGCTGAGCCTCGTGCTGGTTCTGAATCTCGTCAATGGGCCCGGTGACGCCGTGTGGGTGCTGGCGAGCCTGCTGATCGCAGGCGTGGCGTCTTCGATCATTTCGTACGGCCTGACGACCTGGCAACTGGGCTTGCCGCGTCTCAGGTTCGCGGGCGTCGTGCCTCTTGTGCGAGGCTCGACCATGCTGTTCTGCTACTCGTCGGGCTCGGTCGTGCTCACGGCGTCGTCGACTTATCTGTTGACGCTGCTGTCCACGCCCGCTCAGGTGGGCTACTTCGGCGCGGCCGAACGCTTCGCGACGATCGGGCTCAGTCTGATGGGGCCGGCGTCGCAGGTGTTCATTCCCACGATATCGCGGCAACTCGCGCTCGGCGACAAAGACGGCGCGCAGGTCACGACCCGGTGGGGCGCCACCTTGTTGATCGGCTATGGACTACTGATGTTTTGTGGCGCACTCACGCTTTCGCCATTTGTGCTGCCGCTGATCCTGGGGCCTGCGTTTGGACCGAGTGCGCACGTATTGCAGATCTTCGCATGGATGTTCCCCTTCGCCGCTGTTAACCAATTCATCGCGTTCTATGTATTCGTGCCACGAAGGAAAGACAGGCTGCTTGCCGTGACGGGTGTGGCGTCGGGGTTGATCAATCTCGCGGCGGCCCTTTTTCTTGCTTCTCGATACGGTGCGGTGGGTATGGCGTCTGCCCGGGTTATCGGCGAAGCAGCGCTGGCGGTGATGCTGATGAGCATCATGATCCGCCTGGAGTTGATCAATCTGTTGCCAGGCGCCGAACGGGCGCTCGGCATGGTTCGAATGGCGTGCGGCTTTCGGCCTCAGGCAGGCGCCGCGAAGGATGAATGAAGCGGGACCTCGCATACGTAGGTCCCGGTTGCTCTCTCACAGGAGGTCGAAGTGAAAGTCGCTATTGTTCACGATTGGTTGGTGGTCTCGGGCGGCGCGGAGAAGGTGTTGAAAAATATCATCGAGTGCTTCCCGAACGCGGACATCTTCTCGATTGTCGATTTTCTGGAGGACCGCGACTGCGTGAAGGGAAAGACCGTCCATACGTCGTTTATTCAGAGAATGCCTTTTGCCCGGCGACGCTACCGTGCCTACCTCCCGCTCATGCCGATTGCGATCGAACAGGTCGATCTGTCCGGGTATGACCTCGTCATTTCCAGCTCGCATGCGGTGGCGAAGGGTGTACTGACCGGGCCGAACCAGGTTCACGTCAGTTACGTTCATTCGCCCATTCGCTATGCGTGGGACTTGCAACATCAGTATCTCAGGGAGTCTCACCTGAGTACCGGCATCAAGTCCGCGATGGCCCGCGTGCTGCTACATTACATCCGGGGATGGGATGCGCGTTCGGCCAACGGCGTCGATCATCTGGTCGCGAATTCGCAGTTCATTGCGCGGCGGATCAAGAAGGCCTATCAACGCGAAGCGACCGTCATCTATCCACCGGTCGATCTCGGCAGCATGACGGTGTGTACGCAGAAGGACGATTTCTATGTGACGGCTTCACGGATGGTGCCGTACAAGCGCATCGATCTGATCGTGCAAGCGTTTTCGCAAACGCCGGAGCGGCGGCTCGTGGTGATCGGCGATGGTCCTGAGATGAAAAAGATCAAATCTTGCGCCGGAGAGAACGTGACGATTCTTGGTCATCAACCATCGGAAGTTCTCGTCGATCATTTGCGGCGCGCCCGCGCGTTCGTGTTCGCGGCCGAAGAAGACTTCGGCATCTCCGTGGTGGAGGCGCAGGCGTGCGGAACGCCGGTCATCGCATTCGGCAGGGGCGGCGCGCTCGAATCGGTCGTCGGTTTGCCGCTCGATCGGCCTACGGGCGTGTTCTTTGGCGAGCAGACAATGGAGTCGCTGCTGGAAGCGGTCAGCCGGTTTGAAAACAATGCCGGACTGTTCGACCCCCGGCAATGCCGTCGAAATGCCGAGCGCTTTTCAACGGAGAACTTCAAGGCGGCACTGACGAGTTTCATCGACGCCCGGCTTCCCTACGCCTGTGTCGAGCAGTTTCTTCCGTATCCGGTCAGGAACCCGCAGTCCGTTGACGAACGTCATCTGGCCGACGTGGCATCGTAAGACTGGATGCGATAGCGGATTCGTCCCAGCGCGGCCATGATGGAGGGCACATGGGTTCGAATTTGCGGCGAACGTGTTTCGATCAGATGTTGAAGCGGCGCCTTGTGGCCATAGGCGAGCGTGGAGACTAGCAGAAGGCTTAGCGTGGGCCAGATGGCCCCGAATCTTTCGGGCTCGACGTTGACGGCCGCCCGTAAGAAAATTAACGCCACCAGTGCGCCAAGAAGCCAGCCGGAAATGACTTCAGGCAGCGAATGCGAATGGTCGACGAGGCGGGAAAGACCAGTCAGCGCGCCGATGACCATGCCCGCAACGATACCGGGCAGCGTCGGTTGCCGCCACCACTTCAGCAAGAGCGTAATGGCGACCATCCAGATGGACGTCGACAGCATGGTGTGCCCGCTAATGACGCGGAAATCATCGGCCGGAATGGCTATTCCCCAGCTGGCATAGACGACCTTGGTTGCGCCCACGAGCGCGGCGCCAACGGCGAGTACGCCGATCAGGCGGAGTGCCAGACGCACATTGAATAGCGCAATCCAGCCGGCGCAAATAGCCGCCACGGGCAACGTGATGGCGGCGTCGCCCAGGTTGGTGAACACAGTCCACATAGGATTCTCTCGTTGTCGCTTTCTGGCTGCCGCGTGGCTGAAAAGAGCGCCTCCCGCGGGCAGATTAGTTGGGTGCGTCCGTATTATCGCTCACGAGGGCGTGCGCCCGTCCGGCATGCGCGGCGGCCGTTCGAACGCGACGGCGCTGGGCGGCCGCCATGCGAGCAACAACGAGACGACAAGCGACAGGATCAGAACGTTCGACGGCGAGACCATCCGATGTTCGGTGGCGGCCATCACGAGCAGGCAAACCGACGAGATTTCGACGAACCGGAAGGCGGCGAAGTTTTGTCCGCGCCCGATCAGCGCGGCGGCCGCCGCGCCGTGCTGGCTCCATTCAATCAGCTTCCAGAGGAAATTCAGCAACAGAACGAGTCCGACTATGCCGAGTTCCGCGAGAAAGTTGAGGTAGGAGTTGTGTGCATGCGAGTCGCTATGTTCGGTCGTGACGTCCGACGCAATACCCACCACGTGGAAGTACGAGATGACGCTGCCGATATGGTCGTCGAATGAACCGAACCCGAGGCCGATAATCGGGCTTTGTTCGAAGTACGCGAGCGCGCGCGGCCACAGCCATTCGTAGCGGATGTTCAGATTGGCGACCTTCGCATCCTGATTCTGAATCGAGAAGGTGTAACCCATATAGTTGACGGTCGGGTCGGTATTGTAGATCGCCATTGCGATCGAAGCCACGAGAAGACAGGCTATCAGCGAGGCCAGCATCCAGCGCTTGCGGCCGAAGTAGAGATAGGGCAGCACCGCCAGAGCGCCCAGCAGCGAGCCCCGGCTATACGTGGAGAAAAGCATCAACACGTTGGCGGCCAGCAGCGCCAGGACCAGCTTGCTGCGTCGTTGCAGATAGCACCCGAGGCCCAGGCAGAACAGCATCGCAAAGAAGCCTCCGGCCGCGTTGCGTGCAATGAAGTAGCTGCCAAAGCTGGCATCGGGATTCGTGAAGATGCTGAGTAAGCCATTCTCAAGAATGTAGTAAGCGTAAATCGGCAGGTTGATCACTACTGCAAACATGAAGAACGCGCGAAGCACTTTGTTCAGATCCCAGCGGTGCATGTACAGGCAACCGGCAAAGATCGGCGCATAGGAGATGAAAAAATTGCCGTCGCGGCGATAAAAGTCGAATTGAAGAAACGACCGGGGGTCGTAAAGCAGCGTCGAAACCACGATCAGCAGCGTCAACATCGTCAGCGGCGTAATAAATGCGGGGTAACTTCTTCCGAAAAAACGCCACGAACAGAAGAGGAGTGGGACAAAACCTACCGCGCTTACGGGTACCAGATTGGTGACAGTCAGGAATAGCGCAAGTAACGATATGTAAGCCATTGCGACTCCATGAAAACGAAATGGCGCACAGTGCCCAAAGACTCGTCCATGTGAAGAAAGCCGCCATGGAGTCAGAAACAGAAAGCCAGCGTCGTAATGGCAATGGACAACATCGGTGTCCGTAACTTTGAGGAATAAAACGCGAACGCGTTCACTGCACGGTACCACGTGTCGTAATTGATTTCCAACCTCCGCGTATGCCGCTGTTCGTCGCTTCGGCTTCACCGGGGTGCTTAAGAAATCCGTGCCCACGAGCAGAGCCAAAACCTCCACTGTTCGCGCCACGAATGCTGTGGTGCAGCGTAGGCTGACTATGATTGATCACATCGAGTGCGGCGCTAAAGGGACCAGTCTGTCGGCGTAACGCTGGTGCCCTTACGCGATCTGCCGCGACCCGATCGCGCCGATGCTTTGCGTTTGAGGCCGAATCAGACCGATAGGCCGATACGCACATCGTCCGGCGCAACGAACTGGTTGGCTCTGTCCATCCGTTACGGACGTCCTGTCATTAATCACATGAGAAGTCCTCGACGCGCTTCGCGTCGTTATGCGTTATGCGCGGACATCGAGCGGGTCGTTCTCGAGCCGGCATCGAGCTAAGGGAGCTTTATATGGGCAAGGTTACGGCAGTGACGGACGGGACGACGGACACCGATTCGATCGAAAAGGCTCTGGTGGACTATCCGCCGCTCGTGCAGGTCATTCTCGCCGGGGGATCGGGGACGCGTCTGTGGCCGATGTCGCGTGAGCAGTTTCCGAAGCAGTTGATCGACCTGATCGGTAACCAGACATTATTGCAAGCCACGATGGGGCGCATGGCGGGCTTCAGCAGCATGTGGGATGTGTCGGCCGACCCGGTCGTCGTCTGCGGTGCCGAGCACTACTTCGCCACTTACGAACAGGCGCGCGAGGTCGGGGTGAACGCGCGCATCGTGGTGGAGCCCGCGCGCCGCGATACCGCGCCCGCGCTTACGCTCGCCGCATTGGCCGCTTGCGCCGATGGACAGGACGCTATTCTGGTCGTGATGCCCGCCGATCATTCGATAGCCGACCTCGACGCGCTTCATCGGGCCATCGACATCGCAGCGCGCTACGCCCAGGCGGGTTCGATCGCCACATTAGGCATTCCCCCGGATCGCGCGGACACCGGTTTCGGCTATATCCGCCTCGGCAGCGAGTTGCGCGATGGCGCGCGTCGCATCGAGCGTTTCGTCGAGAAGCCGGCAGCAGAACTCGCCGCTCAGTATGTGGAGTCGGGCAATTACTGGTGGAACAGCGGGATGGTGGTGGTCCGCTCATCGGTATGGCTCGCGATGATCGAACGTTTTCAGCCGGAAATACACGCCGCGTGCGTTCAGGCGCATCAGGGGGCGAGAAAAACCGCCGAGTGCGTCATTCCCGACGCCACCGAATTCCTGCGCTCGCCCGCCGATTCGATCGATTACGCGGTGATGGAGCAACTGGGTAAGCCTGATTCGCCTTTCGCGGGCGTGGTCGTGCCGCTCGTCGCGGGCTGGTCGGATCTCGGGTCGTGGGATGCGGTCTGGCAGGCGATGGAAAAGGACGACTGCGGCAACGCATCGAATGGACGCGTGCTGTTCGAAGGCGCGACCGCAACCTACGCGCGTTCGCAAGGCGGCCGGTTGCTGGCCTGTGTCGGCACGAACAATCTGATCGTGATCGAGACCGACGACGCCGTGCTGGTGGCGGACCGCTCGCACGTGCAGGACATCAAGGGTCTGGTGTCGCGCATCAAGCGGGATAAATCACCGGAAGCCGACGCGCATAGAAAAGTTCGCCGCCCGTGGGGTTTTTACGATTCGATCGACCACGGCGATCGTTTTCAGGTCAAACGCATCGTCGTGATGCCGGGCGCGCGCCTGTCGTTGCAGATGCATCACCACCGTGCGGAGCATTGGGTTGTCGTGAGCGGGACTGCGCTCGTCACGCGCGGGGAAGAGCAGTTTCTTCTCGGCGAAAACGAGTCGACGTATATCCCGCTGGGCATTCGTCATCGTTTGGAAAATCCCGGCCGCGTGCCGCTGCAGATCATCGAAGTTCAGTCCGGAACCTATCTTGGCGAAGACGACATCGTCAGATTCGACGACAAGTATGGGCGCTGCAGCTGAATCAGGTGAGTCGAACGGACGCGTGCTCTTAGGGGGCTGCAATGCGATTGATTACTGGTCTACTGGCAAGATTGTTCGACGTGGCGATGATTCTCTCGGGCGCGATCGTGGCCTCGCAGATCCGTTTCGAAACGGGCTCGCAGCAGAGTTTCTATCTGGCGTTCGTGGCCTTTGCGGCGGCCTTTGCACTCGCGGTATTTCCGGCGCTGGGCGTGTACGAGTCATGGCGCGGCCGCTCCAAGCGTGCGCTCGCGGGGCACGTCGCGCTCGGCTGGCTGCTCGTTCAGGCGTGCGCGATGGTGCTGATGTTCTCGCTGCACCAGATCGACCTCGTGTCGCGTCTCTGGTTCGTGTATTGGACCGGCATTTCGGGTGCGGCGATGATGGCCGGGCGCATGGTGACGCATGCGCTGCTCGGCCGGATGCGCAATGCCGGACTGAATTTGCAGCAGGTTGCGGTTGCCGCGTGCGGAGAGCATTGCGACGAGATCATTCGTAAGATGGAGATGTCGCCTGCCGCCGGTTTTCGCGCCAACGCGTTGTACAACCTGCGTCCGGGCAGCGGCGTCGCGAACGCGTCGCCGGTGAAGGTCTTTGAAGAGCATGCCGCGTTTGCCCGATACGTTCGCGAGCAGAACATCGGCGAAGTCTGGCTGGCGTTGCCGCTGACCGAGGAGCGTTCGATTCTCCGGCTCGTCGACGAATTTCGCAATGACCTGATCAATATCCGGTTCATGCCCGATGTGCGCACACTGGCGCTCTTCGAAGGCAGCATGACCGACCTGCTGGGCCTACCGACGATCAATCTGGCCGCGTCGCCGCTACCGCCCAAGGCAATGGTGCAGAAGGAACTGTTCGACCGTCTCTTTGCGCTAGCGGCGCTGATCGCTGTATCTCCGATTCTGCTCGCCTGTGCGATTGCCGTGAAGCTGAGTTCGCCCGGCCCGGTCTTCTTCAGACAGCGCCGCAAAGGCGCGGACGGGCGGGTCTTCAGCATTTACAAGTTTCGCACCATGCGCCTGCACGAGCAGAAGCCGGGCCTGCTGGAGCAGGCGACACGCGGTGATCCACGCATTACCAGGGTAGGCGGATTCCTTCGCCGCACGAGTCTCGATGAACTGCCGCAATTCTTCAATGTGCTGCGCGGCGATATGTCGGTGGTGGGGCCGCGTCCTCACGCGCTCGAACACGACGATCTCTATCAGCACATCGTGTCCGGCTATATCCATCGGTACCGGATCAAACCCGGCATTACCGGCTGGGCGCAGATCAACGGCTTTCGCGGTGAAACCGATCGCATCGAAAAGATGGAGGGCCGCGTCGCGCACGATTTGTATTACCTGCGCAACTGGTCATTCGCACTGGACGTAAAAATCATTTTCGCGACTGTATTCAAGGGGCTTCATCATCCTAATGCTTACTGATCTTAGATCGAGGCCCCAGTAATACGGTACAGGAAGTTGGGTCGTGGGTTCTGAAAAGCAGCGCCCCGGATGGCTCGGGTATAAAAATGGCGGCATATCGGTGGTGTTTTGGCGGGAATGCCGGAGACGAACAGGGCGTTATCCGCAACGAGCGGGTCGGCAATCAGGAACCCATACGGAGACAGGACGTGAGCGAACAGTTATGGTGCGTCCATATCGAAGGACTGAACGACTTCATTGCCACCGATTCCCACGAATCGGCGAGGCAGGAGGCGTTAGCGATCAATGCGTATATCGACAGGGCCGAGAAAGGTCCCCGTGCGGCGATCCTGCGGGCGGTGGTGATCGAATGGCCGTTCACACCGGCGAGTCATGCGCGCTCGCTCCAGGATGACTGGCACGATTTGCAGAACATGCCGCACAGACAGCCGTCCACGAGTGAACCCGATGGTGTGCTGGGGAGCATTGCACGGCGTGTCAAAGAACTCGTGTCCGTGGCGCGCGGCAAGTAGCGTGAGCCTGTGTGACGGCGGCGCACGTCCTCGCCATGTGTAACGCGGTAATTTTGCGCAACACAACCGTAGTCTGAATGTCGGGCTGCGTGTCTACGATGTCGGCATGTCCTCTATTCACCGACGAGGTAGCCGATGCTGACCCATCACGAAGTCGCGACCCTGCTGCGCCTGAGCGATGCCGAAAGGCGTCTGCAAGAACTCGATGCGGAAGTACTTGCGCTGAGCCGCTATGAGCTGGTCGAGATCGCCTGGCGGGACGACGGCGATATCTCGACACTCAAACTGACAGGACGCGGTCGCGAGCTTGCGCGGCGTTTGAGCAGGAATAGCGACGGCGTCTGAGCAGCCCCAGCCTGTTTCAATCTGCGGCCTGCTTCACCGGCCGCTTACGCCGAAGCGCGAGTGCCACGCCGCTCAGCGTCAATGCCATCGCGGCAGTCTCGCGCCAGCCTAGCGGCTCACCCAGTGCGAGCGCGGCTGCCACGATGCCCATGATCGGCACGAGCAGCATGCCGATGGACGCCACTTCAGGCGGCAAATGGCGCAACGTCGCGAACCACGCCAGATAGCACACGCCCATCGGTACCACGGTCATGTAGATCAGCACGGCCCAGCCCGCGGTGTTGAGCGCCGTGAAGTCCGGATGCTCGATCAGCAATCCCGCAATGACCATCGGCACACATCCGAGTCCGACCTGCCACGCCACCAGCGTAATCGGCGCCACGGGGATCGGTGTGCGCGTAATGACGGTGCCCAGCGCAAACAGCACCGCCGCGAGCAGAGCGAACAGAATGCCGGCGAGCTTGCCGGAGTCGAAAGCGAAACCTTGAGCGCCGAGCAGCACGACGACACCGGCGAGTCCCAAAGCGAGCGACACGAAACCTTCCGCGGACGGCCGCCGCGACAGCACTGGCCACGCGAGCAGCATCGCCCAGATCGGCATCGTATAGACGAGCAACGCGCCTTCGCTCACGCTCAGCCATTTCATCGACAGTGTCGAGAACCCCATCCATGCGAATACGTTGGTGCTGGCCGCGAGCAGTATGCGTGGCAGCAAATGCCGGGGCACGCGCAGGCGTTCGCCGGAACCGAGCGCGATCGCCGCGAGCAGCAGCGCCGCCGCCACTCCGGCGACGCCACGGGAGAACAACGGAGGCCACTGTCGTAGCAGTATTTTCATCGCGGGCCAGTTGAGAGCCCAGCCGGTTGCCGTCACCAGAAGGAAAAATACACCGGCCCATCGTGTGGGCTTCATTGGAATAGATTGGATGGTTGCCTGAAAAGACCGTCATGGTAACGCGTGCGAGACGGTGCGCGACGGTTTTACCCGGCGCCGGCGTGACCGCCCTGAGCCACGATCAGGTCGAGCGATGCAGCGAGAATCGATTTCGCGAGTTGCTTGTCGTCCACCGCCCGCGCCAGGGTCACCGCCCCGACGATGGTCGCGACGATGCCAAGCGCCGCGCTCTTGCTTCGACCCGCCAGAGTCTCGGCGATTTGCGCCGTTAGCGCGTGCACGTAGGCTGTCAGCCGCTCGCGAACTTCGGGGCTCGCGTGGCGCGCCTCGCCGGCGAGCGCGCACAACGCGCAGCCGCTGCCGGGGTTCCTGATATGACGCTCGCTGAGGAACGCCTCCGCAATCGCCTGCAACGGCTCTTTCGCGTTGGGCGCGCCCGTTCCGGTGTGCAGCGCCTCGATACGTTTCCTGCTTTGCGCGACCGCGTATTCGAGGGCCTCGACAATCAGCGCGTCGCGTGAATCGAAATGGCCGTAGAACGCGCCATGCGTAAGTCCGGCGCTGCGCATGCAGTCGGCGACGCCGAGCGCGGCGATGCCGTCTTCACGAATTTGCCTCGCCGCCGTTTCCAGAACGCGCTGCCTGCTTTCTGCCTTCTGCGCCTGTGAGTAGCCCATTTTTCCGTTCTCCGACACTTGACAATCTGCATGACGAGCATAATACTGAAAATGTGCATGATGATCAACATGCAGAATGACGGTGAGGAATATCCTCGGATAGTTCGTTTGTCAGCAGCGGCGCGGAGCCGCTTAACCGTTCAAGGCGTCGCCCGGCCGTGCTTTGTGGAGCATTCCGGCGGCGCGCTCAGGGAGAAGGATGATGCGTTTCACAGGAAAGACAGCGTTAGTCACGGGTGGGAATAGCGGCATCGGTTTCGTCACGGCGAAGCTGCTGATTGGCGAAGGCGCGCGCGTGATGATCACGGGCCGCGACCGGGCCAAACTCGATCAGGCGGTGTCGGAGTTGGGCGAAAACGCGCTGGGCGTGCAGGCCAATCTGGATGACGAGGCCGCAATCGGCGTGCTGTTCAAACAGATCGAAAGCGCGTTTGGTTCATTGGACATCGTGTTCGCCAACGCCGGCATTTCCGGACCCACGCCGCTCGGCGGTACATCGGCCGCGGCGTTCGACGCGATTCTTCGCACGAACCTGACGGCGGTGTTTTTGACGGTGCAGGCGGCGCTTCCGTTGATGAGCGAAGGTGGCTCGATCGTATTGAACGGTTCGGTGATGCGCGAACTCGGTTCGCCGGGCTCGGCCGCTTATTCGGCCACCAAGGCGGGCATCACGGGCATGGCGAAGGTTTTCGCATCCGAACTCGTACAGCGCGGCATCCGTGTGAACACGGTGATTCCGGGCGGCACGCGCACGCCGATCTGGACGCGCGGCGCACGCGAGGGCGCGACGCTCGACGGAACCGAACAGGCGCTCTCACCGCGCATTCCGATGGGCCGTCTTGCGGCGCCGGAAGAAGTGGCGGCGGCGGTGCTGTTTCTTGCGTCGAAGGATGCGTCGGGAATGACCGGCGCCGAGATCGTCGTGGACGGCGGCACGATCGGCGCGCCGTGGGGTGCGCAGATGTATCGCGCGGCCTGAGCGACGCAAGCGAGCGGGTGCCGGAAGCTGACTGGAAACGCAAAAACGGCACCCTGTTACTCACTTTCTATCGGCGCGCCGCCGACGAAGTGCCCGGCGCCGTCCGGCAACCATCACGGCTCGCGGCTGAGCGCGCGAAAGCGGCCGGGGCTCTGCCCGGTCGAGCGCTTGAATGCGATGCTGAACGCAGTATCGGACAAATAACCGATGCGCGACGCGATGTCGGTCAGCGACTCTTCCGAGTGCTTGAGCGCGGAACATGCGATCGTCATCCGCCACTGCGCGAGGTATTCGACGGGCGCGCTGCCCACCTGGCGGCGAAAGCGCGTCGCGAACGCAGTGCGCGACATACCCACTGCGTACGCCAGGCTCTCGACGGTCCAGCGTTCGCCAGGCTGCGCGTGCATCATCGACAACGCGCTGCCGATCTTCGGATCGGCAAGCGCGCCGAGCCAGCCCTGCGGCTGCGGGGTCGACGCCAGATAGGTGCGCAGCACGTGCACGAGCACCAGCGCCGCAAGACTGCTGCGCGCGATGTCCGCACCCGCATGCAGGCCGGTCGTTTCCCATTCGAGCAGATCGAGCACGCGTGACAGCGCCTGCGAACCCAGCTCCGCGGCGCGCAGATGAATCAGCGGCGGCAGATGGCTCAACAGCTTGCCTGTGACGTCGTTCTCGAACGTGAAGCGGCCGCTCGCGATGGTCACGCGGTCGTGATCACGTCGCGTGCCGCCTTCACCATCGCCATTACTTTCACCTTCACCGCGATAACGCACGACGCCGTCCGCGCTGCGAATACTGCGGTAAGTTGCCGGACCATCGAGCGGCGCACGGCCTGGGTCGCTTGCCGAATAAAACGGCTGACCGTCCGTCAGCATGTAGAAGTCGCCGGGTTCGAGCGTCAGCGGCGCCTGGCTGCCTTCGATCCACAGATGAAAGCGGCCGGCCAGCACCCCACCGAACTTGATGCCCTGATACGCGGGGAAGCGGAACGCCCACGCCCCCCTGCCTTCGAACCGGGACGACAGCACGCTGCTCACGCGCAGCATCGAGAGTACGTCGGAAAGCGCATCCATAAATGTACGGTCTAAGAGGAATGAGGGCTTTTCCATTATAGGCACGGAGCTTTTTTGGCGGGATCATAGTGCCATTCACGCGACGAGCCGTGCGGCTTGCGGACATGTTTGCGTTTTCCCCCGCTTATCCACGAGCGGTTTCATGCAGCAACAGGCGAGGCGTGGCAACGCGCATACACGGAGGATCTCTTCGATGAAAGCATGGCAACTCGAACGGCTGGGCGGCGCCTTGAGCCTGAACGACATTCCGGTTCCGCAACCGCGCGCGGGCGGCGTCGTGGTTCGCGTCGAAGCGTCCTCGCTGATGTCGTATATGAAGGCCTACGTGGACGGCAAACTGCCGATCTACCACGTGCCGTCACAGCCGTTCGTCCCGGGCGGCAATGGCGTGGGTGTCGTACATGCGGTGGGTCGCGACGTGTGGCATCTGCGGCCCGGGCAGCGTGTCGTTTTGTCGTCGTATTTCGTCGCGCAGGAAAACGTGCGGGAGCCCGCGCAGGTTTTGCTGGGCGTGACCGCTAACGGCGCGGCAGCAGAGCGCGTGCAGGCCGACTGGCCGGACGGCACGCTGGCCGAATACGCCTCGTATCCGGCCAGCGCGGTGACGCCGGCCGACGACCTGCCGCGTCTGAGTTCCGTGCAGCTCGCGATGACCACCCGCTGCATCGTGCCGTTCGGCGGCCTGTTGCGCGGCCGGCTGGCCGCCGGTGAAACGCTGATCGTGTCCGGCGCGACGGGCGCCTATGGCACCGGCGCCGTGCTGCTTGCCTTGGCGATGGGCGCGAGCCGGATCGTCGCGGTCGGCAGAAATGCGCGGGCGCTCGAGGCGCTTGCGGCGCTCGACCGTGCGCGGGTCGTCACGGTCACGGCCACCGGCGACGTGCAGGCCGACGCGCAAGCGCTGCGCGAGGCCACGCACGGCGGTGCGCAGATGGCATTCGACATGGTCGGCAATGCGAGCGATCCCAATCTCACGCTGGCCGCGCTACGCGGTCTCGCGCAAGGCGGCCGGCTGGTTCTGATGGGCAGCATGGCCGTGCCGCTGCCGATTCCCTATACCGAAGTCATGTTGAACGGCTGGGAAATTCTCGGCCAGTTCATGTATCCGCGTGAGTCGTATCGCCGGCTGCTCGACCTGGTTCGCAGCGGGCAGCTCGATCTCACCAGGCTGCATCCGCGTGTCTATCCGCTCCCCGCGCTGCCCGAAGCGATGGAGGCGGCGGCTTGCGCGAGCAGCTTCGAATGCGTGGTTATCGACCACGAGCAATGATATTCACGCGAGCGCTCATATACATATCGCAATCGATTCGTTCCCACGACCCGCGACCGCCGCTACGCTTGTCACTCAATCGTCAGCGAGGGCATATGGCCGCATCCGTTTCCCAGTCGTTTTTCCAGCGACGCCGTGCGCTGAAACTGCTCGGCGCAACACCGGCACTCGCCGCGAGCGTGTTTGCTTCACGTAGTGCGCATGCAGCCGGGGGCGCGTCGACCACGCTCGTGCTAGGCGACCAGGCGGGCGGCACGCGCGCGCTCGTCGAAGCCGCCAAGGTGCTCGACGGCGCGCCGTATGCGTATCGCTGGGCCAACTTTCAGGGCGCGGCGCCGCTCTTCGAAGCGCAACGCGCGAACGCCGTCGATCTCGCGCCGGCGGGCGACTTGCCGGTGCTCGCGGCCGCGCTCGGCGATCCCACGTTGAAGATCGTCGCAACGCGTGTGGGCTCGGGCGCGCAACTGGGCATTCTGGTCGCACCGAATTCGAAGATCGCGACGGTGGCGGATCTGAAAGGGCGCACGGTGTTCGTGTCGTCGGCGCGCGGCAGCATTTCGCAGTTCCAGCTCTATGGCGCGCTTGCGGAGGCGGGACTGTCCAGAGACGACGTGACGGTCCGCTTCATTCTGCCTGTGGATGCGTTCGCGGCATTCGCATCGGGATCGATCGAAGCGTGGGCGACGTTCGATCCTTACTACGGCATCGCCGTGCAACGCGGCGCGCGAATTCTGCGCGACGGCACTGGCATCAATAGCGGGCTGGGGTTTATCACGGCCTCGGGCGCCGCGCTCGCGGATGCGGACAAACGCAGGGCGATCGCCGATTTTCTGCTGAGACTGCAACGCGCGGGCGATTGGGCATTGGCCAACCCCGACGCGTACGCACAGATCTACGCGACGCTGACACGCTCGCCTTTCGATGCCGCGAAGCGGATCACGCAGCGCGCGTCGCTGAAGCAGCATTTCGTCACCGACGCCGACATTGCCGCGCTTCAGAAGGTCGCCGACAGCGCGAACCGCGACGCGATTCTGCCGCGCCGTATCGACGTGCGCGCGATTTCCGACACGCATATCGCGAGCGTTTGAGTGGTGCGTCGCTGTATCTGCGCATGACGAACGCCTCGACGCGCAATGCCGAAACGTTCGTCACGCTACGCGCATCACGCCGGAAGCGGCACGTCTTCGATCAACTCCGCCCGCACCGCACGGATTCTGCGATCGACGAAATACCCGCCGCCTTCGACGTAGCGCAGATAAAGCCGCGTACACAACGAGCACTGCCAGAGCGCGCAGCGGTTGTACGGGAAGTAGCGCGGCGCGATCGGCGCATCGGCCGCCCAGTAGGTCGTCTTGCCCGGCAGATACTCGCTGAAGGTCGGCTCGGGATCGTCTTCCGGCAACAGCGTGCCGATTTCCTCGAACTGCGTTTCGTCGAGCGACAGCGGCTGCGATTGCCAGCCGTCCAGGGGCGTTTTCGTGCATGCGCAAGGCGCGGTGGCGCGCGTTTGCGCCGCGCGCGCGAGTTCGAGCAGGGTTGCAGCGGTCAGGTATTGCGCCATGTGGCTCACAGTCAGGGGTTCATCATCCGGTCCCGCTGGGGAGCGACCCACGCGCGGTCGAAACGGCCGTCGGCAATCGACGCCAGCGCAGCCGCTTCTTTTGCGCCGAAGTGCGCGACGGTGTTGATGAGCGCAATCGTCGCCACGCCCATTCTGAACGCGAGTTTATTGTCCGCCAACACGTAGGCGCGCTTTGGCGCATTGGTCCAGCCCCGCGCTACTATAACCGGCGCTTCGGTCAATCCGCGTTGACGCGCAGCGAGCACGCGGCCATGCCCGGCGATCAGTATCGGTTTTGTCCTGCCCCCATTCGTGCAGCGATACTGGCACTTGCTCGATCTGCGAATCGGAATGCATGCGGCAATTTTTGAAGTGCGCAGTAATGCGTCCCGTTGACGGCGGTCTACGCTGTCAGCAGACGGGATTCGTGCGTCATCATCGATGAAAGGGCCGGCAAAGCGCAGAAAAGGTTTGCCCTTAAACTGAAAAAACCTATACATGGCGGGTTGTGAGTCGAGACTTTCACGCTACACACTTGTTAGCATATCAAATCAAATGTTGTGAATGTCAAGATAACCCGCTTACCTCCTCGTGGCGTCTGTTCAAGCAGCCCTCTGCCTTCCAGCAGATTTGAGAGTTGTCCGATTTTTTTGCTGTTCTTGGCCGCGTTATGGTTGTTGGGTGACTACGATACGTTGATCACGCACCCCTCCCTTGCCGAGAACACAGATAGAACGATGATAAACCGACGACGATTTATTCGGGTTGGCGCCATTTCCTCCGTGACTGCACTCTCCGTAGGCGTGCGCGCGGCTCCTGCCAATCCTCCTGCAAGCAATGCCATGAACCGCGGATACGCGCGCTAACTAACGGCGCCACGGCAAAAAAGCGGAAAGATGGAACATGGGTTTTCTGGGTCCGTCTGGTGAACTTCGACAAGCCTGGCGCTGACATTGCAGCGAATCTGCAGATTGCCACGGACAGGAGTTTTCAGCAGATAGTGGACAACCTGCCAGTCATGCTGACAGCATCCAAATCGTTTATCGCGCAAGTCCCTTACGCACCACCTGCCGGCAGTACACAGCTTTACTATCGGTACGTCATTGGACAGGAAGCATCAACGGCACCTGCGGTCAGTGGCGTTGTGAACAGCATCGCACCCTGGGACAACGAATCGAGAGCGCAATAAATATGGCGCATTCGGAATTTGCAATTCAGGTGTTGGAGACAGGATCAAACAACCTGAATACTTATCAGACGCTGCTGGACGCTGCACATACTGGTTCGGATTCGCTATCAATCGTACAGAGTAGTGTCGGTGTGCTGGCAGTAGTGACAAACATCGTTCCAATGCTGCAGCCGGTTAGAATCGTGTCGAACGGTCTGCTAGCCACAACTGCGATGGCAAAAATTGTCGCCGACTGGACTGATCCAAAGAAGAGGGTTCAGCCGGGTGACGTGCTGACGCTCGTTTCAGGATCGGGCGCAGTGGTCATGCAAATGCTGGTGTGGGCCGAAATTGGCGAAGGGGTCGCTCTGACAGTCGCGGCGCTAGCTCTCGCGGCAGACGTGCAGGCGGCCGCTCAACCTTACCTGCCTTCGTTAAAAATCTGGCTAGGAACTGCCATGCCGAACACTTTACCAATCGTCGACCCAATCTCCACCGCCAGTTCGTCACTCTATTGGGCCACTGTACCGAGCTCGCAGACCGTCACTTTGGCTACCTACGACGAAATTCTTAACCAGCAGGGCTTGTTCGTCTCTTTAAGTGATCAAGGCACGACGGGGCCTCTGTTTATGAGTTACTCGCCTATTCCCGGTAGCATGACGCCAGTGAATGAGAACTCCTACAAGGAAAACTACTGCCGATACCTGAGCGTCAAGGAAGGGTGGGGGGATATAGTCAGCGGGATGGACTACTGTAAGAACGTCAAGTTCAGGTAAAAAATGAGGCCAATGCTTACACGCCTCAAACTGGCGCTCTCGGTGTGGTCTTTGGCCGCCGCGTGCGAACTGGCGATTGTCGTTGTGCTGATTCACTCACAATCCCTGGCATCCGTCGGTATAGTCGCATTGGCGGGCGCGGTCTGCGTTCATCCAGTAGTGCTGATAGGTTGTTTACGGCGGCGTAGGTGGGCTTACGGTACTTTTTTCTTACTTGCGCCTCTGAGCCTATTTTGGTGGCCTTTCGGTAAGCCTTGGCTTCTGCGCATTGGTGCGTGGGCCTTTCTTGTGATCGGTGCTTGCATCGTCCTGCGTTTGTTCGCGATGGCACTGATTCGTGACAGACAGTCAAAAGCGTGGATTTGCTCATGCACGCGCGGGCCGACCTTCTGGTTGGCTCGCAGGCCAACTCTTGAGCTTGGCTTGCGGGAGAAGCTGATTCAGATTCTCGCCGCTATGTTGCTTGGACCGGCTTTAGTTGGTTACGCCAATGGATGGAACCGAGCCGCAGTTTTTCTGTGTGTTGCCGCTGCAATGACACTTGTGCTGGTGTCGCTTCTTCTTGCACGAAGGCGGTAATCCTTGATGCCCGCCAGTTCACATCAGTAAGCCGGGACGCGGACTGCAATGTTCCAGGGCGAGCTGTTCACACGGAACACTTCGTCAAACACGAAGCGCAAATGGTCCCCATCGCATGCTCTGCGCCCGTACGATTTCAGTGCAAGATCGGCGTATGAGCGGCGTGCCGTTTCCATTCGCCGCCGCGCCGGATCGCTTCGGCGCGCACCTGCTCTCCAAGCGTCACGGTCAACGTAGCAAACGCGTCGCTGTCCGTCTACCTCTCGAATCAGCGTAGCGCATGCAATCCGCGCGATATCCGCTGATGGCACCACAGCATCCATGGCGCCGCGCCGCGCCGCGCTTCGTGCGTGAGCGCACGGCGTGCCAGCGATGCGGCATCCTGTCTGCGGTCACCTTCAGCGATAACCACCGGTGATCGCAGTATCGAAACAATTCATTGGTCAATTATCGCTGGTGTCCAGATAATGGCCGCACAAAACTGAGCGCCGCGCTCCCTGAGCCGGCTGGACGCATCGGTCAGCCCGAATCCCGAGTCATACGGGGCAACGAGGCGAAATATCCGGAGGAGACAGAGACAATGTTGCATCGACCCAAAGTCAGTCGAGCGATTCTCGCGATCATGTGCGCGATGTCGTTCATCATGTATCTCGATCGCGTCAATCTGTCGGCCGCGGCGGGCCTGATCCGCGACGACCTGCATTTGAGCAACACCCACGTGGGTCTCGTTTTCGCGGCATTCGCGTACACGTACACGATCTGCCAGGTGATCGGCGGCTGGGTCAGCGACCGCTTCGGCGCGAAGCTCACGCTCGTCACCTGCGCGAGCATCTGGATCGTCGCGACGGTCGCCACCGGGCTCGCGGGCGGTATCGTCTCGCTGTTCTGTGCGCGCATGCTGCTCGGCATCGGCGAAGGCGCGGCGTTGCCGGCGCAGGCGCGTGCATTGACCAACTGGTTCCCCTCCAGCAAGCGCGGTTTCGTGCAAGGGCTGACTCATTCGTTCTCGCGGCTCGGCAATGCCATCACGCCGCCCTTCGTCGCGTTGCTGGTCGCGTATTCGTCGTGGCGTGCGTCGTTTTTCGTGGTCGGTGCGTTGACGTTCGTGTGGGTCGTGGTCTACGCATGGTATTTCACCGACAACCCGCGCAAGCACCGCCACATGACGCCGCAGGAAGAAGCGGAATTGCCGCCGGAGGGCAAGGTAGTGGTCGAGAAAACGCGCGAGCCCACACCGTGGCGGCGTCTTCTCAAACGCATCGGGCCGACCATGCTCGTGTACTTCTGCTATGGATGGACCGGCTGGCTCTTCTTCACGTGGCTGCCGACCTTCTTCATGCACGGCCGCGGTCTCGATCTGAAAAGCTCGGCGATGTTTTCGGCCGGCGTGTTTCTGTCGGGCGTGGTCGGCAACACGGCGGGCGGTGTGATCAGCGACCGCGTGCTGAAGCGCACGCGCAATGTCGTCGCGGCGCGGCGCAACGTGATCATCGGCGCATTCCTCGGTGCGCTGGTGTTCCTCGCACCGGTCATGGTGGTGAAGTCCTTGCCGGTGATGGCGGCTTGCATGAGCCTGTCGTTCTTCTTCCTCGAAATGACGATCGGACCGGTGTGGGCCGTGCCGATGGACATCACGCCGAAACACGTCGGCGTCGCGAGCGGGCTGGTGAATGCGGGCTCGGCGGTAGCGGGGATTTTCACGCCGATCGTGTTCGGCCTCGTGGTGGATCGCACGGGAAGCTGGACGCTGCCGTTTGCCGGCTCGCTCGGGCTGCTCGCCGTGGGAATCGTCGCGACGTTCTTCATGCGGCCGGATATTCCACTCGACACGGTAAGCGCTTCCGACGATCTTGCGAATCGCGGCGAACTCGAATTCGCCGGGCGTTCAGAGCGTTGACCGCCGACCGGATGCACTGAAACGCCGCTCACGCCGCTCGAATCGAGTCGATTACCAGCTGCGTGGCCGGCGTGATGCGCCGGTTCTTGCGCAGAATCAAACCATAGGGCGCGAGCCGTCCGCGCAGCGGCGTAGCCACGGCGGCAATCGCATCGAGTTCGACGTAGTACTGCGCGACCGAACTGGGCAGTACCGCGAGCATGTCCGAGTCGCGCAGCAACGAGAGCGTGGTCAGAATCGACGACGTCTCGACCGTGCTGACCGGCGGCGCGACCCGCGACTCGCGGAAGGTCTGGTCGATCACTTGCCGCATCGGACTCGGGTGCGGCTGAATGATCCACGGATAGCGTGCGAGCTCCGCGAGCTTCGGGCGCACGGTCGCGAGCGCAGCCGGATGATCGGGGCGCACGACGATCGACAACGCCTCTTCCGACAAGGTCTCGAAGCTCAGGTCCAGCGCCGGAAAGCCATCGGGGATCCGTCCGATCACGATATCCAGCTGGTCCTGCTGCAACGATTGCACGAGCACGTCGCTGGTGTCGATCGTCACCGCCATCTGCAGACGCGGATGCGCTTCCTTCAGCTTGACGATGGTATGCGTCAACAATTCGGGCGAGGGCGCCATCACCGCGCCGATGCGCACCTTGCCGATGTCGCCCGCCTCGATGGCGGCCAGTTCCTCGCGCAACTCGTCGAGATCTTCGAACACCACGCGCGCATAACGCATCACGGCCTCGCCGAAGACCGTCGGCTCCATGCCGCGCGCATGCCGCACGAACAGCGATACGCCGATCGTGTCTTCGAGTTCCTGTAAGGCTTTGGTGGCCGCGGGCTGGGTCATGGCCAGTTCGTCGGCGGCACGCCGCAATGATTCGGTCTCCGAGAGTGCGACCATCAATTGCAGATGACGCAGACGCAGACGTTTGCGAATGGCGGAGGCGGGCGCGATCATGTGAGCGATAACTCCAGGGAATCAGCTGATTCGATTTATTCAATGGTCAGTTATTGGATAGTTTCGCACACTAGCGGCTATCGAACGACTCGCGGCTTACACTGACAAGCCGGGTCGATAAATAAATTCAAGGAGACGAAGCATGATGACGACCGCCAGCGCGGCGCTCGACAGCGCGATTGTGAAAGCGCGCACGAGGCTGCTGCCCTTTCTGATCCTGATGTACGTGCTGGCCTTTATCGATCGCGCGAACGTCGGCTTCGCGAAGAATGTGCTGCAGGCCGACACGGGTTTGAGCGACGCGGCCTTCGCGTTCGGCGCGGGCATCTTCTTCATCGGTTACGCCGTATTCGAGGTGCCGAGCAATCTGCTGATGTACCGCTTCGGCGCGCGCGTCTGGATGAGCCGCATCATGGTGACATGGGGCATCGTGTCCGCGTGTACCGCACTGGTCCACGACGCAACCAGTTTCTATGTGCTGCGCACGCTGCTCGGCATCGCCGAGGCGGGTTTCTTCCCCGGCATCATTCTGTTCCTGTCCAACTGGTTTCCCGCGAAAATCCGTTCGCAGACGATGGGCATGTTCTATTTCGGCTTCCCGCTCGCGTTGCTGCTCGGCAGTCCGCTCTCAGGTCTGCTGCTCGACTCGGGCAATCCGTTCGGACTGCTGCCGTGGCAATGGCTGTTCGTTGTCGAAGGCCTGGCGGCGTCGGTGGTGGGCGTCGTCGCGTATTTCTATCTGACCGACCGGCCCTCGAAAGCCGCCTGGCTCGATGCATCACAACGTGATGCGCTGGACCGCGCCCTGCGCGAAGAAGACGAGCGCAAGCTCGCGCATGGTCCGGCTTCGGTGCTCGCCGCGTTGCGCGACTCGCGCGTGCTGTTTTGTGCATTGATCTATTTCGCGGTTCAGATGAGCGTCTATGGCGTGGTGTTCTATCTGCCGACGCGCATCGCCGGACTCACGGGTGGTCATGTCGGCACCAAGGTCGGCTTGCTGACCGCCATTCCGTGGATCGCGGCGATCGTCGGCACTTTCTGTGTGACGCGCATGGCCGATCGCCACGGCCATCACCGGACCTGGGCGGCGGCCATGCTCGCACTCGCGGCGCTTGGCATCGGCGCATCCGCGCTCACCTCGTCCGTTGTGCTGGCGCTCGGGGCATTCTGCGTCGCGGCGATCGGCTTCGTTTCCGTGCAACCGCTGTTCTGGACCTTGCCGACCGGCTATCTCGGCGGCGCCGCAGCCGCGGGCGGCATCGCGCTCATCAATTCGATCGGCAACCTCGGCGGTTTCGTCGCGCCCAATCTGAAAGGCCTCGCCGAACACTGGGCCGGCTCGCCGCAAGCCGGGATGCTGTCGCTGTCGGCGGTCGGTCTGATCGGCGCGGCGTTGCTGCTCACGTTCCGGCGCGCGCCGCGCCCGTCCGCATCCGTCTCCCATCATCCCGTACCGCTCGGCGAACGCCAGGGCCATTAACTCTTTCGAGGAATCATCGACATGAAAATCAAGCACATCCGCACGCGCGTCTTTGAATGGAAAGGCAAGGTCGTGCCGCCTCAGGCGCATTTCTGCACGAACGCGGTGGACATTCTCTACGAGCGCGGCGATGCGATGGGTTCGTTCCGCTTCCACGGCTGGCTGGTGGTGGAAATCGAATGCGACGACGGCACGGTCGGCATTGGCAATTGCGCGCTCGCGCCGCGCGTCGCCAAGCAGATCATCGACGAATACCTCGCGCCGATCGCGATCGGCGAGGACCCGTTCGATAACGAGTACATCTGGCAGAAGATGTATCGCCGCACGCTCGCGTGGGGCCGCAAAGGCATCGGCATGGCGGCGATTTCCGCCGTCGACATCGCGCTGTGGGACATCATGGGCAAGGCGGTCAGGAAGCCGGTGTTCAAGCTGCTCGGCGGGCGCACCAAGGAGAAGATCTGGTGCTACGCGTCGAAGCTCTACAACAACGACGACCGCGACGCGTTTCTCGGCGAAGCGCAGGGCTACCTCGAAGACGGCTTCACCGCAATGAAGATGCGCTTCGGCTATGGTCCGAAAGACGGCCCGAAGGGGATGGCGAAAAACATCGAACAGGTGCGGCTGTTGCGTGAGCTGGCCGGCGACGAGGTCGACATCATGCTCGAATGCTACATGGGCTGGACGCTCGAGTACGCGCGGCGCATGCTGCCGCGTCTCGCCGAGTTCAATCCGCGCTGGATCGAAGAACCGGTGATCGGCGACGACGTCGAGGGCTATCAGGAACTGAAGAAGATGAACATCATTCCCGTGTCCGGCGGCGAGCATGAGTTCACCAGCTACGGCTTCAAGGATCTGCTCGAACGACGCGCGGTCGACGTGATCCAGTACGACACGAACCGCGTGGGCGGCATCACCGCGGCGCGCAAGATCAACGCGATGGCCGAAGCGTGGTCGGTGCCGGTGATTCCGCACGCGGGGCAGATGCACAACTATCACCTGACGATGGCGAGCACCGCGAGCCCGATGTCCGAGTTCTTCCCGGTGTTCGACGTGGAAGTCGGCAACGAACTGTTCTACTACATCTTCGAAGGCGAGCCGCGTCCAGAGAAAGGCTACCTGCAGCTTTCCGACGACACGCCGGGCCTCGGCATCACGTTGAGCGACAAACATCTTTCGGATTTCAATATCATCGAGTAAGACGGCTTGCCGGCTCGACAAAAGGAACAGGATAAGCAACATGAAACCACGCATTGCAGTGCTGCTCGGCGACCCCGCCGGCATCGGTCCCGAACTGATCGCGCGTTTGCTCGCGCAGGCCGGCAACCGTGCGCGCGCCGAGCTGCTGATCATCGGCGACCGGCGCGAGCTGGAGACCGGCATGCAGATCGCGGATCAGCGCTTCGAGTACGAGGTTGTGGACCACGCGGACGCCGCGTTCCGGCACGTGGGCGTGCCGTCGCTGCTCGACTTCCGCTTGCCGGACGACCTGCCTTATGAGCGCGCGGTGTCCACCGGGCGCGGCGGCCGCTACAGCCTGGAAGCATTCGCGCAGGCGCTTGCGCTCACGCAGAACAACGTCACTCAAGGCATGCTGTTTGCGCCGGTCAACAAAACCTCGTTGCATATGGCCGGCATGGAAACCGGCGACGAGATGGAATGGTTTGCACGGCAACTCGGCTACACGGGCAGCTTCTGTGAGTTCAACGTGCTCGATGAACTGTGGACGTCACGCGTTACATCGCATATCGCGCTCAAGGACGTCAGCGAGAAACTGTCGGAACAGCGGATCGTCGGCGCGGTGCAGTTGATTCACGACGGCCTGAAACGCGCCGGCAATCCGGCGCCACGCATCGCGGTGTGCGGCTTCAATCCGCACAATGGCGATAACGGTGCGTTCGGACGCGAGGAGATCGATGTGATCGCGCCCGCAGTGGAAGCGGCGCGCAAGCTCGGCTATGACGCGCAGGGACCGTTCCCCGCCGACACGATCTTCGTACGGGCGCGCGACCAGAAGGCGTTCGACGGCGTGGTCACGATGTACCATGATCAAGGCCAGATTGCGATGAAGCTGATGGGCTTCTGGCGCGGCGTCACCGTGCACGGCGGCTTGCCAGTTCCAATCGCGACGCCCGCGCACGGCACCGCGTTCGACATACACGGCCGGGGCATGGCCGATGTCGGCGCGACGCAGAAGGCCTTCGACATCGTCACGCGGATGGCAATGGACCGCGTGGACCGATGAGCGCATGATTGGCGGGTTCGACGCGCAGCGCGTGCCCTTCATCCGATGAGGAAACCCCTATGCAACTGACCGACTTCGATACGCTGACCTTCGACTGCTACGGAACGTTGATCGACTGGGAGACCGGCATCTTCGAAGGCTTGCGGCCGCTGCTGGAGCGCGTCGAGCCGCAACTCACGCGCGACCAGGTGCTCGAAGCGCACGCGCGGCATGAGTCGTCGCAGCAGAAGTACACGCCAGCGCGGCGTTATCAGGAACTGCTGCCGATCGTCTACAAGCGTCTCGCCGAGGAATGGCGCGTGCCCTACACGCTCGCCGACTGTGTCGCGTACGGCAAGTCGATCCGCAACTGGCCTGCGTTCGACGATTCGGCTGCGGCGTTGCAGTACCTGAAGCAGCACTACAAGCTCGTCATTCTGTCGAACGTCGACAACGAGAGCTTCACCTACAGCAACGCAAAACTGCAGGTCGAATTCGACGCGATCATCACCGCCGAAGACGTCGGGTCATACAAGCCGTCGCCGCGCAATTTCGAATACATGCTGGAAAAACTCGGCGAGCGGGGCATCGGCAAAGACAAAATCTTGCACACGGCCGAGAGCCTGTTTCACGATCACCAGCCCGCCAACGAATTCGGTCTGGCGTCGTGCTGGATTTATCGCCGGCATGCGAAGCAAGGCTTCGGCGCGACGATGAACCCGGGTTCGCCGCCGAAGGTCGACTTCCGCTTCAACAGCATGGCCGAGCTCGTGAAAGCGCATCAGGAGGCAGTGCGGCAGAAACTCTGATTGGCCCGCCGTGGTCCCGTCGATGCCCGCACCACCAGTTCCGGCAACGGCGCGAGCACCATCGACGGTTGCTGCTCGGGCGCCTGAATCAGGCGGATCAGACTGTCGATCGACAACTCCGCGATCGCCGCGGTCTGGATCGCGACCGTGGTCAGGGCAGGGTGCACCTGATGCGCGAGTTGAATGTCGGTGATGCCGATCACCGACACGTCGTCCGGCACCGCGCGGCCGAGCGTGATCAACGCCTGCGCCGCGCCGATCGCGAGCAGGTCGTTGGTCGCGAAAATCGCGCTCAGGTGCGGACGGTTCGCCATCAACTGCATGCAGGCGGCGTAGCCCGCATCGATCGAGTCGCGGATCTGCAGCACCGCGGCGGCATCCGCCTCGATGCCGGCCGCGCGCATCGCCGCGCGAAAGCCGTTCGAGCGCGCATCCTGCAAGCCGCCGCAACCGTCGCCGATCAACAGGCCGATCTCGCGATGGCCGAGTTCGAGCAGATGCCGCGCGGCCAGTTCGCCCGCATGCGCGAAATCCACCGCGATGCACGGCAGCGCGGGCGGCGACTCCGGGTGCTCCCACATCGCCAGCAGAATCGGCGCGCTGTGCATGGCCGACGCACAGAGATCGTTGATCGTGATGTCGGTGTTCATCACGAGCACGCCGTCGGCCAACGTGCCCGCGATCTGGTTCAGATACGCGCGGCCGATCTCGGCGTCGTCGTCGGTATTGCAGACCATCAGGAAGTGGCCGGTCTTGCGCGCGGCGCGCTCGGCGGCCAACACGAACTCCGGGTAGAACGGGTTCGAGATGTTCGACAGCATCAGCGCGAGCGTCGACGAGCGGCCCTCGGCCAACGCGCGTGCGTTCAGGTTGGGCCGGTAGCCGAGATCGGCGATGGCTTTCAGCACGCGCTCAGCCGTTTCAGGCCGGACCTTCTCGCGATTGCGCAGCACGTTGGAGACGGTGGCGGCGGTGACGTGCGCGCGCTTTGCCACTTCGGACAGCGTGACCATGGTGGTTTATCCCATATTCAGGGAATGCGATTCAAATGTTGCAAGCATTCTGCGACATTGCTAAGTTTCTGGAAAACACACGGAGACACCCGCCATGACTTTTTCCCTCGAACTCAAATTTAAGCGATTAAATGCCCGTCGCACAAGCGTTGGACGCTAATTTTTTTGTAAAATTTAAGCGGTTAAATCCAACGGAGACAGCATGGCGAGCATTCGTTTGACGGACGTGCAGAAATCATACGGCGACCATCCGCCGGTAATCCGGCGCGTCAATCTTGAGATCGCGCAGCACGAGTTCTGCGTCTTCCTCGGCCCTTCGGGATGCGGCAAGTCGACCCTGTTGCGGATGATCGCCGGTCTTGAAGACCTGAGCGAAGGCGAGTTGCACATCGGCGAGCATCTCGTGAACGACGTGCCCTCCGCGCAGCGCGGCGTCGCGATGGTGTTCCAGAGCTACGCGTTGTTCCCGCACATGACCGTGTTCGACAACATGGCGTTCGGCCTGAAGCTCGCGAAGCAGCCCAAGGAGGTGATCGAGCGCAAGGTGCGCGAAGCCGCGCGCATTCTGCAACTGGACAGCTTGCTGGAGCGTTACCCGAAAGCGCTCTCGGGCGGGCAGCGCCAGCGTGTTGCGATCGGCCGGGCCATCGTGCGTGAGCCGGGCGTTTTTCTGTTCGACGAACCGCTGTCCAATCTCGACGCCGCATTGCGCGGCCAGACGCGGGTCGAAATCGCGCGTCTGCATCAGCGTTTTGCAAATGCGAGCGTGGTCTACGTGACCCACGATCAGGTCGAAGCGATGACGCTCGCCGACCGCATCGTGCTGCTGCACGCCGGCGCGGACGCCGAGCGCTTCGGCAGCATCGCCCAGACCGGCGCGCCGCTCGAGCTGTATCACCACCCGAAGTCGCGCTTCGTGGCGGGGTTCATCGGCTCGCCGCGCATGAACTTCATCGACGCGACGGTCGATGCGATCGAGCCGGGCAGCGTGACGGTATCGCTCGCGCAAAGCGGCGAAAAGCTGATCGCACACGTGGACGGCCAGCGTTTGCAGCGCGGCCAGCCGGTCACGCTCGGCGTGCGGCCGGAGCATTTGCGGCTCGACGGCGACGAGCAGTTCGTTCAATGCACGACGGTGCTCTCGGAACGGCTCGGCGAGCACAGCTACATTCACGCGGATCACGCGACAGGCACGCTGATCGCAAAGGCGGCCGGCGACACGCCGATCGGCTCCGGCGAGCGCATCCGCATTCATGTTCCGCCGTCCGCGTGCCATCTGTTCGACGCAGAGGGAATCGCATTGCGGCGTAGCGCCTTCGAACCCGAGCGCATTGCCGCCTGAACCGAGGTAATCAGGATACCGAAACCCGATGAAGCCGCCGGGTTCACCCAGCCGAATTCCGCCACAGAGCGGGTTACTTCGCTGACAGCCATCCGCTGTCAGTCAACAAGGTAGTTAAGGAGACACAAGATGATTGCTCTTCGCCTTCGCCGTCTTGCCCAGGTGTCGATTGCCGCCGCCCTGGTGGCCGGCGCGTTAGCCAGCGTCACGGCCGACGCTGCCACGCTCAACGTCAATGTATCGGCGCGCGGCAACCAGCGCTCGACGTGGCAGGACGCGTTCGACAAGTTCAAGAAAGCCAATCCCGACGTCGATCTCAAGGTGACCTACATCACCGAAGAGGCGTACAAGGTGCAGATGGGTGGCTGGCTCGCCACCGATCCGCCTGATGTCGTGTCGTGGCACGACGGCGAACGGATGGCCTATTACGCGCAACGCGGCCTGCTCGAAGACCTGTCGTCGGACTGGAGCAAGAACGGCTGGTCGCAACAGTATGCGTCGGTCAAGGAAGCGTCCACGTACAAGGGCAAGCAGTACGCCGCGCCGCTCGGCTACGACGCGTACGGCTTCTTCTATCGCAAGGATCTGTTCGAGAAGGCCGGCATCAGGAGCGAGCCGAAAACGTGGGACGAATTTCTCGAGGCGAACAAGAAGCTGAAGGCGATCGGCGTGGCGCCGATCGCGGTGGCCGCACGCGACAGCTGGACGCTCGCCGCGTGGTTCGACTATCTGAACTTGCGCATCAACGGCAACGAGTTCCATCAGAAGCTGATGGCCGGGGAGATTCCGTACACCGACCCGCGCGTGAAGAAGGTCTACACGACGTGGAAGACGCTGATCGACGATCATTACTTCATCGACAACGCGCTCTCCTACGATCTCGATTCGATCGCGCCGTTCCTCACGAGCGGCAAGGCGTCGATGATGCTGATGGGCACGTTCTTCTCGGCGGGCCTGCCGCCGTCGATCAAGCCGCAAATCGGCTTCTTCCGCTTCCCGGTGATCGACGCCAACGTGCCGATGGCCGAGGACGGCCCGGTGAACGTGCTGCTGATTCCCGCCAAGGCGAAGAACAAGGCCGACGCGCGCAAGCTGCTTGCATTCATGGAGCAGCCGCAGATCAACGCCGAACTCGCGAAGGGCTGGGGTCAACTGCCGTCGAACAGCCAGGCCGCCGAGCCTGAGGACGCGATCTCGAAGGTCGGCTTCCAGACACTCGCGAATACCAAGGGCGGCATCGCGCAGTTCTACGACCGCGACATGCAGAAGGAAATGGCCGACGAAGGCATGAAGGCCATGCAGCAGTTCTACAGCGATCCGTCGCAACTCGACGCCGTGCTCGCGCGCCTCGAAGCGACCAGGAAGCGCATCTACCAGAAGTAAGTCCCGCAGCGCCGGCGGCGTAACCGCCGCCGGCGCCCGCCTTCGATTCCCGACGAGGCTCGATCCATGTCTCATTCCGCAGCGAGCCGCTTACCGGCGGCCCGGCGTCGTCACGTCTCGACGACGCGCCGTCATCAGCACCGCGCCGCGTTTTTCTTCCTGCTGCCGGGATGTCTGCTGTTTTGTCTGTGCGTGGTCTACCCGATCATCAGCAGCATCTCGATCAGCTTTTACAACTGGGACGGCATGACGCCGAAGACCTTCGTGGGTCTTGGCAATTACGTCGAACTGTTCCAGTCGGACACGTTCTATACGGCGCTCAAGAACAACCTCATCTGGCTTGCGCTGTTCCTGCTCGCGCCGCCGCTCGGTCTGATGTTCGCGTTGTATCTGAACCAGCACGTGCGCGGCATGCGTGTCGTGAAGTCGCTGTTCTTCGCGCCCTTCGTGCTGTCGGGCGTCGTGGTCGGGCTCGTGTTCAGCTGGTTCTACGACCCCGGCTTCGGCTTGCTGCGTTTGATCGTGGGTCACGGCATTCCCGTGCTCGGCGATCCGCGCACGGTGACGTTCGGCATCATCTTCGCCGCGCTATGGCCGCAAACGCCGTTCTGCATGGTGCTGTATCTCACCGGTCTCACGGGCATCAATCCCGAAGTGGTCGAAGCCGCGCGCATGGAAGGCGCGAAGGGCCTGCGTCTGCTGTGGCACGTGATCCTGCCGCAGTTGCGCCCGGCCACTTTCATGGCGGTCGTGCTGACCGTGATCGGCGCGCTGCGCAGCTTCGATCTGATCGCGGTGATGAGCGGCGGCGGTCCGTTCGACAGCTCCACCGTGCTCGCCTATTACATGTACGACCAGGCGATCAAGTACTACCGCGAAGGCTATTCCGCGGCGATTGCCGTCGTGCTGTTCGCGATCATGCTGGTCTATATCGTGTTCCATCTTCGCCGCATGTTGCGCGAAGAACGCTGATTCGCCGCTTGCCTTTTTGCCGCTTGCCAGGAGTTACGTGTCATGTATCCGCTTCCCGTCGAACGCTGGAAACCCATCAATCGCACGCTCTATAAGGCGTCGTTGCCGCTCGCCTTGCTGCTCTGGCTGCTGCCGATGCTGGCCGTGCTCGTCACGTCGATCCGTTCGTCGGACGAGCTTGCACAAGGCGATTACTGGACCTGGCCGAAGCATTTCGCGCTGCTCGAAAACTACGGCGCGGCGCTCACGCAAACGCCGATGCTGCATTACTTCGCCAACAGCGTGCTGATCACGGTGCCGTCGGTGCTCGGCGCGATCGTGCTGGCGTCGATGGCGGGCTTCGCGTTGGCCACTTACCGTTTTCCCGGCAATACGGCGGTGCTGTTCGCCTTCGTCGCCGGCAACTTCGTGCCGATCCAGATCCTGATGATTCCGGTGCGCGACATGGCGCTGAAATTCGGACTCTTCAATACCGTGTGGGCGCTGGTGATTTTCCACGTGTCGTTCCAGACCGGCTTTTGCACGCTGTTTCTGCGCAACTTCATCAAGCAGTTGCCGTTCGAGATGATCGAAGCGGCACGCGTTGAAGGGGCGAGCGAATGGACCATCTATCTGCGCATCGTGCTGCCGCTGATCCGGCCCGCGCTCGCCGCGCTCGGCATCCTCGTGTTCACGTTCGTCTGGAACGACTATTTCTGGGCGCTGTGTCTCACGCAAGGCGACGAGGCCGCGCCGATCACCGTGGGCGTCGCCGCGCTCAAGGGGCAATGGACGACCGCATGGAACCTGGTCGCGGCGGGCTCGGTGCTGGCCGCATTGCCCTCCGTTCTGATGTTCTTCGCGATGCAACGGCACTTCGTTGCCGGTCTGACTTTCGGTGCAAGCAAAGGCTGAGCACCTGCCCGACGTCAACCCGTCTACTCGTCAACTCATAACGAGACTTCTCTCATGCAACTTGGTGTCTGTTACTACCCGGAACAATGGCCGCGCGCGATGTGGGCCGACGATGCAAAGCGTATGGTCGACCTCGGCATCACGCACGTGCGGATCGCTGAATTCGCGTGGAGCCGGATGGAGCCGCGCGCCGGCGTTTTCGAATGGCAATGGCTCGACGAGGCCGTCGAAACGCTCGCAGCAGCAGGGCTGAAACTCGTGCTCGGCACGCCGAGCGCGTCGCCGCCGAAGTGGCTGATCGACGCGCATCCGGACGTGTTGCCGGTGCGTGCCGATGGCACGCGCTGGAATTTCGGCTCGCGCCGTCACTACGATATATCGAGCGAAACGTACCGGCGCGAATGCGTGCGCATCGTGGCTGCCATGGCTGAGCGTTACGGGCGGCATCCGTCGATCGTCGCGTGGCAGACCGATAACGAACTCGGCTGTCACGAGACCGTGCCGAGCTATTCGCCCGCGGCGCTCGGGCGTTTCCAGAGATGGCTGCAGCAGCGCTACGAAACGATCGCGTCGCTCAACGAAGTGTGGGGCAACGTGTTCTGGAGCATGGAGTACCCGTCGTTCGACGCGATCGGCTTGCCGAACCTCACGCCGACCGACGCCAACCCGATCCACCTGCTCGACTTCCGCCGCTTCATGTCCGACGAAGTGGCGAGCTTCCATCGCGAGCAGATCGAGGTGCTGCGCGAGCATGCGCCGACGGCGGATCTGCTGCACAACTTCATGGGCTTCTTCACGACCTTCGACCACTACCGTTTCTCCGAAGACAACGCGCTCGATGTCGCCGCATGGGACAGCTATCCGATCGCGCGCACCGAGTCGATCGCGCTGCCGGAAGAGCAGAAGGCGCGTTTCGCGCGCACCGCGCATCCCGACGTGTCCGCGTTCGACCACGACCGCTATCGCGCGGTCGGCAAGGGACGCTTCTGGGTGATGGAGCAGCAGGCCGGGCCGGTCAACTGGGCGCCGTGGAACCCGGTGCCCGCGAAGGGCATGGTGCGGCTGTGGGCATATGAGGCGTTCGCGCACGGCGCGGAGCTGGTGTCGTATTTCCGCTGGCGTCAGTGTCCGTATGCGCAGGAGCAGATGCACTCCGGGCTTAATCTGCCGAACAACGAACTCTCGCCGGGCGGCCTCGAAGTGCGGCAGGCGGCGCGTGAAATCGCGGGGTCCACGGCGCTCTCGACGCTCGGCGCGCCCACGCGCGCGTCCGTGGCGATCGTCTTCGACTACGAGACGCAATGGATGTTCGAGATTCAGCGTCATGGCAAGACCTTCGACTATCAGACGCTGGCGTTCGACTACTACGAGGCGTTGCGCGAACTCGGGCTCGACGTGGATATCGTGTCGAGCCGCGCGGACCTGTCGACGTATCGCCTCGTGGTCGTGCCGAGTATCGCCGTGATCGACGACGCGCTGGTGCAGCAGATAGAACGCAGCAGCGCGCAATGGGTCTTCGGCCCGCGCAGCGGCTCCAAGACGGACGCGTTCGCGATTCCGGGCAACCTGCCGCCCGGCGCATTGCAACGCGTGCTGCCGATGCAGGTGCTCGAAGTCGAGTCGCTACGGCCCACGCTCACGCCCGCGTTGTCGATCGAGGGCACACAGGGCACCGCCGTGTATTGGCGCGAGCATGTGCGGGCCAATGCCGAGACGCGCGTCGCCGCGCAATTCGACGACGCGTGGCCGGCGCTGCTCATACACGGCAAGGTTCGCTATGTGGCGGCCTGGCTGTCGCATGCGCTGCATCGCGCGGTGTTGCAGCAGGCCACGCGAGACGCGGGCATCGAGACGCAACTGCTGGCCGACGGCTTGCGCATTCGCCGGCGCGGTGGCCTGACCTTCGCATTCAATTTCGGCGAGCAGCCGGTGCAGGCGCCGGCGCCGTCCCACGCGACGTTCGTGCTCGGCGCGGCGCGCCTGAACACCGGCGATGTCTGCGTATGGAAAGACGCCTGAACTGGCGTGCCGTTCGGACCGGATCGGATTGGCAGAGGGAGTAGTCGGAGAAGTGGCAAGGCCGGAGGTTGAGACACAGGCGCATCACACCGGACCAGGCGGCCTCGAGAAGAGCCGCCATTCAATAGATGGAGGATGACGAATGAACCGAAGAGAAATGCTGGGATGGCTGGCATCAGCGGCTGCGGCGGGTGTCGGCACGACGGTGGGTCTGCCCGCCATCGCGGGCGAGGGTGAATCCACCGCGCACGGCGGCCGCTTTGCGATGGGCGCGGACGTCTCGACGCTGCTCGAACTGGAAGCGAACGGTGCGAAGTTTTACGAGCATGGCGAGCGCCTCGATTGTTTGCGGATTCTGAAGAGCCATGGCGTCGATTCGATCCGTATCAAGGTCTGGAACGATCCTGGCAATCCGAACTATTTTCCGGCCAATCAGAGTCCCGCCGCCGGTTACAACAATGCCGAACACGTGCGCGTGCTGGCGCGCCGCGCGGCCGCGCTCGGCCTGCGCGTGCTGATCGACTTCCACTACAGCGACTGGTGGGCCGATCCGGGCAAGCAGTATCCGCCGCACGAGTGGGAAGGCAAGGACATCACGCAGACGTGCGCGCTGCTGTCCGAGTACACGTCGAATGTGCTGAACATGCTCAAGCGTGACGGCGTGCATCCGGAGTGGGTGCAGATCGGCAATGAAATCACCGGCGGCATGCTGTGGCCGCTTGGCAAGTACGACCAGCTGGACAACCTCGCGCTGCTATTGAAGGCGGGGCATGACGCGGTCAAATCCGTCGATCCGCGCACCAGGGTCATGCTGCATATCGACAGCGGCGGCGACAACGCGAAGAGCCGCTGGTGGTTCGACAGTGCGACGCAGCGCGGCGTGACGTTCGACGTGATCGGCCTGTCCTACTACCCGCAGTGGCAAGGCTCGCTGAGCGACCTGCAGAACAACGCGAACGATCTGGCGGCGCGCTACGACAAGGACGTCATGGTGGTCGAGACCGCGTATCCGTGGACGACCAGCGACGGCGATTCCGAGCCCAACTCGATGACCAACGTCGGCACCTCGACCTTTCCGCAGACCCCGGCGGGGCAGGCACAGTTTCTCGGTGCAGTGACGGATGTCGTCAAGGCGATCCCCGACGGCCGCGGCAAAGGTGTGTTCTGGTGGGAGCCCGAATGGATTCCGACGCCGAACGTCGGCTGGGAGAACGGTGCGGGCGATCAGTGGGACAACAACACGTTGTTCGATTTTCACGGCAACGCGTTGCCGTCGCTGGATGCGTTTCGCCGACGCTAGCATCCGCACCGGCATGCGCGCCGGTTAGCGTCCGGCGCGCGGGCCGTGAGTGCTACGTCCATATCGCACGGCACCGCATCGCGTGCCGAGGGCAGGCATCACTGAGCGGGTGCCTGCCCGTTCTTCTTCAGACACTCCGACGTGAACGCCATGCTGGCCTGGTCGGGCGTCATGCGCGGCGCACCCGGGCTGAAAATCTTTTCGATGATCGCGTCGACCGCCTGCAGGTCCGCCGGGTCCTTGTAGTATTTGGCCGCCTGGTCGAGCGCCTGGGCCTTGGTCTTCTTGTGCGCACGCCACGAGGCGACCTGGCCGGCGATATCGCCGAGCGCAAAACATTGATCGTTGACGGTCTGTGCAACGGCCTGCGCGGCCGGTTGCGCGAGGCACGCCGCCAGCAGCGCGGAGACGACTACGCGTTTCATTACCGGAATCCTGACTTGAGATGAGCGGTGCGGCGACGACGGTGGCATCGGCCAGCGCGGCGGCCGCACGGGTAAACAACCGCGTAGTTTATCGGGAAGTGACGGGGCACGCTTTTTTTACCCCCTGGCCTGCTTGCTGTCACGCGCTGGAAATGAAAAAGCCGCCCAGGCGGGCGGCTTCGAGAAACCAGCGGATCCGGCATGCGCGCCCTTGTCGCGCGCGTTGTTCAATGCCCGAACGACTCCGCCTTCGACGTGTTCGCCGTCGCCACATGCGGCCGCGCCGCCTGTTTGATCAGCAGCGCCACGCACGACAGCAGACCCGCCACCGCGACGGTCGCGAAGATGCCGCCGAAGGTGAAGTGGCGGCGCGTCAGTTCGGCCACGAGGAACGAACCCGCAATTCCGCCGAAGCGGCCCACACCGAGCATCCACGCGACGCCCGTGCCGCGGCCTTCGGTCGGATAGAACGCGGCGGCGAGCGCCGGCATCGACGATTGGGCGGTATTCATCAGCACGCCCGCGACGAACACGATGAACACCAGCGCGCCCACGTTGCCGGCCGCCTGGCCGATGAAATAGACGCTCACCGCGGTCAGCGCATAGCAGGCCGCAATGATCCGGTTCGCGTTGAAGCGGTCCATCAGCACGCCGCACACCACCGCGCCGACGCCGCCGAGCGGGAACAGTGCGGAAATCAGCGTCGCGCGTTGCGGCGTGAGCCCGGCGTCCTTCAGCAGGATCGGCATCCAGTTGATCGACGCGTAGAAGATCACGAGGCCCATGAAGTAGGCCACCCACAGCATCACCGAGCCGATGATGTACGAGCGCGACAGCACCACGCCCAGGCCCTTGCTGCCGGTTTGCGGCGCGCTTTCGGTCATCGTGAAGGCGCTTGCCTGCACCGCGTCGCCCGAAATGCGCGAGAGCGCCGCGCGAATCCGCTCGACCGGCTTGTTGTTCGCCACCATGTAGCGGACCGACTCCGGCATCTTGCTCACCAGCAGGATCATCAGCAGCAGCGGCGTGATGCCGCCGAGCAGCAGCACACTGCGCCAGCCGAAATGCGGGATCATCCATGCGGCGAGAAAACCGCCGAATGCGGCGCCGAGCGGAAAGCCGCAGAACATCAGGTTGATCACGGTCGCGCGGCGGCGGTCCGGGCAGAACTCGCCCATCATCGTCACGGCGTTCGGCATGGCCGCGCCGAGGCCGACGC
The DNA here is from genome assembly GCF_056279605.1 of Paraburkholderia sp. TE9906. NCBI lineage: Bacteria > Pseudomonadati > Pseudomonadota > Betaproteobacteria > Burkholderiales > Burkholderiaceae > Paraburkholderia > Paraburkholderia sp. TE9906. The sequence goes on from NZ_JBWCCT010000006.1 coordinate 175,981, forward strand.
CCGTGATGAAGCGCAGCGCGGTCAGTTGTTCGATGTTGCTCGAGAAGGCCGAGCCGAGGCACGCGACGCCGAACAGCAGCACGGAACTCAGCAGCATCACGCGCCGCCCGAGGCGGTCGGATAGCGGGCCCGAGCCGAGCGCGCCGCACGCGAGGCCGAACAGCGCGGCGCTCAGTACCGGCGCGAGCGCCGGCTTGGCGATGCCCCATTCGCCGATCAGCGAAGGCGCGATGAAGCCGATCGCGGCCGTGTCAAAACCGTCCAGCAGGACGATGATGAAGCACATGAAAAAAACCAGCCACTGGAACGGCGAGAAGGGGTGTTCGTTAATGAATGTCTGAACGTTCACAGCAGTGCTGCGGCTCATGATGGTCTCCCGATTGTCAAAAGGCTCGTGGAACCCGAGCCTTTCCTTTCTTTCACGATCGTACGCCGTTTGGAAGCGATGCACGATGCCCCCGCCGCAGCAAACCGTTTGCATGACGACGGCCACGCGGCCCGGAAGCCGTAACCGGCGATTGCCGCGATGGTGGCATGACTGATTTGGTGGGCGTGTTCGTATATAGAACCGTGATTCTTTCTGCGAACACGCACTGTAAGTAATCCGACAACGGGGGGCAAGGCGGGATTACCCGAGATGTTGCGAGCGCACATCGGCGCGCGGGACCGCGCCGGGCGGCGCGGAGAGGGTGGATGCCACGGTGCCCGCGCGCGGTGCGGCGGATCCAGAGGAGGGAAAGGGGAGAGCGCCGCTTTGAGAGCTTCAACTGGCGCCCGTCAGGGATTGTCAGAACTTCATTGCTGAACGTTAACTGCCTGAAGCAGGCGACCGCTTCAGCCCAGTTTCGCCGCGATTGCCTCGCCCACTTCGGTCGTGTTCGCTTTGCCGCCGAGGTCGCCGGTGTGGGGGCCTTCGATCAGCGTCGCTTCGATCGCCGCGAGAATCGCGTCGTGCGCTTCGCGTTCCTTGCCGCTCGACTGGCCGAGGAAGTCGAGCATCATCGCGGCCGACCAGATCATCGCGATCGGATTGGCGATGTTCTGGCCGGCGATATCGGGCGCCGAGCCGTGCACCGGTTCGAACAGCGACGGGAATTTGCGGTCCGGGTTCAGGTTGCCCGACGGCGCAAGGCCGATCGTGCCGGTACAGGCCGGACCGAGGTCGGAGAGGATATCGCCGAACAGGTTGGTCGCCACCACCACGTCGAAGCGGTCGGGATGCAGCACGAAGCGCGCGCACAGAATGTCGATATGCTGCTTGTCCCACTTGACGTCCGGATACTGCGCCGCAATGCCGGCCGCGCATTTGTCCCACCACGGCATGCTGATCGCGATGCCGTTGCTCTTGGTGGCGACGGTGATCTGCTTGCGCTCGCGGCGCTGGGCGAGATCGAAGGCGAACTTCAGCACGCGCTCGCTGCCGTGCCGCGTGAATACCGATTCCTGCAGCACGAATTCACGCTCGGTGCCCTCGAACATCACGCCGCCCACCGACGAATATTCGCCTTCGGTGTTCTCGCGCACGATCCAGAAATCGATGTCGCCCGCCTTGCGGCCCGCGAGCGGCGACGGCACGCCCGCAAACAGGCGCGCCGGGCGCAGGTTGATGTACTGGTCGAATTCGCTCCGGAACTTCAGCAGCGATCCCCACAGCGAGATGTGATCGGGCACGGTGTCCGGCCAGCCCACCGCGCCGAACAGAATCGCATCGGCCGATTGCAGCTGGGTCTTCCAGTCGTCCGGCATCATCTTGCCGTGCTTCGCGTAGTAGTCGCAGCTCGCCCATTCGATGTGCTGATACTCGAGCTCGATGCCGAAGCGCTTTTGCACCGCGTCCAGCACGCGAATGGCTTCCGGCATGACTTCGACGCCGATGCCGTCGCCGGGTACGACGGCAATCCGATATTTCTTCGACATGTTTGTGCTCCTCCTTTGGGCTTGAATCAGGGCTTTCGACGATTCAACGGCGCTTATTCTATTCCTGTCGTTTGCATCTAAAATGGCGGCTTTAGTTAAGTCACTGTGCACGATTCGTGCACAAACGCATTGGCCGCCAATCCGCTATGAATGCCGTCCCGTCACCCGATCTCGCCGATTTGCGTGTGTTTTGTGAAGTCGCGCGTAAATCCAGTTTCAGCGCGGCGGCGGAGGCGCTGTCGGTGTCGGCGGCGTACGTCAGCAAGCGGATCAACGTGCTCGAGACTACGCTCGGTACGCGGCTCCTGCACCGGTCCACGCGCCGCGTCGCGATTACCGAGGCGGGCGAGCGCGTCTACGCGTGGGCCGAAAAAATTCTCGACGACGTCGAGCAACTGGTCGAAGACGTCTCCACCACTCGCCGCATTCCGGCGGGCAAGCTGCGCATCTCCAGCAGCTTCGGCTTTGGCCGCCGTTTCATCGCGCCCGCGCTGGCGCGCTTCTCCGAACGTTATCCGCAATTGAGCGTGCGGCTCGATCTGTTCGATCGTCTCGTCGACGTGGGCGGCGAAGGTTTCGACCTCGATATCCGCCTCGGCGACGAGATCGCGCCGCATCTGATCGCGCGGCGGCTCGCGTCGAATCACCGCGTGCTGTGCGCGTCGCCCGATTATCTCGCGCGGCATGGGGCGCCGCGGCAGCTTGCGGATCTGTCCGCGCACGCGTGTCTCGCGATCAAGGAGCGCGACCATCCGTTCGGTCTGTGGCGCCTCACGGTGCGCGGCGAAGCGGCGTCGATCAAGGTGACCGGGCCGCTGTCGACCAATCACGGCGAGGTCGCGGTGCAATGGGCGCTCGCCGGTCGCGGCATCGTGTTGCGCTCGATGTGGGACGTGCGGCCGCTGCTCGAGAGCGGGCAGTTGCGCCAGGTGTTGCCCGAGGTCACGCAGCCGGCGAATCTGTGGGCGGTTTATCCGGCGCGGCTCGCGCAGTCGGCGAAGGTCAGGGTGTGCGTGGATTTCCTGAGCGAGGAGTTCGCGCACTGGGGAGCGGTGGAGTCGGGTGAGCAGGTTTAGCCGCTTCGGAGGGGCGGGCGTGTTTCGCAAAGGGACCGGCGCAGCGGGCCTCGGCCGCGAAGTGAGTGGCACGTTCAACTCGGCGCCGGTCGCGAAAGTTTTCGTGGGACGCGCTGCGCCATGTCGCAGTGATCCTGCAGCGCGAAGCGGGCGTCTGATGGCGCAACGCGTGCGCTACCGGGCCGCCGCATTCAGCTTGCGCCACAGCGTCGTCTTGCTGATGCCGAGCGCGTCGCAGACCGCGTCGCGATCGCCGTCGTGGGCCGCGAGCGCGGCGCGGATCTGATCGGCTTCCACATGACGGCTGCGTTCGCGCAGCGTGAGCGCGGCGGGCTTCGCCGGGCGCGCGTGGGCTTCGACGATTTCAGGCGCGACGGTGCGCAGCATCTCGCGGGTGACGACGGTGGCGCTGTCGGCTTGTGCACCCGCGCTCGTGTCCGTCTCCGCGCCGATGTCCACATCCGCGAGTTCGACCGCGATCCGTTCGATCACGTTCTGCAATTCACGCACGTTGCCCGGCCATGCATAACGCCGCAACGATCCACCGAGCCCGGCAAGCACACGCTCTGCCGTCACCACGTCGGGCACGCGCGCCGCGAGCCTCGGTTCACGCGCCGCGGCCTGGCGCAGCAATTCGGCGGCGAGCGGCAACAGATCGTTCGGCCGCTCGCGCAGCGGCGGCAGCGCGATGCTCAGGATGTTGAGCCGGTAGTAGAGATCGGCGCGAAAGCTGCCCGTTTCGACGCCCTCGGTCAGCGCGCGATGCGTCGCCGCGACGACCCGGATATCGACGCGCGTCGGCTCCGTCGAGCCGAGCCGCACGACCTCGCGCTCCTGCAGCACACGCAACAGGCGGCTCTGCAACGACAGCGGCATTTCGCCAATCTCATCGAGAAACAGCGTGCCGCGATGCGCGACTTCGATGAGCCCCGCCTTGCCGCCCTTGCGCGCGCCGGTGAACGCCCCTTCTTCGTAGCCGAACAGCTCGCTCTCCAGCAATGCCTCGGGAAACGCGCCGCAATTGATCGCGACGAAGGCGAAGTCACGCCGCGCGCTCAAGTGATGCATGCTCTGCGCGACCATCTCCTTGCCGGTGCCGCTCTCGCCGAGAATCAGCACGGTCGCGTCCGATCTCGCATAGCGCCGCACGAGCGAGCGCACCCGTTCGATCGATTCCGACGCGCCGACGATGTCGTCGAGCCGGTAACGCGCGGTGAACTGCTGCACGCGCTGCCGCGCGCGCAACGTGCGGTCGAGCCGCTCGACCGCACGCGATTCCTGAAACGTCAGCACGGTGCCCGCCGCCGTGCTGGTGCTGGCGAGCGGCCCGCGATGCACGACATAGCTCGCGCCGCGCACCGTACAGAAACTGTCGCCGTCGGCGTCGGGCAGACTGCCGGCGAGATCGGGCGCAAGCTCGAGCAGCGCGCGGCCCGCGGCTTTCGCCGCATCGATGCCGAGCACGCTGGCAAGACGCTGATTCATCACTTCGACGCGGCCTTGCGCATCGAGCGCGACGACGCCGTCGCGCAGATGTTGCAGCAGATTGTCGAGCCGTTGACGGCGCACGGTTTCGCGGCGCGTGGCCTGCGCGACTTCGAGTGCGGTGTCGAAGCCCGCGCGCACCGACGCGCGCGAATAGAGAAACACCGCGCCCATCCCGGCATTCGCAGCGAGATCGGTGACGAGGCCGGGGCCGACCACGACGTCGATGCCGCGATCGCTCAGGTCGAGCACGACGCTCTCCGCGTCCTGCACGGATTGATATGACGCGAACGTGATGTCGAGCGCGTAGGCGGCCGTGAAACGCCGTATTTCGTCGGGCGTTTCGCCGTGCGTGACGAGCGCGACCCGGGCGCCGTCGCGCCGCGCCCGCGCGAGCGCGTGCATCACGTCGAAGCCGGTCGGGTTGATCCGCACGACCGGCACCGACACGCGCGTTTTCAGATACGCGCCGTTCGAGCCGCCCGCGATCACGACATCGGGACGACCCGCGCCTGCGCTTTCGATCTCCCGCACGGCGTCTTCGAAGCCGTGCGAGACGATGCGCAGGTCCGCGCGCTCGACGTATTCGCCGGCGATGTCGAAGAACAGATCGCGCAGGCGGCTGATGCTGAGCGCCCAGATGCGCGGGCGGGGGGACGGTTCGAAAAGAGGTGTGCTCACGGGGTGGCTCGCGGCAGGCTTGGGGAGGCTGTCTATTATGCGCGTACCCATTCCCAAACTGAAATGGCGATTTCACTTGTGAAATAGGTCGGCGGGGCGGTGCGGCGGCTGTCTTCCTTTAAATCAGGCACTTAGCACGCGATATCACGGCTGGCCCGTTCTTTGCGTTTAAGGATGCCAGTCAAAAAGCCCCACCATGCCTTCTGGAGACAACTGATGAGTGAAGCAGACAACAGCACGCCGAACACAGGCGCATTCAAACCGAAGAAATCCGTCGCGCTGTCCGGCGTGACCGCGGGCAACACCGCGCTGTGCACGGTCGGCAAGACCGGCAACGACCTGCACTATCGCGGCTACGACATTCTCGATATCGCGAGCGCGTGCGAATTCGAAGAGATCGCTTATCTGCTGGTCCACGAAAAGCTGCCGACCCAGGCCGAACTGACTGCCTACAAGACCAAACTCAAGGGCCTGCGCGGCCTGCCCGCGAACGTCAAGGCCGCGCTCGAATGGATTCCCGCCGCCGCGCATCCGATGGACGTGATGCGCACCGGCGTGTCGGTGCTCGGCACCGTGCTGCCGGAGAAGGACGATCACAACCTGCCGGGCTCACGCGACATCGCCGACAAGCTGATGGCCTCGCTCGGCTCGATGCTGCTGTACTGGTATCACTATTCGCACAACGGCAAGCGCATCGAAGTCGAGACCGACGACGATTCGATCGGCGGCCACTTCCTGCATCTGCTGCATGGCGTCGAGCCGTCGAAGTCGTGGGTCGATGCCATGCACGTGTCGCTGAACCTGTACGCCGAGCACGAGTTCAACGCATCGACGTTCACCGGCCGCGTGATCGCGGGCACGGGCTCGGACCTCTACTCGGCGATCACCGGTGCGATCGGCGCGCTGCGCGGTCCGAAGCACGGCGGCGCCAATGAAGTCGCGTTCGAGATCCAGTCGCGCTATCAGAGCCCGGACGAAGCCGAGGCGGATATTCGCCGCCGCGTCGAGAACAAGGAAGTGGTGATCGGCTTCGGCCACCCGGTGTACACGATCTCCGATCCGCGCAACAAGGTCATCAAGGATGTCGCGAAGAAGCTCTCGAAGGAAGCGGGCAACACCAAGCTGTTTTCGATTGCCGAACGGCTCGAATCGGTGATGTGGGACGCGAAGAAGATGTTCCCGAATCTCGACTGGTTCAGCGCGGTCTCGTATCACATGATGGGCGTGCCGACGGCAATGTTCACGCCGATCTTCGTGATCGCGCGCACGGCCGGCTGGAGCGCGCACATCATCGAGCAGCGCGTCGACAACAAGATCATCCGGCCGAGCGCGAATTACACCGGACCCGACGATCTGCCGTTCGTGCCGCTTGCCAAGCGCGTCTGACGCAACGGTGCGCGAAAGCGCATCCGTCAGCCGTCGAAGGCGTAGCAGCCACAATGCAGCAAAGCCGCCGCGCAAGCGCTTCTCCTGCGTCACGTCCTCTGGGCGCGATGCAATGAAGTTGGGCCTTGGTTCGCCGATACCCCGGCTCAAGGCCGCTTTTTCGCGGTGGCTGGAGCGGCGGCATGGTCGGCCGCTCACGCAACGTAGCATGCAACGCATTCGAACGAACGGCCGCAACCCAGCGAGCTAAACTACAACCATTGCCTGACCGGTCCGCAAGCGAAGCGTCACCTGACAAGACGCGGCTGAACGTGACCGATGCCGCCGTCGTCCCCGGCTCATTACTGTTGGTTCCTAAGCCATGAATACTGCAAACCGCAAACGCCTTCCCGGCACCCAGCTCGATTTCTTCGACACGCGTGCGGCGGTCGACGCGATCCGGCCCGGCGCGTACGACACGCTGCCGTACACGTCGCGCGTGCTGGCCGAAAATCTCGTGCGCCGCTGCGATCCGGCGACGCTCACCGCGTCGCTCGAGCAGATCATCGAGCGCAAACGCGAGCTGGATTTTCCGTGGTTTCCGGCGCGCGTGGTATGTCATGACATTCTCGGCCAGACCGCGCTGGTCGACCTCGCCGGCCTGCGCGATGCGATCGCCGCGCAAGGCGGCGACCCGGCGCTGGTCAATCCGGTGGTGCCGACGCAACTCGTTGTCGATCATTCGCTCGCGGTCGAATGCGGCGGTTTCGATCCGGATGCGTTCGCGAAGAACCGCGCGATCGAAGATCGCCGCAACGAAGACCGCTTCGATTTCATCAATTGGACGAAGCGCGCCTTTCAGAACGTCGACGTGATTCCGCCGGGCAACGGCATCCTGCATCAGATCAACCTCGAACGCATGAGCCCGGTCGTGCAGGTGAAAGACGGCGTGGCGTTTCCCGATACGCTGGTCGGCACCGACTCGCATACGCCGATGGTGGACGCGCTCGGCGTGATCGCGATCGGCGTGGGCGGGCTCGAAGCGGAAAGCGTGATGCTCGGCCGCGCGTCGTACATGCGTTTGCCGGACATCGTCGGCGTGGAGCTGACGGGCAAGCCGGGCGAAGGCATCACGGCAACCGACGTAGTGCTGTCGCTGACCGAATTCCTGCGCAAGGAAAAGGTGGTCGGCGCCTACCTCGAATTCTATGGCGAAGGCACGAGCAAGCTGACGCTCGGCGACCGCGCGACCATCGCCAACATGGCGCCCGAATTCGGCGCGACGGCCGCGATGTTCTACATCGACGAGCAGACCATCAAGTACCTGAAGCTCACGGGCCGCGACGACGAACTCGTCAAGCTGGTGGAAACGTACGCGAAAGAAACCGGCCTGTGGGCCGACACGCTGAAGCGCGCCGAGTATGAACGGGTGCTGACGTTCGATCTGTCGAGCGTCGTGCGTACCTTGGCCGGGCCGTCGAATCCGCATCGCCGCTTGCCGGTATCGGAGCTGGCGGCGCGCGGCATCAGCGGCAAGGTGGAGAACGAGCCGGGGCTGATGCCCGACGGCGCGGTGATCATCGCCGCGATCACCAGCTGCACGAACACCAACAACCCGCGCAACATGATCGCCGCCGGCCTGATCGCGCGCAACGCGAACCGTCGCGGACTGACCCGCAAGCCGTGGGCGAAGACCTCGCTCGCGCCGGGCTCGAAGGCGGTCACGCTGTACCTCGAAGAGGCCGGGCTGCTGCCCGAGCTGGAGAAACTCGGTTTCGGCGTGGTCGCGTATGCGTGCACGTCGTGCAACGGCATGTCCGGCGCGCTCGATCCGGTGATCCAGAAAGAAGTGGTCGAGCGCGATCTGTACGCGACCGCCGTGCTGTCGGGCAACCGCAACTTCGACGGCCGCATTCATCCGTACGCGAAGCAGGCGTTTCTCGCCTCGCCGCCGCTGGTGGTCGCGTATGCGATAGCGGGCACGATTCGCTTCGACATCGAGAAGGACGTGCTCGGCATCGACGCCGACGGCCATGCCGTCACGCTGAAGGACATCTGGCCGTCGGATGAAGAGATCGACGCGATCGTCGCGTCGAGCGTGAAGCCGGAGCAGTTCCGCAAGGTGTACGAACCGATGTTCACGGCCTCCGTCGATTCGGGCGAACGAGCCAACCCGCTGTACGACTGGCGCGAGATGAGCACCTACATCCGCCGTCCGCCGTATTGGGAAGGCGCGCTTGCCGGTGAACGCACCCTTAGGGGCATGCGCCCGCTCGCCGTGCTCGGCGACAACATCACGACGGACCACCTGTCACCGTCCAACGCGATTTTGCCGGACAGCGCGAGCGGCGAATACCTCGCGAAAATGGGCCTGCCGGAAGAGGACTTCAATTCCTATGCGACTCACCGTGGCGATCATTTGACCGCGCAGCGCGCGACCTTTGCGAACCCGACGCTGAAGAACGAGATGGTGCTCGAAGACGGCAAGGTAAAGGCCGGATCGCTCGCGCGCATCGAGCCCGAGGGCACGGTCACGCGCATGTGGGAAGCGATCGAAACGTATATGGCACGCAAGCAGCCGCTGATCGTGATTGCGGGTGCCGACTACGGGCAGGGTTCGTCGCGCGACTGGGCGGCCAAGGGCGTGCGTCTGGCGGGCGCGGAAGCGATCGTCGCGGAAGGCTTCGAGCGTATTCACCGCACGAACCTCGTGGGCATGGGCGTGTTGCCGCTGGAGTTCAAGCCCGGTGTGAACCGCCTCACGCTCGGCATCGACGGGACGGAGACGTTCGACGTGATCGGCGAGCGTAAGCCGCGTGCGGATCTGACGCTGGTGATTCAGCGCAGGGACGGTCAGCGTGTCGAGGTGCCGGTGACGTGCCGGCTCGATACCGCTGAAGAGGCTTCCATCTACGAAGCCGGCGGCGTGCTGCAACGCTTTGCGCAGGACTTTCTCGAGTCGACGAAAGCGGCGGCTTGAGCGCGGTTCACTTGCATTTGACCGGCTCGATTGGATTGCATCGCTGGCATGCGCCGCAGCACGGCGGAGCAGCGATGAACATAATGCAGCATGGGCAGTGTGGCTTCGTTCGCGAGCCATGCCGCCCGCTCACATCAGGACAGGACATTCATGGCCCATAAACCGCAGATCAAGATTCCGGCCACCTATATGCGTGGCGGCACCAGCAAAGGCGTGTTCTTCCGCCTGCAGGATTTGCCCGAGGCGGCTCAGGTACCCGGCGCCGCGCGCGACGCGCTGCTGATGCGCGTGATCGGCAGCCCCGATCCATATGGCAAGCAGATCGACGGCATGGGCGGCGCGACGTCGAGCACCAGCAAGACGGTGATCATCGCGAAAAGCAGCCGGCCCGATCACGATGTGGATTACCTGTTCGGCCAGGTGTCGATCGATAAAGCCTTCGTCGACTGGAGCGGCAATTGCGGCAATCTCTCCGCCGCCGTCGGGCCGTTCGCGATCAGCGCGGGTCTCGTCGACGCGAGCCGCGTTCCGCGCGACGGCGTGGCCACCGTGCGCATCTGGCAGGCCAACATCGGCAAGACGATCATCGGGCACGTGCCGATGACCGATGGGGCCGTGCAGGAAACCGGCGACTTCGAACTCGACGGCGTGACCTTTGCCGCGGCGGAAGTTCCGCTCGAATTCATGGACCCGGCCGCGGAGGAAGAGGGCGCGGGCGGCTCGATGTTCCCCACCGGCAATCTGGTCGACGACCTCGACGTGCCCGGCGTCGGCACGCTGAAGGCGACGATGATCAACGCGGGCATTCCGACCATCTTCGTGGAGGCGCAGGCGATCGGCTACACGGGCACGGAGTTGCAGGACGCGATCAATAGCGACGAGAAAGCGCTCGCGATGTTCGAAACCATTCGCGCGCATGGCGCGTTGCGCATGGGTCTCATCAAGCACCTCGACGAGATCGCGACGCGGCAGCATACGCCGAAGGTCGCCTTCGTCGCGAAGCCGGCCGATTACGTGGCGTCGAGCGGCAAACGCGTCGGCGCAGGCGACGTCGATCTGCTGGTGCGGGCGATGTCGATGGGCAAGCTGCATCACGCGATGATGGGCACGGCGGCGGTGGCGATCGGCACGGCGGCGGCGATTTCGGGCACGCTCGTGAATCTGGCTGCGGGCGGCGGCGAGCGTGAAGCGGTGCGCTTCGGGCATCCCTCGGGGACGCTGCGAGTGGGCGCGCAAGCGAGCCGCAAGGATGGCGAATGGACGGTGACGAAGGCCATGATGAGCCGCAGCGCGCGCGTGTTGATGGAAGGCTGGGTGCGAGTGCCGCAGGAGGGATGAGCCCCGGCTGGCTGGCGTACCGCTCAGGCATATGCTCGCTACACGGTTGCGGAGGGACCCATGAAAGTCAAAAGAATCGTCGCCAATATCGGCACGCAAGCAGTGGATGAAGCGACGCGCTTCTACCAGCAGATATTCGGCCTCGATCTGCTGATGGATCTTGGCTGGATTGCCACGTATGGGTCTTCCGAAACGATGACTGTGCAGATCAGTTTCGCGTCACAGGGAGGATCGGACACGCCTGTGCCCGATCTGTCGATCGAAGTCGACGATCTTGCCGCCGCGCTCGAACGCGTGAGGGCGGCGGCCATTCCGGTCGAATACGGACCGGTCGACGAACCGTGGGGCGTGCGGCGGTTCTATGTGCGCGATCCGTTTGGCAAACTCGTCAATGTGCTTGTGCACGTGTGACATGACGAGCAGTGTGGATCGCGCTGGCCTGTCATTCACGCCTGCACGGCAGCCGCTGGCGCAAAAGCCCTGAAATTCTCGGGCGTGGCGAAGGCCAGATACTGTCGCTGCATTTCTTCCGTCAAAACTTCGATCATGATGATGTCTTCGATCCACAACTCGATCACATCGAAGAAGTTGTGACCGCGCGTGCACCGAACCGCACGCCAACCCTCGCGCTCGCCGATTGCGAGAACCTCGTCAGGCGTCAGCTTGCTCGCGACGGCAAGGTGAAACGCGCTGTATTGCGCCGTCTTGCTCTCTGCCGGAACGAAGGAGTTCTGCCCACTGCCCGGGGAAATCACGCGATCGCTCGGATAGGTCTCGATGATCGAGCCACGGTCGTCGCCGGCGATCGCCATCCACGAATCGGGAAAGGAGGGGAATGGTGCGTGGAACCCGCCCCATAGTTCGGCAATGACGCGCGCGACGTTTTCCGGATTGCGAGCGGGGATGGACGCGTGAAAGAGCATGAGTGACCTCTGTCGAAGATTGGCGTGAAGAGTTCGGTCCTTGTATTGCGTCTTATAGATTGTTTTAGATGACCGCTTGCAGGCGGACTTGAGCGCCGTCTTTTGCTATGGGTCATCAGTTCACGTGACGTTGCCGACAGCATGTATTCGTCGAACGTGCACGGGAATCGATAACGATCGATTGCTGTCGGCGTATAGGCCGGAACATTTCCAGAAGCGCTTCATTAGCAGGGGAATCGTGAAGCGCAGGGCTGAAATTTGCCGACAGTCGAGTCGATGGCGGCGATGCTCGCATGCGGGAATAGCAGCGTCAAGTGGGGATAATCCAGCCGTTCAGGTCGGAGGAATTTGAAGTATTTGATGAACATCAATGCTGACCGCCGATGAGAGGTCGAGCTTCGCGACATCTCATCGGAGAGGCAGGCGAGCGTTGTCGGCTTAGAGCGGGTGAAGCTTGCCGTTGAGGTCCATCGACCACTTCGATCCATCGCCGAACGTGAGGACGCCGTTGATCGCGTCGATATGAGTCGGCTTGCCGGCCGGCTCTTTCTCTTTTCCGTCTCCGCCGACCACACGCGCCATCTCGGCGGAAGTCATTTCTTCATGGCGATGCAGTTCATCGATCCTGATTGCTTTCATGATGGTTCTCCTAAGGAAGGTTGCCTGATGAGCACGTTTTTCGGGTGCTCTCAGGCTGCACCGCATAGGGTGTGCCAAGCATGCTTGACGGGCATCCACGTTGGATGAACAAGGGGCGCCGGCATGTTGAGCCGGTAGTTCGGTGGAAGAGTGGTGTAACGCACCCAACAGTTGAAAAATCGGCTGTCGGTGTGCGTGCGACAAACTGGGGGACTCGAACGGTTGCGCGGGCAGAACGAAACGCACGATCGCGTCGTTTTCCGTCTGCCGCCCGCGAGCCCCGCAACCACCAACACTCAATTCACATCCACCAGCACTCTCCCCTGGAACTTCCCGGCGAGCATCTCCGCTGCCGCGTCGCGCACTTCATCCAACGCGACCGTTTTCGACGTAATCCCGTCGAGCACCGACAGCGGCAAATCCTGCACGATCCGCTGCCATGCGTTGATCCGCTCTTTTGACGGCAACATGACCGAGTCCACGCCGATCAGTTTGACGCCGCGCAGAATGAACGGCATGACGGTGGTCGGAAGGTCGGCTCCGCCGGCCAGTCCGCAAGCGGCGACGACGCCGCCGTAGTTCATCTCGGCGAGCACGCGCGCGAGCACCTTCGAGCCGACCGTGTCGATCGCGGCGGCCCAGCGCTGGCCTTCCAGCGCACGCGGCGGCTCGGCCCACTCGGGGCCGTCGATCACTTCCTGCGCGCCGAGTCGCTTCACGTAGTCGTGTTTGGCGGGATTGCCCGTCAGTGCGGTGACGTGATAACCGAGCTTGCTCAGAATCGCGATGGCCACGCTCCCCACGCCGCCCGCCGCACCCGTCACCAGAACCGGGCCGCTTTGCGGCGTGATGCCAGCGGCTTCGAGCGCATTCACGCAGAGCATGCCGGTGAAGCCCGCCGTGCCGATCATCATTGCCTGCCGCGTGCTCAAGCCGGCCGGCAGCGGCACGAGCCAGTCGCCGCGCACGCGCTGATACTGACTGTAGCCGCCCCAGTACTTCTCGCCGACGCTCCAGCCCGTGAGCACGACTTTCTGTCCCACGTCGAGATTCGGATTGGCGGTTTCGACCACCGTTCCCGCGAAATCGATACCGGGCACGAGCGGCCACGTCTTGACGATTTTCCCCGTGCCGGTGACGGCGAGCGCGTCCTTGAAGTTGATCGTCGAAAAGTCGATTTTGACGAGCGTGTCCTCGTTGGGCAGCGCGTCGAACGACAGTGTTTCGATCGTGGCCTTGGTCTTCCTGTCTTCTTCGCGAAGCAGCATTGCGTTGAAAGTCTGTGCCGACATATGAGTGATCCTCCAATAGGTCAAAAGGAAAGGGTTGTGCTTCGCGGCGTCAGCGGGCGAAGCGCCGGTCGCGCCATTGGATGGCTTCGCGCATACCCTGTTCGCGTGCGACCGCCATGAACGCCTTCTTGTCGGGCGAACCGGCGGATTCGATCGCGTGGTCGAGATCGAGTGCGTGTTGCAGCGCGGCCTTCATGCCGCGCGCTTCGAAATTGTGATTAATCGCGGCCTTCGTCACGCGCATGAGGTTGGGGTCGATCACCGACATCGTGTGCGCAATCCGCAGCGCTTCGCTAACATGCTCGCCTTCCGGCACGATGCGATTGACGAGCCCCAGCTCGCGCGCGGACTGCGCGTCGATGCGGTCGAGTCCGGTCAGGATGATTTCCTTCGCCTGTTTCGGGTTGGTCATCCACGGCAGCAGCATCGTGACGATGCCCGCGCCGAACTTCAGTTCCGGCTCGCCGAAGATCGCATCGGGTGTGGCGACCGTGATATCGCAGGCCAGCGCGATCTCGAACGCGCCCGCGAGACACGCGCCGTGCACCGCTGCGATGGTCGGCTTCGGCGAGTCCCAGAAGCGCATGGTGGTGTCGAAATCGCGTGCGAGGATTTCTCGCCATACGGCTTCGCCCTCGGGCCGCGCTTCCATCTGTTCCTTCAGATCGAATCCCGATGAGAATGCTTTGCCCGCGCCGCTGATCACGATCGCCTTGACGCCGTCGTCGGCCTCGGCGAGATCGAGCGCGGCGTTGATCTCCGTGAGCGACAGCTTGCCTAGCGCATTCAACCGCTCGGGCCGATTGAGCGTGATGTGCGCGACGTTCTGTTCAGCGGTGTAGAGCAGAGTGGAAAATTGAGTCATTGATCTGTTTTCCTATTGAACGTGACGGGTGAGCGGGACGAGCGTGCCAGTCGCCACCATGCTGCGCAATTCGCGCCGGTCCGCTTTGCCTGTGCGGCCGACCGGCAGCGCGTCGGCCTCGTAGAAGAAATCGGGGACCTTGTATTTGTCGAGCTTGAGACAAAGAAACGCGCGCAACGCGACGACGTCCAGCGCGTTGCCCGCGCAGGGCACGACCAGTGCGTGAATCCGCTCGCCGAGAATTTCATCGGGCGCGCCTACCGCCATCGCGGCGCCTACGCCTTCGAACATCGTGATGGCCTGCTCGATTTCCATCGGCGTGACCTTGTTGCCGCCGCGCACGATCAACTCCTTCTGGCGGCCCATCAATTGCACGTCGCCATCTGTGGTCGTGATCGCCAGATCGCCGGTGCGGAACCACGTGTGCGTGAACGCGGCGGCCGTGAGTTGCGGCTCGTCGAGATAGCCGCGCATCAGATACGGGCTGCGCAGCTGCAATTCGCCGATCGTGCCGGACGGCACCGGCGTTTGCGTTTCATCGACGACGCGATATTCGACATGGCTCGACGGCAAGCCGAGCGACGTCGGCTTTGCGCGCCGATAGTTCGGAAACTGGAAGAAGTCGCAGGTCGAGGTTTCAGTGAGGCCGAAAATGTTGATGAGGTCCGCGTTCGGAAACAGTGTTTCGATCTGCATGGCAAGCTGTTCGCTGAGCTGTTCGCCGCCGGTGAGAATCTGCCGCAGGTCGGGACACGCGAACGCCTGCGCATTGCGGCCGGCCGCGGGCACCACCGCCAGCAGCGCGCGCAACATGGTGGGCACGACGCCGACCCGATGGATGGTCCGCTCGCGCAATTGCGCAAGCAGCAGGGCCGGTTCGAACTTCTCCGGCAACACGACGGTGCCGCCGCCCAGCAGCGTCAGCAGGCTGACCCAGATGCCGAAACTGAACGTAATGTTCAGCAGCAGCAAGGTGCGCTCGGTCTTGCGGAAGTGGATCATCGCGTCGATTGAAAGCAGCTTCGCGCAGAACGCCCGATGCGTGACCACGACGCCTTTGGGCGCGCCCGTCGAGCCGGACGTGAAGATGATCAGCGCAGCGTTGTCGAGTTGCTCGCGTGGCGCAGGTGCGCTGGCGTTCGCGCCGATGAGTTCGATCGCATCCTGTTCGCCGCTGAATGCATGAGGCACGTCGACGGCGAAGCGCGCCTGCGTCCTGTCGAGAATCCGCGCGGTGACCGCTTCGGGAGACGTGCGGTGAATCGGCACCGCGACGCATCCCGCGAGCCATACGCCGAGTAATCCGGCGAAGTCATGCGGCTGATTCGACACCCGCACGTGCACCGGCTCGTTCCTGTGGACGCCGAGCTTGCCGAGCGCGGCTGCGAGCGCCGTCGCGGTTTCGAGCAGGCGCTCGTAGGTGACGGTTGCGCTGGGCGCGTCGATTGCGAGCGCGCCCTGATGCTGGCGGCACGCCGTTGCAACGAGCGCGCCGAGATTGCCTGTGCTGTTCATGATGAGTCGTCTTCAATAGGAATTCGATTGAACCAGAGGCTGTTCAGAGGTAGGCCGAAAGGCCGCTCAATGCCCGAACATCAGTAGCGTTGCGCCCATCACCGCGAACATCACGAAGAAGATGATGACCGTGAAGCCCATGACCCGTCCCATGCCCACGCCCGCGATGGCGAGCAACGGAATGACCCACATCGGCTGGATCATGTCGGCGACGCCCTCGCCGAGCGCGACCGAAATCGCCACCGCGCTTTGCGGCACGTGCAGATGTTCGGCGGCAGGTACGACGAACGGCGCCTGCACGATCCAGTGACCGCCCGCGCTCGGCACGAACATGCTGATCAGTGTGGACGAGACGAAGCTCCAGAAGGGCAGCGTCTGCGTGGTGGAAAACCCTATGAACCACTGCGCGATCACATCCGCGAGGCCCGTGGCCGTCATGATCCCCATGATGCCGCCGTAGATCGGGAACTGCAGCAGGATCGGACCGGCCACGCGCGCGGCGTTGTTGATCGCGCGCAAATAGGCCTTCGGGGTCCAGTGCGTGACGAGCCCGAGCAGCAGGAAGATCATCACCAGCATGTTCAGGTCCATCGTGAACGCATTGCGCGCCACCTTCAATCCGATATATCCCAGCCCCAACGCGACGAGCACGAGATTGAGCAGCCACGCGTTGTCAAGTTTGCCGGCGACCGTTTTCGGCGGCGCTTCGTCGGACTGGACCGTGTCCTCGGCGATCAGACGCGCCGGGTCGGCAACGATCGACTCGTGCTCGCGCGGCATCATGATGCGAAACACCACGGGCACCGCGACGGCCAGCACGAGCACCGGAATGTAGTTGAGCGGGGAGAACAGGAAGTCTTTCATCGGCAGCACGTCGCCGGTGACTTTCTCGATCAGGTTCATCGGCGAGCCGCGCGTCGCGCTCAAGAGCGCAATCGAACTCGATATGCCGCACACGTAGAAGGACCAGCCCGCGTAAGCGGCGGCGACGAGCCACGCGAAATCGACACGAATCCGCTTGGCGATTTCACGTGCGAACAGCGCCGATACCACGAGGCCGACGGCCCAGTTCAGCATGCCGCCCACCATCGATACGAAGAACGTGAGCGTCATCGCGCCGGCCGCGGTGGTCGGCAACGAGGCGATGCGGTGCAACAGTTTCGATACCGGCTTCGAGGTGGAGAGTGCGTGGCCGGTGACGAGGGTGAGCGCGACGAGAAAGGCGAAGCTGGCGATTTTGAACACGCCGTCGTACCAGCTTGTCAGCACCTCGGGAATCGAGGCTTTCGGCGCCATGGCGAAGGCGAGCGCGCAGGTCAGAACGGTGAGCAGGATCGCGATGACGAAGGGGTCAGGCATCACGCGCTCGACGAGGACAACGCACAGCCGGGTGATTCTCTGTAGACCGAAAGACCCCGCCCGGTTGCTGGTGGCGACCGGGGGCGCATCCGCATTCAACTTTTCCATGTCGTGTCTCCGTTGTCTTACTCCAGTTCATCCGGCGGCGGCTGGCCCGCTGAAGGCCGTGCCCGCTATCGATTCCGGTTTGTAGACGACCGGTCAGTTAGAATTTATAGCCACTAGTTGACTGGTCGTCTACAAAAACCTATAGTTGCTCGGGTAAGTCCCGATCACGTGACACGACGGGGCCATCGATACCACAATGGCGCGTC
The DNA here is from genome assembly GCF_056279605.1 of Paraburkholderia sp. TE9906. Lineage (NCBI taxonomy): Bacteria > Pseudomonadati > Pseudomonadota > Betaproteobacteria > Burkholderiales > Burkholderiaceae > Paraburkholderia > Paraburkholderia sp. TE9906. Next base: position 193,730 of record NZ_JBWCCT010000006.1, read on the forward strand.
GCGCAGGCCGGGCGAAAGAACGAGCCGCAGGAGGCAGGATGGAGGACAGGCTGGATGCTGCGGACGCAGCGGGCACGGCGAATACGGCGAATACGGCGGATGCAGCCGCGATCGCGGCGCGGGCGAATCGCGCCGTGCTCGTGATCGCCGTGGCTCAACTGCTGGGCACATCGCTATGGTTCAGCGCGAACGGCGCGATGCGCGACCTGCAGACAGCATGGCAATTGAATGCATCCGGGATCGGCTGGCTGACGAATGCGGTGCAGGCGGGCTTTATCGTCGGCACGTTGCTCTCGGCGACGACAGGACTCGCGGATCGTGTCTCTGCCAGCAAGGTGTTCGCGGTGTGCGGCGTGCTCGGCGCCACGCTCAACGCGCTGTTTGCGCTCTACAGCAGCGGGCTGGCTTCGGCGATCGTATTCCGCTTCGGCGTAGGTGTCGCGTTGGCCGGCATCTATCCACTGGGGATGAAGCTGCTGGTGTCGTGGGATCCGCGCCGGGCTGCGCAAACGCTCGCGTTGCTGGTCGCGATGCTGACGCTCGGCACGGCATCGGTGCATGCGATACGGGCGTTGTTTGCGACCGTTCCCTGGCAAGCCGTGGTGCTGGCGTCGTCGGTGCTCGCGGTGATGGGCGCGCTGCTGGTCCTCGTGCTCGGCGAAGGGCCGCACGCGCGACGCGCCGGCAACCGGCGCGCGGGATTGTCGGCGGGCGTGGGGCAGGTCCTGCGCATCAGAGAGTTTCGCGCGGCCGCGCTCGGCTACTTCGGGCATATGTGGGAGCTGTATGCGTTCTGGACGCTCACGCCGCTGCTGGTGCAGCGCGCTTTTGCAGGCAGCGCGCAGGTGTCCGCGAGTGTCGTCGCGCTCTGGTCGTTTCTGATCATCGCGATCGGCGCGATGGGATGCCTGCTCGGCGGCAGGCTCAGCAAGTCGGTCGGCAGTGCGCGCACCGCCGCGCTCGCGTTGACGATATCGGGCACGCTGTGCGCGGTCTATCCGTTGTCGTCCGCGCTGGGTACCGCGGGGCAACTCGCGCTGCTGCTGCTGTGGGGCATCAGCGTGATCGCCGATTCGCCGCAGTTCTCCGCGTTGTCGGTCAAGGCTTGTCCCGCCGACAAAATCGGCGGAGCGCTGACCTTGCAGAACAGCTTTGGCTTTTTCCTGTCGGCGTGTTCGATCCTGTGGTCGACCAGTGCCTATCATTCGCTCGATGCACGGGTCGCCTGGCTGCTGCTGCCCGGCCCGATCATCGGCTTGATTGCGATGAGGCCGCTGCTTCGCAAGCGGCCGCCATGGTGAGCAGTATGTGATGCGTTTGCCGACCAACGCACGTACAACCAACGCACGTACACATTCGCAGACTTCAGCAGTTTCAGCAGTCAATGAGGAGAGGACATAAAAATGGCGACCGCAACAACCAGGCGCGACAATGGCCGACGCGCCGAACTGGTCCGTATCGGCGTAGCCATCCTGACGGAAAAGGGCTTCTACAACTTTTCGCTGGACGAACTGGTTGCGCTGGCCGGCGTGCCCAAAGGCTCGTTTCACTACTACTTCAATAGTAAGGACGCGTACGCGCTGGAAGTGATCGAGAGCTATGCCGCGTACTTTGCGCGCAAGCTCGACCGGCATCTCGGCGACACCACGCTCGATCCGATCAAGCGCATCGAGTCGTTCACCGAAGACGCGGCCAGCGGCATGGAGCGCTTCGACTTCAAGCGCGGCTGTCTGGTGGGCAACCTCAGTCAGGAGCTCGCCGCGCTCGACGAAACATTTCGTGCCGCCTTGCTGAACGTGATTCAGGACTGGCGCCGGCGCATCCAGGCCTGCCTCGACGAGGCCAAGGAGGCTGGCCAGATTCACGCGGATGCGGATACGGCGGCGCTCGCGCGATACTTCTGGAATGCGTGGGAAGGCGCGGTGTTGTGCTCGAAACTGGAGAAGTCACGCGCGCCGCTGGACGATGCGAGCGAGGCGTTCATCGCCCATCTGAAATGTGCGGCGAAACGCGTGGAGCAATAGGGTTGTCTGAAGGAATGCGCCGCGCCGCAGGGTGTTGTCACCATGACGACACTAACCTGCGGCGCGGCGCACGCTTTTGCAGCATGCTCGACGCCCAACCGACGGCGTAGGGCGTATGCGCCGCTTACTTGCCGCCGTGCTTCGCCTGCCAGCGACGCATGAACGCGATCTCGTCATGCTGCGCCTTGATGATGTTCTGCGCGAGGCGCTTGATTTCCGGGTCCTTGCCGTATTTCAATTCCACCTGCGCCATTTCGATCGCCCCCTGATGATGCGGAATCATGTGGGCGACGAAGTCCTTGTCGGCGTCGCCCGTATAGTCGGGGGCGCTCATGTCCTGCATCATTTTGTCGTGGGCGGTCTTGAACGCCTGCGTCGATTCGCCTGAATCCGCATGCTCCGAACCGGACATGTGCATGCCGTGCATCGCGGGTGGCTGCTGCGCGTGGACCGGCATGGTGGCCACGGTAAACGTCAAGCCGCTGAAGAAACAGAGGGCACGAAATGCGCGAAGGTTTTTCATAGTGGATGTCCGTTGGTAAAAGAGTGTCTCGAGTGACCTGCTGCCGGGAAGCGAAAGTTTAACCAGGCGCCGTGCCTTCCCGCCTGCATGCCGTTCAATTTCCTGGAGAGGGATGAAAACCCGCTGCCTCGATCACCTCGATGAACCGCTGCCGGGGCAGCGTCGAGACGACCTCGACGCGCTTGAGGGCGACGTCGATGTCGAGCTTCGCTGCAGGGTCGAGACGGGTGACGGCGCGGCTGATTGCATTGGCGCATCCGCCACACGCCATGTCCGGGATTGTGAATTCCATTTCCTGCTCCTGTCAGAAACCAGGCTCAAGCGTGGACCTTCCCACGGCGGTAAGGTCAACCCCCTTTTGACGGATGTCAGGCGCCGAGCGGGCGCGTTCCAACCGACGGCCTGAAACCCGCTAACCGCGTCGTAGCGCAATGCGCGCATTTATTTCACAGAATTTTTATACCGTTCGCAGCAATCGTTTCGCGGTCTTGATGGCGAAGTCCCTAGAGTGTGTGACTGGCGTTTTGCCGTAAAGGAAGCAACGGTTTTTGCTGGAGGTGGTATGGCATTCGATCAGACGAAGGGGACCGTGCGCGTCGAAGCGTGCGTGTTTCCCGCTCCGGGGCAGCGGTTCAAGGGCGCACTGCGCGTCACGATCACCCGGCACGACAAGCAGGTTCAGCGGATTACCGGACGCGGTTGCGGCCGCCCGGTGCGCAGCTTCGCGACGGCGATGGCGCTGGCCGAACTCGAAGCTCGCCGCTTGTTGGGGCTCGACCTGTCATGAGAGCGCCGTCGAGATCCACCATGATGTTCCGGGGGCTGTGCAAGGTCGTGGCCGTTGCCTTCGTCACCAACCAGGTGCTCACGACCATCTTCACCTATGCCGCGCAGCAGCTCGACTCGGCGCTGCCGCATGACACGATCTGGCTATTCAGTTGCGTGACGTCCGGGCTGGTGACGCTCTGGCTGCAAGCCGATGCGCGGCGCGCGTTCGGCTTCGCGTGTGAGAAGGGCTTCGTGAAAAAAAGCGGCGAAAAAAGCGGCGACGCGGCGCAGCACGTGCAGATCGCCGAAGATTGTCCGAAACGGTGGCTGGTGATCCTGCATATCGAGTTGAATCCCGCAGCGATGCAGGCGTAGGCAGGCTGAGCCGGGCGTCGGCAAGCGCGGGCCTATAATAAAAAAACGCGTTGCGGGTTCTCGACTCGTGAATGAGTCGGATGGAAAGCCCGCTGCCCGCCAACTGTATCGCTACTGCAAAGAGGCCGACAGCATGTATATCGCCATGAACCGCTTCAAAGTGACGCCTGGGTCCGAGGCCGCATTCGAACATCTGTGGACGTCTCGTGATACGCATCTGAAAGAGGTTCCGGGCTTCGTGGAGTTTCATCTGCTGAGGGGGCCGCAAAAGGAAGATCACGTCCTGTATTCCAGTCATACGATCTGGCGCGACCACGCGGCATTCGAAGCGTGGACGAAATCGGAAGCCTTCCGGGCCGCGCATCGGAGCGCGGGCAACGAGAATCGCGTGCTCTATCTCGGGCACCCGGAATTCGAGGGCTTCGAAGTTATCCAGACGGTGAAGTAGTCGCTTTGAGGCGGTGTCCCGCATTCCGCTTGCCATGGCTGGCGAGTGGCGGGGCGCCGGCTCGGTCCGGGTTCACACCAGCGCGTCATTCCCCCGGTACGGAGAACGTCTCCGCTGCCATCAAGCACGCCACACCCATCTCCACTTCGATCGGACGAACGCGAATAAAGCAGGCGTTAGCGTCCTCAGCAAGATTTCGCCCGCTGCACGTCCTCCTGAGCCGCACCGACGCCTCCATTCCCCAGTTTGACATTGTTTAAACCATTCGCCGCTTTGCCTGACATTGCTTGACGGTCGGCTTTCAAGGCTATCTTGATAATGTGTCCCGGCGCGACGGTTCGGGCACAACGCCATCGCTGAACTCGCCATACCTACGTTTTCCAATAGATCGCACTACTTATCGAATGGGGATAACCATGAAAATCACGCGCTCGGGCGTTCTCGCGACGACCCTCGCTGCTGCATTCACCATGCCGGCCGTTTCGCACGCGGCGGACGGGACCATCACGTTCACCGGTCAGATCACGAGCCAGACCTGTACGATCAGCGGCAACGGCGGCGGCAAGAACTTCACCGTCACGCTGCCGACGGTCTCAACCTCGGCGCTCGCCACCGCAGGCACGACGGCAGGCCGTACACCTTTCAACATCGCGCTGTCGAACTGCACGCCGAATTCGGGCAACGTGTCGACCTATTTCGAACCGGGCGCGACCGTCGATACGACGACGGGTCAACTGGTCAACGCTTCCGGCACGGCGACCAATGTCGAAGTCGGCCTGCTCAACGGTGACAGCAGCGCGATCACGCTCGGTGCGGCACAGGCGTCGCAGAACTCGAAGGCTGTCGCGCTCGCGAGCGGTGCGGCCACGCTCAAGTACTTCGCACAGTACGTGGCGACCAACGGCGCCTCGACCGCGGGTACGGTCAATACCACCGTGATGTACTCGATCGTCTATCAGTAAGCGTCAAAGCGCTACGGGGTGCCGGCCGGCGCGCTGAGTAAGCGCCGGCCGGCGAGGAGATCAGAGCGAAATACGATTTCGCCATGTAATGAGGATTGCAAATGACAGTGCGAAAAAAAATATCAACGGCGATGACGGTTTTCGCATTGTCATGGTTGGCAGGCGGTGCGCAGGCGGGCGTCGTGATCAGCGGTACGCGAGTGATCTATCAGGCTAGCGAGCGGGAAGTCACCGTGAAGCTCGGCAACGAAGGCGATGCCCCGGCGCTGGTTCAGGTGTGGCTCGACACGGGCAATCCGAACGCGTTGCCGGACGAGTCGAAGGTGCCGTTCACGCTCTCGCCGCCGCTGTTTCGCCTCGATCCGAAGAAAGGGCAGAGCCTGCGGCTGATCTATACACAGGAGCCGCTGCCGCAAGACAAGGAGTCGCTGTTCTGGCTCAACGTGCTCGAAGTGCCGCCGCGCGCCGACGCCGCGACGGGCTCGAACGATCCGAACTCGCTGCAACTGGCGTTTCGCTCGCGTATCAAGCTGTTTTTCCGTCCGGCGGGTCTGCCGGGCAATGCGGACGATGCCGCCGCACAGGTGCGCTGGAAATTCGTGCGCAAGGAAAACGGCGGCTATGCGCTCGAGGCGAGCAATCCGACGCCGTATCACGTGACGTTCAGCAGGATCGTCGTGGCGGACGGCGCGACGAACTGGACTAGTGACAAGGGCGGCATGGTCGATCCCGGCGCGAGCGCCGACTTCGATATCGGCAACCTCGCGCCGCACGCCACCGTGCCCGCGCAGGTCGACTACACGTTCATCAACGACTACGGCGCCGGCGTCAACGGCAAACGTCTGCGCGATGGGACCAGCAAGTAAGCCATGCGAACCCGGGGACAATCTCGACGGCCGCGTGCCGGAACGTGGTTCACGCTCAGGCGCAGCCATGCCGTGGTGCTTGGCGCGCTCGCCGCATGGAGCGCCGTGCCGGCCTTCGCTGCTTCGGCCCAACTCGCCGACGTGCAGTTCAACAGCGACTTTCTGATGAAGCCGAAAGGGCGAAGCGTCGACGTGTCGCGTTTCGAGCGCGGCAATCCGGTGCAGCCCGGCGAATACACGGTGGACCTATACGTGAACGGCAACTGGGTCGGCCATGACGCATTGCGCTTCGTGGTCCGAGAAGGTGCGGCCAACGCCGAGCCGTGTCTGGACAAGACGCTGATCGAACGCCTCGGCCTCGACTACACGACGCTGTCGGACAAAGGGCGCGGTGAACTCGCGAAGGCTCAGGCGGGCGAGTGCGCGAGTCTTGCCGACCTGCTCGACGGTGCGTCACAAACGTTCGATCTGTCCGATCTGCGGCTCGATCTGAGCATTGCGCAGGCCTCGTTGCTGCGCAATCCGCAAGGCTATGTGAGCCCGGAGTTCTGGGACGAAGGCGTGAATTCGGCTACGCTCGGCTACAACCTGAATTCGTTTCACGTGAGCGGTGCGGGGGCGTCGGGCACGCAGACGTATCTTGGTCTGAACGGCGGCGTCAACATCGGCAGTTGGCACTTCCGGCAGAACTCCGCGCTGACGTGGCAATCGAACGGCCCGCGCACGTATCAGAACATCGCCTCTTATCTGCAGCACGATCTGCCGTCGCTGCGCAGCCAGTTGACGCTGGGTGACGCCTTCACGGACGGCGCGGTGTTCGACAGCATCGGTATTCGCGGCGTCGAACTCGCGAGCGACGACCGCATGCTGCCCGATTCGCTGCGCGGCTATGCACCGCTGATTCGCGGCGTCGCGATGACCAACGCCCGCGTGAGCGTGACGCAGAACGGCAACCGGCTGTACGAGACCACGGTCGCGCCGGGCGCGTTCGAAATCAACGACCTGTACGCCACCGGATACGGCGGCAACCTGCTCGTCACGGTGACGGAAGCGGACGGCAGTCAGCACAGTTTCTCGGTGCCGTATGCATCGGTCGCGCAATTGCTGCGGCCCGGCATCACGCGTTTCAATGTGGCGGCCGGCCAGTTGCGCGACGCTCAGGTGAGCGAGCGCGACAATCTCGTGCAGGCGACTGTGCAGCGCGGCTTCAACAACGTGATAACCGGCTATGCGGGGACCATCGTTGCGCAAGGCTATCTGGCCGGCCTGCTCGGCGCGGCGGTCAATACGCCGTTGGGTGCGGTTGCGCTCGACGTGACCGAGGCGCGCGCGAGCATTCGCGGCGTGACCAACACCACCGGCCAGAGCGTGCGCATCAGCTACAGCAAACTGCTGCCCGCTACCGACACGAATTTCACGGTCGCGGCGTATCGCTATTCGTCGAGCGGATTCTGGGCGTTGCGCGATGCCATGCTCGCGCGCAGCGTGGTCGCGGCGGGACAGGACCCGAGCGGGGTCGACCGTCAGCGCAATCAGGTTCAACTGACGATGAACCAGAGCTTCGGCAACGGCTGGGGCAATGCCTACGTGGTTGGCTCGACGTTGGATTACTGGAATCGCGGCGGCACCACCACGCAGTTTCAGATCGGCTACAACAACGTGCTGCGTGCGCTCGACACCAGCTTCAGCTACAACGTATCGCTGTCCAGACAGCGCGGCGCCCTGAGCGGACAGATGAACAACCAGTTCTTCGCGAGCGTGTCGATTCCGCTCGGCACGGGCCAGCACGCGCCGACCCTGTCGACGAGCTTCACGCACAACAGCGCGAGCGGCTCGTCCGCGCAGGCGATGCTGAACGGCGCGGCCGGTGTGGACAACGAATTCACCTATGGCGTCACGGCGAATCACGCGCCGGGTTCGAGCGCGGGCGGCGTGAATGGCCAGTACCGCAGCCCGTACGCGACGCTCGCCGCGAGCGCGAGCGGCGGCTCGGGCTTCTCGCAGATGTCCGCGGGCGTGAGCGGCGCGATCGTCGCACATCCAGGCGGCGTGACGTTTGCCAACGATCTCGGCGACACGATCGGCGTGGTCGACGCGCAGGACGCGAAGGGTGCGCGCATCACGAATTCATCGGGCGTACGCGTGGACCGCTTCGGCTATGCGGTGATTCCGTATCTGACGCCATACAGCCTGAATACGGTCGAAATCGATCCAAAGGGTATTCCACTCGACGTCGAATTCAAATCGACCAGCCAGCAGGTCGCGCCGCGTGCGAATTCGGTGGTGATGATTCACTTCGGCACCGTGAGCGGCAGGGCGGCGGTGATCGGCGCGCGCCTGCCGAATGGTGCGCCGTTACCGTTCGGCGCGAGCGTATACGACGCGAAGGGCGCGAGCGTCGGCGCGATCGGGCAGAACAGCCGGATCTTCGTGCGCGGCGTGGCGGACGAGGGCGCGCTCACGGTGAAGTGGGGCGACGCCGCCGACGAGCAGTGCGCATTCGGCTACCAGCTGCCGCCGAAGGGCGAAGACCGCGGTGCGTATGCGCATATCGACGCGGTGTGCGGCTCGACGAGTGAAGTGGCGAAACAGGCAGCGGCTTCGTCCGCAGAGGGAGCAACGCAATGAACGGAGTTTTGTCACGCAGGCTTGCGTCGCGCAGGCGCGGCGTGATCGTCAAATCATTGGGCATCCTGACGATGTGGATGGCGGGATGCGCCGCGCTGCTGATCAGCTTGCCGGCGCAGGCGGCGCTGCAATGCACGATCAGCGGTTCCGCGGCGATCAGCTTCGGCACGCTGACGGTGCCGCGCGATACGCCGGTGGGCACGGCGATCGGGCCGCTGCGCTCGTCGACGGTATCGGTGAACTGTCCGTCGAATCCCGGCACGGTGCCGCCGTACAACAACGGCTGGTACATCCAGTATTACCCGCAACTGAGCGTCAGCGCGGTGGCCGGCGTGTGGAATACCGGCATCGCGGGAATCGGCATTCGCGTAATCGACGTGACCTATGGCAACAAGACGATGTCGACGCTTAACGTCGGCAAGTGGGACGATTTCGGCGCGCCGATCACCAATACGGCCGCGTTTCAGGGCAGCTTTACGTTCACCTATCAACTGGTCAAAACCGCCGCGCAGGTGACGACGGGCGGCGCGATCAACATCCCGCAACTGTTCACGCTGGTTAGCCACAATGTCCCGGCGAACGTCACGTCACCGACGCTGGTGACGATCTCGGTGAACAACACATCGATCGTCGCGATAACCTGCACGGTGACTACACCGTCGATCAGCGTCACGCTGCCGGCCGTCAACGCGAGCGCGTTGAGCCCGACCGGCACGACAGTGGGTAACACTAGTCTCAGCATCGGTTTGTCATGCCAGGCCGGCGCGAATGTCTACGTCACGTTGACCGACGCGACCAATCCCGGCAACACCACCAGCAATCTCACGCTCGCGAGCGGCTCGACCGCGACCGGCGTGAAGCTGCGCGTGTTGAACAGCGGCGGCTCGCCGGTGAGCTACGGGCCCGACTCGGCGGTTGCGGGCAATCCGAACCAGTGGCTGGTCGGGGCGTCGTCGAGCACGACGCGCATTGCGCTGACCGCGCAATACATCTCGACGGGCACAGTGGGCGCGGGCACGGTCAAGGGAATCGCGACGTTCACAATGAGCTATCAGTGAACGCGTTGAGTACGGCGGCCTATGCGCGTGTGCCGACGCGCAAATCGCGCATGCGGTATTCTTTTGCGACTCGAACGGCGGGTGGGTGCTCGTTGCGTGGCAAGCATCGAGCGATGCGGGCCACGCTACCGAAGCGTGCTTGCAAAGCGCGTGCGTAATGTGAGTCGCGCACGTCGCTCACCAGGCCCACGAAGCCGACAAAGCTCACGAAAGGAAAACAGACATGAAAGCCGTCAAGATCGGTTCGCCCGCCACCGTGGCGAATCTCCAGGTGGTCGATCTGCCCGATCCCGGTCAACCCGCGGCGGGCCAGATTCGCGTGCGCATTCACGCGAATTCGTTGAACTTCCACGACTTTGGCGTGGTGAACGGCAACCTGCCTGCCGAAGCTGGCCGCATTCCGATGGCGGACGGCGCGGGCGTCGTTGAAGCAGTCGGCGAGGGCGTCAGCGGATTCAAGGCGGGCGATCACGTCGTGTCGTGCTTCTTCCCGTTCTGGGAAAACGGCCCGCCGGCGATCGCCGATTTCTCGACTACGCCCGGCGACGGCGTCGATGGCTACGCACGCGAAGCCGTCGTGCTGCCGAGCCACTACTTCACGCACGCGCCGCGCGGCTACAGTCACGCCGAAGCCGCCACGCTGACCACGGCCGGGCTGACCGCGTGGCGCGCGCTCGTCGTCGACGGTCAGTTGAAGGCGGGCAGCACGGTGCTCGTGCTCGGCACGGGCGGCGTGTCGATCTTCGGCTTGCAGATCGCCAAGGCGATGGGCGCGTCGGTGATCGCGACGTCGTCATCGGAGACGAAGCTTGCGAAGCTGCGCGAGCTCGGGGCGGACCATACGATCAACTATCGCGACAACCCCGAGTGGGGCAAGCAGGTTCGTCAGCTGACGGGCGGGCGCGGTGTCGATCACGTGATCGAAGTGGGCGGTCCGGGCACCTTGCCGCAATCGATCACCGCTTGCCGGATCGGCGGCCATATTGCGCTGATCGGTGTGTTGACCGGCCGCGCGGGCCCGGTGCCGACGGCGGCGCTGATGGCGAGGCAGCAGCGCTTGCAGGGGCTGATCGTCGGCAGCCGCCAGGATCAGCTCGACATGATCCGCGCGCTGGAGGTGACAGGCATCAAGCCGGTGATCGACAGCACGTTCGCGCTGGAGAAGCTCGGTGACGCCTTCAGGCACGAGGAATCGGGCGCTCACTTCGGGAAGATCTGCGTGGCGGTGTGAGCTGTTCACTTGGCAGACGGGCGTGGCGCCAAGGTTCGCGCTGCCACGCCCGTTGCTGCCGCCATGGGCATGAGAGGCGACGCGTGATGCTCCGCTAGCCACGCCTTGCTAGTTCGGCGAAGCTGATGCTGGCCGCCTCGCACGCTTGAGTAAAAGCCGCGTCGTAGCTCGTGAAAAACACGGTGCGGGTTCGGGCCAGCGTCTTGAACAGATCGGCGAGCACGGCGCGTGCGCTTGCATCGAGTCCGCCGACCGGCTCATCCGCAATCACCACGCTGGTTTCGCCAAGCGCGGCTGCCGTCAGGAAGAATTTTTTGCGGCTGCCAAACGACATCTGCTCGAAGCGCTTGTCGAGATGCGGTGTGAGACCGAAGCGATCCGCCAGATCGAGCGTATCGCTCCCCACGGTCGTCTTTCTCTCCGACGCCACATGGTTCAGGTACTCGCGGCCGGTTCGGTCCGGCGAGGGCATGCAGTCTTCGGGCACATACGTGAGCACGGCTTGCGCGGCGAGCGGCGCACTGCGCAGCGAATGGCCGCCGAGCCACACTTCGCCGGCGTCGGCTGCGAGCGTGCCGGCGAGGATGCCGAGCAGGGTCGATTTGCCGCTGCCGGATTCATCGTTTAACGCGACGCATCCCGACGCGACGTCGTAATGCAGGTCTTCAAAGATGACGCGTTCGTTGTACCGCTTGCTGAGGTGGTCGAATCGAAGCATGAGTTGGAGCGTGGGTCGGCGCGACAAGGGCGCGTGGTTGGGCTGGGCGGTTGGCGTCGCGCCAGTGTAGCAGCGCCACGTGCGCCGGCGCGCCCAGTTCTCGCGCTTGAGTCCCGGCTTAGGATCGTGTTCTCATCCGGGATCGAAATCGAACGGAGCGTGCATCGTCATGGCGGGAAGTCTGGAGCGCGGCAAGCGCTCGTGAAGAAGACACCGCCGCGCGCTTATCAAGTTGTGTGGCGGCGCGCCGTTAATCATGGGAGACGATGGCAGACGACGGGAGACCGAACGCGAGACCCGTAACGAAAACCCCTTGGCCACGCCTTTCCCCCGAACCCCTTCGACGAACCCGCCGACCGCCACCCATGCACACCGCCGCCGGCACCCAGGCCCCGCCATCCCGCGCCGAACTCCGGCGCATCATTATCGCGATCGTGATCGGCAACGGCTTCGTTGCGTATGACTTCACCGTCTACAGCTTCTCGGCCGTGATCATCGGCAAGCTGTTCTTCCCGGCGAGCAATCCCGCGGCGTCGCTATTGCTGTCGCTCGCCACTTTCGGCGCGGGCTTCGTGATGCGCCCGCTCGGCGCGCTGATGATCGGCCACATCGCCGACAGCCGCGGCCGCAAGGCCGGTCTCACGGTATCGCTCGCACTGATGACGCTCGGCACGTGGCTGATCGCGTGCTTGCCGGGCTACGCGTCGATCGGTCCGGCGGCGGCCGTGCTGATGGTGCTCGCGCGGTTGATGCAGGGACTCGCGGCGGGCGGTGAGATCGGCCCCGCATCCGCCTCGCTGATGGAGTCCGCGGGTGACCGGCAGCGCTGCTTCATGGTGAGCTGGCGCGGCGCGAGCCAGGGCGCAGCCGCTTTCGCCGCCGCGCTGGTCGGCGCGAGCACCACGGCGTTGCTGTCGCCCGCCGCGATGCTCGAATGGGGGTGGCGCGTCCCGTTCGTGCTGGGCGGCCTGATCGGCCCGGTCGGCTGGTATCTGCGCCGCCGCATGCCGGCGGCCGCGCCGCGCCAGCGCGTGCGGCTCGACCCGCGGCGGCTGTTCGCGGAGCACCCGCGAGCACTCGTCTGCGGCATGCTGATGATGGCCGCGCCGTCGGTGAGCATCTACATCACCGTGTTCTACATGCCGGCCTACCTCGTTCGGACGCTGCATCGGCCGCCGGCGATCAGTCTGCTGACGGCCTGCCTCTCGGGCCTCGTCATTCTCGTGGTGACGCCACTGGTCGCGCGCGCGGCCGACCGGTTCGCGAGCCGCAAGACCTTGCAGTACGCGTTGCTATGGGCGTCGCTGCTGGTGGCCTGGCTGGCGTTCCGCGCACTGACCCACGGCGCGGGCGACCTCGCCGCGCTCGTCATCATCACCGCGTACGTGGCGCTGGCCGTCAACAACGCCGGCGCCGGTTCGGTACTGATGATGGAGGCGTTTCCGGCGCACCGGCGCGCCGCCGGGCTGTCGGTGATCTACAGCGTCGGCGTGGTGCTGTTCGGCGGCTTTTCGCCGTTTCTCGTCACCTGGCTGATCGAGCGCACGGGCGATCCGATGATTCCGGCCTGGTATCTGATGGGCGCGACCGTGCTGACGCTGATCGCGCTGAAATCGTTTCCGGAGCAGGCGGCGCCCCTTGCGTGCGCCGACAGCCGCGTGGCCCGGCCACTTGCCTGAGCGCTACGCCAGCTGGCGACGCTGCAAGTCCAGCGCGCGAAGGCGCATGTCCTGTGGGCTCATGTCGAAGGCGCGGCGAAACGCGCGGGTGAAATCGGACGCGCTGTTGAAGCCCAGTCCGTAGGCAATTTCCACGACGTGCCGGTGCGGAAACCGGACCAGTTCGTCCGCCGCTTCCCGCAACCGGCGATGGCGAATATAGGCGGCGAGACCGCCTTCGTGCTCGAACCAGCGATAGATCGTTGCGCGTTTCAGTTGCAGCGCCTCGACCACGCTGGTCGGCGTGAGGTCGGGCTGGTGCAGGTTGGCTTCGACGTGGCGGCGCACCCGTCCCATCAACGCGGCCTGCAGCGCGGCGCGGTCCGTGCCGCTCAGATGCGCCGCCTTGCGAAACGCCGCGACCAGCAACTGCGCGCCGGCGTGCAGCGTCTCGATGGCGGCGGCCGGATCGAGAGTGGGGATTTCGCGGGCGACCGCCGCGAGATGGTCGAGCACGACGCCCGCCAGCGGCGACTCCTTCTGGACGATGCGGCCGTGAATCCCGGCGCCGTCGCGCAAGCCCTCGTCGACCAGAGCGGCGGGCACGAACAGGCTCAGGAGGCGGCTCTCGGGGCGTTCGGCGCGAAACGGCTGGTTCAGGTCGAACGCGACGATGCCCTGCACCGAGCCCAGATCGCTGCGCTTCTTGCGCATGCCCGTCACGTGGCCGACTTCTCCTTCGAGAAAGAGCTGAAATACGTAATCGCGCCGCGTGTCGGTGGACACGCGCGCCACCGAACGTTCCAGCAGCATCGAATCGGTGCGGCAGTCCGTCAGCACCATCCCGCCGACCGCATAGAGGTCGATTTCACCGCGAAAACCCCGCGCGAGCTGCTCCTTCGACGGCGGCGCGTCGACCACGTGCCCCACGCGCTGACGCCAGGCGAGGAATTGCTCGTCGGGCGCGAGTCCGCGCGTGCTGAAACGGCTCGTCGAAATGATCGAGCGCGAATCGGCGGCGGCAGCCGCGGCCAGGTGGGACGGCAGTGAACGCTGGTTCATGAATCGGTTGGGGCGCCCAGGTAACGGCGGTTGACAGCGGTTCCGGCGACGGGACGGCGGCAAGTGCCGGTCAACGAATTTTCTCGCGCCGCGCGTCCAATATTGAGACAGATGGTAAAGCCTAACAAAAAAGCTGCGATATCGTCGCACGATTAGATTGCAGATCGGTTTCGCCGACGGCGCCGCAGATTGGCTGGCTGACGCCCCGCACCGGAATCGCAACTGCGCAAGACAAGCCGACCCGCCGGGTACGGCGCAATGGGCGGCGAGGTCCACGCTTTGCCAGCAGGCAAGACACGGGGTATGAACGATGAGCGGCACGATCAAGCAACCGACCGCGCAACGCGGCGGGCGGCGTCCGGCCAATCTGGTGGACAGCCAGTTGGAACATCTTGAGAACATGGTCGAGTACGTCACGCGCGCGGGCACGGCGCACTTGCAGCACGGGTTCGACCATGAGTATTGGGAAAAGCGCGTCCGGCTACTGGAAGAGACGCACGAACTGATTGCGAGCCAGCGACAACGGAGCGCCAGGCTGCTGGAAAGGCTGGCGAGCGAAGCGCGAATCGGGTTGAAGCGGCGCACGGCCGCCTGAGCCGCTTAGTGGCTGGTTAGCGGATGGGAGTGCGAGGGCCGGGGTAGCAAAGCAGAGGAGAACGCTATCGACGCGGGCCAGCGTCGACAATAAAAAACCGTAGGACCTGAGAGAAAGTGGCAATGATGCGAACGGGCCCACAGAGGCTCGTCGCTCATCTGCCTTGGCCTGAAAGACGACTGGCCGCGTGAATCCATGCGGTTTCGCCGGCTGGCCTTGATCGCAGGCGTGCCGGTCACGTCAATAACCTTACCATCCGTTGTTCGCCCGCCTGAGGGCACGCCGCGCCGCGTGAGTATCGTCCGCAACAGGCCGACATCCTGGCGTAGAGGAAACAGGTCATCATGGCCTGCCGGTTATTTTAACGGGCATTTAAATAAATTGAGACTGAAGTAATTCTGACCGCTTTAATTGGGGTGCGGTTAAATATAGCTAATCAAACTACGCAGCTAATTTAACGCTGATAAACTGTGCGCCGGAGCAGTGCGGTAATGCCTCTCAAATCTTCACCCCGCTTCGTTGATTCCGGCAGCGTAAAACGCCGGATTGACGGCAGAAACAGGCCTTTTCCGTGGTTTCGAAGACGCATTCACACGACATACTGTCGCTAGTGAATGCGGCAAAAAGGGACGCATGCCTGGTTGTCCTTTCTTCCACGCACGCGCGGTGCTTATCGCTTCAGCCGATTTTCCCCGCCACTCTCCACCTCCCTGATTTTGACAAGTATTGGGGCTTGCCTTTGAGCCCGTTTTTGGAAGTGACTTATGAAGCCGGGAAACAATTCGCTTGGGAAACGACGTACACGCAAGGTCGCCGTCGCGGTGATGGCGGTGCTAATCGCGGCATTGCTCGCGCTGGGCTTCTGGCATTCCCGGCAGCGCGCGGCGCAGGCGGCGCCGGCGCTGACCGGCGTGGCGAGCCAGATGCGTCACGACCCGTCCGCATGGACGCACGAAGAGAAAGACGCGTCGGAGATGCTGCGCGATATTCACGACGCCAGGGTGACCGCGATCGGCGTGAGCCCCAGCGCGATCCTCGTGTCGACCCGTGACGGGGCGAAGTATTTCGTCACCGACCACAACGCGACGTTCTCGCACGCGTTGCTGCTCGGCGAACCCAAATCCGGCGAGGCTACGCCGTATCAACTCGTGTGGCTGCCCGATGCGGACATCCGCACCGACGGCGCGCGCCTGACCCAGGCGTTGGACCATGTGCGCGACGCCATCAGCGTGCTGTTGCCGCTGCTGCTGATCGGCGGGATGGTGTGGTTCATGCGGCGCGAAATGAAGGGCGGCGCGAGGCTGCTCAGCGAAACGCCGGCGCTGCGCTTCGACGATGTGATCGGCGCGGGTGAAGCGAAAGCCGCGCTCGCCGACATTCGCGGCTATCTCTCCGATCCGAAGCAGTTCACGTCGATGGGCGTGCGTGCGCCGTGCGGCATTCTGATGGTAGGCGGCCCGGGCGTCGGCAAGACGCGGCTCGCGCAGGCGCTGGCCGGCGAGTGCGGCGCGAGCTTCATTTCGATTACCGGCAGCTACTTCAGCGCGAAGTACTACGGCGTCGGCATCCAGAAGGTCAAACATCTGTTCGAACTGGCGCGCAAGAATGCGCCGACGGTGATCTTCATCGACGAGGCCGACGGTCTCGCGAAACGTACCGACACCGGCGGCGGCCCCGTCGAAGCCGAGAGCAACCGGATCATCAATCAGTTGCTGGCGGAAATGGACGGCTTCGCGTCGAACGAAGGGGTCATCATCGTCGCCGCGACCAACCATCCCGACAATCTCGACGAGGCGTTGCGCCGGCCGGGCCGGTTCGATCGGACCGTGCAGGTGCGTTTGCCCGACCGCGAAGACCGCGCGAAGATTTTCCGTTTCTACGCGGAGAAGCTGAAGTCGAAGGCGGCGGATATCGACTACGACCAACTCGCGCGGCTGACCACGGGCCTGTCGCCGGCCACGGTCGCGATGGTGGTGAACCAGGCCGGGCTCGTCGCGCGCAAAGCCGGCGACACGGAAATCGCCGCGAAGCATTTCATGGAAGCGATCAAGATTGCGCGCATCGGCGACGTGAGCGGCGCCGAGCGCGCGCTCAGCGAAGACGAACGCACGCGCATCGCGGTGCATGAAGCGGGACATGGACTGGTTGCCGCCCTGCTGGACACCGGCGTGCTGGAAGAGGTGACGATTTTGCCGCGCGGCGGCGCGTTGGGCGTCGCGCTCGTCACCAAGGCGCAGGACAAGCATCTGTACCGTGAGACCGAAATCCGCAACGAGATCCAGGTGTTGCTCGGCGGGCGCAACGCGGAAATTCTGACGTTTTCCGAAGCATCGAGCGGCGCCGCATCGGATTTGCAGGAGGCGTCGCGGATCAGTCTCGACATGGTGTCGAAGTTCGGCTTCAACAGCGACGGCGATCTGTTCAGCCTCGCGGCGCTGCCGTCGCAGTACGCGGGCTTGCAGATGAAGAGCGCGATCGAGCATGCGAACGTGCTGCTCAAGGAATTGAACGAGCTTTGCTACAAGCTGCTGCATGCGTATGAACCGGTGCTGCGCGCAATCGCCGACGAACTGCTGGAGCATGAAACCGTTCCTGGTGAAACGGTTTATCGGTTGATCAAGGAACACAAGAGTACGCTCACGATCGTGCACGAACCGGCTGCGGCTTGAGCGTAAGAGCGGCCTGCCGAACGCGGCTTCAATTTCAACGCGCACGGAAGCGCGGACCCTTTGCGGCTGCGCGCTCGCTGCCTCGGACTTGCTCTTTCCCGAGCATTGCCGCTCGCTATGCGGCTATGCGAAGTCGGACGGTCCGGGGTCAGGCACACCCGGCGGCGTGTCGGTATTGCCTAACGGGGTGCCGTCGCCTTCATCTTTCTCCGGCACAGGGTCCTCGCCTTTGTGCGGCAACGGCTGATCGAGGCCGGGTTCGACCGGTGTCGGAATCGCATCTCCAATCGGTTTGGACACTTCGGTGGGCGGGCTGCCCGGGTCTTCGTCGGCCCGCCGCTCATGCTCGTCATGCTCGTTCGGGACATTTGCGGTGTTTGCCACGACGTTCTCCGGTTGATGAGGTTCAACGGTACGCCGCAAGCCGCGTTCCACGCCCTCTTTGAGGTCTCGATATAGCGCTCGACGCAGCGCGAGCGCTCACGCAGCATCGGAGGTGGTGCTATCTTCGCGCAGCGCGCGTCCATTGCGCAGCTTCAACGCAGATGGCGTTTGCGCCGCAACCGGGCGCGCCGCGTGCGCAGCAGACTTGCGCCGCGTCTTCAACCGGAGAATCGGCTCCTCGATCAGCCGCCAGGAGAGCACCGCTATCGCCAGCGAGATCGCAAACGACGCGGCAATGCCCGCCGCGTGCGCCCACATCGGCACCGTGCCGCCGAAAAACGCCGCAGCGTGATGGTTGCGGGTCAGATCGGGAATCAGGTTGTGATAGAGGTAGAAGCCATAGCTGATGCGCCCGAAGCTCACCAGCCACCCCGCCTCGAGCATACCGATGACAACCGCATTGCGGCAGCACGCGATCGAGCCGACCAGCGCCGCGATGCATACGCCGTACACTGCGCTGATCACGGTGAACAGCATTGGATTGTCCAGTTCGCTCCACCTCGGCTCGGTCGCGCACAAGCCCACGAGAGCGAGACTCAAAGCGAACAGCGTCATACCGCGCCCGAGCCAGGCCCGCAGGGCGCTTTGCTCGCGGGCGATCATCAGACCGCCGATCCCGCCCAACGCCAGCAGCCAGAAGTTGGTCAACGGATGCGTGTAGATCGTGATCTCGTCCCAATGCGCGGAGCGCATCGCCAGCAGGGAAATCAGTCCGACCACGACGATCGTCCAGCACACCGCGCGATGCCGACGTGCGGCGACCAGCAGCAATAGCGGCGCCACCACGAGATAGAACTGCTCCTCGATCGCCAGACTCCACAGATGCGAGTAGCGCCCCGGCCAGTAACGCAGCACCGAACCGATCCAGAAGTTCGTCAGATACGCGAAATGAAACGGCATGCCGCTCGCGAGTTCGGGACTCGCGAGACCGAACGCCATCAGCACGCACATCACCACCAGCATCAGGTAGTAGATCGGAAAGATGCGCAGGGTCCGGCGAAACAGAAAGCGCCTGAGTTCGGCGCCGAACCGGCTGGCACCCGCTTCGATGCGCGCACGTTGCGAGGAAAGAATGCCGATGATCAGAAAGCCGCTCAGCGCGAAGAAGATCCATACACCGAGATGCCCGATCTCGCCGATGTCGCCAAACAGCCGGTGCTGAAAAAATACCATCAGCACTGCGATGGCGCGCAATCCGTCGAAGCCGGCGATTCTGTTGTTCATGTGGTTGTCTTCCAGAGCGAAGGCGTGCGCGGCGCGCAGCCGTTCAGGGCAGTAGTGGAAGGACCGGCGTGCCCAGCGATGGCGAAGCCTGGCCGCGGCGAAAAGATGGCGTCGTCATGACGCCTGGCGAGCCGACCGTTCGAGGTTCGGCTGGCAACGTGTCCGGTCCACATGAGTGGCCGCCGCCGGAAGAGGGCATCGCGCGACTGGCACGCGCGAGCTCCGGCGGGCAAGCGTGCAACCATCGTACGATGAAAAAAAGCGAAAAAAATCGCAGCGCGCGTTCGGTGATTTTTTTTCCGCAGTCATGACCGGGCGTGTGCGCGTTTTGCGTGCCAAACCCGCAAAACTTGCCGCGAATCGAAGGCGCGATGACTCAGTATTACCGCACGCCGACAGCCCGATTTCAGATTGCCGTCTTGAGGAACGCAATTAAAGGCCGGTTGTCAGCGCGCGTTGGCAGCACGCACGAGGCCGGCCGGAACGAATTATCGTCATGGTGTTCGTACGAACGACGGCGGCTCATGGATCATTGCTCATGGCCGCTTTTCCCGGCGCGTCGTTCGCGCCATTCTTCGAGAGCCTGATGGACATTCGTCGCGGCCGTTGCGAAGCAAGTCCCGCAAGGGGGCGCTCGATCGAAGTGGATTTCTTCCGCGGCGTCGTGCTGATCGTCATCGTGCTGGACCACATTCCAGGCAGCACGTTGTCGCATCTGATGTTGCATGCGTACGCGTTGTGCGACTCGGCGGAAGTGTTCGTGTTTCTCGGCGGCTATGCGTCGGCGGCGGCGTATACGGCGGTGCTCGCGGGCCGTGGCGAGAGCGCGGCGAAAATGCGCTTCGTCAGACGCTGCTGGGAAATCTATCGCGCGTATCTGTTGACGGCGATGTTGACACTCCTGTCCGGCGCGGTCCTCGCGCTGCTGCATCTGAATCCGCCGATGGTGGAGCTGACCGGCTGGACGCCGTTCGCGGGTGCGCCGCTGCGCGCGGCGTTCGATATCGCGGTGCTGCGGCGTCAACCGTATCTGTCGAGCGTGTTGCCCATGTACGTGATGTTTGCACTGTGCGTGCCGTTCGCGGTGCCGTTCGCGCGCCGTGCGCCGTGGATCGCGCTCGGTCTGAGCGTGGCGATCTGGGCGTTCGCCCGGCCGCTGGCCGCGTTATTCAGCATTGACGACATGGCCGACTGGGCTTTTAATCCGTTTGCATGGCAACTGATGTTCGTGCTCGGCATGCTGTGCCGGGTGCAGCCCATCAGCGAGCGCTTTCACGCAAGCCGCACCGCGCGCTGGTTCACGCGCGCCGCGGTGGTCGCGGTGCTGGCGTTCGCCGTCGTCAAACTCTTCGTGCTGACGCAACCGTTGCCCGGCACGTTTAAACAGAACCTGTCCGTGGATCGCGTGATCAACTTCATCGTCATCGCCTGGCTCGCCGCGCAACTCGTGCGCATGGGCAGCATCGCGCGGCTCGCGCGGCGGCTGCCCGCGGTCGTGACGGTCGGCCGCACCGGGCTGGTGTGTTTCGTCGCCGGCACGCTGGTGTCGTTGATCGTCGATACGGCGACGCCGCATACGTTCCATGGCTTTCGCGGCGTGCTGATCGGGCTTGGCGGCGATCTCGTCGCGATCGGCGCCGTGCTGATGATCGCGCGCGGCTGGAGCGGCTGGAAAGGGCAGCAGTCGGGTGCGCCTGCCAACGGCGCGGGTTACGGATGACGGTGCGGTGGCGCGCCCGGCGTCGCAGAGGGAATGCGCGTACGGCTGCCGGGGTCGTCGCCGGCATACTGCTTTCGCTTGCGGCTCAAGCGGTATTTGCCTCGCCCGGTGGCGAGCCTCTCGTGATGCGTTGCGCGGAGTTCGCGGGCGCGGTGCTGTCTCCTGAGCTGATTGCGTTGCCCACTGCCGGCGCGCAGATCGAAACCGCGGCCATGGTGCGCGCGACCGCGCCCGGCAATCAGCAAGGCGGCGAGTATTGCCGCATCACCGGGCGCATCAAGGGGCTCAAGGCGAGCACGCCCGATATCCGTTTCGATCTGAATCTGCCGCGCCGCTGGAACGGCCGCGCGCTGCAGATCGGCGGCGGCGGCTACAACGGCGTGGTGGTGAGCGGCACCGGCGTGATGCCGTTTTCGCCGGATCGCGCGCCGCTCGCGCAAGGCTATGCGACGTTCGGCGACGACTCGGGGCATGTCGGCGATTCGTCGCTGGCGGTGTTCGGCCTCGTCGACGAGGCGGTGACGAATTTCGGCTATGCGCATCTGAAGAAGACCCATGACGTCGCGCTCGCGCTGATCGCGCGCGCTTACGGCCGGCCGCCGCAGCGGCTGTATTTTGCCGGCGGCTCGACCGGCGGGCGCGAAGGCTATACGGTGATGCAGCGCTTTCCCGACGACTACGACGGTGTGATCGCCAATTCCCCCGCGCTCAATTTCTCGGGCGTGCGCCTGCTCGGCGTGAAGCTCGGACGCGCCGAGTACGCGACGCGAGGCGGCTTCATTCCGCCGCCCTTGCTCGACCGCATTTATCAACGCACGCTCGCCGCCTGCGACCGGCTCGACGGCGCGGCGGACGGCATCGTCAGCGATGTCGCCGCCTGTCGCGAGCACGAGGCGGAGATCGTCGATTCGCTGCATTGCGCGGGGTCCGCGCACGCATCCGACGAGTGCCTGACGGACGCGCAGCTTGCCACCTTGCTGGTGATGCGCGACGGCCTGTCCTTGCCCTACCGGTTGGCGTGGGACGTGACGGGTTATCGCGGCTACAACGTTTTTCAAGGCACGCGTCTGACCGGGCTGCTCGGGCTCGCGCATCAGCCGGAGCGCCTGCCGGTGCCGACGTTCTATGCCAACGGTTATCTGTTCGCGCAGGGCGACGGCTATATCCGCTATTTCGTGACGCGGGACGCGGACTTCGACCCGCTCGGATTCGACCCGCAGCGGCCCGGAAAATATCGCGCGCAACTAGTCGCGCTCTCGCAGACGATCGGCGCGATGAACCCCGACCTGTCGCGCTACATCGCACGCGGCGGCAAACTCATCACCGTGCAAGGCCTGGCAGACGAAGTCATCAGCCCGAATCAGACGATCGCGTATCGCCAGGCGCTGATCGATCGATTCGGCGTGGGGCCGGTCGACGGTTTCATGCGGCTATACATGGTGCCGGGGTTTCAGCACGGCAGCGGCGCGTTCGTGCCGTCAGTGGATCTGCTGGGCGCGCTCGACAACTGGGTGACACGCGGCGTGCCGCCCGAGACCTTGACGGCGACCGACATCGCCGCGGCGACCAATGGACGCTCACGGCCGTTGTGCCGCTATCCGCTGTTTCCGCGCTATCTCGGCAAAGGCAATATGAATCTTGCGGACAATTTCGAGTGTGCCGAGCCGTGAGGGGCGGCAGTCGCGAGATGGCGTCACGATGTGCCGGCCTCGCGGCCGGTGTCGTGCTTGCAAAAACTGCCGTTGGGTTGAAAGGCTAACTTGTCGGCTCGATGCCGCTGCCTTGCCGCAAATTTGCCGCAGAAAGCAGAAAGGCGACGGCGCCTCCATCGGCGTCGTCGCCTGTTCGAAGTGAGCCGCTGACCCGCGCGGCTGCGCTGCCTCGCTACCGCTTCGGCGATGGCTTACTGGCCTTTCTGCATCGTGCCGCCAGCCCCGTTGTTCATGTCGTTCATGCCGTTGCCGGTGCCACTGCGCGTGCCCTTGTTCATCCCGTTGTTCATGTCGCCGGTCGAGCGGTTCATCGACGGGCTATTGGGCGTTGCGCCCGTGCCGGTGCCCACGCCGCCGCCGGTGCCGGTCACGCCCGGCGAACCGTAGCCCGAGTTGTTGGGGTTCTTCATCGAGCCGGGGCCGACGCCAGGTGTGGCAGTCCCGCCCGCGCCGCCCGTGGTGCCGCCGCCGGCGCCGATGCCGTTACCGCCGCCGGCCCCCGCGCCCCCGGTGCCGCCCGCACCACCACCGCCCGCGCCGCCGCCCGCTTGCGCATAGGCGCCGCCCGACAGTGCCATCACGAGTACCGAAGCGAAAATCGTCCTGGTCATGTGTTTCATGATTACCTCCAGAGAATCGGGTTGATATCACGCAAGCGTTTTCGCTTACATGAATGAGCTGCCGCAAGCGGTGTGCCTCAGTCGTCGAGTGAAAGCACATGCCGCGATACCCTCGTCGCTTCTTCTTTGGAGTGGGGCGGGCTGGGCGACGCGCATGCCGCATGCCTGCACCCAGCCGTCGGCTCAAAGATCGAGCCATCGTCAGATCAATATGGAACCCGAACTATTTTGCATTGCAGCGAAGCGGTGGCTCGGCTTCGCCGGATTGCTTCGGAAGGCGGCATCGAAGGCCGGGAAGGCTACACCCGCTTCCGACGCCGCCACCCGGCGCGCTGCACGCTGCACGCTTTCGCACTTTCCATTACATTGCGGGTGCGGTCGAATATTTGCGCCGCTCCTTCCAATCCAATCACGGTGTCTGCCATCCTCGAATCCATGCAGCCAATCGTCTCGGTCACGAATCTGTCGAAAACCTATGCCAGCGGTTTTCACGCACTCAAAAACATCACCCTGGCCATCGACCGCGGAGAAATCTTTGCCTTGCTCGGGCCGAACGGAGCGGGCAAAACGACCCTCATCAGCATCATCTGCGGCATCGTCAATGCAAGCGAGGGCAGCGTGACGGTGGACGGCCGCGACATCGCGACGGACTATCGCGGCGCGCGTTCGCTGATCGGCCTCGTGCCGCAGGAGCTGACCACCGACTCGTTCGAAACCGTCTGGGCGACCGTCTCGTTCAGCCGTGGGCTGTTCGGCAAGCCGAAGAACCCCGCCTACATCGAGAAGGTGCTGCGTGACCTGTCGCTGTGGGAAAAGCGTGACAGCAAGATCATCACGCTGTCGGGCGGCATGAAGCGCCGCGTGCTGATCGCCAAGGCGCTTTCGCACGAACCGCGCGTGCTGTTTCTCGACGAACCGACCGCCGGCGTCGACGTCGAGTTGCGGCGCGACATGTGGAAGCTGGTGCGCTCGCTTGCCGAAAGCGGCGTGACGATCATCCTCACCACGCACTACATCGACGAAGCAGAGGAGATGGCCGACCGCATCGGCGTGATCAACGCGGGCGAGATCATGCTGGTCGAAGAGAAAACGGAACTGATGCGCAAGCTCGGCAAGAAGCAGTTGACGCTGCAACTGGAGAGCCCGCTCGCGCACGTGCCGGCGTCGCTGGCCGGTTATGCGCTGGCCGTCGCGAAAGACGGCCACGAACTGATCTACACATACGAAGGCGAGGGCGGCCGCACCGACATCATCGCGCTGCTCAAGGCGCTCGACGACGCCGGCATCCGCTTCAAGGACCTGCACACCACGCAGAGTTCGCTCGAAGACATCTTCGTCAGTCTGCTCCGAGGTGACCAATGAATATCTACGCGATGCGCGCAATCTACAAGTTCGAGATGGCGCGCACCTGGCGCACGCTGATGCAAAGCATCATCGCGCCGGTGATTTCGACTTCGCTTTACTTTGTCGTGTTCGGCTCGGCCATCGGCTCGCGCATCAAGGAAGTGGACGGCATCAGTTACGGCGCGTTCATCGTGCCGGGGCTGATCATGCTGTCGCTGTTGTCGCAAAGCATTTCGAACGCGTCGTTCGGGATTTACTTCCCGCGCTTTACCGGCACGATCTACGAGTTGCTGTCGGCGCCGGTGTCGTATCTGGAGATCGTTGTGAGCTATGTGGGCGCGGCGGCCACCAAGTCGATCCTGCTCGGCCTGATCATTCTCGCGACCGCCGGACTGTTCGTGCCGTTGCAGATCCAGCATCCGTTCTGGATGGTGCTGTTTCTGGTACTGACGGCGGTCACGTTCAGTCTGCTGGGGTTCATCATCGGCATATGGGCGGATGGCTTCGAGAAGCTGCAGATCGTGCCATTGCTGATCGTCACGCCGCTGACCTTCCTCGGCGGCACTTTCTATTCGGTCAACATACTGCCGCCGTTCTGGCGCGTCGTGACGCTGTTCAATCCGATCGTCTATCTGGTCAGCGGGTTTCGCTGGAGCTTCTTCGGTCTCGCCGATGTGAACGTCGAGTTGAGCCTCGGCATGACGGTGCTGTTTCTGCTGGTGTTCCTCGTGATCGTCCATTGGATCTTCAGGACCGGCTACCGGCTCAAGAGCTAATCGACGTTAATCGACGTTAATCGACGCGGCATGCGAAACTGGCGCGCACCTTCACCACGGAGCCGATAGCCAACATGTCCGTCGATTTGAGTCTGATTGAGCGCAGCGCGTGCGATGTCGTCGAGTTGCTGCGCGAGGAAGCGGTGAGTCCGCATGATCTGCTCGACACGCTTGCCGCGCAGGTAGCGCGCGTCGAGCCGCAGGTCAATGCGCTGCCCACGCTGTGTTTCGAGCGCGCGCACGCGCATGCCGACGCGCTGCTGAAAAAGCCGGTGGCCGAGCGCGGCCTGCTATGCGGGCTGCCGGTGCCGATCAAGGATCTGACCGATGTCGCGGGGGTGCGCACCACGCGCGGCTCGCTCGTGTATCGCGAGCGGGTTCCCGCTACCTCCGACGCCGGCGTGACGCTGCTCGAAGCGCGCGGCGGCGTCGTCTATGCGAAATCGAATACGCCGGAGTTCGGCTCGGGCGGTCATACGTACAACAGCGTGTTTGGCATCACGCGCAATCCGTGGGACCTGTCGCGCTCGGCGGGCGGGTCGTCGGGCGGCGCGGCGGCCGCGTTGGCGTCGGGGACCGCATGGGTCGCGCAGGGTTCCGATCTGGCGGGATCGCTGCGCACGCCGTCGGCGTTCTGCGGCGTGGTGGGTCTGCGCCCGACACCGGGACGCGTGGCGTACGGACCGGCCGCCAATCCCTACGACACGCTCGGCATTCATGGGCCGATGGCGCGCAACGTAACCGACGCGGCGCTGCTGCTCGACGCGATGTGCGGCGAAGTGGATAGCGCGCCGTTGTCGCTGAGCGAGCCCGCGCATTCGTTTCTCGCGCAGGCGCGCAGCCCGCGGCGTCCGGCGCGCGTCGCGTTCAGCGCGGGGCTCGGCATCGCCACGCCGGAAGCGGAGATTCTCGCGATCTGCCGCAAGACGATGGACCGGCTGGCAGGGGCGGGCGTCGGGGTGGAAGAAAGCGATCTCGATCTGAGCGCGGCGAAGCCGGCGTTTCACACGTTGCGCGGCATCGCGTACGCGACCAATTCCGAGGACGTGCTCGCGCAGCACCGCGATCTGCTCAACCCCAATGTCATCTGGAACATCGAGTTCGGCCTGCAACTGGACAACCGCGCGATGCGCTCGGCGCAGCGCACGCGCGCCGAACTGTTCCACAAGATGAACGCGCTCCTGCACCGCTACGACGTGCTGATCTGTCCGGCATCGATCGTGCTGCCGTTCCCGGTCGAAGCACGCGACATACGTGAAGCGGCCGGCCAGCACTTCGACACCTACATTGACTGGCTCGCGATCACCTATGCGTTGACGCTTACCGGCATGCCGGTCATGGCGATTCCGTGCGGGATGAGCGCGAGCGGTCTGCCGCTGGGGATACAGATCGTCGGCAAGGTGCGTGGTGAGGCGGCGTTGCTGTCGGCGGCACGCGCGATCGAGGAGATCATCGGCACGTGGGCGACCGGTAAGCCGGAAGTCCGCTGAGCGTTCAGCGAACCGGCAGGCGAGACGCTCATGCCGCCTGCTGCCTGAGCGAAGTCACGGCGTGGCGGCATTCACCGCCACGCCGTTAGCAGTCCGCTACGACACATATGCCTGCGCGACGTTGATCAACTGCACGCGATTGCGCACGTTGAACAACTGCCGCAACCGGCGCAGGTGATAGTCGACGTTATGCGGCGACAGCCCGAGGAAATAGGCGATTTCCTTGTCCCGCTGACCCTGCACCACGGCCTTCAGCACCGCGTGCTGCAACTCGCTCAACGCGACGCGCTGCTGCTGCGCGGGCGTAATGCCGATCACGCTCTTCGCGTGCGTCCAGATGAACTCGTGAATCGAGTGCGCGAACATCAGCGTTTCGGCGACGATCGATTCGGTCATCCAGCGCGGGTTGCCGATCTCAGAGTTGAAGCACAGGCTCGCGCTCAGTTCCGGCTCGGGCAGCGGCATCTGCGTGAGAATCCCGCTCTTGCGGCCGGTCGCCTCCAGCATGTCGATCAGCCCGCCCAGGCGCTCGCTGCGCATTTGCGCGCGCGGCAGATCGGCGCGCATGTCGACGGTGTTCCACAGGAGCGGCAGGCCGGTCGGCGACGCGAGCGCGACGCGCGGGTCCAGCTCGAAATAGCGCTCGCGGAAGTAGCGCGTGAGCCAGGTCTGCGACTCGTAGCTGGTCAGCGCGAACATCGTCTTGTGATGCGACGACGTGCGCGTGGCCGTATAGCTGAACGAGTCGAAGCCAAGCTGCCTGATGCGCCGCCGCACGAATTCGATGCGGTCCTGCGCGCTGCCGAACCGCCCCAGCGGACTGATGATCGGCGCGGCTCGCCGCGCGGCGGGCACGGGCGTGCCGATCTCTTCCTCGGTGAAGAGGGTGAGAAAGCCATTGGACGCCGCAGCGGTGGCGGCGCGGGACGATGCTCTCGATGCTTCAGCCGCGTGGACTGATTTCACGGCTTGCCGCGCGGCGGCCGGGTAGGCCGGGTGTGCGGAAGCCGCTGACTTGTATGCTGCCGACGCGTGCCCGGCTTCACCTTGCGGCGAGCCGGCCAGCCAGTGCGGCAGCGTATCGCATTCGTGTTCCATGAAACGGTAGCTCCGGCGTTCGAAACGCGTGAAAGACGACAACCTGAATGATTAGCTATTTCCAGAAATTACGGTAGCCGGTTCCTTGCTATCATTTTCGCGATCTTGCGCTGACAGCGGACCGGCAACGCGGGTATGGCGGGGTTTCTCCTTGCATACGGCACCTCCCTGGGAATGGATGTGATGGCACGAATTCCGAAGCTGACAACGACGCTCGCCTACGACCGCTACATGGCCGGCCAGAGACTGGTGTCGAGCGTGGACCGGCCGTGGCGTCACCTGGTCTTGCGCTCGTACCTCGAACCGGCCGAGCAGGAACTGCTGGAGGCGCCCGGGCTGCAGGACCTCACGCTGATGACGCTCGCGAGCGGCGCCGAGCATCTCGAACGCAATCTGAACGGACGCTGGGAGCGTGCCGACATGCGCGTAGGCGATGTCTGGTTCGTGCCGTCCTCGCCGATCTCGTGGCGCTGGCGCTCGCTCGGCGACGAGCCGCTGTCCACCGTGCATTTGCACATCGAGCGCGCCCTGATCGACAGCGTCGCCGAGCAGATGGAACTCGGCGGCTCGCGCGAACTGTCGCTGGGCGACGCGATGCGTTTTGACGATCCGTTGATCGCCACGATGCTCGGTGCGTTGCATCGCGCCGCCGCCGATCCGTCCGACTCGCGTCTCTATGTCGACGCGCTGGCTCACGCGCTCGCCGCGCATCTGTTGCAGCATTATTCGCGTGGCCGGCCTGCACCCGGCCGGCTGCCGGCCCAGCCAGAACGGCTGGTGCCGCGCCGGATTCGCCGCGTGACCGACTACATCCGCGCCAATCTGGCCGCCGATCTGAGCATCGGAGAACTGGCCGGGCAGGCCGGGCTAAGCAGTTTTCATTTTGCGCGGGTGTTTCGCCGCGAGGCCGGCGAGACGCCCCATCAGTTCGTCACGCGCTTGCGGCTCGAGGAGGCGGCGCGGCAGCTGCGCGCCACCGATCAGACCGTGTTGCAGATTGCGATTGCGGTTGGTTTCGAGAGTGCCAGTCATTTCTCCGTGCAGTTCAAGCGTGGCTATGGCGTGACGCCGCTCGCCTACCGGCTGCGCGGCTGAGTACGGATAACCGATACCGCGGGGTAGCGCAACGCGACACGGGCGGCGTTCAGCGAGGCGGCGGATCGGGTTAAGGCGGCCATTGGCGGTGGACGGCGGCGGGAAGCCTGGCCTCGTTCGGCGCCTGCGACGCGTTTATCTCGTCATGTGTCTCGTCTGTGGCGCTGGCCATTGCCCCCGCTTGCACCGTTTTCATCGTGCGGCGGAGCGGTGGTGCCGATGTGCTGCGCTGCGACTTACGGCCAGCCGCGCGGGTTCATCGCGAGGTGTTGTCAGCGAGTACATGCGGACAAGCAGGCCTCTGGCGGGAATCACGCGCAATGCGCAGTGTGCTTCGCATTGCGCGGCTTGCAAACTACGAACTTTCGTGGCGGCAGTCTGCAAGACCTGGCATGACCATGCCGTGCGCGCGTTGCCGGCACGTTGGGTACTGCAGGGCACTCACAGGTCTAACTGGCCTGACCGGTGCGGAAGCAACTGTACCTGTCGAAGCCTTGCGCCGGACGACAGAATGGTACGCGCTCGGCCTCGCCAGCCTCTCGGTTCAACCCCTCACACCGGACACCTTTGCGATGACCCGACTTCGAATCACCTCCTGCGGCCATGAGTTCATCGCCGAAACCCATCCCGACGCGCCGCACACGGTGGCTGCGTTCCTCAAGCTGCTGCCGTATCGCCAGAAGATCATTCACGTGCGCTGGAGCGGCGAAGGCTGCTGGGTTCCGCTCGGCGATTTCAAGCTGGAGAACGACGGCGTGGCGGTCGGCTTCGAGAACCACACGAGCCACCCGTCGGTCGGCGACATCCTGTTCTACCCGGGCGGCTACAGCGAGACCGAGATCATCCTCGCGTACGGTTCGTGCTGCTTCGCGAGCAAGCTGGGGCAACTGGCGGGCAACCACTTCCTGACCGTCGTCGAAGGCCGCGACAAGCTGCGCGAACTCGGCACCAAGGTGCTGTGGGAAGGCGCGCAGGAAGTGCTGTTCGAGAAGATCTGAAGCGCTCGCGCGGTCCATCCGTCTTAAACCCTGGTTAATTTTTGTCCGCCAGATCGCGCATACTGGAGGCGCGGGAGCGGCTGGCCGAGCGCTCACGATCTGCCTCGCGAGCGCGGATTGCAGCCCCTGCAGTCGCGTTGCGCAGGGAGCGGCACACCTATTTTTCGCCGTGTTGCGGCGCCAGGTCTCCTAGATGACAGACTCGCAAGTCCCCCCGTTGACTGCCTTCGCCGCCCAGTTGCGCTCGCAACAGGTCGATTTGACCGAACGCTGGATGAAGGCGGTCTTTCGCGACGCCGAACTGACCGAATCCGACCGGCTGACCTACGAACAACTCGCCGATCACATCCCCAACATCCTCGACGAAATCTGCAGCGTGCTGGAGAACCAGGACCTCGACCACGTGGAGGATGCGATCGAGCGCGACGCACGCCTGCACGGCAAATTGCGCTGGAAACAGGGCTACCGGATCGACGAACTGGTGCGTGAACTCGATCTGTTCCGGCAGATGCTGACGGGCGCGATCGTCGAATTCAGCGAAGCGCGGCCGTCTTTCACGCGGCGTCACGAGGAGCGGGCGCGGCATTTCATCGACGAAGCGGTCAGTTTCGTCACACTGACGTCAATCCGCGAGGTCGTCAGCGAGCGCGACAGGAAGATCGACGACTACACGGGCCGGCTCGAACGCGCGAATCACGAACTGACGCTCAAGCAGCGGCTGGTCGGCGATCTGCACGAATCGCGCATGCAGATCACGCGCAGCGTCGTGCACGATCTGCGCAACTTCCTCAATGTGTTTTCGATGGCGCTGCAACTGATCAGCCGCGCGCCGGCCAGAATCGACACGGCGCTTGCGCTGGCGAACCGCCAGGCCGCCGACATGAAAGCGCTGGTGGATGAACTGGTCGAATACTCGGTCGTCCTCGGCGACAGCAGTCCGGTGGTGCTGGAGCGTTTCGCGCTGCGCGAACTGTTCGACGAGCTGGTGAGCGCGTGCGCACCCGCGATCGAAGCGAAAGGGCTGCGCCTTCAGAGCGCATTCGACGGCGCCCTGGACGAGGTCGTGTCCAATCGGCTGAAGCTCAAGCAGATCGCGCTCAACCTGCTGACCAACGCGGCGAAATACACGAAGGCCGGCCAGATCGAATTGACGATGATGGCTGCACAGGGCGAGCACTGGCGTCTGCGCGTGTCGGATACCGGCGTGGGAATCGGCGCGTCCGATCGGGAGCGCGTGTTCAAGGAGTTCGAGCGCGCCACCGACGACGACATTCCGGGCGTCGGCCTGGGTCTCGCGATCGTCAAGGAATTGTGCCGGGTGCTCGAAGGCGACATTCGTTTCGATTCGCAGGAAGGCGAGGGGACCATTTTCGAGATCACCTTTCCGATGCGCTTGCCGGTGGCGGGTGCCTGAAGCGGCCGCTGTCGTTTTTCCTTCCATTGCCCTGAGTTGGGTTCGATGACCCATGTCCGTCTCTTTACTCTGAGACGAATTCAGCGCGCGTCTTAAAGCGACCTAAGAAAACAACGCTCCAGTTAGGAAATCTGGCAGCTTTCGTCTTAGTACCGCTCTGCCGTTTTTCTTAATTGAGCTAAAAAATACTCTTTTAAGAGTAGTCGTATTTCCCAATCCGATTCTGTCGAGGACACTGGGCTCTTCGCTTTTGCCGGCCAAGTGGAAGCGCGCTGCATTCCTAAGTGATGGCGTGATCAGGCTGATTACTTAGGATGGCGTAGGAAAAATCTTGGCGAGTGAATCTCAAAAGAAGATTGGGAGCCGTGTTGAACAAGACATATCAAACCGTATGGAACAGAACCACCCGCATCTATGCGGCCGTCTCCGAGCTGGCAACGCGGCGAGGCGCGTCCGGCGTCTCGGTGTGCCGGGCGCTGACGGCCGCCTGCGCCGGTCTGTTGGGCGCGCTGACGCTGTCGCAGGCTGCCCGCGCCGACGATTGCACGCCGCAGGTGCCGAGTTGCATTAACCTCGCGCAGGCGTTGACCACGCAAGTGGCAAGCGCGTCCAGCCCGGCCGCCAATGACGCTGCGATGTCCCCGGAAACCGCTGCCGCGATCAACAACGCCAGCGTGTTCGCCGGCACGCCGGTGGATGGGGGTGGGAGCGCGGCGAGTCAGCCGATCATGATGCTGGCGGCGGTGGCTCCCACGCCGGTGACCGATTACATCTCCGTGAGCCCCAATGTCGTTCAGGGGAGCAGCACCAGCGCATCGGACGCGCTGAACGCGATGGCGATCGGCCCCGTGGCCGCGGCAACGGGTATCAATGCGCTGGCTGTCGGCGGGGGCTCGGCGGCGGGTAGCGACGGCTCGACCGCAGTCGGCTCCTCGGCGGGCGCGCTGTCGGTGAACTCGACTGTCGTCGGCGCGGGGGCGACGGTCGGCGCACTGTCGGACAACTCGATCGCACTCGGCTACAACTCCCGTTCGAGCGGGCTCAACAGCGCGTCGATCGGCGGCCTCGCGAGCGCGACGTCGGCTGGCGCGGTGGCGATCGGCTATGACTCGTTCGTCAGGCAGACGGCGCCGAACGGGCTGGCCATGGGCTCGAACGCCACGGCCACCGCGGCGGGGGCGGTGGCGTTGGGCAGCGGCTCGATGGCGGATCGCGCGAACGTGGTCTCGGTCGGCAACAGCGCGCTGAACCGGCAGATCGGGTATCTCGCGGCCGGCACGCAAGTCACCGACGCGGTCAACGTCGGCCAGCTCGCTGGCGTGGCCGCCGCACTCGGCGGCGGCGCGTCGGTCGACTCGGATGGTGCGGTGGTCGCGCCGTCCTACACGGTGGGCGGCGCGACTTATCACGACGTCGGCGCGGCATTGGCCGCGGCCGCGTCGGACGGCGTGGCCGCGAGCTCCGACGCCTTGCGCTACGACACCACGGCGCATGACATCGCGACGCTCGGCAATCGGGGCACGGCCGTCAAGCTCACCAACGTCGCGGACGGCACGCTCAGCGCCGATAGTTCCGACGCCGTGACCGGCGCGCAGTTGTATGGCGTCGATCAGGCGGTCACGCAAAATTCGACGGCCATTACCAATATCACCAACAACGTCAGCAATATCGCCGACGGGACCTTGGGTCTGCTTCGGCAGGATCCGGTTTCGCGCGATCTGAGCGTCGCGAAGGACACGGACGGTGTGCATGTCGACTTCACGGGCAAGGACGGGCCGCGCGAGCTGCTCGGCGTCGCGGCGGGGACGACGGCGGGTTCCGCGGTCAATCTCGGACAGCTCGGTCCGGTCGTCGAGTCGCTCGGAGGCGGCGCAACCGTCAATCCGGACGGCACGATCCAGAAGCCCGTCTACAGCATCGGCGGATCCACATATGGCGACGTCGGCGCGGCACTCGCGGCAGCCGTCGCGACAAGCGTGGGCGCGGGCGCCGATGCGCTCCAGTACGACTCGGCGGCGCACGACAAGGTCACTTTGGGCAACCTGCCCGTGCCCGTCCAGCTCACCAACGTGCGCGCGGCCAATCTTGCCGCCGATAGTTCGGATGCCGTCAACGGCGCGCAACTGTTCAGCACCAATGAGGCCGTCGCGCAGAACACCGGCAGCATCACGAACCTCGACCAGCGCACCACGACGATCGAAGGGGACGTGAGCAGCATCACGAACCAGATCACGAACGGCGAGATCGGTCTCGTGCAGCAGGATCAGGCGTCGCGCGATCTCAGTGTGGCCAAAGATACGGACGGCGCCCGCGTCGATTTCACCGGCACGGCTGGCGCGCGCGAACTGACCGGCATTGCGGCGGGCATGACGGATTCGTCGGCGGTCAATCTCGGCCAGGTCAGACCGATGGTGGCCGCGTTGGGCGGCGGCGCGCAGATCAACGCAGACGGATCGGTGAGCGGCCCCACGTATCACGTGCAGGGCGGCACACAGGCCAGCGTCGGCGACGCGCTCGGCTCGCTCGACAGCGGACTCGCCACGTTGCAGCAGAACATGGAGACTGGCGGCATCGGCATGGTCACGCAAGATGCGGCAACCCGCGTGATCAATGTCGGCGCGGCGACCGATGGCTCGCTGATCAACATGGCCGGCACGGCGGGCAGCCGGGTCGTCACCGGCGTGGCGGCGGGTGCGGTCGGTCCGTCGAGCACCGACGCGGTCAACGGCGCGCAACTGTATTCGCAGGCAGCGAGCACGGCGGTGGCGCTCGGCGGCGGGGCGACGGTCAATCCGGATGGAACGATGACCGCGCCGTCATACAAGGTGGGCGGTACGGTCGTGAGCAATGTCGGCAGCGCGCTGACCAATCTCGATGGCCGCGTGACGCAGAACAGCACGGACATCGCCGGCTTGCAGAGCAGCCTCGTCAACCTCAACGGCGCGGTCGCGAATGCGGTGCAGTACGACAGCTCGGCCCACGACAAGGTCACGCTCGGCGGCACGGCCGCCAATGCGCCGAAGGTGCAGTTGACCAATCTGAAGGATGGCGAACTATCGGCCACCAGCAGCGACGCCGTGACCGGCGCGCAACTGTGGAGCACGAACCAGCAGCTCGGCAGCCTCAATCAGGTCATCAACAATATTCAAACCACCGGCGACACGTACGTATCCGTCAACAGTTCCGGCAACGCGGCGCAGGCGATCGGCAATGGTTCCGTCGCGCTCGGCGGCGGCGCGAAGGCCTCGGCGCCGAACTCGGTGGCGATCGGCGAGGGCTCGGTGGCCGATCAGACGGGCACGGTGTCGGTGGGCTCGGCCGGCAACGAGCGCCGCATCACCAACGTCGCGGCGGGGCAGGCGCCTGCAGACGCCGTGAACATGCAGCAGTTCCAGGGCGGCATCAACGAGGTCGCGCGCAATGCGTATTCGGGCACCGCGTCGGCTATCGCGCTGACCATGGTTCCGGAGGTCGATGCAACGAAGAACCTCGCGCTCGGTGTCGCGACGGCTGGCTACAAGGGATATCAGGCGGTGGCGGTGGCTTTGTCCGCGCGCGTTACGTCGAATCTGAAGGTGAAAGTCGGCGCGGGCGTCAGTTCCGCTACGACGACAGTCGGCGCCGGCGCATCGTACCAGTGGTAAGGAGGGAGGACTTGCTACGCGCTTCGTCGGCACCCCGTCGCCTGAGCGGACGGGGTGCCGGGCGGGTATTACTTGAACAGCTTCATTGCCTGCGAGATCGTATTGACCACGCCCCATGCCAGCGGCAGCGTCACGTACAGCCAGAAAATGGCGAGCTTCGCCTTGCTGGACTGAGGCACGGTTTGAGTGTGAGCGGTCGACATGCGGATCTCCTTAAGCGCCCTTGGCGAGTTGTGCGTCGGTCATGTGGTGCTTGTCATCCACACGCTTGACCAGCAGGTTGCAGACGAAGCCGATCACCAGCAGCACAGCCATGATATGAACGGTCATCGTGTAGGCGTCGGCTTTCGCGACGCCATTCGCGACTTCATACGCGCGGATGTAGTTCACCAGCACCGGACCGGCGACGCCCGCGGCGGCCCACGCCGTCAGCAGGCGGCCGTGAATACCACCGACGAAGGCCGTGCCGAACATGTCCGCGAGGTACGCGGGCACCGTCGCGAAGCCGCCGCCGTACATCGACAGGATCACGCAGTAGGCGAGCACGAACAGCGCGATCTGGCCGGAAGCCGCGAAACCCGGCACGAGGTAGTACAGCACCGCGCCGAGCACGAAGAAGATGAAGTAGGTGTTCTTGCGGCCAATCCAGTCCGACGCCGAGGCCCACAAGAAACGGCCACCCATGTTGAACAGCGACAAAAGGCCCACGAAGCCGGCTGCCGCAGCGGCCGTCACGGTGTTCTTGAAGCTCTCCTGGATCATCACCGAGGCCTGACCGAGAATGCCGATGCCGGCCGTCACGTTGAGGAACAGCACGAGCCAGATCAGATAGAACTGCGGCGTCTTCAATGCCTGGTCGATGTGCACGTGGTTACGCGAAATCATCTTGTTCTGACTCGTCGCGGGTGGCGTCCAGCCAGCCGGCTTCCAGTCGGGGGCCGGCACGCGAATCGCGAGTGCGCCGATCGACATCGAGATGAAGTAGGCGATACCGAGCACGACGAAGGTCTCGGCCACGCCGATGCTGGTCGCGCTGCGGAAGTGGTTCATCAACGCCACCGACAGCGGCGCGGCGATCATCGCGCCGCCGCCGAAGCCCATGATCGCCATGCCGGTCGCCATGCCGCGGCGGTCCGGGAACCAGCGGATCAACGTCGACACCGGCGAGACATAACCCAGTCCCAGCCCGATTCCGCCGATCACGCCATAGCCGAGATACAGCAGCGCGATCTGATGCAGGTACACGCCGAGTGCGGAGACCAGGAAGCCGCCGCCGAAGCAGCATGCGGCGGTAAACATCGTGCGGCGCGGGCCGACGTGTTCGAGCCATTTGCCGGCAAAGGCCGCCGACAAGCCGAGGAACACGATCGCCAGCGAAAAGATCCAGCCGAGAGCGGTCAGCGACCAGTCGTCGGCGGCCGATTGCGTAATGCCGATGACTTTGGTCAGCGGGCCGTTGAACACGGAAAACGCATACGCCTGGCCGATACACAGATGCACGGCAAGGGCTGCGGGCGGAACCATCCAGCGCGAAAACCCCGGCTTCGCGATGGTGGCCTGTTTCGAAAAGAAGGGGGCGGAGCCTGGCTGGCCGCCTGGCTCGGTAATGCTGCTCATCGTCGGTCTCCGGTGAGGAAAGCTTTGTTATCGGCGTTTCATACACAATGCTTGAGGCGGCGCAGTGTAAAGCTTGCGGGCTTTCGCGTCATCGATATATGCATTCTATTTTCATGTGACTCGGCCAAATTCATGAGGAATTTTGCTTTGACGAACGATAGGGCGCGAAGTTGGCCTTTGCAATATGAGGTGCAAAGACATAAGGCATTGTCCTGGTGAAATGCGACAGTAACCTTCGATGCGCGGCAACGCGGCGCGGACCGCCTAACGGTTACCGCGGGCGCAAAAAAGCAAACGGGCCGGCGGTGGCATCTGCGCCACGCCGGCCCGTTTGTTCTGGGCGGTTATGGATTGCCGGGTATCAGGCGACGCCGCGCCCGGTCTTCATTCTGGCCGCCACCAGCACGGAGATCAGGCAGCCGATCGCCAGGTACGCGGCCACCGGATGCCACGAGCCGCCAGCAAAGCTGACCAGCGCCACCGCGATGAACGGCGTGAAGCCGCCGCCGACCACGCTCGCCACCTGATAACCGACGCCCGCGCCGCTATAGCGGTACTCGGTACCGAACAGCTCGGTGAACATCGGCTGCTGCACGCTCACCACCATATCGTGCGCAACGTTCGCGAGCATGACCGCGAAGACCACGATCCACACCGTCGAGCGCGCGTCGAGTGCGAGGAAGAACGGCACCGCGCTGAACATGCCGACCAGCGCGCCGATGATGTACACGCGGCGGCGGCCGAAGCGGTCCGCCAGCAAGGCAAAGCACGGGATCGTCACGCAGCTCACCGCGCCGACCAGCAGGCCGATCGTCAGGAAGAATTCGCGCGGCATGTGCAGATTCGCCGTCGAGTAGTTCAGTGCGAACGCCGTCACGATGTACATCGTGAACAGCTCGGCAAGACGCAGCGCGATAATCAGCAGGAACGCTTTCGGATGCCGCAGCAGCGCTTCGACGATCGGCAGCCGCGCGCGACGCTCGCCGCGCTTGCCCACTTTTTCGACGAACTCCTTCGACTCTTCCATGCTCGAGCGGATCCACAGCGCGATCAGCACCAGCACGACACTGAACAGGAACGGCAAACGCCAGCCCCAGCTCAGGAACGACGCGTTGTCCATCGAACGGCTGATCAGCGCGACGAGGCCGGTCGACAGCACGAGGCCCACGCCATAGCCGACCTGCACGCCGCTGCTGTAGAACGCCTTTTTCTTTTCCGGCGCGCTTTCGACCGCCATCAGCGCCGCGCCGCCCCATTCGCCGCCGACCGCGAAGCCCTGAATCGCGCGCAAGGTCACGAGCAGCACCGGCGCCCACCAGCCGATCGCCGAAAAGGCCGGCAGCAGGCCGATCGCCGCGGTCGACAGACCCATCATCATCACCGTGAGGACGAGCATTCGCTTGCGGCCGAGGCGGTCGCCGTAGTGGCCGAACACGAAGCCGCCGAGCGGACGGAACAGGAAGCCGACGCCGAAGGTCGCGAACGCCGCGAGCGTGCCCATCGCCGGGCTGACTTTCGGGAAGAACTCGGCGTTGAACACCAGCGCCGCGACGATGCCGTACAGCAGAAAGTCGTACCAGTCGACCACGGCGCCGACGAAACCGCCGAGCGCCGCCTTGCGCGCCTGGTTGCGCGCTTTCTGGTGGTCGGCCATCGCGGCTGTCGGGAGGGTGCTGCTCATTGTCGTTGTCTCCTTGAAATGCTCGGATTGCAGGGTGAGACCGGGCGGAGCGGGCAGCGCCGTGGCCGCCGTCGATCCGCTCAGAATGTCCGGAAGGTTAATGATGCGAAGCGGATCTCACAATCCGCGCGGGGGTGAAACTGCGCGATCATCGGACGCGTCTGCGCGCATAGCGCGCGTTTTGCGCGTTTACACCGAGCGTCGGCCAATGATCAGGCGCGGATCGAAGCGGCCAGCTGGCAAACCAACCGGGCTGGCGCGTGCTAACTTGGGGAATGTGAGCGTTACGTGAAAACAACATTTACTGATATACTACATACCGAATATTGAAAAATGCGGCGATGCAGCATATGATTGAGTCATTCGTTCACTCAATCGTTTGGAGTTACAAATGGAATTTGTGTCTCTTCTGCTGCTCGCCATTGCTGTTGTGGGTTTGGGCGCCTCCGCCACCGTTCTGCTGACCGACTGGATTCCGCAATCGGTCGCGCAGCTTGCATCGCAACATGGCCGGTTCATCGGTCTGGGCGAGCAACCGCGCGGGGCGACGTCGTATCGCGCGCATGTTCAATCCGAGGCGATGAATGTCGTCAGAACTTCAAACTGAAACAGTGGCAACACCGTTGACCTTGTCATTGCAGCCGATCGGCGCGAGCGCGAGCTTGCGTGATCAGGCGTACGCGATGCTGCGCCAGGCGATCGCCGACGCGGATATATACCAGAATCGCGATGAAATCCGCCTCGACGAACGCGTGCTGAGCGAATCGCTCGGCGTGAGCCGCACGCCCGTACGCGAAGCGATGACGCTCCTCGAACAGGAGGGCTTTCTGCGCATGGTGCCGCGGCGCGGTATTTATATCGTGCGCAAGAGCAAGCGCGAAATTGTCGAGATGATCCAGATGTGGGCGGCGCTCGAAAGCATGGCGGCGCGGCTCGCCACGCTGCACGCCTCGGACGGGGAAATCGCCCGTCTGCGCCACATGTTCGACAATTTCCGCGATGCGACGCCGGCCGAGCATATCGCCGAGTATTCGGACGCCAACATCGCGTTTCATCAGGCAATCGTCGAATTGTCGAAGTCGCAGATCATTCTCGACACGATCAAGAACATCTTCATCCACGTGCGGGCGATCCGTCGCATGACGATTTCGCAGAGCGACCGCGCGTCGCGCTCGATCGTCGATCATCTGCGGATCATCGAGGCGCTGGAGCGACGCGATACCGAGCTGGCCGAACGGCTCGTGCGTCAGCATTCGCTGGATCTCGCGGCATTCGTCGAGGCGAATTGCGATTTTCTAGATTGATGGCTGCGTAAGCGATTGACCGGCGTTGCCGGCGAAGAGGCCCGCGGTGTGCAAACACCGCGGGCCTTTTTGTTTGTGCGTGGCTCGCGGGACAGGGATAACCCATCCTTGACGGCCTAAAAAATATGGTATGTGATATATCAACTTTCCGAATCAGCCATCTGTCGACTCGGTATTTTCCCGAGCCGCACCCGAAACCGCAGTCGCTTTTTCGTTGCAAAGCCGCGACCAGCAAGCCGTAGCGGCAAGTGTTCCGACGCACACGCATCTCGAAATTGGCCTTGCTTGAATCTGATATATCACATACGGTATGTGGCAGAGACGGTGCCGGCATAAGCGCCAAAGCAACGACACAGGAGACAACCATGTCTGCAGTTGTTTCATCGCTGAACCCGAGGGACAGGATGACGGCCGACGACACGCTCCGGCAGAAGACGCGCAATGCCGCTGTCATCTCGGGCGGACCCCTGTTCGCCGACGTGCTCGGCAGCCACGGCGAGGAAGTGCGCGACCCCGCGCAGATCGCCAGCGCGTTGCAGCGCGGTCGCGAAGCGATTCATCGGACCGGCCGTTCGGCGGTCGTCAATATCTGGGTCGACCCGTGCGAGTACGCGCCGGGCACGAAGAACCAGACCATGTACACGTAAAACACAAGGCCTTCAGGAGATAGGACATGGGCAAAGCACTCGACGGTGTACGCATTCTCGATTTCACGCATGTGCAATCGGGGCCAACCTGCACGCAATTGCTGGCATGGTTCGGCGCGGATGTGATCAAAGTGGAGCGGGCCGGGGCGGGCGACATCACGCGCGAGCAGTTGCGCGATATTCCCGACGTGGACAGCCTGTACTTCACGATGCTCAACCACAACAAGCGTTCGGTCACGATCGATACGAAGAACCCCGAAGGCAAACTGGTTCTCGAAGCGCTGATCCAGAAATGCGATGTACTGGTCGAGAACTTCGCGCCGGGCGCGCTGGATCGCATGGGCTTCACGTGGGAGCGGATCCAGGAGCTGAATCCGCGCATGATCGTCGCGTCGGTGAAGGGCTTCGGTCCCGGACCTTATGAGGACTGCAAAGTCTACGAGAACGTCGCGCAATGCGCGGGCGGCGCGGCGTCGACCACCGGCTTCGACGACGGGCCGCCGGTCGTGACGGGCGCGCAGATCGGTGACAGCGGGACGGGTTTGCATCTGGCGCTCGGCATCGTCACGGCGTTGTATCAGCGCACGCAGAGCGGTCGCGGGCAACGCGTGCTCGCCGCCATGCAGGACGGCGTGCTCAATCTGTGCCGCGTGAAACTGCGTGACCAGCAGCGGCTCGATCGCACCGGCACGATGAAAGAGTATCCGCAATATCCGAATGGGACGTTCGGGGAAGCGGTGCCGCGTGCCGGCAATGCTTCGGGCGGCGGTCAGCCGGGCTGGATTCTGAAGTGCAAGGGCTGGGAGACGGACCCGAATGCGTACATCTACTTCATCACGCAAGCGCCGGTGTGGGCGAAGATCTGCAACGTGATCGGCAAGGAAGAGTGGGCGACGGATCCCGACTATGCGACGCCCGCCGCGCGTCTGCCGCACCTGAAAGAGATCTTTGCCGAGATCGAGCGCTGGACCATGACCAAGACGAAATTCGAGGCCATGCAGATCCTCAACAAATACGACATCCCGTGCGGGCCGATCCTGTCGATGAAGGAAATCGCCGAGGAGCCGTCGTTGCGCAAAACCGGCACGATCGTCGAAGTGGATCATCCGACGCGCGGCAAGTATCTGACCGTTGGCAATCCTATCAAACTGTCCGACAGTCCGACTGACGTCACACGTTCGCCCCTGCTGGGCGAGCATACCGACGAAGTGATGGCCGAACTCGGCTATTCGCCCGAGCAGATCAGCGCGTTGCGCACGGCCGGCGCGATCTGAGTGCGCGGAAGTCGAAATCAGTCAACCCAGGATTGTCCTGGAACGCTCAAGGAGCGAGGTATGGATACGTGGATGCGGTTCATGTCGAACGACGGTGGCATCGTGTTCGGCCGTGTCGAAGGTGGCTATTTGCATGAATACGAAAGTCTCGAACAACCGGTGCCGACCGGCGCGGTATTGTCGACGCGCGCGCTGACGCCGCTCGCGCCGTGCGCGCCCGGCAAGGTCATCGCGCTGTGGAACAACTTTCACGCGCTGGCGGCGAAGCTCGACAAGCCGGTGCCCACGCATCCGCTTTTTCTGCTGAAACCGGCGGCCTCGGTGATCGGCGCGGGTGCGCCAATCCGGCGGCCTGTCAGTTACGCGGGCAAGATCGTCTACGAAGGCGAGCTGGGCATCGTGATCGGCCGGCGTTGCCGCGACGCGACTCTGGAGGAGGCCGCCGACGCGATTTTCGGCTACACACTCGTCAACGACGTGACCGCAGCGGATCTGCTGAACGAGAATCCGCATTTTCCGCAATGGTGCCGCGCGAAAGGTTTCGATACGTTCTGTTGTATCGGGCCGGCGATCGTCTCCGGGTTCGCGTGGCAGCAGGCGCATCTCGTGACGAAGCTCGACGACGTCGAGCGGCAGAACTATCCGCTCGCCGATATGGTTTTCTCGCCCGCGCAGCAGGTGAGTCTGATCTCGCAGGACCTCACGCTCGAACCCGGCGATGTGATCGCGTGCGGTACGTCGGTCGGCGTCGGATCGATCAAGGATGGCGCGACCGTGTCGATCACGATCGACGGGATCGGTACGCTCAGCAATACGTTGAGCGCCGCTCGCGCGGAGCCGGTCGCACCGGTACCGCCGGGCGTCGCGGCGGGTGTGGTCTGACGGTGAAC
Organism: Paraburkholderia sp. TE9906; assembly: GCF_056279605.1. Lineage (NCBI taxonomy): Bacteria > Pseudomonadati > Pseudomonadota > Betaproteobacteria > Burkholderiales > Burkholderiaceae > Paraburkholderia > Paraburkholderia sp. TE9906. Next base: position 236,307 of record NZ_JBWCCT010000006.1, read on the forward strand.
TGAATCATCGGTCCAGCAGTTTTTGCATCGCAACTCGAAGGAGTACGCATGCTGCAGGCGTCTGACAGTACCGCATGGATGGGCGTGCTCTTCTCGCTGGCCGCCGGTCTCGGTGCGGCGTTGATCTCCGTGTTGACGGTTGCGCTTGCAGCGGTCGGGCAACGGCAGCTCGAAATGCGGGCGACGCGTCGGCCGTACTGGCATGCGGGCGCATTCGCAGCCGTGTTCACGGGACTGTTCGCCGCGGGAATGGGAGCGGGCGGGGCGGTGGTCGACGCCGCGCTGCTGGGCGCCGTACTCGGAGCGTGGCTCGTACGCGGTTGCGATCTGACGCGGCGGCCGCGTCTCGTTGCGCTACTGGGCAGCGGCATGGGACTCGCTGTCATGTCGGGCGGCATCGTGCGCTATTTGTCGACGGATGCGCGGGAAAGCGCCGAGCGTATCGAACTCTATGCAGCCGTGTTCATCGGCGCACTGATCTTCGCGACTTCCGCGATTGCGTTCTGCAAATTACGCGGCGCATTGCAGTTGAATACGATCGCGCGGCCGGGCCACCGCATCGTCAATCTGTTCGCGATGGTGCTCTGCGGATGGCTCGGTTACGGCTTCGCAACCGAGCAGGCGCAGCCGTTTGGACTCGCTGCATTGCTTGCAATGAGCGCGCTGGCGTCCGCCATGGGCGCGCATCTGATGATCAGCCGCGAGTATTGCGTCGGTCACGGCGAAGGGCGGGCGTTGCACGCGCACGCTTTCGCCGCACGTTGCGATGGTGTGGACATGGGCAAGGGAGGGCTGCTCGCGCGCATCGAGTGGCATGGCGGCGAAGAACTGGCGTGGGCACTGCGCGACATGACGCCGGGCACGATCCGTACGGTAGCGTATCGACACCGCGGACACCGCGCGAGCCGGCATGACAGCGGGCGCGCGAACAGACGTCAACGCGCGTGTGTTCGCCATCGTCCGACTCATTTCACGGCACGCCATTGAAGATGAGCCAATGCATGAATGCGCAAACTCATCGACTCGCAGACGCGACGCACGGCGGGACCATGATCCCGCCTGTGTCCTCAAGCGCCTGCGGCCGCGAACTCGCTGTAGTACCGGTCCTTCTTGTGCAGGATCATTTGCGCGAGAAAGTCGGCGTCGTAGGCGCGGTGAAGATGACTGTGATACCGCTCGATGTACGCGGTGATGCGCGCGACTTCGCCATTGAATTCCCTCAGCAGTTCGAGCGTCGCGTGATCCCAGCGGAATCGCAGTCCGAGGTCGCTGAACGCGGCATTGTATGCGCTCAGATGGGCGTCGTCAGAAGCGTCCATGGAAAGACGGACGGCGCGCGTGCCGCTGGTATGAGACTCAACCGGAGCATGGTTCATGATCGGCCTCCTGGGCTGACAAGTGAGAGAACTCGCTTGCAGCATAGAAGTACCGGTCAATTTGAAATAGTTAAAGTTTTATTGGGTGTCCATAGCTTACTGCTTATACACGCTCAATTCCTTGACGCGCGTGATCTTCTCGATCAGGTTCGCGCCTTCCTCCATCAGGAAGCGTTTGAAGGCGACCGCCACCGGTGGCAGGCGCTTGTTCTTCCGGTGCACGACGTACCAGTTGAGCATGACGGGAAAGCTCTCGACATCGAGCACAACCAGATGTCCCAGCTGCAATTCGAGGCTGATCGTATGCGCGGACAGGAACGCGATGCCCATGCCGGCGATCACCGCCTGCTTGATCGTCTCGGTGCTCTTGATCTCCATGGCGATCTTCAGATTGGAGAGGCGTCCCGCAAAACCTTCTTCCATCGAATTCCACGTGTCCGAACCGCGCTCGCGCACGATGAAGGCCTCGTTCGCGAGTTGACTCATCCGGATGTTGCGTTTCTGCGCGAGCGGATGTGTGGGCGCCGCCACGATGACATACGGGTGCGGTGCAAACGGCTCGTTGGTCGCGTCGGTCTCGTGCGGCGGGCGCACCATGACGGCGAGATCGGTCTGGTTGGTCGCGAGTTGATGCAGCAGTTCTTCGCGATTGTGCACGGCAAGATTGAGAACGACGCCGGAATAGCGGCGTGTGAATTCGGCGAGTACGCGCGGAAAGAAGTAGTCGCCCGCGCTAATTACCGCGACATTCAGCTTGCCGCCGGAGACGCCTTTGAGCTGGGACATCGCTTCGTCGACTTCGTGGAACTGCTGAATGATCGCGCGACTGTAGTGAAGCATTTCGGTGCCGGCCGGCGTCAGATAGATCTTTTTACCGAGCTGTTCGAACAGCGGCAGTCCCGCATGTTCTTCGAGCTGCCGGACCTGGGTGGAGACGGCGGGCTGCGTCAGATGCAATTCTTCTGCGGCACGCGAAAAGCTCAGGTGGCGCGCCACTGTTTCGAAGACCTTCAGTTGCCGTAGAGTCGCATTGCGCATCGTCATGGCCGATGTATAAGCAAATATGAATCGACATAATAACAAACTTTAATTATTAGTAATTCAGCAATGACCCTAGCATCAGCCTGTATAAGAAAACGAAATTGTCGTCACAGCATTCGGGTTAACGCTTGGATGTCAGGCGTGGCGGACGAGGCAGCCGGTCAAGATATCCTGTTGACGGTTAATTGATCGGAATAAAGAAGTTTTGAAAAATGCGATGAATAAAAACCGGGTGTTTTAAAGAAGTGGATTAGAGAGGCAAATATTAAATATCCCCGAAAGGCAAGGCTTTTTGGGTTCTAACCATAAGGTGGGACGCATACAGCGCGGCGCGTCCTCCGAGGGCACTTTCCTTCGGGGCGTCGACCGGCTGCACCAGACAAATAGCGGAGACAAGACTCATGGACAATATCACCGAGGAAACAACGACCCGCAGGTTTTTGGGGAATCGTTGGTGGCAGCTCGTGATCGGCATCGCATGCATGGCGCTGGTGGCTAATCTGCAATACGCATGGACGCTGTTCGTCGCGCCGATGAACGCCAGGCATCATTGGGGTGAAGCGTCAATTCAGCTTGCCTTCACGATTTTCATTCTGACCGAAACGTGGCTCGTGCCGCTCGAAGGTTTGCTGGTCGACAAATTCGGGCCACGGCCGGTGGTCGCGGTGGGTGCCTTATGCGCGGGCTTGTCGTGGGTCATGAATTCGTATGCGACGACATTGGGCGTTCTGTACGCGTCCGCAGTGATTGGCGGCATCGGCGCGGGCGCCGTGTACGGCACGTGTGTCGGCAATGCGCTGAAATGGTTTCCCGACCGACGCGGTCTCGCAGCGGGTCTGACGGCTGCGGGCTTCGGCGCGGGCGCGGCGATTACGGTGATTCCGATTGCCAACATGATCACGCGCTCGGGTTTCGAACACACGTTCTTCTTCTTCGGCATTTTGCAAGGCGTCAGCATTTTCGTGCTCGCGATGCTGTTGGTCCGGCCGGTGCTGCGTCAGCAAGGTATGCGCAAGAGCAAGTTCGCCGTGTCGAAGGCCGACTTCACGTCGCGCCAGATGATCAAGACACCGGTATTCTGGGTGATCTATGTGTCGTTCGTGGCGGTTGCCGCAGGCGGGCTGATGGCGACGGCGCAGATCGGCCCGATCGCGAGAGACTGGGGGCTTGCCCGCATTCCGATGTCGTTCCTCGGACTGACGTTGCCGCTGCTCACCGCCACGCTTTCGATCGACAACATCCTCAACGGCTTGACACGCCCGCTGTGCGGTTTCATCTCCGACAAGATCGGCCGCGAAAATACGATGTTCGTGATCTTCATCGGCGAGGGCCTCGCACTGCTCGGCTTGATGCAGTTCGGCACCAATCCGTATGCGTTCATGGTTTTCGCCGGGCTGATCTTCCTGTTCTGGGGTGAGATCTTCTCGATCTTTCCGGCAATCTGCGCCGATACTTTCGGCAGCAAATACGCGACGGCGAATGCGGGTACCTTGTACACCGCGAAGGGTACGGCGGCTTTGCTCGTGCCGATCGCATCGGTACTGGCGGCCGCGGGCGGCTGGAATCTCGTCTTTATCGTCTCCGCGGTCATCACGATCGCCGCCGGCGTCTCGGCGAAATTCATCCTCGCACCGATGCGCTCGCGCTGGATCGAGTCGCACAACGAGCCTCAAGGCGCGCTGGCGGTCGCGGGCAACGGCAATGCTTCGCGGCTGAGCCATTGGCCCGAACAGACCGGGGAATAGCATGAACTGCCCGCGCCCGGCGCAGACGTCATGAACGTTTCGCTGCAGCAGCTCAAGGTGTTCGTTGCCGTCGCGCGTGAGCGGAGTTTCACGCGCGCGGCGCGCGAGTTCGATCTGACGCAATCGGCGGTGAGCCGCTGTGTGCGCGAGCTCGAAGATGCCGTTGAATTGAAACTGTTCGATCGCACCACACGCCAGGTTGAACTGACCCATGCGGGTGCGAGCCTCGAGCGCCGGATTGGGCGGCTGCTCGACGAGATCGAACTGACTTTGCTCGAAGAGCGCGCCGCTTACGACGGACATACCGGTGTCGTGGTGCTGGCAAGCAATCCGGTGTTGTCGTCGAGTTGGGTTGCGCAGGCGCTTGCACGTTGCGCATCGGCGTTTCCCGAGCTGATCGTATCCGTCAGGGATCAGCCGCAATGTGGTGTACTCGCGAGCGTGGAGCAAGGCGAAGTGGACTTCGGCCTGGTGTCGTTGGCCCAGCCGTTCGACAATGAATTGCTGCACGCGCAGGTGATCTTCAGGACGCCGCTGCATGCGGTGATTCCTCCCACCCATCCATTGGCCAGTCATGACAGCGTTGCATGGCGAGCTTTACGGGAGTGCTCGCTCATCACGCTGAATGCGGACACGGGTGTGCGCACGGCGCTTGAGCTCGCGTTCAGCACCAATGAATTGAAGCGGCGCCCGCTGCAGGAACTCGGCCATGTGGCGGCCGTGTCGCGCATGGTCGAACTGGGCCTCGGTGTCGGCGTGCTGCCTGTCGATGCGCATTGGCCGGCACCGGGGGGATCGCTGGTGAGCCGGCCTTTGGTGCCCGAAGTGACCGTGACTACCTTCCTCGTGCATCGCCGGAACCGCTCTTTACGACCCAACGCCGCGGCGGCCTGGACACAGTTCGCCGCGCCGGAGTCTATCGATGCACACGGCGGCGCGACATCATCTCCTTCGCAAGCGATCACAGGGCCGGCATTTGCGCCGCGCGGCGCCCTTTTGCATGAGCCTTAGCGTCAGCCGCGATGGCCGGCACGTCTGCCCAAACGATTCGCCGCGATCAGCCACACGACAATATCCATTCAAGGAGCTTCATGATGGAAACTGAAACCGACCTCAGGCGCCATGATCTGCTGATCGACGGCAAGCGTTTGCCGCCGGGCACAGGCGAGTATTCCGTCGATATCAATCCGGCCACCGAAGAACCCATTGCGCTGGTGGCGCAGGGCAGCGCCGCCGACGTGGATGCGGCGGTGCACGCCGCGCGCGCTGCGCTGAAAGTGTGGAATTCGATTCGTGCGGCAGAGCGTGGCCGCATTCTGATGCGTCTCGCCGGCCTGATGCGCGCCAACCTCGACGAGATCGCCGCGCTAGAAAGTCTCGACGCCGGCAAGCCGATTGCCTCGGTGATGCGCCAGGACATTCCGGCCGCGATCGATACGCTCGAATATTACGCAGGCTGGTGCGACAAGATCAACGGTCAGGTGGTGCCGACGCGGCCCGATGCGTTAACGTACACGTTGCGCGAGCCGGTCGGCGTGGTCGCCGCGATCGTGCCGTGGAATTTCCCGCTGATGATCGGCATGTGGAAGATCGCGCCGGCGCTCGCGTGCGGTTGCACGCTGATCGTCAAGCCCGCGGAGATCACGCCGCTCACCGCGTTACGCATCGGCGAGCTGGCGCTCGAAGCGGGCGTGCCGCCCGGCGTGCTGAATATCGTCACCGGCAAAGGACGGGTGGTCGGCGATGCGCTGGTGGCACACCCGGGTGTCGACAAGGTGACCTTCACGGGCTCGCCGTCAGTCGGGCGCGGCATTTTGCAAGGCGCGGCCGGCAATTTCAAGCGCGTCACGCTCGAACTCGGCGGCAAGTCGGCGAACCTGATTTTCCCCGATGCAAATCTCGACAATGCGGTGCGCGCCGCAGCATCGGGGATTTTCTTCAATACCGGTCAGGTGTGTTCGGCGGGCTCGCGCATTCTCGCCCATCGCGACGTGTACGACGAAGTGGTCGAGCGTCTCGCCGCGCGTGCGAAGTCGATCAAGGTCGGCGATCCGTCGGCGCGCGAAACGTCGATGGGCCCGCTCATCTCCGCCGCGCAGATGAAGACCGTGTTGGGCTATGTCGACGCGGGACGAGCCGAAGGCGCGTCGCTCGTGACCGGCGGTGCGAGAATCGGCGAGCGCGGCTTCTTCGTCGAACCGACGGTGTTCGCCAACGTCGAGCACGAAATGCGCATTTCGCAGGAGGAGATTTTCGGGCCGGTCGCCAGCGTGATTCGCTTCAACGACGAGGCCGATGCGTTAAGGATTGCCAATGGTACGGCGTATAGCCTCGCGGCCGGTGTATGGAGCGCAGACATTGGCCGGGTGCATCGGGTGGCGCGGGATCTGAAAGCGGGCACCGTGTGGATCAATACCTACGGCTATACCGACGTGCGGCTGCCGTGGGGCGGGTCCGGCGATTCAGGCTTCGGCCGCGAACACGGCGACGTCGCGATTGAGAACTTCACCGAGCCGAAGGCGGTGTGGCTGGCAATCGATCAATAGCGGCATAGTAAAAAAGAAGGATCGAACGCGCCAGGCGTTCGATCCTTTTTTATTGCAGCGGCAACAGGAATAGCCGAAAAGCCCGCGACGTTCGATCAGTTGCCCTGCAATGCCATGCGCTCGCGCAGTTTGATCAGCGCCAGCACCACGTCGATAGTGGGCGTGGGTTCGGCGACGAGACGTCCCATCTCCTGCACGACCGTCAACAATGGATCGATCTCCATCGGACGGCGATTCTCCAGATCGACCAGCGTCGACGTCTTATGCGCGCCGACCGCGCCCGCACCGTCGATCCGCTTTTCCACATCGACGCGAAAGTGCACGCCGAACTGATCGGCAATCCGCTTGGCTTCGAGCATCATCGTGCGGGATACCGCGCGCGTGCCCGGGTCGCTGGTGAGCACGTCGAGCGTGGCGTGCGTCAATGCGCTGATCGGATTGAAGCACAGATTGCCCCACAGCTTGAGCCAGATTTCGTCGCGGATGTTGTCGCGAATCGGCGCCTCGAAACCCGCCGCCTGCATGATGTCGTGCAGTTGCTGAATGCGCGGCGTGCGCTCGCCGCTTGGCTCGCCGATCGGGAATTTCTTGCCGTACACATGTTTGATCACGCCCGGTTCGACGATCTCCGCAGCGGGATACAGCACGCAACCGATCGCGCGTTCGGGGCCGAGCTTCGTCCATTGACCGCCGTCCGGGTCGACGCTCGCGAGGCGCGTGCCGGCGAAGCGCCCGCCATGTTGATAGAAGTACCAGTAGGGAATGCCGTTGACGCCGGTGACGATCGCCGTGTGTTTGCCGAGCAGAGGCTGCATGGCGTCGACCACGCCAGGCAGCGAATGTGCCTTTAGCGTGACGATCACGAAGTCTTGCACGCCGAGTTCGCGCGGGTCGGACGTACAGCGAACCGGTGCGCTGTATGTCTCGCCGTCCATGATCAGACGCGCGCCATGCTCGCGCATGGCCGCCAGATGCGCGCCGCGCGCGATGAAACTCACGTCCGCGCCTGCACGGGCGAGTTGCACGCCCATCAGGCCGCCAATCGCCCCCGCTCCAAAGATGCAGATCTTCATGATGCCGCTCCAATGACTGTGAGAAGTCGGTCGCCCGTAGCGTAGCCAACGGGTCACTGTTCGAGGATAAGGGGGGGCGACGAAAGCAGATAGTTAAAGTTTCTGGTCCGATGCATTAGGTATCGGTTATGGAAGGACGATGCGCATCGGCGCAGCATGGCGAGTTTGCCGGACGCAGGCTTTCGTGCGGTGGCGACGTTCAACACGCGAGGCACGACGCAGCCGGGCGTGCATGATTTGCCTTCATTCGCAGGTCTGCGCGAATTCGACGAATTCAGCGGCGACCTCGTCAATGTGCTCTGCATGTCCGATGTGCGCGGTCTCGCGATGGTCGATTGGAATGTGGCCGATCCTGAAAGGCTGGGGCTTTGCGCCTTCCCTCCCATATTCACCTTCAACCCCGCCTCACCAACAAAAAACTCACCCCGATCGCCGCCAGAAACCCGCCGCAAAAGCGATTAAACCACCGCCTGACCCGCGCCCGCACCAACCATTTCCCGAGATACATCCCGGCCCACGAATAGAGCGCAATCGCTACCCATTCGAGCACCAGAAAACTCGCGCCGAGCACCGAGAACTGCGGCACGATTGGCCTCGCAACATCGACGAACTGCGGCAGAAACGCGGTAAAGACCAGAATCGCCTTCGGATTGCCGGCCGCGACGAGGAACTCACGCCACGCAATTCGACCGAGTGACGTGTCCTGCGGTTGCGACGTATCGATGGTGGGCGCATCGCTGCGCCACAGTTGAATGGCAAGCCAGATCAGATACGCTGCGCCAGCCAGTTTGATCGCAAGAAAGAACCACTCCGACGCGTGCAGCACGACTGCAAGACCGGTTGCGGCGAGTACCAGCATCATCGCGAATGCAACCAGACGCCCGGTGCCGCCGACGAACGCCTTCAGGAATCCATGACGCGCGGCCACATTGATCGACAACAGGTTGTTGGGCCCGGGCGCGAGGTTGATAGCGAAACAGGCGGGCAAAAAGAAAAGCCAGGCGGTGATGGACATGATGGCTCGCGCGATGAACGGCAGATTGCAGGGGGAATCGCGCGGCGCGATGGCCGTCATGGCCGTCGGGGCCGGCGCGCCACCCGTGGTCATGCAATTGTAGCGAAACGCGCGCGCACCCCACGCCGACGGGTTCAATTCACCGCTTTGACAAATCCGGGATCGCTAATCAACGAATCGACGCTCAGCTTGACGGTATCTTCGATCGCGATCGTACTACTGGTAAATTTCGGCGACTTCTGTTTGACCGTCTTGACGGTCGTGAACACGATTTGACGGGTAGCGGAGTCGGTAACCACGTAGCGCATCTTCAGCGTCCAGAACGCCGGCGAGCGCGCATCGTCGACGGTGAACATCTCGATGCTGCCGCTCAGCACCCGCTTGCGATCGTTGAGACGAAACCCCGCGACCTGCAAACTGTTCGCCACGCCGTTGCGCACGGTTTCGTTAATGTCGTCCTTAAGTACGATGCCGGTCATCGCGGTGTTCTCGATGCGGTTCGGCGAAACACGTCCGCTGCGAGCGGGCACGTAGGCGAACTCGTGGGCAGGGGCGACGCTGAGCGATCCGGTGGAATGCGCGGCCGCGCGCGGTGCACTGCTATTCAGGCCGAACCACGACCATGAGCACGCCGACAGCATCAACGGCAACGCAATGAGGCCGCAACCCCTGAGCAGGGTAGTGCTCAACGTTGAATCCATGGCACTGGCCGGGCGCGGCAGAGACGGGCTTCGTCGCGGCGATTCAGGCGTTGTGCTGGAGAAAGCGGCGGTCGAGGTCAGAGGCGTTGCCCTTTTTAATGGAGACATCCGGTAGAGAACAGCATGGTAACAGTGAGCCGACGTCGGAGCCCTTCTGGGTGACACGGTTCGCGCTCCCTGTCGTATCGGCGCGAATCGCTTCATCATACAGAGCCGTTTTTTCAATAGACACCGCGTCATTAACGCGTTGTCATATTTTTACCATTTACGTACCGTGCAGTCCTGCTCCCTGCTCCCTGCTTCCTGCTTCCTACTTCCTACTTGCGGTCTCGCAAAGGAGAGCAACACCGGTGGACCATCAAAAGAAACCCGCTTTTCCCTGAGTCATATCCACCAGCACTCGCTGAGCCTCTTCGAGCTTATTGACGGGTAACCGGATCGTCATCTTCACCAGCATGCCATATGCGCTATCCACAAGCGTATATTCCTCGGCTTCGATCCATCGGCGAACCTTGGCTTCATCGGCATAACTCACTTCGACGATTAACGAAACCTGAGCAATCCTCTCGATTCGAGGCGCATCCAGCAGGGCGGAGGCGATTGCATCCGTGTAGGCGCGCACGAGACCGCCGGCGCCGAGTTTCACGCCGCCGTAGTAGCGCACGACGGCGGCCAGCACGCCGTCCAGATCATGATGACGCAATACTTCGAGAATCGGCCGTCCCGCGGTACCGGACGGTTCGCCGTCGTCGGACATACCGGACTGGCCGCCGGCCAGCAACGCCCAGCACACATGCGTCGCGGCAGGATGTTCGTCGCGCAGCCGACGCAGCTCGGCCATCGCTGCATCACGGTCGGCAACCGGTATTGCATAGGCAATGAATCGGCTCTTGCGAATCTCGAGTTCCGCGCTCAGCGCTGCGGGCAAGGTATAGGTGGGCAAGGCAAAGACTTCAGTAAATATGAACGAGTACGAGCCGCAGGCGGCTCTGTGCTCGCCATGGTAACGGATCGCCGGCGCATTACCCACGAGGACCTTCGGCTTGGCCGCGGCACGGCACGTCCGCGCCGCACGAAGATCGAATTCACGCATTCGTCTACAATTGCCGGCTGAACGCGCGTCAGTTCGCTGAATCCAGCGCGTCGACAAGGAGACGACATGCTTGACCTATCCACGTTGGGGACTTTCGTTGCAGTCGTGCTCGGGCTCTTCCTGATTCCGGGCCCGGCGGTGCTGCTGGTGTTGACGCGCACCGTGCATGGCGGGCGCAAAGCCGGCATTCTCACGGGCCTCGGTATCGCGGCCGGGGATTTCATTCACACGCTGGGCGCAGCGGTCGGCCTCTCTGCATTGCTGATGACTTCCGCGCTTGCGTTCAATGCGGTGAAATACGTCGGCGCAGCGTATCTCGTCTATCTGGGCATTCGCGCGTTGCGCGAGAAGCAGGCGAGCGCGCATTTGCCGGTGGTCGCGCCGGTATCGGGATCGAAAGCGTTCCTTCAGGCGATTCCCGCTGAAGTGTTGAATCCCAAGACCGCGCTGTTTTTTCTCGCGTTTCTGCCGCAGTTCGTGCGCCCCGAACACGGTTCCACGTTTCTGCAGTTCACCACGCTGGGACTGATCTTCGTCGGCATGAGCGCGTTGTATACGACACTGATCGTATTGACCATTCGGCCGCTGGGCAAATTCGTCAAGCGTTTGACGTGGCTGGCGCGCTGGCAGAACAAGATCATCGGGTTGCTGTTCATTTCGCTCGGCCTGCGCGTGGCTGCGCAGACGCGCTGATCGATCCGCGCGTCTGTTTCGTCTCGTTGTGCACTAGGTGCGTTTGCGCTAGATGTTGCGGCGTTGCCGTTGCAGACGGCCTTCGCGGGCGTATTCCATCTGGCTTTGCGTGCGAACGGCGACCTTGTCCCGTTCGGCGCGGCTTGCTTGCTGCGTATCGTCGATGTCGCCGACCCGCAGCACTTCCTGCGCGATCCTGATGCGTAGCGTCATCAACGGTTCGCCGCGTTCGACCAGTGTGCGATCCGTGGCGCGTGCCTGCTGAACGCCGCTATCGATCAGATTGCGCAACTCCAGCAGCGTGAGCCGCTGCCGCTGAATCTCGAGGATGAGCCGTTGGACGGCCCGCTCGTCGCGCGTTCGCCACCAGGCGCGCAACTCGGCGAGCGTGGGAGATTCGAAGGGAGGAAGACGCATTGCTCAGACGAAAAATACTGTATATATGCACAGTATAGCTTGTCTTATTTCGAAGCCGTGCGGCGTGCGTCAACGGCTTCTCGCCAAACCGTGCGAGTGGCTTCAGTGAGGTCAGGACAGCGCGAGCAGAATCGATGACGACACGGCGATGATGAAAAGACAGACGGCGGTGAGCATGTCGTACGGATAGTTCATTGCGGACCGTCAACGTGGCATGTGCGGGAGGTTCATCATAGGGAGAACCGTCACACGCGACTGTTAAGCATTGCAAGGCATAGTCCATCGGCGGCAACGAGTGGGCATGCTTGATATAGGAGGCAACATGAATGGCGCCGCGTCTTCTTCAACGCCTTCCTTCGCACCGGGGGTCGAGTTCTGGTTCGACTTCGGCAGCAATTACAGTTACCTGAGCGTCATGCGAATCGAGGCGCTGGCAGCCGCGCATGGCGTGCGGATTCAATGGCGACCGTTCTTGCTCGGGCCTGTGTTTCGCGATCTCGGCTTCACCAACTCACCATTCGTACTGCAGAAGGAAAAGGGCGCATACGTCTGGAAGGACATGGAGCGGCAATGTCGCAAATACGATATCCCGTTCGTGCGGCCCAGCACCTTCCCGCGTGCGGCGCTGCTGGCGATGCGCGTGGCGCTGCTGGGCGCGGATCAGCAATGGATGGCTGGCTACTGCCGCAAGATCATGCAACTGAATTTTGCCGATGACCGCGACATCGGCTCGACGGAGGTAGTGAGCGACGCGCTTGCCGAACTCGGCTTACCCGCTCGGCAAATCATCGCCGACTCGCAAAGCGACGCCAACAAACTGCGCCTGCGCGAACAGACCGAAACGGCTGCGGCCAGAGGGATATTCGGTGCACCGACGTTCTTCGTCGGAAATGAAATGTTCTGGGGCAACGACAGGCTGGATGACGCGTTGGCGTACTGCGATTCGACGCGTGCAGCACAATGAGTGGGGAGCGCGGCAGCGCTTATTCGTTACCTTGCTGGCAGAAGCGGCGGCCGGGAACGTGTGAGACGACGGCCTGAGCGATTTCGAGCGGTGTACTTTCGGCGGGCACGACCCGGCGGCTCGATTCGGGCGTGTGTTTCATGGTCCATTCGACGAGACGGTACGAACGTCCCCAAGGCGGTTGCAACGGGTCGGAGACTCTGCAGGTGTGGATCTGGCTGACCCATTCAATGCCGGGCATGGCGCGCAAATGCTCGAATACTGTCTTTTCAACCATGATTTGACTCCTTCTGCGCGGGCCTGCAGCCCGTCTTTTGGCGCGTCGTCGACACCCTTAAGAAAAAAGACCGCCGATGTTCTGGCGGCTTAACAGGGGATGGTGTGCGCATGGTTGCAGGGAAGAATTAAGCGAAACTTAAGAGGCGCATCAGCGTCCGCGCCGTATTCTCACCCTCAAGACCTCGCGGGATAGGCCGTTATTAGAGCGGTTGGGGCCGCCATCCCCGCTTCGCCTTCGGGCTCGCATCCTGATAACGTGACGAATCTCGCCCAAACGCCGCTCTCCGACCGCCTTCGCTCGCTAGTCGATACCGTGCAACATAACGAGCGCACGTTGCGCCGTTTCCAGAATGTCGAGTTGCGATTGATCGGCGCGCAGGATTTCGCCTCGTTTCTCGACACCCTGTTCAGTCATTTGCCGCAGGAATTCTCGCTGGCGAGCGTGACGCTATGGCTCGACGACCGCGCTCCGATGCTGCTCGACCTGCTCGAGCCCGTCGCGTTGCGCGCGCTCGATCAGGCGAATCTGAAGACCTCGCGCGAAGGCGGACTCGCCGCGCGAGACCTGTGCGAGGAGGGCCGGCCGTGGCTCGGCAAGCCAGGCGAACTGAGCGACACCGTGCGTCACGCGTTCTTCGGCGCCGCGCCACCGCCGGCGAGCGCGATTCTGTTGCCGCTTGCCGCGGGCGACACCGTCAGCGGTTATCTATGCCTCGGCAGCGACGACCCCGCGCGTTTCGGCGACGGCATGGCCACGGACATTCTGGAGCGCTTCGCGAGTGTCGTGACGGCGAGTCTCGACAATGTCGCGCATCGCGAGCGACTCAAGCAGCTCGGTATGACCGACTCGCTGACCGGCCTCGCCAATCGCCGCTATTTCGACGAGCGGCTGCGCGAGGAACTCATGCGCGCGGTCCGTTATGGTGTACCGGTGGCATGTCTGTTCATCGATATCGACGGTTTCAAACGCATCAACGACACCTACGGCCATCAGACCGGCGACCGCGCGTTGGCGGTGGTGGCGGCCTGCGTGCGGCAACAGGTGCGGTTGGGCGATACTGTCGCGCGTTATGGCGGCGAAGAGTTCGCCGCGCTGCTGCAAGGCGACCGGGATGATGCGCTCACCGTCGCCGAGCGCGTGCGGCTGGCGGTCGAACGGCTGGATCTGCAGGATGATCATGGCCAACGCATCGCATTGACCGTGTCGATCGGCGTGGCGGCGCGCAGGGTCGGCGGGACGGCGGCCGGGGCCGTGTCGCTCGGGCGCGAGATGATCGAGGAAGCCGATCGTGCGATGTACCAGGCCAAACGCAATGGTCGCAATCGCATCGAGGCGCTGGTGAAGCCGGGCGACGATCAGGCGGAACACTGAGTTTGCCGGTCAGGCATGGGTGGTGCTGGCGAGGCGTCAAATGCCCGGCGCATCCGGCGGCACGCCCAGCAACTGCAATGCGCCGCCGGTCACTTCGCTGAACACCGGCCCAGCCACCGTTCCGCCATAGAACGCCTTGCCCGCCGGGTCGTCGATCATGACCGCGACGATCAGCCGTGGGTCGCTCATCGGCGCCATGCCGACGAACAGCGCGCGATAGCGGTTCTTCGCATACGTCGCACCGACCTGTTTGCGGGCCGTGCCGGTCTTGCCGCCGATCCGGTAGCCGGGCACCGCCGCCGCCCGTCCCGTGCCGCCTTCGCCGGTGGCCATCTCCAGCATCGCGCGGATCGCCCGCGCGGTGGCCGGCTTCGTCACGGCGAGGTCGGTGTCCACGGAGGGCGCGGCGGCATGCGCCCCGTTGCGCAGCAGACTGACGCGTTGCATCGTGCCGTCGCCCGCATAGGCGGTGTAGATCTGCGCCATCTGCAGCAGCGAGGCGGACAGCCCGTAGCCATACGCCATGGTCGCCTGCTCGATCGGGCGCCAGCGTTTGTACGGGCGAACCTTGCCGGACGCCACGCCCGGAAAGGTCAGCTCGGGTCTCAGTCCGAGCCCGTATTGCTGATACTTGGTCCAGATCGTCTCTGCCGGCAGATTCAGCGCGAGCTTGGCGAGCGCGATATTGCTCGACTTCTGCACCGCTTCGGAGACCGTCATCACGCCGTGATTCGAGGTGTCGTGAATCACGGCTGGCCCGATCTTGTACCAGCCGGGGGCCGTGTCGATCACGCTTTGCGGCCGCACCTTGCCCTCGTCGATCGAGAGGGCGACGACCAGCGGCTTGATCGTCGATCCGGGTTCGAAGGTGTCGACCACCGCGCGGTTGCGCAGTTGCCGGCCGGTCAGGCGGGCGCGGTCGTTCGGATCGAAGCTCGGATAGTTGGCGAGCGCGAGAATCTCGCCGTTGCGCGCGTCGAGCACCACGACGCTGCCGGCTTCGGCGTGATGCTTCGCAATCGCTTCCTTCAGTTGCCCATAGGCAAGTTGCTGGATGCGCCGGTCGATCGTCAGATGGACGGTCTCGCCGTTGCGCGCCGGCACCAGCGGCCGGGTCTCGGACACCACGCGGCCGAGCCGGTCGCGGATCACTTCGCGCTGCCCGGGCACGCCGAGCAGGTGCTCGTTGGCGGCCAGCTCGACGCCTTCCTGGCCGTTGTCCTCGATATCCGTGAAGCCGACCACGTGCGCCGCCGATTCGCCTTCGGGATAAAAGCGCTTCGAATCGGCAATCTGCGTGATGCCGGCGAGGCCGAGGCGGGACAGTTGGGCGGCGGTGTCGGCATCCACCTGGCGCTTGAGCAGGACGAAGCTCTTGTCGCCGTTCAGACGCCGGCGCAATTCCGCGAGCGGCAGGTCGAGCAGCTTCGCCAGCGGCACGGCGGCGGTTTCATCGACCTGTCTGGGGGTGGCCCAGATTTCGTACGTGGCGAGGCTCACGGCAAGCATCGAGCCGTTGCGATCGACGATCCGTCCGCGCGTCGCGTCGAGTTCGATGGTGCGCTGATAGCGCTTTTGTCCTTGGTCGATATAGAAATCCCGGTTCACCACCTGCACCCACAGCGCGCGGCCCGCCAGCGCCGCGAACGCGCCGAACACCAGCAGGACGATGAACTTCGAGCGCCAGGTGGGCAGGCGAGCGGCCAGCAAGGGGTTCTTCGCGACGGACGCGTAGGGATCATGCGACTGCGATTTTTTCTGCTGGATCATTGGTTGCGGGTAATGAACTCGAGAACGCGATTAACTTGCGCCGTCCGGATCGGCGGCGCTCGACATTTTGAGATGCCAATGGGCGCGCACGACCGGCATGTGTATCGCGAAGCCTGCGGCCGACATCACGATCGACGCCGGTCCTCGCGCGATGCCGCACGCCTGTCACGACCTTGGTCGCCTCGATTGTAATGAGAACGTAATCTGTATGCGAGATCCACGCAAGTGGAGAGTGACCGGGCAAGACGTCTCGCACCGTGCCGCCGCCCAGCGTGGCAACGGTGCCGACGGGGCGCAAACCCAGGCGTTCCATACTGCGGCGCATGCCCATCAGCACGCCGGACACGGCTTCGCGGCGATGGCGAGCAGGGAGGGGACGGTGCAGCAGCATGACGGCCAGTCTTGACGGAGCGCGCTCATGAGCGGCTTCGTCGGCGAAGACCGCTGTGGGGCTCGCGTTGTAAAACGGCGATTATCGTAAGCGTGTTGTTGGTTTGAAAACGGTTAAGCCGAATCCGGTGATACCCAATTCGGCTCAAGTTCGTTGCGTTGTCGAGCGGGGTGGACGTCGGCAGAATGCGAGGCAACTAGACCGCAATGCGCCACGCGAGGCAGCCACTCATATGGCCGTAAAAAAGCCGCGTGGATTTGAAAAATCCGCGCGGCTGGCTCGTTCGATTGATGCGTCGACTCCGACGCGGCGTGTTAAAGGGGCGCTCTCCGCCTGTCGAGCGCCTTCTTTTTTATGGGCTTCCGATCCTGCTTGCACGTGGCGAGCGCCGGGCAAGCCACCCACGCCAGCCACGCCGGCCCCAACACCCTCAACCCGGCAACGCGAAGCTGGAAATCGCCTCGCGCAGCACACCCACCTGATCCTTCAGCGAATGAGCCGCGGCCGCGGCCTGCTCGACGAGCGCCGCGTTCTGTTGTGTGACCTGATCCATCTCGCCCACCGCGCGATTGACCTGCTCGATGCCCGCGCTCTGCTCGCGCGAAGCATGGCTGATTTCCTCGAGAATTTCGTTGACGCGACGCACCGAGTGCACGATCTCGCCCATCGTCGAGCCCGCATTGGCGACCTGCGACGCGCCCGTTTCGACCGTATTCGTCGAGGTTTCGATCAGCGCCTTGATCTCCTTGGCCGCCGTCGCCGAGCGCTGCGCGAGACTGCGCACTTCGGCGGCGACCACCGCGAAGCCGCGTCCCTGTTCGCCCGCGCGAGCCGCTTCGACGGCCGCATTGAGCGCGAGAATATTAGTCTGGAACGCAATGCCGTCGATCACGCCGATGATGTCGCCGATCTGCCGCGAGCTGGCGGTGATCTCGCCCATCGTGCGGACCACGTCGTCGACCACGCGGCTGCCGCGCGTGGCTACGTCCGCCGCCTGGCCGGCGAGCTGCGCGGCCTGCATCGCGCTGTCCGCGTTCTGCTTCACGTTGACGGTCATCTGATCCATGCTCGACGCTGTTTCGACGAGCGCCGCAGCCTGTTCCTCGGTGCGTTGCGAGAGGTCGGTATTGCCGGCGGCGATTTCTGTCGCGCCGATGTTGATGTTCTCGGTGCCCAGACGCACGCGCGACACCGTGTCGACGAGACCGGCCTGCATGGTTTGTAGCGCGTGCAGCAGGCTGCCGTTGTCGTGCGGGCCGACCGGTACGCGCGTCGCGAGATTGCCTTGCGCCATCAGTTGCGCATGTTCGACGGCCACTTCGAGATCGCCGCCGAGCGAGCGGCGAATGCTGCGCAACACCAGCAGCATGACGGCCGTGGCAACGGCGCCGAGCGTCACCGTGATCGCGAGCCAGCGCAGCAGATTCGCGTAGAACGCGCTCTGCACGTCGTCCATGTACATGCCGGTGACGAGATACCAATCCCACGGCGCGAAGTGCATCGAGTAGCTGGTTTTGGCGACCGGCTGCTCGCTGCCGGGCTTCGCCCACAGATAGTCGACGAAGCCGCCGCCGTCGTGATTGCCCGCGTTGACGATCGCGACGAACAGATGGTTGCCCGCCGGGTCGGCGAACTGCGCGAGGTTCTTGCCGACCAGTTCCTGCTTGAACGGGTGCATCAGCATGACCGGCTGCGAATCGTTGACGGAAATGTAGCCGTCCTTGCCGTAACGCATGGCCGCCAGCATCTCGAGCGCCTGCTTTTTGGCGTCGGTCTCGGAAAGGGTGCGCTGCTGGGCCAGCGCGTAGTAATGGGCGACGATGTGGTTGCCCTGGTCGATCAGCGCGGTCAATTGATCGCGGCGGTCCGAGATCATCGACGCGCGGTTTTGCCATGCGCCGAAGCCGCCGATCAGGATCAGGCCGATCCACAGCACGGCGATCATGGACGTCAGTTTTTTGTTCAGAGTCATAGCAATGAGAGTGGCTTTTGCAGGTGATCGGGCGGAGTTGAGTTTGCCTGGCAGCGATTAGCTTGTCGCTAACGTTGTTTACGGCGCAACACGGTGTGCTCCGCAGGCAGGGGAAACCCGTTGTTTCAGGTTGTTATTCGTCTGATCTATAAGCCGTTTGGCTCGCCCGGGCGGCAGCTTTCACTGCGCGATCCGCGACGGTTTTAATCTGGATTTTCCATTGCCGGCTTATTGTTATTCGCGTCGTTTAATGCCAATGACGACTTGAGAGCGCGGTCATGAAATTAATCGGTCTGCGTCAATAACAAGCGATATAAAAAAGCGACCCGCTACGGCTATTAATGACTCAGGTAAAGCCTGAAACAGGCCGGCCCGGCGCCAACCCCGTGCTCACCACGAAAGCGCGTCAAACCGCCACAAAACGCCAATCAAATCCAAAACCCGCTGCAGTATTGCGGAAAACGCAAAAAAAGACACATTTTTCCACTTAACGGCAACGCAGAAAAACGCGCTGTCATCGAAAAGACGAATAAATAAAAATTCCGCTATAGTCGCGATTTTCCCGTCGCCAGGCGGGCAATAAGAGCACCAATAAGCCCGCTATCAGGAGTAGAAAATGAACGCCCGCCAACCCGCCTTCGTCTCCGTATCCCGCAGCGCACGTCTGCGCCAGATGCTCCTTAGCAACGAACTCGAATTCATGATGGAGGCCCATAACGGCTTGTCCGCGCGAATCGTCCGTGAAGCCGGCTTCAAGGCGATCTGGGGTTCGGGGCTTGCGATCTCCGCGCAATACGGCGTGCGCGACAACAACGAAGCAAGCTGGACCCAGGTTGTCGACACGCTCGAATTCATGGCCGACGCGAGCGATCTGCCGATCCTGCTCGACGGCGACACCGGCTACGGCAACTTCAACAACGTGCGCCGCCTCGTGCGCAAGCTCGAACAGCGCGGCATTGCAGGCGTCTGTATCGAAGACAAGCAATTCCCGAAGACCAACAGCTTCATCAACGGCGAAGCGCAGCCGCTCGCCGATATGGACGAGTTCTGCGGCAAGATCAAAGCCGGCAAGGACTCGCAGTCCGACGAAAATTTCTCGATCGTCGCGCGCGTCGAAGCGCTGATCGCAGGCTGGGGCATGGACGAGGCGCTGCGTCGCGCGGAAGCCTACCGGCAAGCCGGTGCGGATGCGATCCTGATTCACAGCAAGCTCTCGCGTCCCGATGAAATTCTCGAATTCGCGCGCGAATGGGCTGGCCGCGGTCCGCTCGTGATCGTGCCGACCAAGTACTACAGCACGCCGACCGAAGTGTTCCGCGAAGCGGGCATCAGCACGGTGATCTGGGCGAATCATCTGATCCGCTCGGCAACCTCGGCGATGCAAGCCGTCGCGAAGGAAATTCATTCGAGTCAGACGCTCGTGAACGTCGAAGACAGCATTGCCGCTGTCAACGAAATCTTCCGTTTGCAGGACGCCGATGAATATTCCGAAGCCGAAGACCGCTATCTGTCGAGCGGCCGCGCGGCCGGCGCCGCGGTCGTCCTTGCCGCGAGCCGCGGCAAGGGCCTCGAAGCCGTCACCGAAGACCGGCCGAAAGTCATGCTGCCGATCGCGGGCAAGCCGCTGCTGCGCTGGCTCGTCGACGCGTTCAAGAAGCAGGGCGTCAACGACATCACCGTGGTCGGCGGCTATCGTGCCGATGCGATCGAAACGGCGGGCATCAAGCTCGTCGTCAACGAACAGCATGCGCAAACCGGCGAACTCGCGTCGCTCGCGTGCGCGCTCGACAAGCTGAGCGGCGATACCGTCGTCTCGTACGGCGATCTGCTGTTCCGCAGCTACATCCTGCGCGATCTCGTGGAGAGCGAAGCGGCGTTCAGCGTCGTGGTGGATTCGTCGCTGACCGATACGGAAAACGCCAGCGTGCGCGATTTCGCGTGGTGCTCGGCCGCCGACGATCGCGGACTGTTCGGCAACAAGGTCGTGCTGCGCCATGTGTCGAGCGGACAGAACGCATCGGCGGAGATTGCCGCGCAAGCGCCGCATGGCCGCTGGGTGGGTCTGCTGAACGTGCGCGACGCAGGCCGCGAGCGTCTGCAGGCGGTGATGAGCCGGTTGCAGGCGCGCGCCGATTTCGCTTCGCTCGACATGCCCGCGCTGCTGAACGCGCTGATCGAAGCGGGTGAATCGATCGAGGTGCAATACGTGCATGGCCACTGGCGCGGCGTGAACGATCTGGACGACTTCCGCCGTGCGGGCGACTTCGCGCATGCGCAAGCGCCATTCGCGGGGGCGGGCGGCGGCAGCGCGGTGCAAAGTGCGGCGAAGAGCGCCGCGAACGGAGCGGCGCAATGATCGAAGCCGCACAGTTCGTCGAGGCGGCGCGTGAGCGCGGCTTCGACTGGTACGCAGGAGTGCCGTGCTCGTATCTGACGCCGTTCATCAACTACGTGTTGCAGGACGAGTCGTTGCACTACGTGTCGGCGGCCAACGAAGGCGATGCGGTCGCGCTGATCGCGGGCGTCACGCTCGGCGCGAAGCATGGCCGGCGCGGCATCACGATGATGCAGAACTCCGGCCTCGGCAACGCCGTGAGCCCGCTTACGTCGCTCACGTGGACCTTCCGTCTGCCGCAATTGCTGATTGTCACGTGGCGCGGCCAGCCCGGTGTCGCCGACGAACCGCAGCACGCGCTGATGGGTCCGGTCACGCCCGCGATGCTCGACACGATGGAGATTCCCTGGGAGACTTTCCCGACCGAGGCCGACGCGATCGGCCCGGCGCTGGATCGCGCGATCGCGCACATGGACGAAACCGGCCGCCCGTATGCGCTCGTGATGCAGAAGGGCAGCGTGGCGCCGTACGAGTTGAAAGCCGGCGGCGCGAGTACGCGCCGTGCGCCGGTGGCGCCGCGCTCGCAGTTCCATGACGTCGCGGCGGCCGAACTGGCTTCGCGTCACGACGCGTTGCAGAAGGTCATCGCGCACACGCCGCTCGAATCGACGGTGGTGCTCGCGTCGACCGGATTTTGCGGCCGCGAACTCTATGCGATCGACGACCGGCCGAACCAGTTGTACATGGTCGGCTCGATGGGCTGCGTGACGCCGTTCGCGCTCGGGCTCGCGCTCGCGCGTCCCGACCTGCACGTGGTCGCGCTCGACGGCGACGGCGCCGCGCTGATGCGCATGGGCGCGTTCGCGACGCTCGGCGCTTACGGTCCGGGCAATCTCACGCACGTGCTGCTCGACAACGGCGCGCACGATTCGACCGGCGGCCAGGCGACGGTGTCGTCGCAAGTGTCGTTCGCGGGTGTGGCCGCGGCGTGCGGTTATGCGTCGGCGGTCGAAAGCGACGACGCAGCGGTGTTCGATCAGGTCTTCGACGCGCCGCCGCTCGACGGCCCGCGCTTCGTGCGCCTCGCGATTCGCCGCGGCACGCCGGACGGCCTGCCGCGTCCCACCATCACCCCGCCCGATGTGAAGACGCGCCTGATGCGCCACATCGGCGCCGCTTGAAATCACAGTAAAGGAGCGCCCATGCTGCTGCTCAATCCCGGTCCGGTGACGCTCACCGAACGTGTTCGCCATAGCCTGTTGCAGACGGATCTGTGCCATCGCGAAAGCGAGTTTTTCGACTTGCAGGAAGAGGCCCGCACGCGCCTCGTCGATCTGTACGGTCTCGATGCGAATGAATGGCAGGCGGTGTTGATGACCGGCTCCGGCACGGCCGCCGTCGAAAGCATGAGCGCCGCGCTGGTGCCGCAAAACGGCAAGCTGCTGGTGGTGGAAAACGGCGTGTACGGCGAGCGCATTTCGCAGATCGCCATGCAATACGGCATCGCGCATGAATCGCTGAAGCACGACTGGATGCACGCGCCGGACCTCGCGAAGATCGCCGAACGCCTCGATGCGGACAAGGCGTTCACGCACGTCGCGGTGATTCATCACGAAACGACCACGGGCCGTCTGAACGACCTCGCGCCGCTCGGCGCGCTGTGCCGCGCGCGCGGTTTGCGTCTACTGGTGGACGGCGTGAGCAGTTTCGGCGCCGAAGCGATCGATTTCGCCGATGCGAGTCTCGACGCGGTCGCGGCCACCGCGAACAAGTGTCTGCACGGCGTGCCGGGCGCGTCGTTCGTGCTGGTGCGGCGCGTGGCGCTCGCCCAGGCGGCGAGCCGCACCTACTACCTCGATCTCGGGCGGCTCGCGCGTTTGCAGGATCAGCGCAACACGCCGTTCACGCCGTCGGTTCACGCGTACTACGCGCTCGTCGAAGCGCTGCGCGAACTCGCCGACGAAGGCGGCTGGCGCGCGCGTCACGCGCGTTATGCGGCGCTGGCCGAACAGGCTCGGGCGGGGCTCGCCGAGCGGGGCATCCGCAGCGTGTTGCCAGCGGAGCAATCGTCGGTGGTGCTGCGCGCGTACCGGTTGCCGGACGGCGTCGCGTATGCGCAATTGCACGACGCGCTGAAGGCGCGCGGCTTCGTCATCTATGCGGGGCAGGGCGGCTTGTCGGCCGAACTGTTCCGCATTTCGACGATGGGCAATATCCACGCCGCCGATATCGACCGTTTGCTGCAGGGCTTCACCGAACTGACGCGTTGATTCGGGCGTCGCGGTGCAGGGCGCGGCGGCTTTCACCGCGCCGCGCCGTACCGCGCGATGCAATGCGCCCGGTCACACGGGATCCTTGTCAGGCGGCCCGTCGGGCCGCTGCGGCTCCTCCACGTGATGGCCGGGCGACGGCGGCACCAGCGGGTCGGCTTCCGGGTCGCGGTTCGGATCGGCATTGGGGTCGGGAATTGGACTGGTATGCATGTCGTAGCTCATCGCATCACCCTGTAGTTGAAACGCATGCGGTTCGAGCGCTTCGGACAATCCGCGCTCGAACCGACGCCGGCAATCCTCTTCAAGCGTAGGCGTTTTTGCCGCGCGCCGCGCTGCTCAGTGTTGTCACTTTCTTCCGCGACGGCCAACGCTGAGCTGCCAGTAACGCTCGGTGGCGAAAACGTCGTCGTAATTGCCCGCGCCGAATGCGCGCAACTGGCTGGCGTACGCATTGACCGCCTCGCGTTTGAGTTGCGCGCGGCGCTGGACGTCGATCGTATGCGCTGCGCTCGGATGCGCCGGCGTCGCCACGATGCCGCGCTGCGCAAGATCGGCGAGGCGCGCCTGCACGACGCCGGGCGTGCGCCGGTGAATCGCTTCCTCGTAGCCGAACCAGACCAGATGCGACAGCCGCGGCAGGATTTCGCAGCAGGCTTCGAAGACCCGCACGTGATCGTCGTGATAGAGGCCGAGCGGCATCAGCAGCGTATTCGCGGTGCTGCGATAAATGATTTCTTCGAGCATTGCCGCCATCCGGCTGATCGACGGCGAGTCGGCATACTGGCTGTCGCGAAACGGCATGCGCAGCGGAATCGCGTCGAGCACCTCCAGCGCGCGGTTGTCCTCAAGCGTGCGCTCGTGGATGGCTTCGTAGGCATTCGCGAAACCCGACTTCTGATCCCATTCGGTATGCATCTCGTGCTCCGGCGGCGCGGCGAACACCGTGCAGACCGAGGCGTCGGGGTGAGCGGCGAGCAATGCGCCGCAGCTGAAAACGGCGTCGTCGAAATGGGGCGAGACGATGAACAGGCGTGGGCTGGTTTCGCTCATTGGGGCGGTAGGGTTGGGCGCGGGCGGCCGGCTAATGCGTGAGCTAGAGCTCTCAGGGCCCGGTCCGCGCGGAAAACATGGGCTCACATCAGCTTAGGCCGAATCGATGCGGCTTGCGCGGCGGTTGTGGGGCCGCAAGTGGTGTGCCTGGGTGTGCCTGGGTGTGGCTGGCTGTGTTGGACTGTGTTTGGCGGGCTCCCGTAGAGGCTCACCGGTTGGGAGCGTGGGGGCTCCTGAATTGACTCACCGTCGGTTGGCGGTGGAAGGCGGGATTTTCGTTGGCGGGATAAGGCGGTATGCATTCGGCATGCGACTCGCGCGAGGAAAGTGCCCGGGCATCGCGCTGCTGCTGCGGCCTGTCGCGTCAGCCCATGAGCCCGTTTGCAGGGAGTCAATCGCACCTTTTTCTGACCGTTTCATCCGGATCAGAAAAACTACTCGCCCCCCACCGCCAGCGCCGCTGCCCGGCGAAACGTCGTCACGATGCTCTCCACGATGTCCGCGCGCAAGCGCGCGTCTGCCGTTCTTAGCGCATACACCGGATGCCACGTCGGCACGATCAGGCGTTCGCGATGAGCAATGGTCTGCCCGACATATTCGGACAGATTGACGTGCGCGCCGGTCAGCGCTTTCAGCGCGGTCGCGCCGAGCGTCACGATCACGCGCGGCGCGACGCGCGTCAGTTCCTGTTCCAGCCAGTGCCGGCAAGCCTCGACCTCGCGGCGCTCCGGGGTGCGGTGGACGCGCTGCTGGTCGAGCGTTTCCCACTTGTAATGCTTGACGGCATAGGTCAGATACAGCGCCGCGCGGTCGAGACCGGCGCGCGCGAGTACCGCGTCCAGCAGTTGGCCGGCGGGTCCGGTAAAAGGTTCGCCGTGCTGGTTTTCATATTCGCCGGGCTGTTCGCCGATGGCCATGATCGTCGCGTGGGCCGGCCCGGCGCCCGCGACGGCCTGCTTCGCGTTGCGCCACAGCGCGCAACGCCGGCACGCGGCGAGCGGGCCGACCGCCTCACGCAAGGGCGGCGTGAGCGCTGAATATTCGACCGGCGGCGTCTGCGGCACCGTGACAGTGACGGCTTGCGCGCCGAGACGGCTGCGCTTGCGCGCGAGGTGCGCGGGCAGCGGCGGACCGGCGGGCGGTGTGCGCCAGTAGGAGAGCCGCGCCGGCGTCGGCAGCGCATTGACGACGCTTGCGTAGTAGGCGAGCCAGAGTGCTTCGGCGGGCTCGCTGGTGGTGGCTTCGCCCGCCATGACGTCAGGCGGCACAGCCTGCTGGTCTTCTTCCGTTGCGCACCGGTCGATACGCAACAGCATGCCGTTCCAGAACACCGCGCCGTGCGGGGTGGCTAGCATCCACGTGGAGTCGCCCATGGGTTGGGCGAACCGCGCGGCGGCGCGCTTCAGGATATCGTGCCGCGGCTCGTACCAGCCGACGAATTCGGGCAGGCCCATCGAGGGATCGCGCAGTCTGAAGCGAGTGAAGCTCAGCAGCTCGTCGGTTTCATGTTCGATCGACTGCACGCGCAGCGCGAGTTGCGCGCCGTCGGAGTCAGCCGGATCGACGACGTGGCGCTCGCCGTGCGTCCAACGCCACAGCACGCGATAAAGCAGAGCCCAGCGATCCGGCGCGCGGAAGCAGGACGCCGTCTGCAACTGGGCGAGGAGGTCGCGGGGAATGGCGGGCGCCGTGAGAGGAGGGGCGGTGGTCAGGGCGTCGAGGGCGGCGGCGGTATCTACGGTTGTCTGGGCCGCACCCGGAAGCCGCGCATCGCGCCCAGCCTCCGACTCGCCTTCTCCAGCCATCTCGCCTTCAACCTCGACCCACTCGATCGACCCCGGCTCAGCACCCTGACGCAGTAGCTCTCGCGCCGTGCGGCGCCATGCGGCAAAAGACGGTTCGATCGGAATGCGCTTCATGCGGACGCGCCGTGGGCGCGCGACGAGAAGCGGCAGCCCATGCGGACAAAAATACTGTATGGATATACAGTATGCACTCAAACCCGCGCCGGGATCAAGGCCGCACTACGAGCGGCGCCTGCACGCCGCTCACTCACGCTAGACGTTGCGCAAATCCTCCGGCGTGTCCACGTCCCGCAGGATCCCCGGGTCGTCGACCTCCACCTTTGTCACACACTGCGACATCAGCAAGGATTTCGCGCCGGTGTCCCCGTCGAGCGCCAGCAGTGCCTCGCGATGCTCGATGCCGAAGCCGACCGGATGCCCGCGCTGTCCCCGATAAAACGGCGCGACTAACGATGCGCCCTTGTCGAGCGTGATTGCCACGGTCTCGATCGTCGAGGTGGCGATGCGCGGCATGTCCGCGAGCGCGACGATCCAGCCTTCGGCGTCGTCGCTCGCTTCGATGCCGGCGGCGAGGCTCGCGCCCATGCCGCGTTCGGCGTCGGACGCGAATACCACGTCGCAACCGGCGTCGTTCAGCAGACGCGCGAGGGCGTCCGAACCCGGTCGCACTACGGCCAGCACGCGCGTCACGACGTGTAGCAGCCGATGCGCGGCTTCGTGCGCGACCGGCGTGCCATCGGGCATCCGGGCAAGGAGTTTGTTGTGCAGGCCGTCCGGATCGAAGCGCGAACCGAAGCCGGCGGCGAGCAGCACGCCAGTGGCGAGCGAGGCGTAGGCCATGGACGGACACCGGTGGAGGGAATGAAGCCGATTGTGCGATGCAACGCGGTCGCAGGCAAGCGCCAATGTGGGTGCATGGCGCCTCGCCGCGCTACCTGGCCGGCGGACGTGAAGCGCGGCGCCGCGTCATTTTGGTGCGGCGCGAAGGTTGTCGCGGCGACGGGGCGACTGACGAGCGCGGCTCACCCGTGCATCGGCGAAACTCAAATCGACGCACGTGCCCGTCACAATCAACCGGCAGCCCTCGCTGCCGCTCGCAAAAGGATCAGCCCGTCCCCATCACCTTGTCCAACGTGAGCGGCAAATCGCGCACCCGTACTCCGGTTGCGTGATACACCGCGTTCGCGATCGCCGCCGGCACGCCCGTAATGCCGATCTCGCCGATCCCGCGCACGCCGAGCGAGTTGATATACGGATCGGGCCGATCGATGAACGTGATATCGAGCGCGCCGATATCCGCATTCACCGGCACGTGGTACTCCGCGAGATTCGCGTTGGTGAAGCGTCCATAACGCGTGTCCACCGTGGACTCTTCCTGCAGCGCCGCGCCGATGCCCCACACGATGCCGCCGATCATCTGGCTGTGCGCGGTCTTGTGATTGAGTACACGGCCCACGTCGTACACCCCGACCACCCGCGGCACGCGAATCGTCCCGAGTTCGGCGTCGACATGCACCTCGACGAACACCGCGCCGAACGAGTGGAACGAGTACTTCTGCTTCTCATCGCCGGGCTTGACCGTCGAGGTCGCTTCGATCGGCTTGCCGCCCGAGCGCGCGATGATGGCGGCCGCCGGATCGCGTTTGCCCGGCTGCGAGCGGCTCACCACCCAGCCGTTATCCACGGTGATGTCGTCGAGCGCGATGCCGTGCACCGGCGAAGCCGGGTCGGCCAGCGCCAGCGCGATCAACTGGCTGCGCGCCTGGCTCGCCGCCTCGCGCACGGCGGGCGACACGCTCGCCGCCGACTGCGAGCCGCCCGACACGGGCGCGCGCGGCAGCGTCGAATCGCCGAGCGCGAAGTGGATGTTTTCCGGCGCGAAGCCGAGCGCGTCGGCGGCCACCTGGGTCATCACCGTGTAAGTACCGGTGCCGAGGTCCTGGGTGCCGGACGCGACCATCGCCGTGCCGTCCGGCAGAATCCTCGCGATGGCCGCCGCTTCGCTGCGGTTGGCCGGATAGGTCGCGGTCGCCATGCCCATGCCGATCAGCGTGCGGCCCGCGCGCATCGAGCGTGGCGCGGCGCTTCTGCGCGACCAGCCGAATTTCTCCGCGCCGATCTGATAGCACTCGCGCAACGACTTACCCGACCACGGCTTGTTTTCCTGGGGATCGGCCTCTGCGTAATTCTTGATGCGCAGCGCGAGCGGGTCCATTTTCAATGCGGCCGCGAGTTCGTCCATCGCCGATTCGAGCGCGAACGAACCCGTGGTTTCGCCTGGCGCGCGCATGAAGGTCGGCGTGCCGAGATTGAGCGGCACGATGCGATGCGTCGTCACCTGGTTGGGCACCGCGTACAGCATTCGCGTGACCATGCAGCAGGTCTCGGTCCAGTCTTCGATCGTCGAGGTGTTGGAGAAGCTGTCGTGGCGCATGGCGGTGAGCGTGCCGTCGCGCCGAGCGCCGATCGTGAAGTGCTGCTCGGTGCGCGGACGCGCGCCGACCGGCCCGAACATCTGCGGCCGTTCAAGCACGAGGCGCACCGGACGCCCCGTCTGTTTCGCCGCCATCGCGCACAACGACACATGCGACCACGACGAGCCCTTGCACCCAAAGCCGCCGCCGATGAACGGCGAGATCACGCGTACGTCGCCGGGCGCGATGCCGAACACCTTGGCCACCGCCTGCGCGGCGCTGCTCACGCCTTGCGTCGAATCGTAGAGCGTGAGTTGCGGTCCGTCCCAGCGCGCCATCGTGGCGTGCGGCTCCATCGGGTTGTGATGCTCGATGGGCGTGGTGTACGTCGCAGTCACATGGACCGCGCCGCTTTGCATGCCGTCTTCGAAGCTGCCGCGTTGCGTGTCGGTTTGGCGGCCTTGCGGCTTGTCCGGTGCGTGCGCGTTCGGTTTGGCCTGCGCGAAGTCCACGGTCGCGGCACTCGCCTGATAGACGATGCGCAATTGACGCGCGGCGTCGGTCGCATGTTCGAGCGTGTCGGCGACCACCACCGCGACCGGCTCGTTGCTGTAGTGAACCTGGTTGTCCTGCAGCAGCGACAGCCGCCTGCCGGCGGGCGGCGCGAGCGCGGGCCTGCCGCCGTTCGGCAGACGCGGCGCGTTCTGATACGTCATCACGAGCAGCACGCCGGGCAGCGCCTGCGCGCGGCTTGCGTCGATCGACGCGATCGTGCCGCTCGCAATCGTGCTGGTGACGAGCACCGCATGCGCGAGACGCGCTTCGGGGAATTCGGCGGCATAGCGTGCTTCGCCGGTGACTTTGAGCAGACCGTCGACGCGGTCGACCGGTTGACCGATCAGATTCATGCGACACCTCCGGCGTGGCCGGCGGCCTGGTTGACTGCGCGCACGATCGCGCGTTGCGCGAGCTGCACCTTGAAACGATTGTCTTGCTGCGGGCGCGCGTCCCTCAACGCGGCGGCCGCGGCGTTATTCAACGACGCCTGCGTGAGAGGCTGACCGTTGAGCATCTGTTCGGCGACGCTCGCGCGCCACGGTTTGTGCGCGACGCCGCCCAGCGCGATGCGCGCGGTCCTCACGCGTTCGCCGTCCATCTGCAACGCGGCGGCCACCGACACCAGCGCGAATGCGTAACTGGCGCGGTCACGCACTTTCAGATAATGGGAATGTGCGCTGAAAAGCGGCGGCGGCAGATCGACCGCCGTAATCAGTTCGCCCGGCTGCAAGGTGGTATCGACGTCGGGCCGGTCGGCGGGCAGGCGGTGGAAGTCGGCGAACGCGATCGTGCGCTCGCCGTTGGGACCGCTCACGCGCACGACCGCTTCGAGCGCGGCCAGCGCCACGCTCATATCCGAAGGATTGACCGCGATGCATTGGGCACTCGCGCCGAGAATCGCATGCATGCGGTTGTGGCCGCCGAGCGCCGCGCAGCCGCTGCCGGGCATGCGCTTGTTGCATTGCGTGAAGGCCGTATCGTAGAAGTAGCCGCAGCGCGTACGTTGCAGCAGGTTGCCGCCGACCGTCGCCATATTGCGCAACTGCGACGACGCGCCCGCGAGCAGCGCTTGCGACAGCAACGGGTATTGCTCGCGCACCAGCGCATGGTTCGCCGCATCGCTGTTGCGCACCAGCGCGCCGATGCGGATGCCGCCGTCGGGCAGCGTCGTTACCGTATCGAGTCCGCTGATGTGCGTGATGTCGATGAGCCGCATCGGCCTCGCGACACCGCCCTTCATCAGATCGAGCAGATTGGTGCCGCCGCCGATGAAGACCGCGCCCGGTTGCTGAACCGCGCGCACTGCGCTGGCGACGTCGCCGGCGCGTTCGTAAGAGATCGCATCCATGCTGGTCGCTCCGTCAGGCATTGCCGGGTTGGGGGGCGCCGCTCGAGCCACCGCCTTCATGCACCGCACGCACCGCGGCCACGATGTTCGCGTAGGCGCCGCAGCGGCAGATGTTGCCGCTCATCCGTTCGCGGATTTCCTCGTCGGACAGTTGGGCGGGACGGCTGCGGACATCGGCGGTCACGGTGCTCGCCGTGCCGTTGCGAAATTCGTTCAGCAGAGCCGTCGCGGAACACAACTGCCCCGGTGTACAGTAGCCGCACTGGAACGCATCGTGTTCGATGAACGCGCGCTGCATCGGACTCAATGCGCCGTTGGCCGCGAGTCCTTCCACGGTGGTGATGTTTTCGCCTTCGTGCATCACCGCGAGCGTCAGACACGAGTTGATGCGGCGGCCCTCGACGAGCACCGTGCACGCGCCGCACTGACCACGGTCACAGCCTTTTTTCGTGCCCATCAGATCCGCGTATTCGCGCAGCGCATCAAGCAGGGTCACGCGCGGTTCGAGTTGCAGCGTATAGGCGCGGCCGTTGACGGTCAGTGTGACCGGGCGCGGCGGCACGGCCTGGTTGAGTTGAGCCGGCGGCGCGGCCGGCGTTTGGGTTTGTGCGCGCAGATGCGGCGCCGCGCCGACCGTCGCGGCGGCGGCGGCCGATTGCAGAAAGCGGCGGCGTGCGGGTTGCTGTGGGGTGGCGTCTGAAGCGCCTGAATCCTGACATTCGTTATGCGTGGACATGACGTTCTGTTGACTCCAGTGAAAGGTCAATGCAGGCTAGCGATGCATCGGTATCCGAAGCGTCGCGTTCCAACAAAGCTGACGCAGCAATTTCGGTGCCGTTGCAATTACAACGGTATTAGAAAATGACGGAGACAGCAAAAATGACTTCAACGATCAGAGTCTGGCCGGCTTCGCGTAAGGCTTCACGCGTTGCTTCGCCTATGCGTACCGTGGCCGTCGTGATGATGGCGGCAATTGCGCTGACTGCCTGCCATAGCGACGATGAAAACAACGCTCCACCTTCACCGCCAGCCAACGTGCTGCCCGGCTTCATCAAAAGCGCCGTGACCACCCAGTCCTATGACGGCAACACCGACGATCTGCTTACTGCGGGTCTCGGCAAGAGCGGCCTTGCGCTGGCCACCGCGCCGGCGATTGCGAACCCTGCGCAGCCCACGGCCGCCGAGTTGCGGCGCGTGGCGATCTGGTCGAACTATCGCGCGCTCGTCGACATGAGCGCGAACGGCGGCTATGGACGCTTCTGGGGACCCAACGTCGACCTGAACGGCAACGACACGCTGGGCGAAGGCAAGATCGCGGGCAAGGAGTACCTCGCGTTCGCCGACGACGGCAGCGGCGCGCAGAACGTCAGCATGCTGGTGCAGATTCCGGCAAGCTTCAATCCGGATCAGCCGTGCATCGTCACGGCGACGTCGTCGGGTTCGCGCGGCGTGTACGGCGCGATTTCCGCGGCTGGCGAGTGGGGCCTCAAGCGCGGCTGCGCGGTGGCCTATACCGACAAGGGCAGCGGCAACGGTGCGCACGAACTGTCGACCAATCGCGTCACGCTGATCGACGGCACGTTGCAGGATGCGTCGGCCGCCGGCAAAGCGAGTCTCTTCACCGCGAACCTGAGCGGCAGCGCGCTCACCTCGTTCAACACGCAGTTCCCCAATCGCTATGCGTTCAAGCACGCGCACTCGCAGCAGAATCCGGAGCAGGACTGGGGCAAGAATACCTTGCAGGCGATCCAGTTCGCATACTGGGCGCTCAACGATTCGTACGGCGCGCTGAACGGCTCCACACGCGCCGTGCGTTATGCGAGCGGCAGCATCACGACGATTGCGGCGTCGGTGAGCAATGGCGGCGGCGCGTCGCTCGCGGCGGCGGAGCAGGATACGTCCGGCCTGATCACCGCGGTGGTGGTCGGCGAGCCGCAGATCAATTTGCGGGTTGGCACGCAAGTCTCGGTGGCGCAGGGCGGCGTGCCGGTCGGCGCGGTCGGCAAGCCGCTTGCCGACTACATGACGCTCGCCAACCTGTTGCAGCCGTGCGCCGCGCTCGCGCCCGCCGCCGCCGGCGCGCCGTATCTGAGCACGTTGCCGACCACGACCACCACGGCGATCCGCGTCGCACGCTGTGCGTCGCTCGCGGTCGCTGGTGTGATCGCGGGAACGGATGTGACGACCAGGGCGGTGAACGCGCTCGCGCTGCTGCATCAGAGCGGCTACCAGACCGACTCGGATCTCCTGCACGCGCCGATGTGGGATTCGCAAGCCGTGCCCGCCGTCGCTGTGACCTATGCGAATGCGTACGCGCGCGCCAGTGTCGCCGACAACCTCTGCAACTTCAGCTTCGGCACGACCAGTGCGGCCGGGGCAGCGGGTGTGACGCCGGGCGTATCGCCGATGCTCACGGTGTTCGGCAACGGCAACGGTGTGCCGCCGACCAATGGCATCAATCTCGTCTATAACGCAGGGGCATTCGGCGCGGCGGATCACCGGCTGGCGACCGCCGATGCGAGCTACGCGGGAGCGGCGTGTCTGCGTGCGCTGTGGACCGGCGGCGCGCTGACCGGCAGTGTGGACGCCGTCCGCGTGAATGCGAATCTGCATGGCAAGCCGACGATCATCGTGCAGGGCCGCGCGGATGCTCTGGTGCCGATCAATCACGCGTCGCGGCCGTACCTCGGGATGAATCAGCTGATCGAGGGGGGGGGCGAGCAAGCTGTCGTTCTACGAAGTGACGAATGCTCAGCACTTCGACGCGTTTCTCAGTGTGGCCGGTTTCGATACGCGTTTCGTGCCGCTGCATTACTACAATCTGCAGGCGCTCAATCTGATGTGGAGTCACCTGAAGAGCGGCACGCCGCTGCCGCCGTCGCAGGTGATTCACACGACACCGCGTGGCGGTGTGGCTGGCGCGGCGCCCGCGCTGAGCGCGGCGAATTTGCCGGCGATTGCGGCGAGCCCGGGGAGCAATGCGATTACGGCGGCGGGTGGGGCGGTGAACGTGCCGAATTGAGATGTGCCTGTTCCGGGTGCGATGGCGTTGCGCGCGGCTTCGCTTATTGCATCCGGCCAGGTACGGCCGATGCTACCGCTGAATAGATTTAATTCGATCAGAGCAACTATTGTGCGTGTTGGCTGCAACAGGTTGCGTGGGACCGGAGTAAGTGCGTTGCATGGGACCGGAGTAAGTGCTGAAGCACTAACTCCGGTCGACAGCTAAAGCACTAACTCCGGTCGACAGGAGAGTCCATGCAGTTCGACTACAGGCATTTCCACATCGATTGCCGCGCACGCCATGCGGAAGACGGCGTCTACTACGCGAGAGCGAAAATCACGCACGTGCCGCGAAAAAACGAGCATGTGAAGTCGCACGATTCCGGCGACATCGATTCCTTCGCCAACGAAGCCGATGCCATTGCATGCGCGAGGTCGTGGGCGATCGAGTGGTGCGACGTCGCGGCAGAACGGAGCGCGTGACAGGAAGAACAGACCCAGGGAGAACACGCCGTGGCGAAGCTTCGAATTGCGACGTTCAACATCAACGGTATCCGTTCGCGTTTGCCCGCACTGCTGCAATGGCTGGAGCGTGAAGCGCCGGACATCGTGTGTCTGCAGGAACTCAAGGCGGTCGACAGCGCGTTTCCTGTCGAGCAATTGCGCGACGCGGGCTACGGTGCCATCTGGCAAGGACAGAGCGCATGGAACGGCGTGGCGATTCTGTCGAAAGGCGATGCACCGCTCGAGAACCGCCGCGGTCTGCCCGGCTTCGAGGTCGATACGCACAGCCGTTATCTGGAGGCGGCGGCCGGCGGCGTACTGGTGGCTTGCCTGTATCTGCCGAATGGCAATCCGCAACCGGGCCCCAAGTTCGACTACAAGCTCGCGTGGTTCGATCATTTCATCACGCATGCTGCCAAGCTGTTCAAGAGCGGCCATCCGGTGGTGCTGGCGGGCGACTTCAACGTCGTGCCCACCGACGAGGACATCTATAACCCCCGTTCATGGCTCAAGGACGCGCTCTTGCAACCGGAGAGCCGCGAACGTTATCGGCGGCTGCTGGCGCAAGGCTGGACCGACGCGCTACGCACGCACTTCGGCGACGAACGGGTCTACACGTTCTGGGATTATTTTCGCCGCCACTGGGAGACGAACTCGGGCTTGCGAATCGACCATCTATTGTTGAGTGCTGAGCTCGCACCGCGTTTGCGCGACGCGGGCGTCGACCGCTGGGTGCGCGGCGAACCGCACGCGAGCGATCACGCACCGACGTGGGTGGAACTGGAGATGGGTAGCGGGCGCAAGAAGAAGGGCGGGTAGTGACGAGCGGCGAGTGAATCAGAGGCCAGTCGGAACGAGGCACCACGGAACCAGCCGCGAGACAACGCACGCGACTCCCAGAAGCGACTCACAGATGCGCAGCAAAGGGGTGATCCAGAAGAAACGCCTCTGGATCCGAAAGAATCGCCTCCACACGGATCGGGCGATCTCCGTCCAGGCAGATCGCCCGTCACTCCGGTCTAACCGTGCTTATCGACTACCGGCGATAGTCGCGATTCGCCGGGCCATGCGACCAGATCGCCCCGGCGACAAATCCCGCGAGCGCGACCACCGCAATGGTGGTAAAGGGGCTTTCGGCCGTCGTGTCGCGCACCAGACTCGTCGTGCTCGCGCAAAGTTGCTGCGCCTTGCCGCTGAGTTCCTTAGCCTTGCCGGCCACTTGCGTACCGGTATCGCCGAGTACTTCGCCGACCGCGCCCTGAACCTTACCCGCGACTTCCTTCACTGCGCCTTCCGCTGAATTGGTGTCCATACGAATGTGCTCCCGTTGTCATATTTACGTGCGAGCGCGCTGCAATTGCAACGCCGTCACACACAAGGGTCGCGCAGGCCGCCCCGCGCCGGAGGCCGCTTACGTCCAGCAAACAGCGCGCAAAAAGCGCGCCCGCACCGCAAACAGATTGAGGGCAGTGGAAATGAGGCGTCAGCGTCGCCGCCGGGAATTGATGCCGACGAACACCGCCATCAACATCAGAAAGCCGCCGAACAGCAGCGCGGAGTTGACCACCACGTGCCGGATGCCGAGTTCATCGACGTTGATGAAAGGGTAGGGATAAAAGTCCGACAGACTGCCGCGCCAGAACGTGACGCCCAGATACGTCAGTGGATAGATCAGCCACAACAGACAGTGGCGCCACCGCAAATGAAAACGCGGCACGAACAGCACCCAGTAGAGCGCGCAGAGCATCGGCAGCACACTGTGCAGCGATTCGGTGAGCAGCCGTCTGAGCGGCGCAGGCGACCACCAGCCGCGCAACAGCAGGTTGTACGCGATCCCGACGAAAACCATGTACACGACCACCGCCGTCACGACGGTGGGCTGCCGGAAAAACCGCACGAGCGGCGAACGGTGCTTACGCAGCGCCACGCAGGTGAAGCAGATCGCGCACGCGAGCACAGTCAGATTCGTGAGATAGCTGCTCATGCGAGCGAGGCCGTCGAACACGGTCAGCCCGCGGGCGAGCGTGCGATCGATCGTGACATTGGCTTGCGCGAAGAGGGCGACCCAGCTGATCGCGGCGATCACCGCGGCCAACGTCACCGACGAAACGCTTGGCGTATGCAGCGGAAGCTCGGGCTCCCGCTGCTGATGAGGGAAAGGGCGCATGCGTGCGATTTTATACGCGCTTTGCAGCAGTGTTGAAGAACCTGCCCGGCGCGGCCGCATCGCGCGCAGCCACGCTAAAAGATACCAGGTAAAAATTGGCCGCTTGCTGCGCGGCCAGGCCCCGCGCGCCTCATACGGCGGGCACAGCGCAGACGTTGCCGGCGGCGACGATCCGCTCCGCCGAACCACGCAGGAAGGCCAGAAACTCCGAGGCCGGCAACGGCCGGCTCAACAGGAAGCCCTGCACCTGATCGCAGGCCAGCTCGCTGAGCGCGTGGAATTGCGACTCCGTCTCGACACCTTCCGCGACGACCTCGATCCGCAGCGCGCGCGCGAGCGCCACGACAGCCGACAGCAACGCGCCGCCGCGCTCGCCGCCCGCGTCGAGGTCGCGCATGAACGAGCCGTCGATCTTGATCTGGTCGAACCTGAAGCGCTGCAGATAGCCGAGGCTCGAATAGCCGGTGCCAAAATCGTCGACGGCGACGGTATAGCCGTGCGACTGCAACGTTTCGATCGTGCGGCTTGCCTTCTCGACGTTCTGCATGGCCGCCGTTTCCGTGATCTCGAACATCAGGCGGCACGGATCGACGCCGGCCGCGCCAAGCAGCGCGTCGATGCGTGCCACCAGGTCCGGCACGTTGAACTGGATCGGCGAGAGATTCACCGCGACGGAAATCGCGGGCAGCCCTTGCGCGTCCCATAGCACGATGTTGCGGCAAACCTCGCGCAGTACCCAGTCGCCAATGTCGACGATCAGGCCGGAGCGTTCCGCGAGCGGGATGAATTCGAGCGGAGCAATCTCGCCGAGTTCGGGATGACGCCAGCGGATCAGCGCTTCGACGCCGGTCACCGATTGCGACGCCACGCGGAACTTCGGCTGGAACGACACGCTGAGTTCACCGTCGCTCAACGCCCGGCGCAGGTCGCGCTGCAGGATCAGCGACTTGAGCGCGGTCTGGTTCATGTGCGGCTCGAACACGCAGAACGTGTTGCGCCCGCTTTGCTTGGCGGCATACATCGCGGCGTCCGCGCAATGCAGCAGTTCGTCGGCATTGCCGCCGTCACGGGGATGGAAGGCGATGCCGATGCTCGCGCTCACGCGCAGCGGCAACCCGTCGACAACGATCTCCTCGCTCAGGCGCCGCAGCACGCCGGCGGCGCTAGCCTCGGCGCACGACGCCTCGGCCACGATCACGAATTCGTCCCCGCCGAGCCGCGCGACCATGTCCGTCTGACGCAAGTCCTGACTCAATCGCTCGGCGCACACCTGCAACAGATCGTCGCCGACGGCGTGGCCGAGCGAGTCGTTGATCGCCTTGAAGCCGTCGAGATCGATGAAGAGCACGGCGAATGACGTTTCACGGCGCGCGCATTCGGCGACCGCCCGTGCGATGTGCAGCGAAAGCTGCTGACGGTTCGGCAGATTCGTCAGCGCGTCGTGCGTACCGAGATAGTGCAGTTGCCGGTTCGCGCGCTTCAGCGACACGGTCAGGCTGCCCGTATGGAAGCCGAGAAAGGCGAGCGTGCCGACCAGCACGATGAACGACGTCGCGCTGACGATCAGCGCGAGCCAGTTGGCGTCGAGCTTATCGCCGGACAGGCAAAGGCTGCCGGCGGCGAAGTTGGCCGCGCTCATGCCGACATAGTGCATGCCGGTGATCGCCATCGCCATGATGAAGGCCGCACCGAGCCGCTTGACCACGCGGTTTTGCACGCCCGAGCTGCGCAGTGTGAAGGCGAGCCAGAGCGCGGCGATGGACGCGGCAATCGCCACGCCCACCGAGAGCGCGACTCGCCACAGCGTGTAGTCGATGGTCGGCGACATCTGCATTGCCTGCATGCCGGTGAAGTGCATGGCGGCCACGCCGACGCCCATGATTGTTCCGGCGGCGCACAGGCGGCGCCGGGACAGCGCGCCGCGGCTCGCGGTGGCCAGCGCGATCAGCGACACGCCGATTGCGAGAATCAGCGACGCGGTGGTGATGACAAGGTCGTAGCCGATCGCCACCGGCAGCGTGAAGGCGAGCATGCCGATGAAGTGCATCGACCAGATGCCGAGGCCCATCGACAATGCGCCGCCGGCGAGCCAGGGCGGCCGCCGTTTCGCGCTGGCGAGCGCATTCAGGCCGGCGGACAGTTCCACGGCCGTATAGGACGCGAGAAATGCCACCACCAGCGACAGCCAGACCAGCAGCGGGTTATAGATCCCAGTCATCGGCCCTCTCTCTCTCGTTCGTAGCAGTCTCTTGCGACTGCTTTTCTTGCAGCGCGCCGGATCAGCGCGGGCGGCATGCTCTCTGCCCTTCTATCGACAATCCCGCGGACAACTTTATGCTTGCTGCGATATGGCGGACTGGCGTCGACATCGGCTCTGGAAATGCTGCGCTGCGTTGCGCGAATCACGACGCCCGCCATCGCAGAACGGCTGCGGGCTTTCCCCAAGGGTCAGCAAGGAGGCCGGCGCATGTCCTATTCCGCAGATGTTTAGGCCGAAAACGTCGGTGCTGGATCCGCACGACAGGCTGCAATGCCCGGATTCGTCGTAGATAATCCCGTGGACGTGCGGCGGTTGGACTAACGCGACCGGGAAGCTGAAACTCCCGCCCTTTGCACGTCCAGCGCGGCAAGCGACACGATCCACAGGCGACAAGGAGACGTGATGAACCATGTTTCGCCGGTATCACATGCTGGACCTGTATGTGGACCTTTACGTCGCCGCAACGCGCTCGCCGCGTTGCTCCCCGTTGTTGCCGCCGTCCTGTGCTGCGTCACACCACAGCCTGCGCGAGCGGCCGGCGCGCTGCCGGCCGGCGGGCACTTCGCCGGCGGAACCGGATCGATCGGCGCAAGCGGCGCCACCTTGACGATCAACCAGACTTCCAGCCGCGGCGTGATCGACTGGGACAGCTTTTCGATCGGCGGCAAAAACCATGTCGTATTCGCCAACGGCGGGGGCGCCACGCTCAATCGCGTGACGGGCGGCTCGCAGTCGGCGATTCTCGGCACGCTCACCGCAAGCGGCAGTGTCTACCTGATCAACCCGCAAGGCGTTCTGGTCGGACCGAAGGGCGTGATTTCCACCCACGGACGCTTTGTCGCTTCGACGCTCGACGTGGACAGCGCGGCCTTCATGAACGGCGGCCCGCTGATGTTCTCCGGCGACGCCGATGCGGGCA
Source organism: Paraburkholderia sp. TE9906 (assembly GCF_056279605.1). NCBI lineage: Bacteria > Pseudomonadati > Pseudomonadota > Betaproteobacteria > Burkholderiales > Burkholderiaceae > Paraburkholderia > Paraburkholderia sp. TE9906. The sequence continues at coordinate 275,391 of NZ_JBWCCT010000006.1, forward strand.
TCGTCAATCTCGGCACGATTGCGTCCAGCGGCGGCGACGTTTTTCTCATCGCGCGCAGCGAGGTGATCAACAGCGGCACCATCAGCGCGCCGAACGGCACGGCCGAACTGGCCGTCGCGCAGCAGGTGCTGCTGCAGGATTCCTCGTCGGGCAAGCAGGTGTTCGTGCAGGCGGGCACGGGCGGCACGCTGCAGAACAACGGCGTGATTCGGGCCGCTCAGGTCAACCTGCAGGCGATGGACGGCAACATCTACGCGCTTGCCGGCAATCACGAAGCCATTCGTGCGACCGGCACCGCCACGCGCGACGGCCACGTCTGGCTGGTTGGCGGTCATGGCGAGGTACGGCCCGGCGGCTTCGTCGAGGCGGCCGGCGGCACCGTCGACATGAGTGCGGACACCGTCACCTTCCCCGCCGGCGGCACGTCGGTGAAGGCAGGTCAATGGAACATATCGACAGCGGGCTTCACGGTCGACGACAGCGCGGCTCGCGCCCTTTCCAGGAGCCTCGCCAAAGGTACGTCAGTCGAGCTGCAAACGACGGGCGCAAACGGCAATAGCGGCGAGCTCAACGTGAATTCGGGGATCACCTGGCACGGAGGCGCATCGCTCACGCTCGCCGCGTATCGCACGCTGACGGTCGGCCAGGACGCGACCATCGGCAATCGGGGCAGCGGCAACCTGACCTTGCGAGCGGATGCGGCGAGCCTCGATAACGGCGGCGCAGTCGTCAACCACGGCGTCATCGACTGGTCGCGCAGCACCGGGATCGTCAATGCGCTTTACGACATGAACGGCACCTACAACGCGGGCACGGTGCTTGCCAATCCGGCGTGGACCCGCGCGCCGGGCAGCGGCCAGATCACGCAGATCACCGCGTACAAGTTGATCAACAACGTCACCGACCTGGAAAACATTGCGCAGGACGTCGCGGGCAACTACGCGCTCGGCAAGGACGTGGACGCCGCGGGCGTCACGCTCGCGCCGATCGGCAACCACACGACGCCGTTCACGGGCCAGTTCGACGGCATGTGGCATAGCGTGCTCAACGCCAATGTCCAGATCGCCGATTTCAGTCACGACTACTCGGCTGGATTATTCGGTGTGGTCGGACAGGCAGGCGTGCTGCGCGACGTGGGTGTGGAGAGCGGTTCGGTCGGAACCAGCTTTCTCGGCAGCGGCATCCTGGCCGGCCTCAACGAAGGCCTGATCACGGCGGCGCACACCACGGGCGTGGCGTCGGAACCGACTCAGGAAGGCACCACGTTCGGCGGGCTGGCGGGACGCAACGAGGGCGTTGTCGAACGCTCGTGGAGCAGTGCTTCCGTATCGGGCTCTGACGCGAACGGCGGGCTCGTAGGCTACAACCTGGGTTCGATCACGCAGTCGTATGCAACCGGAAGCGTCAGTCCGACCTATTCGACGGGATTCGGCGGCGGGCTGGTTGGCACCAACGATGGGACGATCAGCCAGTCGTTCGCCACCGGCGCGGTTCAGACGCGGCTGATGCCGACGCACGGCGTGATCGCGTTCGGTTCCGGCACCCTCGCGCCGGACGTCCACTGGAACACGGAAACGACGGGCCAGGCCTTGAGCGGCGGAACATTACCGCCGTCGAACGGGTTCACCACCGCGCAGATGAGCGACCCCGCCAGCTTTGCCGGTTACGACATGGGTCCGAACGGCGTATGGGCGATGCCGGCTGGCTCGACCCACCCCGTGCTGCGCTGGCAGCTTGCGCACTAGCCCGTTCGGGTCGTCGAGAGCCGAACCGGCGGGCGTATCGCGACGCGTGTTCGAGCCTCTGCATCTCACGCTGGTCGCGATAGGCGTCGCGCTCGCCGTTCAGTGCGCGCCGGCGTCGGCGCAGGCGTGGCGGGATCTCGCGCCGCAGCCGACCCCGCCGACGCCGCGCAGCGCGCCGCCCGAGCAGACTCCGGAAGCCGGCGCGCAGTCCGCGCAGATCGCCGTCAGCCGGCTCGAAGGACTGGTCTTCGAGCCCGCGGGAACAGATTCGGCCGCGCAGTCGCTTGCGCCGCAACGCATCGCGGCCACCGGTCTGCCGGTACTCGACGCCTCGTTTCTCAGCACCTTCGACGCGGATCTCGACAAGCCGCTGAGCTTCGCGCGTCTTGCCGAGATCCGCCGCGCGGTGGTCGAGCACTATCGCGCGGCGGGCAAGCCGCTCGTGGATGTCTACGTGCCCGAGCAGGACGTGAGCTCGGGCATCGTGCATATCGCCGTCGCCGAATTCCGGCTCGGTCAGGTTCGCGCTCGCGGCAACCGCTACTTTTCCGATGCGCTGCTAGAGCGCGAGATGCCGCTCGAACCCGGCGGGGCGATCCTGCAATCGGCGGTGTCGTCGGGGCTTGCCGTGCTCAACGCGAACCCGTATCGGCGCGTGGACGCGGTCTTTACACCCGGCGATGCGGCGAACTCGACCGACGTCATCCTGCAAACCGAAGATCGCCTGCCGCTGCGCGTGAACGCGGGCTACGACAATGCCGGCGTGCCCGATCTCGGCCGCGATCGCTTCTTCGCGGGCATCGGCTACGGCAACCTGTTCGGACTCGATCAGCAGATCGCGTATCAATTCACCGCCAGCAACGATTTCTTCAGCGGCAATCCGGACATCGAAGGGCGCCCGAACCGCGCGCGCTTCATGGCGCATGCGCTGAACTACGTCGCGCCGCTGCCGTGGGGCGACAGCATCGAACTGTTCGGGGTCTACGCGCAAAGCACGCCGCGCTTGCCCGACAGTTATGGACAGACCGGCATCTCCGCGCAGATGAGCGCGCGCTACGATTGGCGTCTGCCGGGCACGACCGATACGGCGCAGCAGATCCAGTTCGGTTACGACTTCAAGCGCAGCAACAACGATCTGGAATTCGGCGGCTTCCAGGTGTTCAACTCGAACACCCACATCCATCAGTTCCTGCTGACTTACGACATCAGCAAGCCGACCGACGCGGGAAACGCGCACGCGTCGGCGACACTCGTCGGCAGTCCGGGCGGACTGGCGAGCGAGAACGACGACGCCGCCTTCAACGCCGCGCGGCAAGGCGCAACCGCGCGCTACATGTATCTGCAACTGGCGGCGCTGCGCACGTTCGCGCTCGGCGCCGGTTTCACGTTGAGCGCAGGCGGCGCGTTCCAGTGGACGCCGAACACTTTGTTGCCCAGCGAGGAGATGGGCCTCGGCGGAGAGTCCAGCGTGCGTGGGTACACGCCGTACGTCGCGCTCGGCGATCGCGGCTGGAACATACAGACCGAATTGCGCGCGCCCGGACTGCCGTTCGGCACGAGCAGCGCGATCATTCAGGCTTTCGTCTTTTTCGACGCCGGGCACGTGTGGAATCGCATCGATCAGCCGGCGGAAACCAGTAGCGGCACGCTCTCCAGCGTCGGCGCGGGCGTGCGTTTCCAGTGGTCGCGATTCGTCGACTTTCGCTGCACGTACGGGGTACCGCTGCGCGCGCCGACGCCGGGTGGATCGAAAGCGCCGATGGTGCTGCTGTATGTTTCGATCGGCAGCTGATCAGCCAGGCGGCGGCGCGGAGCGCGTGCGCGCGATCCGGCTTCGCTCACGCTCGCGGCCTGCCGCAATGTCTCCATCGCGACCGGTGCGACGATCGCTAACGTGGGCGTGGGCAACCAGAGCTTGCGCGCGAACGCTTCGGGACCTCGGTTCGACCGGCGTGTGGGCGATGCCGGCGTGCGCGCCGCATCCTGTTTTGCGCTGCCAGCTTGCGCAGTGAATCACAGGGGTCTTATGTCTCGACGAAGGGCTTGAAGCGATACTGCGCCACCGAAGCTTGCGCCATATCGAGGTGGAAGTGCGTTCGATGCAACGCGTAGCAGTCCGGACCGGGCACTGCATGGAACACAGCGCATGCGCCATCATGAGCGCGTCGCACGAAACTGCCGGCGCGGGTATCACCGCACCAGTCGTGCGCAATGCCCTTCGCAACTCAAGGCGTGCCACGCGAGCCGCTCACCGGCCGCAAGCGTCCGACGACGTCAGGAATGGCGGAACTCGCCGGCGAGGTTTCGTCGATCGTGGTTCGCCCTCCATCGTGGAAGAACGCCAGCTCCGCCGCCTTGTTCAACACGAGAATGCTGATGCGCCGATTGGTCGGCTCGTCGGCGACATGGCTGTTGAGCGGCAAGACGTCGGCGAGCCCGCGCACCTGCAGCAGCTTCTCGCCGTGCATGCCGCCCGCCACCAGCGCGCGGCGCGCGGCGTTCGCGCGTTCGGACGACAACTCCCAGTTCGAATAGCCTTCCGGTCCCGCCGTGTACGGTACTGCGTCCGTATGGCCCGCAATCGAAATGCGGTTGTCGACGTCGTTCAGCGCGGCGCCGATCTGCGTGAGGATCGTCACCGCGTAGGGCTGCAGCTTCGGGCTGCCGGAGGCGAACATCGGCCGGTTCTGTGAATCGACGATCTCGATGCGCAGCCCTTCGTTCGTGATCGAAATGCGGATCTGATCCTTGAATGCCTTCAACGCCGGGCTCTGCTCGATCAGCGCGGTGAGCTTCGCCTTCAACTGCTGCAAGCGGGCCGCGTCGGCAGGCGGCGTCACGCTCGGCGTAGCGGCGGACGGCGGGGTCGGCTCGGTCTGGCTCTTTCTGCCCTCGGCGGGGCGCGTATCGGCGATGTCGCGGCCGCCGCCTTGCACCACGCTCGGCCGCGCCGCCGCCGCGCCCTCGTTGCCGCCGAGCAGGCTCGACAGCGGCGTGTTGAAGTAGTCCTCGATGCCCTGCTTGTCGTACTTCGACGTTGAGCCGAGCAACCACATCAGCAGGAAGAACGCCATCATCGCGGTGACGAAATCGGCGTATGCGATCTTCCATGCGCCACCGTGATGCCCACCATGATCGTTGCCCTTTTTCGAGCGGCGCACGATCACCGGCGCAGGCGTCTCGACCTGCTGCAACGCGCGCGATCTTCTTTCGCTCATCGTGTCGCTCCGCGTCAGGCCGACTTCGGCATCTTGGTGGCGCGGACTGCGTCGTCGAGTTCCTGGAAGCTCGGGCGGTCGGCGGTGAACAGCACCTTGCGGCCGAATTCGACGGCGATCGGCGGCGCGTAACCGGACAGCGATGCGAGCAGCACGGCTTTCACGCATTGGTACGGCTTGGCTTCGGCGCGGCCCTTCGCGTTGAGCAGATCCGCCACCGGACCAATGAAGCCATACGCGAGCAGGATGCCGAGGAAGGTGCCGACCAGCGCGCCGGCGATCATCTCGCCGAGTACGGCGGGCGGCGCACCCACGGAGCCCATCGTGTGAACGACACCCATCACCGCGGCGACGATGCCGAACGCGGGCAGGCCGTCGGCCATTTTCTGGATCGCGTTGGCCGCGACCGAGGCTTCCGCATGATGCGTGGCCAGTTCCTCGTCCATGAGGTCCTGCACTTCCAGTACGTTGACGTTGCCGCCCGACATCATGCGCAGATAGTCGACGATGAAATCGAGCAGATGGTGGTCGTTCAGCACGTGCGAATACTTCTGGAAGATCACGCTTTCCTCGGGTGTGGCGACGTCGGTTTCGAGCGCCATCATCCCTTCCTTGCGCGCCTTCTGCAGCAGTTCATAAAGCAGGGCGATCAGTTCGAGATATTTTTCTTTAGTGTAGCCGCCACCCTTGAAGCACGAAGGAATCGCCTTGAGGGTTTTCTTCAGCGTAGAAGTCGGATTGCTCACGACGAACGCGCCGATTGCCGCGCCGAAAATGCACAGTAGTTCGAACGGTTGAACGAGCGCCGGCAAATGGCCCCCCACGCCGATAAAGCTACCGATCACGGAAGCGATGACCACCACCCAGCCGATTGCGACAAACATACTCTCTCCGTTTCTCTCGCGCGACGCACGTCCGTTCAGAACAGGCCCTAATTCAAGGGCTTTTTTCACGCGTCATAAAAGTTCTGTATGGATGGGTAAACGGCTGGATTCGCTATAGCTGAAGTGTGTCGGGCAAGGAAAAAATGGAAATTCACCAAATGGTTAGTTTGAAACGTACGCTCCGGTAATTTTGCCCGCTGCTTTCATGAGAAATTGGCCACGACGTCGGTGGCAACCCGAAGTGAGCGACCGTCATGGTCGAATAGAGCGAGGCAACATTTTTACCGATTGCCTGTCGCAGGCCGCTATGATCGCGGTTCGAAGCCCGAAGGTGATTTTCCCGCGAAGGGCTCCGTTCGACGATGCCTCGCGCGCCTGATGATTTGCTTTGTCGTGCCAGTAAAAGCAGTCTTTGCGACCGCCGGTCAAGACTTGCACAAAACGGAGAAGCGCATGAAAGCCAGCACCATCGCTGAACGGGAGGCCCGTGGCCGTGCCGCCCGTGAGCATTCGAAACGTTCGAGCCATCGCACGGTAGGCGAACTGCATCGCAACCCGATCGACCTGCTGAAGCAAAGCAGCGAAGGCCGGGTCGCGAGTCTCGTGCCGCTGCGCCATGGGCGCATGGCTGCATCGCCCTTTGCGTTTTTTCGCGGCGCGGCGCTGCTGCAGGCGCACGATCTCAGCAAGGTTCACGACAGTGGCCTGACCATGCCGATCTGCGGCGACGGCCATCTGATGAATTTCGGCGGCTTCGCCACACCCGAGCGGCAACTCGTGTTCGACCTGAACGACTTCGACGAAGCGTCGGTCGGTCCGTTCGAATGGGACCTGAAACGGCTGAGCGCGAGCCTCGTGGTGGCCGCGCGTCATATGCGGCTGAGCCGCGGCACCGCCGAGAACCTCGTGATGACCGCCGTGCGCGAGTATCGCGAGCGCATGGCGCAGTACGCGCAATTGGGTGCGCTCGAACTCTGGTACGACCGCATCACGTTCGACCGCATGGCGGAAACCACGCTGTCACCCGAGCGGCGGCGCAGCGTGCGGCGCGGCATGGAAAAGGCGGCCGCGCGAACCCACGAAAGCGCGCTCGAAAAAATGGCTTTGCACGAAGGCGATCACTGGACGATTCGCGACGCACCGCCGGCGTTCTTTCACGTGCACGGCACGAACACGCTATTCACACCGGAAGAGACCGAGATGTACGGAGGTGCCCACTGGCGCAAGCTGCTCGAACGCATGTGGGGCGAGTACCTGCAGACGATGCCGCACGACCGGCGTGAATTGCTGGATCATTTCTCCGTGCAGGACATCGTGTTCAGGGTAATGGGCGTGGGCGGCGTCGGTACGCGTTGCCTCGCGCTGCTGCTGGTCGATCACATGGGAAAGCCGCTGTTCCTGCAAATGAAGGAAGCGCGGCCGTCGGTGATCGCGCGGTTTCACACGTCGCGACCGCTCGCGCACGAGGGCGAGCGTGTCGTGCAGGGGCAGCGCATGTTGCAGGCGACGAGCGACATCTTTCTAGGCTGGGCCACAAGCCCGCTCGGCCGGCATTTCTACTTTCGCCAACTGCGCGACATGAAGCTGTCGGCGAATCTCGAACTGTTCGATAACGACTTGCTGGAGGGCTATGCGCGACTATGCGGCTGGATCATGGCGCGCGCGCATGCGAAGGCGAGCGGCCAGGCGATCGAGGTGAGCGCGTATATCGGCCGAGGCGATCAGTTCGCGGAAGCGCTGACCGGGTATGCGACGAGCTACGCGGACCAGGTGGAACGCGACTACGGCGTGTTTCTGAAGGCGTGCCGCAGCGGTGAACTGGAGGTGCGTACGGATGAGGATATGGCGGCGGATTTTGGGCGATGACGGGAGTGGGGCGGATGCGGTCGCCCACAACCCGCTCGCCTCACGCGTCGATCCGCGCTTCTCTCAACGTAACGAAGCGCAGCTGTTTTTGCCGCGCTGCATCGATCACCCTCGGCAGCACCGCGAGAATCAGCGGCGTGCCTTCGATCGTGAGCGCGGCATTGCCGTCGTGCAGCAGCAGAATGTCGCGCGCCGCGAGACCGTCGAGCAGCCGTCGCGTGACCACGCGAGGATCGCGCTCGCGCGTGTCGTAGCCGCGCCGTGTCCATGCCGCCAGCCGCAAATCGAGCTTGCGCAGCACGGGCTCGAGAAAGATGTTGCGCAAGCCCGCGGGGGCGCGGAAAAACATCGGCCGCTCGCCGCACACCTCTTCGAGCGTGCGTTGCGCGGCGTCGATCTCACGCGTGAGCGCGCCTGGCAGCGTCACGGAAAAGGTGTGCACGTGAACCTGCGAATGATTTTCGAGCGCATGGCCTCGCGCGACGATCTCGCGGGCGAGTGCCGGATAGCGCTGTACGTTCGCACCGATGCAGAAGAAAGTGGCGCGCACGTCGAACGCGTCGAGCAGGTCGAGCACTCGCGGTGTGACCACGGGATCGGGGCCGTCGTCGATGGTCAGCGCGATGGCGTCCGCGTTGTGCGCGCCGGCCGGCAGGCGCGTCCAGTTCGGGCCCAGCAGCGAAGTGCGCGGCAGCAGGCCGGTCACCGTGAAAATGGCGTGGTTCACGAAGATCGCGGCCAGCCACCAGAGCCACGCGGCGGGCGCCAGCAGCCAGCCGGCCAGCACGATGACGTGCCATGCGGCGGTCGCGGTGAGCATCGCGGGATAGCCGGTTAGCGGCCAGCGGCGCGGCGGCGCGGGCTGGACGCCATGCGGCGTCGTGGAGAATTCGTTCATCAAAGCGTGCTTCCTGTCTGCCTTCTTCCGTCCGGGAAGGCCATGAATCCTGCGCATCACGCGCAGCCGCGAAAGATACCATTGATGCGCGCCGGGGCGCACGGGTGTCAGGAATGGTTGCAAATGAAAGCACGATGAAAGTTGAGGCGCTGTGGTGGGGCCTTTGCGATTGGCAATCCGCTGCTGTATGGTGCTGGGCAGGAGCGCGTGCGTGTCCGCCGTTATAGGGTCGAGGCGGACCGGTGAGCACGCGCAGTTGCGAGCATTGAGGTCGACAGGAGACACACAGTGACGGAAACGGAAATCGGAAAGATCGCGCTGGTAACCGGCGCGGGCAGCGGCATCGGACGCGCGTGTGCGCTCAGGCTGCTGGAACACGGTTATCACGTCGTGCTGGCCGGGCGCCGTCAGGCGGCGCTCGATGCCGTGGCGCAGGAAGCACGACACCTGAACGGCGACGCGCTCGCCGTCGCCTGCGACGTGACGGACGCCGCCAGCGTCGCGGCGCTGTTCGATCAGATCCGCGAGCGTTTCGGCCGGCTCGACGTGCTGTTCAACAACGCGGGCCGCAACGGCTCGCCCGTCGATATCGATCAACTCGATATCGATGAATGGCGCTCCATCGTCGACACCAATCTCACTGGCGTGTTCCTCTGCACACGGGCCGCCTTCGGCCTGATGAAAACGCAGAGTCCGCGCGGCGGCCGCATCATCAATAACGGCTCGATTTCCGCGCATGCGCCGCGGCCCAACAGCATAGGCTATACGGCCACCAAACACGCTATCACAGGTCTCACAAAAGCCGTGTCGCTCGATGGCCGCCAGTACGACATCGTGTGCGGGCAGATCGACATCGGCAATGCCGAAACCGAAATGGCCGCGCGGATGGCGCGCGGCGTGCGGCAAGCCAACGGCGAAATCGCCGTCGAGCCGCTGATGGACGTGCGGCACGTCGCCGACGCGGTGCTGCACATGGCCGAATTGCCGCTGTCGGCGAACGTGCAGTTCATGACCATCATGGCGAGCAAGATGCCGTTCGTCGGCCGGGGCTGAGGTTGCGCGCGCGGCAGCGCGCCATGCGGGATCAACTTATACTGGGCGCTTCCTGTTTTTCACGGAACGCGATTCGCCGTGCCCCAAGCCACACCCAGCGACGACCCGCAGCCGTTGCCGCCCGAGCAGCCCGATCTCAACGACTGTTGTCATAGCGGCTGCAGTCCCTGTATTTTCGATCTCTACGACGAAGCGCTCGCGCGCTATCGGACCGCGCTCGCCGAGTGGCAGGCGCGGCACGCGACACCCACGCGGCAAACCAGGCCGCGCCCGCCTCGTTGAGCGGCATGCGAGGTGACACGTCCAGGCCGCCGTCTTTCACCGTGCTCCGTCATGACCGATCTTCAGCCCGCGCCACTCGAACCTTTGCCTGACTCGCACACGCTCGACGACCTGCATCGCTTCGTGCAGCGTTATCCGCGCCTGTTCGTGCTGACCGGCGCGGGCATCAGCACCGACTCGGGCATCCCCGGCTATCGCGACGACAACGGCGAGTGGAAGCGCTCGCCGCCGATCACACTGCAGGAGTTCCTCGGCACGCTCGCGATGCGCCAGCGCTACTGGGCGCGCAGCATGGTCGGCTGGCCGGTGGTCGCGCGGGCGCAGCCGAACGCCGCGCATACCGCTCTGGCCCGGCTCGAAGCGGCCGGCCACGTGCCGACGCTGGTGACGCAGAACGTCGACGGCCTGCATCAGCGCGCGGGCAGCCGCGCGGTGATCGAACTGCATGGCGGCATCGACGGCGTGACGTGCCTCGATTGCGGGTTGCAGCATGCGCGCGCGTCGATTCAGCAGGTGCTGGAAGCGGACAATCCTGCGCTGCTGGACGTGAGCGCCGAAACCGCCGCCGATGGCGACGCGCATCTCGAATGGCACGGTCTCGGCGGCTTCCGCATTCCGGCGTGTCCGAACTGCGGCGGTCTGCTGAAGCCGGCCGTGGTGTTCTTCGGCGAAAGCGTGCCGAAGGAGCGCGTCGAAGCGGCCTCGCACGCGCTCGATGCGGCGGATGCGTTGCTGGTAGCCGGCTCGTCGCTGATGGTGTATTCCGGTTATCGCTTCTGCGTGTGGGCGCAGAGGCAGGGCAAGCCGATCGCCGCGATCAATCTGGGGCGCACGCGCGCCGATCCGTTGCTGTCGTTGAAGCTCGCCGCGCCTTGCGGGGACACGCTGAGCGCGCTGGCCGGCCGGCTGGCGCTGGATTGAACGAGAGGCATGCGCGGAGCGGCGGCGTGCAGGGTGATGCGCGCATTGGGCTGCTCCGACAAGCCGCTTCGCTTCTGCCGCGCGTGCCGCTCGCGTGCTGCTCGTGAGTCGCCCCGAATAACAACGCAACTCGAAAGGAAACGCCGATGTTGACCACGATCGAACAGCTCGAAGCCCTCTACGGCCAGCCGCACGAGCGCGCGCTGCGCAAGGAGATCGCGTACGTCAACGAAGACTATCGCGCGTTCATCGAAGTCGCGCCGTTCGCCGTGCTGGCCACCGCCGGTCCGGACGGCCTCGACTGTTCGCCGCGCGGCGACGCGCCGGGCTTCGTGCGGGTCGTCGACGAACGCACGCTCGCGCTGCCGGACCGCATCGGCAACAATCGCCTCGACAGTCTGCGCAATATCATCGTCGAGCCGCGGCTGGCGTTGCTGTTCATCATTCCCGGCGTCGGCGAAAGTTTGCGCGTGAATGGCCGCGGGCGGATTACCAGCGACCCCGAATGGCTGGACAGTTTCGCCGTCGAAGGTAAGCTGCCGCGCACCGTGCTGCTGATCGACGTCGACTCGGTGTATTTTCACTGCTCGAAGGCGCTCGTGCGTTCGAAGCTGTGGGACCCGGCGCGGCACGTCGGACGCTCGCAGTTGCCGAGCGCGGGCGAGATTCATCGGCGCCTGAACGGCGCCGGCTTCGACGCCGCCACCTACGACCGCGAGTTCGCCGAACGCGTGCGCACGACCCTCTATTGACACACAATCCAACCATGACTGATTCCCATCCGGCGCTGCGGCAACGTTCGCCTTCCGCGGAGCGCAATCGCGAACCGATCCTCGCCGTGCTGCGCGACACGCTGCCGGCCACCGGCCGCGTGCTCGAAATCGCGAGCGGCACGGGCCAGCACGCGATGTGCTTCGCCCGCGCGCTGCCCGGGCTGGACTGGCAGCCGAGCGACGCCGACGCCGACGCGCGCGCGTCGATTGCCGCGTGGATCGCGCACGAGGGTCTGCGCAACGTGCGCGCGCCGCTCGCTCTGGACGTGCATCAACCGGACTGGGGCGTGGATGCTGCGCTCGACGCGGTGATCTGCGTCAACATGATTCACATCTCGCCGTGGAGCGCGGCCGAGGCGCTGTTCGCCGGCGCGAGCCGCCGTCTCGTCGATGGCGGTGTACTGTATCTGTATGGTCCGTACAAACGCGGGGGTGCGCATACGGCGCCGAGCAATGACGCGTTCGATCAGCAGTTGCGCAGCCGCGACCCCGAGTGGGGCGTGCGCGACATGGAAGCCGTGATTGCGCTGGGCGCGTCGGTCGGCTTCGCGTGCGACGAGCCGATCGCGATGCCGGCCAACAATTTCAGCCTAGTGTTCAGGAAACGCCCGGACGCGGCGCAGGTCTGACGAACGTCGGATTCGGCCACGGCGCGGCTCCGGCAAACGGTTTTTCCGCGGGCGGAAACCGGCCTGCTTCATGAGTCGCGGCGACGTGGCGGCACGCATCGAGGCTTCATGAAGGGCGCCGCAAAGCGAATCATGAAGCGGTGCCGCGCCGGCCGCATGCAGTGGAACACACCGCCCGTTGTCCGCCAACGAGCGGCAAGTGCGCATTTCTTTTATCCTTTCACCCTCGACGCCGCGCCGACCTTCCTTCCGGCGCGGCGTCACGACATTTTTGGACTCTGGAGAATTCACATGGGCAAACAGGCAATCGGCGTGGTGGGGCTGGCGGTCATGGGCCGCAATCTGGCGCTCAACATCGAGAGCCGCGGCCACGCGGTGTCGGTGTACAACCGTAGCCGCGAGAAAACCGACGAACTCATCGCCGAATATCCGGACAAGAAGCTGGTGCCGGCCTTCACGCTGGAAGACTTCGTGGAGTCGCTGGAAAAGCCGCGCCGCATTCTGCTGATGGTCAAGGCCGGTGAAGGCACCGACGCCACCATCGCCTCGCTCAAGCCGCTGCTCGACAAGGGCGACATTCTGATCGACGGCGGCAACACGCATTTCACCGACACCATCCGCCGCAATCAGGAACTCGCGAAGGCCGGTCTGCATTTCATCGGCACCGGCGTCTCCGGTGGTGAGGAAGGCGCGCTGAAGGGCCCCTCGATCATGCCGGGCGGCCAGCGCGAAGCGTACGACCTGGTCGCCCCGATCCTCACCGAAATCGCCGCGAAGGCGCCGGACGGCGAGCCGTGCGTCGCCTACATGGGTCCGGATGGCGCGGGCCACTTCGTGAAGATGGTGCACAACGGCATCGAATACGGCGACATGCAGCTGATTGCCGAAAGTTATGCGGTGCTCAAGCAGGTCGTCGGCTTGTCGAACGAAGAGTTGGGCAAGGTCTACACCGAGTGGAATCAGGGCGAGCTCGACAGCTATCTGATCGAAATCACCTCGAAGATCTTCGGCAAGAAGGACGAGGAAACCGGCAAGGATCTGGTCGACGTGATTCTCGACCGCGCCGCGCAGAAGGGCACCGGCAAGTGGACCAGCCAGAACGCGCTCGACCTCGGCGCGCCGCTGCCGCTGATCACCGAGGCCGTGTTCGCGCGTGTGCTGTCGTCGCTGAAGGATCAGCGCGTGGCCGCGAGCAAGGTGCTGGAGGGGCCGCAGGCGAAGCCGCTCGAGGGTGGCAAGCGCGACGCGTTCATCGAAGCGGTGCGCCGCGCGCTGTACTTCAGCAAGGTGATTTCGTACGCGCAAGGCTTCGCGCAACTGCGCGCCGCGTCGCAAGAGTACAAGTGGGACCTGGATTTCGGCACGATCGCGAAGATCTTCCGCGCCGGCTGCATCATCCGCGCCCGTTTCCTGCAGAAGATCACGGACGCCTACACAATGGACAAAGCGATCGCGAATCTGCTGCTCGATCCGTACTTCCGCGACATCGCGAAGAACTACCAGTCGGCATTGCGCGAGGTCGTGGTGGCCGCGATCAATGCGGGTGTGCCGGTGCCGGCTTTCGCGTCGGCGGTGGCGTATTTCGATGCGTATCGCTCGGAACGCCTGCCGGCGAACCTCGTGCAGGCGCAGCGCGACTTCTTCGGCGCGCATACGTTCGAGCGCACCGATAAGCCGGGCAGCTTCCACGCGAACTGGAGCTGATCGTTCGAATCGCGACCTGCCGCGCCTTCGTCGTAGGGCAGGGCGGGTCGCGTCGTTGTTCGAATGCCGGCCGCCGCATATTGTTGCTGGAATTCGCTGAACCATTTCGCATACTGGTTCATGATTTCAACACTATTGCAAAAACGACAATAGAGTTTCGTTGTTTTAGGTGTTTACCCTAGGTATCAACCCTTCTAAACTTGTTTTCAAGCGCTGCAGGAGAACAAACCCAAAGCGCACTACACAACAAGTTATGGAGGTTTAATCATGAAGACCCTGATCTCTGCAGTTGTCGTCGCCGCCGCTCTGGTTGCTCCTGTCGCGTCGTTCGCCCAATCGAATCAGCCGGTCACGCGCGCTCAGGTTCGCGCTGAACTGGTGCAGCTCGAAAAGGCCGGCTACAACCCGTCGAACGACAACTTCGCTTACCCGGCGAGCATCCAGGCTGCGCAAGCGCGCGTCGATGCACAAAACGGTACGGCTCAAGCTGCGAACAGCGGCTACGGCGCGCCGATGGCTGGCACCTCGCAAGCCGGCCGTCCGGTGAGCAACACCGACCGCAACTCGGTCTACTTCGGCAACTAAGCTGCGCCGAAGCTCATGAAGGCGCCGCCTGATCGATAAGGCGGCGAGCAATAAAAAAACGCCATCCGCTTTGCTGGATGGCGTTTTGTCGTTTACGGCGCTGGGCCAGTCTCGGTCGAGGCTCCAATGCGGCTGTCTGCGATTGGACAAGGGCTTGATCCCTTGGCCGGCAGCCAGATTGAGTCACCGGACCGGCCCGCGCGTGCTGTCCGCCTACGCCTGCCTGCAGCGCTCCCTCCGCGCAGCTGGTGAAGCGAGCGACAGCGCGGGATGTATAGGCACTTCGCAAACACCCCCGCTAATGCAACGTACGATGCCGGCGGCCGATTTCATCGAAGAGTGCGCGGCTGGGTTCCAGGGCGAGCAGCCAGGATTCGTCGTAGCCGCTCAGGTTGTCCAGCGCCTCGCGCAGCCGCTCGATCGCCAACGCCGGAATCTCGACGCTGGCTTCGACGCCGCTCGATAGCCCCGCGATGCTGGCCAGTTGCACCAGGGCGTCGGCGGCTTCGGCCACGTCGGCGGCGAAAACGAGGTGCGTATTCAGCAACTCGACCAGACCGGGCGACGCCGCAACATCGTCGACGTTCAGTTGCACGGCCAGAAAGGTGGCTTTGTTCATGCTCCGCTCCTCGCAGGATCCAGACGTAGGCGCAGGGTGTGCTCCGCGCAGCTTGAGGGAGTATAGGCGAGGCCTCAAAGGTTTCAATAATCACACGAATGGGTCAGGTGACCTTGTCGCGGAGGGCGCCAGAGCGGTCCGACCCGCTGTCCGACCCGCTGTCCGACCTATAATGGGGCCAGTCGAAAGACTGTTGCGCCAGCTTGCGCCGCTGCGGTATGCGCGCGAGGAAAGCGCTTGGCGGCGTCCGTTTTTCTCAACTGCCCTTTGACCATGAAGATCATCCGCAGCAAGAGCTTTACCGCGACGCGTCCCTGGGGCGCGCTCGACATCGCCAGCATGAACGGCATCACGACGCGCCTGCATTGGACCGATCAGCCGTACAAGTGGCACGTCAACGACGGCGAGGAAGTGTTCGCCGTGCTCGATGGCCGCGTCGAGATGCGCTATCGCGAGGACGGCGTCGAGCGCTCGGCCGTGCTGGAAACGGGCGATGTGTTCTACGCGTCGGTAGGCACCGAGCACGTGGCTCATCCGATCGGCGCGGCGCGCATCCTGGTGGTCGAAGCGCAGGGCAGCGTCTGAACGAACTTCGGCAGGTTTGAGGCCATGCCCACACCGTCGCCCGTGGGCATGGCGGCATAATGGAGAGCCATTGCCGCGCCAGTCCGCGAGACACGGCGGCACGGTAAATGCTTGGGCATCGATTGAATCCGATTGAAACAGGTGTCGAGGAAAATCACATGACAAGACAATGGCAATTGGCGGGGACGCGCTGGCTGACAGTGGCCGCGCTCAGCGTGATGTTCGGCGGCTGCACGTCGATGCCGTGGGAGAGCACGCCGTTCTACAGCAGCGCGCCGTCCAGCCCGACCACCCTCAGCACGGTGCCGGTTCCCGCCGGTTTCTACCGGGTCAATGCGGGCGATACGATTGGCGGCATCGCGTCGGCGTATGGCCGCAAGCCGCAGGAGATCGCCGCGTGGAACGGTCTCGCGGTCAACTCACCGGTCACGCCGGGCCAGGTATTGCGCGTGTCTCCGCCGATGGCCTCCGGCAGCGTCGTCACGCCGCCGGTCGGCGTTGCCCCGGCCGCGCCGGGTGCTGCGCCCGCTGCGCCCACCGCCTCCGCCGGTCCCCAGCAGGGCGTGCTGCAATGGCCGCTGCGCGGGCCGATCCTGAAAGCCTTCGCGCAGGGTAAGTCGAACGGCATCGTGATCGGCGGGCGCCCCGGCGATCCGGTCAAAGCCGCTGCGACCGGCCGCGTGGTCTACGCAGGCTCCGGTATCGAAGCGTATGGTCCGCTCATCATCATCAAGCATGACGACTCGCTGATCACCGCGTACGGTCAGAACAGCACGCTGCTCGTCAAGGAAGGCGACGCGGTCGCACAAGGGCAGACCATCGGCGAGGTAGGGGTGGATAGCCGCGGCGTCGCGTCGGTCCAGTTCGAAGTCCGCTACAACGGTCAACCTGTCGACCCACTCACCTGGCTGCCGAAAACAGGTGGATGAGCTTTCGTAGCCCGGTTTGCGCGTGGCGTGTTTTGGCACTGCGTCGATGAACGCATCGGCGTGGCGCGCAAGCGGGTTTGAAGCATTGCGTGCGGCTACCGGAGCCCGTAGCCGTCGCACTCAACGCATGAAGCGCATGAAGCGCGTGAAGCGCGTGAAGCATGCGGAAACAGGGCTCCTCCCGGTGACATCCAGGTCCATATCAACGATCGCATCGGATCTGGACTGCGACCGCCAGCCAGGCGCGCGACGATCATCCGGGAGACACCTCATGAAGTGGCTCAACGTTACTCTGTTCGGGGCGCTGACTCTGGCCAGCCAGGCTGGCCATGCGCAAAGCGCCGGCCCCACCGATCCTCAGAGCGCAGCGATTCGGGCAGCATCGCGCCGAACGCTTCATGGAGTTACGTGGCGAGCAAGCCGGGCAGCTATCCGTATCTGTGCAACTTCCATCCGACGATGCATGGCACACTGAATGTCCGGTGATACAACCTGACGGGCGCGCTATGACGGACAGCGCGCTGTAACACGTTGGGCATCTCCAGCGGTCGATGATCTGTCGATCGTGGGCCGCGTCGTTGCCGGCGACTTATCCGCGTTCGAACAGTTGATGCGCCGGCACAACCGGCGTCTGTATCGTCTGGCGCGCGCAACACTCCATAACGACGCCGAGGCCGAGGACGCGTTGCAGGAAGCGTATCTCTCGGCATATCGATCGATCAGCCAGTTTCGCGGCGAGTCCGCGCTCCTCACGTGGCTGTCGCGGCTGGTGCTCAACGAATGCTTTGGCCGTTTGCGCCGCGAGGCCAGGCGTCAGAACGTGATTCCGATGGTGGACCCCGGCATGTATGCCGACTTCGACGTGATGAAAGCAGACGATTCGAATTCCCCGGACAGAGCGGCGGCGCGCGCTGAATTACGCGCGTTGCTCGAACGCAAACTGGACGAACTGCCCGATGTGTTCCGCGTCGTCTTCGTGCTGCGCTCGGTCGAGGAAATGAGCATCGAGGAAACCGCGCAATGTCTCGCGATTCCGGAGGCGACGGTGCGCAGCCGGCATTTTCGCGCGAGAAATCTGCTGCGCGAATCGCTGGCTCGGGAAGTCGATTCGATCGAACGGGACCTGTTCGAGTTCGGCGGCGCTCGATGCGACCGGGTGGTCGCTGCTGTGCTGGCAAGTCTGATTGGTGAGCGTAACGGCGTCGGCCGTTGTTAACCGGTGCAGTTCGGTTCGCTATGTGATTTGCAGGGAGGTGAGAAATGATCAGCGTCCCTAAGTATCCGTGCGGGAAAAGGGCTTTCCCTGGCGGAAGCATTCGCTGTATGTTGACCGTGTCGGTCATCTGCGTTCTGGTTGCAAGCCGGGAAACGAAAGCGGAAGGGCGAACTATCCGCATCGTATCGGGCACGTACGGCCAGAACTGCGGAGCGCTACACGGCAACGTCACCCATGACCTGGCGCATCGATGCGACGGCCGGACGACATGCGAATATTCGCCGCGCGCGCCGCGCAAAGGCCGCGTGGCGGCGTGCAGCAATGACTTCGTGGCCGAGTGGCGTTGCGACGGGGCCGAGTTCCACACCGCCGCACTCGGCCCCGCAGTGAGATGGGATGACACACTCGTGCTGAGTTGCGCAAGCGAGCGCGGCGCGGGCAAATAGCGCCGCACCGCGTAACCGGCAGGCCGCAAGCGGCCTCGATTCCAATGTGCCTGTGTCAGCCCGCTCTGCGAACCGGCGCAAAGCGCCGCTTGCCGCGCGCCGGTGTCAGGCGCCGAAAACGCTCCCGCTTATGCTCTTCTTCGAAATGGCTGAGCGACGGTTTGACCAGATCACTACGCGACACGATGCCAACGAGGCGCATGCTCTTGTGGTCGGCCACCACGGGCAATCGTTCGAGATTGTGCACGGCCAGCCGCGTCGCGACGAGACGACAGGTTTCCGACGGCAACGCGGAGGCCGGGGTGGTCTGGCCGAACACATCGGTGAGCTTCAGCGCGCGTTTCGCCGCTTTGCTTTCACCGTCTTCGGCGCACAAGCGTTCGAGCATGGCGCGGTCGGCCACGCCGATCACCGCGCCGTCACGGACCACGGGATAGGCCCGGCGCAGCTGGCTGGCGCCGAAAAACGCCGTCAGCGCGTCGCCGGCCGTCATGTCAGCATCGATCGATTCGACCGTGGTCGTCATCACCTCGTCGACGTAATGACGCTCGAGCGGGTCGACGCCATACTCGCGATAGATGTGATAACCACGGCGTGCGATTTTCTCGGTCATGATCGAGCGACGCATCACCACGGTGGAAAAGCCGTGTGCGATCAGCGTCGCGGTCAGGAGCGGCAGCAGCGCGTTGCTGTCATGAGTGAGACCGAAGGCGAACACGATGGCCGTCAACGGTGCACCGAGGGTGGCGCCGAGCGTGGCGGCCATGCAGACGAGCGGCCACAACGCCGGCTGGTTGCCAGGCAGCCAGTGCGAGAGCACCGCGCCGAGCCCGGCGCCGAGCATCAGCAGCGGCGCGAGTACGCCGCCCGAGGTGCCGGAGCCGAGCGCGACGACCCACATGACGGCCTTCACCGCCAGCAGCAGGAGTGCGACCTGCAACGCGATGTGCTGATGCAGCAGATCGCCGATCACGTCGTAGCCGACACCGAGTGCGCGCGGTTCGAGCCATCCGCCGATGCCGACCACGATCCCGCCCAACGCGGGCCACCACATCCAGTGGATCGGCAGTTTGCCGAACAGGTCTTCCGTCTTGTACAGCGCCGCGGAAAGTCCGGAGGCCAACGCGCCGGACAGCAGCCCGGCGATCACGCAGGACAGCAGCGACCAGCTATCCGGTGCGGCCGTTTCGAGCGGGAACAACGGGCCCGTGCCGAAGAACAGCGCGCGGGCGAAACCGGCGACCGCACAGGCTACCGCCACCGGCAGGAAGCTGCGCGGGCGCCACTCGAACAGCAGCAGTTCGACCGCGAGCAGCACGGCCGCCACCGGCGTGCCGAACACGGCGGTCATACCGGCAGCGGCGCCCGCCACCAGCAGCGTCTTGCGTTCCGCCGCCGTGACCTTGACGCATTGCGCGATCAGCGAGCCGAGTGCGCCGCCGGTCATGATGATAGGACCTTCCGCGCCGAACGGGCCGCCGCTGCCGATCACGATGCCTGACGACAGCGGCTTGAGCACCGCCACCTTCGGCGACATCCTGCTCTTGCCGAACAGGATCGCTTCGATCGCCTCGGGAATGCCGTGTCCGCGAATTTTCTCCGAACCGTATCGCGCCATCAGCCCGACGATCAGGCCGCCGATCACCGGCACGCCGATCACCCATAGGCCGAGTGTGTTTTCGGCGGGCGAACGTTCGGCGAACGACAGCGTGCCGAAGAAGAACAGATTGGTGAACAGATGAATCAGGTTCAGCAACACGAATGCAGCCAGCGTGCTGACTATGCCGATGCACGCGGCCAGCGCAAAAATGCCAGGCAGCCGGGTGTTAGCCGAAAAGTCACGCTTATGGGAATCCATGCTCATGATTAGTCGAGGTCGATCTGTGGAATCTGGAAAGCGCCTTCGAGCGATTTCAATTCGGCGCGGTGCAGTTCCGCGAGTCTCGCGAGCACGCGTTCGCCCGCTTTTTCAAGGTGCACTTCCACCTGCCGGCGATCGGTTTCGCTGACCTGGCGGCGCACCAGATTGAGCGCCTCGCAGCGCGACACCAGCGCGACGACGCCGTGATGCTGCGACTGCAGGCGCTCGGCGAGCTCGCCGACGCTCGCCCAGTCGCGCCCGGGGTACCCCTTGATATGCAGCAGCAACAGATACTGCAACGGCGTGATGCCCTCGCTCTGGGCGGCCTGTTCGGAGAAGCGCTCGAAGCGCCGCATCTGATAGCGAAACTCCGAGAGTTGCTCGAAGTCGGGTTTCGTCAGTCCGCGAGTCCGTACTTTCATGGGAGGCCTGTGCATGCAGATGAAACGCTGAATATATCACAAAGTGATGTATTTGTTCCTGCTGCCGGATGCCGTCAGGCAGTCTGCTGAGCCTTCATCACGGTTTGCCGGTAGAGGCCGGAGATCAGGTCCACCTGCGTAATCATGCCGATCAAATGCCCGCCGGCATCGAGCACCGGAATGTGGTGGTGGCCGTGATGGGCGAACATCGGCACGAGGTCGGTGATCGGCGCCGTGGCCGCGATGGTGCGGACCTCGGTACTCATCACGTGGCCGACGCTCGGAGGACGGCGCGGGTCGCCGCGCAGCCAGCTGTCGATCTGCGTGATGATCGGCGCGAACTTGCTGAAAACCCGCTTATCGACGAGGTCGGTTCGCGTCACGATGCCGATCAGGTTCTGGCCGGCATCGATAACGGGGAGCGCCTTGACCTTGTTGCGTTTCAACAGGCCCCACGCGGTCGTCGCACGCGTGGTCACGGAGACCGTCACCACATGGCGGGACATGATGTCTTCGCAGCTCAGCTCGTTGAAGCTGCGCGAAAAGGCCTGAAGCTGCGTGTCGCGCAGCAGCGATTCGAGGTCGTCCGGGTCGATGTCCAGCATTTCGCCACGGCGCTTCAAAACCGTGTCGAGATCGGCCCGGGTGAAGCCGCCGCGCGACGCGTCGTCGACCGGGGCGCTGCGGTTCTGCCGCCCCGCGTGCGGGTAGCGGTGGCCGGTGACGGCGTGGTAGGCGAGCGCCGCGGCGAGCAGCGCAACCGACTGGATCGCAATCGGCTCCAGCACGAACCGGTAGCCCAGCGCGTGAATGGCCGGTCCACCCACCACCGCCGTCAATGCGACCGCGCCCGAAGGCGGGTGAACGCAGCGCAGCGCGAACATCCCGCCGATCGACAGCGCGACCGCCAGCGCGGCGGCGAGGGTCGGATCGGCGATTGCATGGGCACAGGTCACGCCGATCGTCGCCGCCACCAGATTGCCTCCGATGATCGACCAGGGCTGCGCGAGCGGACTGGCGGGCACGGCAAACAACAGCACGGCGGATGCGCCCATCGGCGCGACGAGCAGCGGGATGCTCGCCGCCGGCCCGAGCAGCAGATACATGGAACCGCCAGTGAATGCGATGCCGAGCAGCGCGCCGAGGCACGAGCGGCCGCGCTCCTGCCATTTCACGGCGACCGGTGCGGGAATGAAGCTGGCAAGCCAGCGCAGGGCAATGGAGCGGGACAAGATCTGGACAGGAAAAGGAGTTGATGATGCGGGCCGGCATGACCGGGGAAACCCTGGCGACGCGCGTGCCCTGTGGCGGTGATTATATTGCATTGTGATATAAAAACTGACTCCTGACCGGTTCAAGGGTGAGCGGCAATGTCGTCTCGTCCTGCAGATCAAGTTCAGCGATGCGCGACCTGGAGCAATGACAATTGAGCATTGCCCGCCGAGTTTTCTTGCACCCATTTTCACCTTCGGATGCCAGGCGGCTCATATGTCACAAAGTGACATACAATGAACTGGGAATGTGCTGGCCTTGCGGCTATGCAGCTGTTGGCGTCGAGCGTGGCGGATCCGTTTTCGCCTCTGTCGTTTGAGTTGCGGGTTGCCGTGCTGTCGCGTTTCGCAAACGCAAAGCACAGGGAGAAATGACATGCCGACATTCAACCGCATTCTTCTCTGTTACGACGGAACCCGGGAGGGACAGCACGCATTGAAGGACGGCGCTTCTCTGGCTCAGGACCTTCACGCGGAAGTGCACGTGCTCTCCGTCCTCAACAATCTCGCGTGGATGCAAGGCGCCGACGTTGCCTCCGCCGTGCCGATCGATCTCATCACCGATTCGGCCAGAAGTTTGCTCGACGAAGGGTTGCAGAAGCTCGCCGCGCGCGGAATCATCGCGCGCGGACATTTCGCCATCGGCGATCCGCTCGATCAGATTCCGCTGCTGGCAAACGAACTGAAGGTGGACCTGATCGTCGTCGGACATCGTCATTCGAGCCGCCTCGCGCGCTGGTGGGGCGGCAGGAGCAACGGCCTGCTGCTGGACCGGGTCAGTTGCAGCGTGCTCGTCACGATGGGACCGGAAATCGATCCGCACGCAGCGGTGAGTGGAAGCTCGGGCGCCGGCGAGACGACGCATCGTTAGAGCATTCCTGGCGCAATCTGATGGCGCGAGCGCGCCGGCTTTGCTGCAATCGCATCCCGCGGGAGCGGGCCGCCGCGCTCGGTTCACCGGACATCCCTGCCGGTGGGTGCTGCGCTGCACCAGTGACAAAACGAAAAGCAAAAAGCAAAATACACGGCTGACCCGCCAACGCAGCATTCCCTCTCCGCAAAATTGAAGGGCGCGCCGCCGGCGGTCATAGGCTGTCATTCATGGACGCACAGGGACACACAATGATCGATTTGCGCAGCGATACCGTAACCCGCCCGACTCCGCCGATGCTCGCGGCCATGTCGGCCGCCGAAGTCGGCGACGACGTCTGGGGCGACGACCCCACCGTACTGCGTCTGCAAGCCACGGTCGCCGAACGCGCCGGTAAGGAAGCCGGGCTGTTCTTCCCGAGCGGCACGCAAAGCAATCTCGCGGCATTGATGGCGCACTGCGCGCGCGGCGACGAATACATCGTCGGCCAACTGGCGCACACGTACAAATACGAAGGCGGCGGCGCGGCGGTGCTCGGCAGCATCCAGCCGCAGCCGCTCGAGAACGCCGCCGACGGCTCGATCCCGCTCGAGAAGATCGCCGCCGCGATCAAGCCCATCGACAGCCACTTCGCGCGCACGCGTCTGCTGGCGCTGGAAAACACCATCGGCGGCAAGGTGCTGCCGGCCGGTTACGTCGCCGAGGCGGTGCAACTCGCGCGTCAGCGGGGCCTCGCGGCTCACCTCGACGGCGCGCGCGTCTACAACGCGGCAGTCGCCTCGGGCAAGCCGGTCGCGGCGTTGTGCGAGCTGTTCGATTCCGTTTCGATCTGTTTTTCGAAGGGACTCGGCGCGCCGGTGGGCTCGGTGCTGGTCGGCAGCCAGGCGCTGATCGACGTGGCGCACCGCTGGCGCAAGGTGCTGGGCGGCGGCATGCGCCAGGCCGGCGTGCTGGCGGCGGCGTGCCTGTATGCGCTGGATCACAACGTCGAGCGTCTCGCCGACGACCACGCGAACGCAGCGCATCTGGCAGCGGGTCTGGAGTCGATCGAACAGGTGAAGGTGCAGTCGGTCGCGACGAACATGGTGTTCGCGCAGTTTCCGCAGCAGCATTGCGTGCCGCTCGAAGCGTGGCTCAAGGAGCGCGGCATCCTCACGCAGATGCTGTATGCGTCGCGCTTCGTCACGCATAAGGACGTGTCGCGCGCCGACATCGACACGTTCATCGCCGCCGTGAAGGGGTATTTCGCGGCGCGCTGAGCGGTAAGGGGTTAAGCAGGCAAAGAAGCGGGCGCGCTGTGCACAGCGCGCCCGCTTCTTTCATTTCGCCGACGCCTTCACATGCGCACCCGCGCGATGCGACGGCGCCAAAAGCCGCAGTCCGCTCGCGAGGCTCGCCGCGCCGGCGAAGAACGCGCCGGTGCTGAGTGCGAGCGTCGGACCATGCCGGCCGGCAATCCCGAAGCTCAACGCCACCAGCGCCGCGCCGGTGGTTTGTCCGAGCAGCCGCGCGGTCGCGACGATGCCGCTCGCACCGCCGCTGCGCTCCGGCGGCGCGCTCGCCATCAACGCCTTCAGATTCGGGGACTGGAAGAAGCCGAAGCCCGCGCCGCAAATCGCCATCCGGATGCCGATGTCGAGCACGTGCGGATGCACCGGCAACAACGCCAGCGACGCCATCCCCGCCGACATCACCGCCAGCCCGATCGCGCCGAGCAGGCCTGGCGGATAGCGATCCGACAGACTGCCCGCGAGCGGCGCGGCCAACGCAACCACCACGGGCCACGGCGTCATCAGAAAGCCGGTTTCGACCTGGCTGCGATGCAGCACGTCCTCGAAGTAGAACGGCAGCGAGACGAACGCGAGACCCTGCGCCGCGAACGAGCACACGGCCGTGACCGCCGACAACGCGAACACCGGCCGTTTGAACAGATCGACCGGCAGCATCGGCGCGGGGTGGCCCGACTCACGGCGAATCAGCAGCAGGCCGAAGACCAGCGCGATCGCCGCCGCGCTCAGCACCAGTTGCGTCGACGCGCGCTGGGCCGCCTCGCCGAGCGCGAAAATCAATGCGGCGAAGGTGATCACGTTGAGCAGCGCCGCGACCGGATCGAAATTGTGCTTGCCGCGCCCGGTGTGCGGCAACGCGGGCCATGCAAAGGCCAACGCCAGCACGCCGAGCGGCACGTTGACGGCGAACAGCCACGGCCACGCGGCCACCGACAGGATCAGCGAGGCCACCGTCGGCCCCACCGCGAACGACACGCCGACGATCAGCGCATTGGTGCCGAGGCCGCGCCCGAGCCGGTGTGGCGGATACAGATAGCGGATCAACGCGGTATTCACGCTCATGATCGCGCTCGCGCCGAGCCCTTGCAGCACGCGCGCGGCGGCGAGCAGCGGCAGCGTCGAGGCCATCGAGCACGCGAGCGAGGCCAGCGTGAACAGCGCAATGCCGCTGATATAAATGCGCCGATGCCCGACGATATCGCCGAGCGCGGCGAGCGGCAGCAGCGTCGCGACCATCGCGAGCTGGTACGCGTTGATGATCCACACCGACGCCGCGGGCGCCGCATGCAGGTCCGCGGCGATGGCGGGCAGGGCGGTGTTGGCGATCGCGGTGTCGAGCGTGGCGAGTGCGACCGCGAGCATGATCGCGGCCATCGCGCGGCGGTTGGCGGCGGACATCGGGCCGTCCGCCGGGAAGGGGTGCGCGGCGGTGGCGCTGGGTTTGTCGGACAAGGCGTGGCTCGTCGGTTATGCATGCCGTTGCCGCGGCTCCCTGGAGAACACGACGCGAGCGGCAGAGTTGCGTGGAATGACGTGCGCGTCGGCTGATCGACAGGGCGAGGCGGGTCGCGCGGCGGAATGTAGCGATTGTTACAGAGACGTGGAAATCCTGCTGGCGCGCGGACAGTGAGGGCTTTGACCTGAACGGATGCAATGCAGGCTCCAGAACGCAACTAACTGTCGGCCCCGGCCCGCCGCTTCGAACGGATGCGCGTAGCACCATGTCACACGTGACTCGCGTCACTGTTCCGCAGACGAGGCAGCCTGATTCGACGATGAAGCCGATTCAATCGTCCCGGTTCATCCGCGCGTCACGCGGCGAAAAAATAATGCTGTTGCAGGTCCACGTTTATCCAATACGCGCTGCGACTCGCGTCGTGCTTAGGATTGGATTCAGCGCTCGCGATGCACGTCCGCAGTGCCGCCCACGCGCCGATTTGCACCGCGTCCGTGCGCGCAGCCGTCGTATCGGCGCGCAACGGCCTGTACGCGCCCGTGCTTGCGGGCATGGCACGTGCGTAACTAACCGCTCGTGCTCGCCGGTGTGCGGCAGCCGTAAAATGTCCTACTCTGTTTCTTAAACCGCCTGACCGGCACGCGCCTCCCGTCCGTCACCTGTGCGGTCCGCGCATGCCGCGTCGCTCTTAACCGGAGGCTTCGATGACAGCCGTCGATCTGGAATTCGACCAGCTCAACAGTACCGTCGACGCGCTACGGCGCTCAATTTCCAATCGCATGATGTACGGCGTCGGCAAGGATGCCGTCACCGCGCATCCGCATGACTGGCTGCACGCGGCAGCCCTCGCCGTGCGCGACCGGCTGGTCGCGCGCTGGATGAAAACCACGCGCCTGCAATACGAGCAGGACGTGAAACGCGTCTACTACCTGTCGATGGAATTCCTGATCGGCCGGACCTTTACAAATGCATTGCTGGCGCTCGGCATTCACGACCAGATGAAGGAAGCGCTCGCGAGCCTCGGCGTCGATATGGAAGCGCTGGTCAATATCGAGCCCGACGCCGCGCTAGGCAACGGTGGTCTCGGCCGGCTAGCGGCCTGCTTTCTCGATTCGATGGCGACACTCGGCATCCCGGGTTTCGGCTACGGCATCCGCTACGAGTACGGGATGTTCCGTCAGGAAATCGTCAACGGCGAGCAGGTCGAAGCGCCGGACTACTGGCTGCGTGCGGGCAATCCGTGGGAGTTTCCGCGGCCCGAGATCAAGTACATGGTTCACTTTGGCGGGCGCACGGTGCAGCGCGGCGAAAAGGTCGAATGGATCGACACCGAACATGTGAACGCCACCGCATACGACACCGTCATTCCCGGCTACGCGACCGACGCGACCAACACGCTGCGGCTGTGGTCGGCGCGCGCCACCGAGGAACTGGATCTCGGCGCGTTCAATCGTGGCGACTACCGCAACGCGGTCGACACGAAGAACATGTCGGAGAATGTCTCGCGCCTGCTGTATCCCGACGACTCCACGCCGGCCGGCCGCGAACTGCGGCTGCGCCAGGAATACTTTTTCGTATCGGCGACCATGCAGGATCTGATTCGCCGCTATCAGCGCACGCACAGCACGTTCGGGCGCTTCGCGGAAAAAGTCGCGGTGCATCTGAACGACACGCACCCGGTACTGGCGATTCCCGAATTGATGCGTCTACTGGTGGACGTCCATCATCTGCCGTGGGACAAGGCCTGGAAACACGTCACGCAGATCTTCTCTTACACGAACCACACGCTGATGCCCGAAGCGCTCGAAACGTGGGACGTCGAGATGCTCGCGCGTCTGTTGCCGCGGCATCTCGAGATCATCTTCGAGATCAACGCGCAGTTTCTGAAGCACGTCAGCGAGCACTCGGGTCATGATGCCGAGATGATCCGCCGCATCTCACTCGTCGACGAGTACGGGCAGCGGCGCGTGCGCATGGCGTATCTGGCGATCGTCGCGAGTCACAAGGTGAACGGCGTGTCGAAGCTGCATTCGCAACTGATGACGCGCGACATCTTCGCCGACTTCGCGCGCATCTATCCCGACCGCTTCACCAATGTGACCAATGGCATCACGCCACGCCGCTGGCTCGCGCAAGCGAGTCCGCCGCTGTCGTCGCTGATCGACGAACGGATCGGCAAGCATTGGCGCAGCAATCTGTTCGAGCTGGAGCAGTTGCGCAATCTGCGCACCGACGACGGCTTCATCGAGGCTTTCCGGGAAGCCAAACGGCAAAACAAATTGCGGCTCGTGCAACGGCTCGTGCAGCATACGAGGCAGCATTTCAATCCGGACGCGTTGTTCGACCTGCAGGTCAAGCGCATTCACGAATACAAGCGGCAACTGCTGAACGTGCTGCATGTGATCGTGCGCTACAACCAGATTCGCGCGAATCCGGAGCGCGACTGGGTGCCGCGCGTCGTGATGTTCGCGGGCAAGGCCGCCTCCGCGTACCGGATGGCGAAGACCGTCATCAAGCTGATCGGCGACGTCGGCGAGAAGGTCAATCACGATCCGCTGATCGGCGATCGTCTGAAAGTGGTGTTCGTGCCGAACTATGGCGTGAGCGTGGCCGAGCTGATCATTCCGGCGGCCGATCTGTCCGAACAGATTTCGATGGCGGGCACCGAAGCGTCCGGCACCGGCAACATGAAGCTCGCGCTCAACGGTGCGTTGACGATCGGCACGATGGACGGCGCGAACATCGAGATCTGCGACGCGGTGGGGCGCGAGAACATCTTCATCTTCGGCCATACCGCCGACGAGGTGGACGACCTGCGCGCGAGCGGCTACCGGCCCCGGCACGTCTACGAGGAAAACGTGGAACTGCGCACGGCGCTCGACCAGATCCGCAGCGGCTTCTTTTCGCCGGACGATCCGGTGCGCTTCTCGGACATTTTCCACACGCTGGTCGACTGGGGCGATCACTACATGGTGCTGGCCGACTTCGCCGCATTCGCGAAGGCGCAGGACGAAGTGGATGCGCGCTTCGTCGACAAGCGCGCGTGGACCGAAAGCGCGATCGAGAATGTCGCGGGGATGGGGCAGTTTTCATCCGACCGCACGATCGGCGAATATGCACGCAATATCTGGCGGGTGAACCAGCTCGAGCTCGATTGAGGAGGGCGGGCCGCCGTTTCTGTTTCGTTTGAGCGCGCTATAAGTGACAAGGCCGTGCGGTTCATCGTTTGAACCGCACGGCCTTTTTTATCGCGCGCGCAATCTCACGGCGCGAAACTTTCGCTCGCGTTCGCCGCATGCAGACCCAACTCGCCGCGCTGGAAATCGAACAGCACGTCGATGTTCTGCATCGCCATCAGACCCACCACGATGCGGTTCGCGTTCGGCTTCGCCTTGACGATCGTGACTTGCGCACTCTCGTAGTGGTGCGTCCACGAACCCACGCCGATCGCCGCCTCGTAGTTGCCGCGATTGAGCACGTTGCCGACGTCGTCGTCGCCGGTCCAGTTCGGCGTCTTGTCCGTTTCGATGCGGATCATGCCGGAGCTGCCGGTGGCGAACACCAGCGGCGCACAGAAGGTCATCTTGTCGGCGACACGCACGCAGCCGGTCGGCCATTGCGTCGCACCGTCTTTCGATGCCGCCAGCGGCAGCATCGTGTAGTCCTTCGTCATCGCATTCGACGGACTCAGCACGAGGTAAGGCTTCGCGAAGTTCGAGCGCACCAGATAGCGCTGCCCGATGTTGCCCGGCAACACGCGCAGTGGCGGCGTGCAGCAGTTATCGCCCGGCAGGTCCGCGCCGATGCCGGCAATCCCGGAGAACGCCCAACCGAATTCGCCGGTGTAGCCGTCCATCGCGACGCAACGCTTCGCGCCCGGCAGACAACGCACCACGTCGACTGCCTGCGCGGCGATCGGCGCCGGCTTCGTGCCGGCCACGCTGAACGGCAGCGTGAGCGTGGCGCCCACCACTTCGGCGCCGTTCGCGAACGAGAGCGACGTGACGTCGCCGGCGCGCGTGTAGTTCGAACCTGGCAGCGTCGACTTCAGGATCCGCACCCCTTGCGTGCCGGTGTCCAGTGCGACGTACAACGGTTTGCCGTCGAGCTGGACCGGCAGGCCGAGGCGCGCGTGACCCTCGTCGGCACGCTCCACATGCAGCGGAATCAGCAGGCCGTCGTTGCCGCCGTTGATCAGCATGGCCGTGGGCGGGGGCGGCGTGGGCACGGGGAAGGTGGCGGCGCAACCGGCGAGGGCGGTGGCCGCGCACGCCGCCATGCAAGCGAGACGCTGATGGAGGGCACGCAAACCGGCGCGGAGGCGAGTTTGCCAAAGCGGACGACGAGGCCGCCGCGCGGCATGAAGAGATGACAGGGGCATGGATCACGCTTCGCTATAAGGCGCGGTCTTCTTGCGGGGCAATGCATCGCAATGCCTGGGGGTGTTTCGTGTCGGCGTGAAGCCGACTCGCGGCGTGTGCGGAGCAAGCGCGAGGCAGACTGATCGCTCATACAAGCCAGCCTCGACGGAATTCACGAGCGGCCGCGGATGGAGACACGCTCAAGCCACATCAAAGCGAAGACACCCTGCAAGAAGGAACGCAACAATGGAAGCGGCGACTCTACATGGCCCGTCGGGCACAATTGCCAAGATGTGTAAAGGTTTGCTCGCGGTGAGTCAGGCGCCGGTACGCGCCTGCATCGGCCTGCTTCAATCCGGGCGCGAAGCTCGAATCATGGTCGCATGCGCGCGGCCCAGCGTCGCGCGCTCGAGGGTGGCGCTCAGCACACCGATCACGTCGTCGACACTGCGCGAGGTCACTTCGATGCGAAAGACGATGTGCTCGCGCAGCTGGTCGACGGTCACGATGTAGAGACGCAGATCGCCGCCGAGCGCGGCATGCAATGCTCGCCGCGCAAGGGCCGACGACGTGCCGGGCACGGTCACGTCGATAACGACGAGCGGAACCATCGGATGGGCGGCGCGGTGGCCGATGCGCGAAACGCGCGGCACGGAGATGTCAGACGTGGCGACTGAAGTGAGCATCATGGTTGCGCCGACCCGCAGAGGCGGCGCGCGTTGTCGATACCCGCTCCACTTTAATCAGGCGCGCCTCAATGGCACGCAAAAGCTGCGGCTGCGCGAATCAAATTTGTGTTAACGAGCTTGTGCTAATGAGCGAGTGTCGTACAAACGTGGACGGCGTCACGCCTTCTGCACCGCCGCCGCTTTCGCTTCGTCCACCGCCGCGCCCACCCGCTCGACGAATTCGCGATCGGTGCTCATCAGCGCCTCGCGTTCGCCGTCGGCTGTCTGCACCATCAGCCGATGCGTGATGTCCTGCGTGGCCCAGGTGAGCCAGCCGACCGCGACCAGCATCACGCCGCACACAATGCCCGCCGGCGAACCGAAGATCACGCCGGCAATCGCGCCGATCAGGCCGAGCACCGAGATCGTCACCGGCAAGACCTTGTTCTTCTGTACGGTGACGACCTGCACGCCGACGATATCGCGCAGCGGAAAAACCTGGCCGGCGGACGAGAGTGCATTGCGCGTGACCGACACGCCGCGATCGTTGAAAGGGGTTTCCATCGGGTTCAATGCGAGGTAGTGAAGGAGAAGGGCGCAGCGTAGCAGACTTCAACGCGACCAGTGACGTGACATGATGCCCGGATTGTGGCGGGTCAAGGAAATTTCTACCCTGAGCCGGCGGAATGGCTAACATGAAGCATGGTTGTCGATGTGCCCGTACGTGAATAGAAAATAATCCGCTCGCCTGCCCAGGTCGGCGGTCGTCTATTGCTCGCGCAATCCCGGGTCGACCCGATCCCGCCACGGCGGCACGCCCAAGGGATAAGACGTGATTGCGCTTCCGGTCGGGAGGTCATTCATGAATATCGGCGTATACGGAACTCTGGTCGCGACCTCGCTCGTCCTGCTTCTCGGCGAGAAGCTGATTCAGTGGATTACCGTGCTGCGCACCTACTCGATTCCCGCACCGGTGGCCGGTGGGCTCATCGTTGCCGTCGGTGTGCTGCTGATACGTCTTACGACGCGTATCGAAGTGCGCTTCGAGCCCGCGCTGCAGGTGCCGCTCATGCTCGCGTTCTTCTCGACCATCGGTCTCAATGCGCATATTTCCAGCCTGAAGGCGGGTGGGCCCGTGCTGATCCGATTTCTCGCGCTCGTCAGTGGACTGCTGATACTGCAGAACGTGGTCGGCGTGTTGCTCGCCTTCGCGCTCGGCGTCGATCCGCTCTTCGGACTGCTCGGCGGATCGATCACGCTGTCGGGCGGTCATGGCACGGGCGCCGCGTGGAGTCAGGTCTTCACCGAGCATCATGGGCTGAACTCGGCCACGGAAATCGCCATCGGCTGCGCGACGTTCGGGCTGGTGATCGGCGGGGTGCTCGGCGGTCCGATTTCACGCCTGCTCATGCGTCGAATCGGCGACGACGAAAGGCGGCGTATTTCCGATCGCGAGAACGAGACGCTGGTCTTCGAAGAGCCCAAAGCCCAGCAGCCCACTACGCCCGCTGCGATCATCACGACGCTCGCGTTGATCTCCGTGTGTCTGACCGTGGGCGAGGTGGTGGCCGAGTGGCTGGCCGGGACCGTCTTCGAATTGCCTACGTTCGTCTGCGTGCTGTTCGTCGGCGTGCTATTGAACAATGGGCTGTCGCTCGTGCGGGTGCAACTCGATCAGCATGCGGTCGCGCTCGTGGGCAATGTCAGCCTCGCGTTGTTTCTGGCGATGGCGCTGATGAGACTCGACCTGTGGGAACTCGCGGCGCTCGCGGTGCCGGTCATCGCGATCCTCGTCGCGCAGACGCTGCTGATGGCGCTGTATGCGGTGTTCGTGACGTTCCCAGTGATGGGGCGCAACTACGACGCGGTCGTGCTGAGCGCCGCGCATTGCGGCCTGGGCATGGGCGCGACGCCCACCGCCATCGCCAACATGCAGGCGATTACCAACCGTTTCGGCCATTCCCACATCGCGTTCCTGATCGTCCCGATGACCGGCGCGTTTTTCATGGACATCGTCAACGCGATCGTCATCAAGCTGTTTCTCGCGCTGCCGTTCTTTCGCTGATACGCTTGAGGCGGGCCGATCGGCTTCGCCAGAGGATGACCAATTGCGGGACCGCGAATTCAGCGTCTATCTGTGTCGCACCTTCGCGGGACGCCCATCCCGCGCACGTCCCACCCTCTGATACCAAAACTGATATCGATACCGCCAAAAATTTAATTGGAAAGATATCGGCCTGCTCCGTACACTTCAGCAGTCCCATAAATTGAGCGACAGCCTTCCGTGATCCGCATTCCAGAGCTTTGCGAGGCCCGAGACAGCGCGGAACGCGCTGTAGCCAGCCGCTTAATCGTCATCTCGCCGGTCGCGCCGCGCCGGTTAGGTCAAACTGGCCGGTGCTGTGCCCCGGCACGTGCATCAAGGAAATAGGCATGTCGGAAAATAAGCGGAAATTGCGTTCGGCTGAATGGTTCGGCACGGCCGACAAGAACGGCTTCATGTATCGAAGCTGGATGAAGAATCAGGGCATTCCCGATCACGAATTCGATGGCCGTCCGGTCATCGGCATCTGCAACACCTGGTCGGAACTCACGCCGTGCAACGCGCACTTTCGCAAGATCGCCGAGCACGTGAAGCGTGGCGTCTACGAAGCGGGCGGGTTTCCGGTCGAGTTCCCGGTGTTTTCAAACGGCGAATCGAACCTGCGTCCGACCGCGATGCTCACGCGCAATCTCGCGGCGATGGACGTCGAGGAAGCGATCCGCGGCAATCCGATCGACGCGGTCGTGCTCCTCACCGGTTGCGACAAGACCACGCCCGCGCTGCTGATGGGC
Organism: Paraburkholderia sp. TE9906; assembly: GCF_056279605.1. NCBI lineage: Bacteria > Pseudomonadati > Pseudomonadota > Betaproteobacteria > Burkholderiales > Burkholderiaceae > Paraburkholderia > Paraburkholderia sp. TE9906. The sequence continues at coordinate 308,778 of NZ_JBWCCT010000006.1, forward strand.
GCGGCGAGTTGCGACGTGCCGGCGATCGTCGTCACCGGCGGTCCGATGCTGAACGGCAAGCTCGACGGCAAGAACATCGGTTCGGGCACCGCAGTGTGGCAACTGCACGAATCGCTGAAGGCGGGCGAGATCGACCTGCATCAGTTCCTCTCGGCCGAAGCCGGCATGTCGCGCTCGGCGGGCACCTGCAACACGATGGGCACGGCCTCGACGATGGCGTGCATGGCCGAAGCGCTCGGCACGTCGCTGCCGCATAACGCAGCGATCCCCGCGGTCGATTCGCGCCGCTATGTGCTCGCCCATATGTCAGGAATCCGTATCGTTCAGATGGCACACGAAGACCTCAAGCTGTCGAAGATCCTGACGCGCGAGGCCTTCATGAACGCGATTCGCACCAATGCCGCGATCGGCGGCTCGACCAATGCGGTGATTCATCTGAAGGCGGTTGCCGGTCGCATGGGCGTCGATCTCGAACTCGACGACTGGGTGCGTATCGGCCGCGATACGCCGACGATCGTCGACCTGATGCCGTCGGGCCGCTTCCTGATGGAAGAGTTTTATTACGCGGGCGGTCTGCCGGCGGTGCTGCGCCGGCTCGGTGAAGCGGACCTGCTGCCGCATCCCGGTGCGCTGACCGTCAACGGCAAATCGCTGTGGGACAACGTCAAGGACGCGCCCAACACCAACGACGAAGTCATCCGCCAGCTCGACAACCCGCTCGTCGCCGATGGCGGCATTCGCGTGCTGCGCGGTAATCTTGCGCCGCGCGGCGCGGTGCTCAAGCCGTCGGCGGCCACGCCCAGTCTGCTCAAGCATCGCGGACGCGCGGTGGTGTTCGAAAACCTCGAGCACTACAAGACGCGTATCGTCGACGAAGACCTCGACGTCGACGCCAATTCGGTCATGGTGATGAAGAACTGCGGCCCGAAGGGTTATCCGGGCATGGCCGAAGTGGGCAACATGGGGCTGCCGCCGAAGCTGCTGCGCCAGGGCGTGAAGGACATGGTGCGGATTTCGGACGCGCGCATGAGCGGCACCGCCTATGGCACGGTGGTCTTGCACGTGACGCCGGAAGCGGCGGCGGGCGGGCCGCTCGCCGCCGTGCAGGACGGCGACTGGATCGAACTCGATTGCGATGCCGGCACGCTGCATCTGGATATCAGCGACGCGGAACTGGAGCGCCGCATGGCGCAACATGTGCCGCCGCAGGCGCCGGCTGGCGGCGGTTATCAGCGCCTGTACGTCGATCACGTGCTGCAGGCCGATGAAGGCTGCGACCTCGATTTCCTCGTTGGTTGCCGCGGCGCCGCCGTGCCGCGACATTCTCATTGACGTCATAGGCTCGGCGACGCATGTCGCGCTGAGTCGAGTGAGCCGTGTAACCGCCAGGCGGCGGTTACACGCGGTCTGATCAGAACCCCGAGTTTCACGCGCACCACGCGCGGGTCGCGCGCAGCGACGCAACAGTCGCGCGCGCGCTCGCGCCGTCGCGTCGCACTGCTGGCCGGCGCAAAGGCGCCTACGGACATGCAGGCCGCGTCGCGCATCCACACGACACCACCCTAATCGATGGAGACAGTGCAATGAGCACCAAGCCGGCCGGCGCGCAGCAGGTTGCTGCGCCTTCGCATGTGGAGCAGGGCGACGAGCAACGCATCGTCGGGATGCTGACGCGCAGACTGATTCCATTTCTCGCGCTGATTTATGTGGTCGCTTATATCGACCGCTCGGTGGTCGGTTTCGCGAAGCTGCACATGAATGCGGCGATCGGCCTGAGCGACGCGGCTTACGGCCTCGGCGCGGGCCTGTTCTTCATCGGCTATTTTCTGTGCGAAGTACCGAGCAATCTCGCGTTGGAACGCTTCGGCGCACGCGTGTGGTTCGCGCGCATCCTGTTCACGTGGGGCGTCATCACGATGGCGATGTCGCTCGTGGAAGGGCCACGGAGCTTCTACGCATTGCGCTTTCTGCTAGGCGCCGCGGAGGCGGGCCTTTATCCCGGCATTCTTTATTTCCTGACCAAATGGTTTCCGATGCGGCACCGCGCGCGCATCATCGGGCTGCTCGTGCTGGCGCAGCCCATTGCCGGCATCGTGACCGGGCCGATTGCGGGCATGGTGTTGTCGACGCATGGCGCGTTCGGTCTGTCGAACTGGCAGATCCTGTTCGTGCTGAGCGGATTGCCGGCCGTGCTGCTGTGTTGGCCCACGCTGCGTCTTCTGCCGGAGTCGCCCGCCCGCGCGCACTGGCTCGCGTCGGCAGATCGTGCGTGGATCGAACGTGAACTGGCTACCGATCACGCGTCCTACGGGCTCGAATCGCATCGCAATCCGCTCGCCGCGCTGAAGGACAAACGCGTGCTGCTGCTGGCGCTGCTGTTTCTGCCGTTTCCGTTGAGCATCTACGGATTGTCGTTGTGGCTGCCGACCATCATCAAGGCATTTGGCGTCAGCGATTCGACCACGGGTCTGCTGTCGGCGGTGCCGTATCTGTTCGCCGTGGTGGGTCTGTATCTGGTGCCGCGTCATTCGGATCGTCACGGCGAGCGTTATTGGCACATCGTCGTCGTATCCGCTCTCGCGGCCGTGACGATGGCGGCCAGCGCGTGGGCGCAAGCGCCGCTGCTGCAATTCATCTTCATCTGCCTGACGGCGTTTTCGCTGTATTCGATCCAGGCAGTGGTGTGGGCGCTGCCGGGTCAGTTCCTGACCGGCGCGAGTGCGGCCGTCGGCATTGCGACGATCAATTCGCTCGCCAATCTCGGCGGTTATCTGGGGCCGTACGGAATCGGGCTCATCAAGGATGCGACCGGCAGCCTCGCCGCCGGCCTGTACTTTCTCGCGGCGACGCTGGTGTTTGCGGTTGTGATTACCTTCGTCGTGCGCTCAGCGCTGCACGCGCCCCGCGCGACGTAAGAAAAAGAAATATAAAAGAGCCCGCCTCGCCGTTGCTTGATCGGCTATTCGAGCGCGGGCTCGTTAACCCTTGCCGATTCTTCACAATTCTCCTGACAGCCAATGTCGGCGCGGGGCTCTGCACCCTGATCAGCGTCCTCAAGCCCGAATCGAAGCATCGCAGTGCGATCCAATACGCATGCGCATACCGAAACCCGAATACCTCGATATCGAAACAGGGATTGGACGTCTCCAATCAGGCTACCTTATTATATTTTCATAATATCAAAGCAGACAGAGACAGCAGTTCCGGGACATAACCCAAGGAGGCGCGGTGACGGGCATTCAGCTCAACGGCGTGACAAAGCGGTATGGCGAGACGGAAGTGATCACGGGTCTCGACCTCAATATCCACGAAGGCGAATTCCTCGTCTTTCTAGGCCCCTCCGGCTGCGGCAAGTCGACTCTGCTGCGCATGATCGCCGGACTCGAAAACGTCAGCGAAGGGCAGATCAGCATTGGCGGCCGCGAGGTCACGAACCTGCCACCGGCGAGGCGCGATGTCGCGATGGTGTTCCAGCACTACGCGCTCTATCCGCACATGACGGTCTACGACAACATGGCGTTCGGACTGCGCAATACGGGTGTCGCCGCGAGCGAGATCGAGCGGCGCATTACCGAAGCGGCCCGTATGCTCGAACTCGATGCGTTGCTCAAGCGTCGTCCCGCACAATTGTCGGGTGGTCAGCGTCAACGGGTGGCGATTGGCCGTGCGGTGGTTAAGGAGCCCGAAGCATTCCTGTTCGATGAGCCATTGTCGAATCTCGATGCGTCGCTGCGCACCCGCACGAGAGTCGAGCTTGCCCGCATCCATCGCCGTCTCAGTTCGACGATGATCTTCGTCACGCACGACCAGATCGAAGCGATGACGCTTGCCACGCGCATCGTCGTGATGAATCGCGGACGCATCGAGCAGATCGGTGCGCCACTCGACATCTACCGCCGTCCGGCCACGCGCTTCGTCGCGGGATTCATCGGTGCACCGGCCATGAACTTTATCGACGTCGAGCCCGCGGGCGATAACGGCGGCCGTCTGCTCGTGCGCCTGCCGGTCGACAATGTCGTCATTCCCACCACCATCGCGGCCGGCGGTTTGCCATTGGGCCAGCTCACGCTCGGCATTCGCGCCGAGCACGTGGTGATCGACGCGAACGGTCCGCTCGGCGGCCGCGCCGAATTCATCGAACGGCTCGGCGATCGCTCGCTCGCGCACGTGAGTCTCGCGAGCAATCAGCTAATCGTGATCGAGATTCCACGCGAATACGAATTGCAGGCCGGCGACCCGCTCCGTATGAGCATAGACGCCGCTCATCTGCATCTGTTCGACGCAAGCGGGACGGCGCATCATGGCGGCTGAGCGCTCGCTGGCGGCCGGTATGCCGAAGGCGCGGCAACGCCGTTTCAGTAATCCCCTCGCGTCCTGGTCGAACGGCCTGTTCGTGCTGCCGTTCGTGGTCGTCTACGTGTTGCTGCTGGTCGTGCCGCTCGGGTACGGCTGGTGGCTGAGCCTGCAAAACGTCGACCTGCTCGCCGGCACGAGCGAGTTCATCGGCATCAAGAATTACGTCGACCTCGCGGCCGATCCGATCTTTCGCGGCGCCGTGCGCAACACGTTCTACTTCGTGTTCATGACGGTGCCGATGTTCGTCGCGCTGGGTCTCGCACTCGCGCTCGTGCTCAACCGGCCGGGCCGGTTTTGCGCGGCGTTGCGGGCGATTTTCTTCGGCTCGTCGGTGCTGTCGGTCACGATCGTCACGCTGGTCTGGAAGCTCGTGCTGATGCCCGGCCACGGACTGCTCGCCGACGTGAGCCACGCGCTGAACCTTCCCGAGTACGTGCCGCTCGTGCACGAAGCCACCGCGCTGCCGATGATCGCGATCGTCACCGTATGGTGGATCGTCGGCCTGCCGATGATGCTGTTCCTCGCCGCGCTTCAACAGATTCCACAGGAGCTGTATGAAGCAGCCGCGCTCGACAGCGCAACGCGCTGGCGCACCTTCGCGTCGATCACGCTGCCGTCGATCCGGCGCACCGTCGCGCTGGTCGCGGTAATCGAAGCGGTGTTCCAGTTCCAGCTATTCGGTCAGGCGCAACTGCTGACCGACGGCGGTCCTAACAACGCATCGCGTCCGCTGGTGCAGTTCATTTACGAATCCGGCTTCCGTCAATGGCTATTCGGCTACTCGGCAGCCGCGGCGCAGGTGCTGTTCGCATTGATGCTGCTGGGCATCGCCGCGCAGGCATGGATCGTTCGCAGAAAGGATTCCGCATGAGCACCGCCGCACTCAAATCCGCCCCGAGTCCTTCTCCCGAGCAACGCTCGCGCGGCTCGCTCGCGGGCCGTTTCGGCGAGCGCGTGATGCTCGGCGCCGTCGTGCTGCTCGCGCTCGTCTGGATCGCGCCGCTCGTGTGGGTGTTCGCGCTGTCGTTCAAGCCGAACGCGTTCCTTCAGCAACATACCGATGTGCTGTTCTCGCCGCCGTTCACGCTGCAGAACTATACGAGCATCATCGGCACATCGGCGGTGGGCGGCTGGTTGATCAATAGCGTGATCGTCGCGCTGGGCCAGACGTTCCTGACGCTCGTCATCGCATCGCTCGCGGGTTACGGTTTCGCGCGCACGAACTTTCCGGGCAAGCGCTGGCTGTATGTAATCTGCCTCGCCGGGCTCGCGGTTCCCGAGCAGGCGCTCGTGATTCCGCTGCACAGCATCTTCGCCTCGCTCGACTGGCACAACACCTATGGTGCGCTGATTCTGCCGCGCCTCGCGTCGCCGTTCGGCGTGTATCTGATGACGCAGTACTTCAAGGCGGTGCCCGTGGATATCGAGGAAGCGGCGTTGCTCGACAACGCGTCGCGCTTCAAGGTGTTCTGGCGCATCGTGCTGCCGCTGTCGATCCCCGCGCAGGCGACGCTCGCGATCTTCACGTTTCTCAGCGCGTGGAACGACTACCTGTGGCCGCTCGTGTCGGCATCGAAGCCGGAGATGTACACGCTGACTATTGGCCTCGCATCGACACAGGGCAATTTCGCACAGTCCGAGGGGATTGGTTATCTGATGGCGCAAGCGGTGTTCGCCGGCCTGCCGATCTTCGTGCTGTATCTGTTCTTCCAGAAGTACATCGTGGCGGCGGTGGCGGGCACCACGGTGCGGTAGTCGAGCTTGGCGAAGCACAACCGAAGCACAACCGGTCACGCCAATGACCACCCGGCAGCCGCGCACAGTCGTTCGGAAAGACGCGGCTCATTATCGACCTAGGAGACAACGATGAAAAGATCGCTCGTGCGCGGTGCGCTTTCGCTCGCCTTGCTGAGTCTGACGGCCGGCCTGACGGCGCCGGCGCAGGCCAAAACCGAAATTACGCTGTCGCGTTTCTTTGGCGCCTGCGACGCTGAATACGGCAATGTGAACGACGTGAGCAAAGCGGCGGGCGAGTGCGGCATCATCACGACGCTGGTCAACCAGTTCAATGCGACGAACAAGGAAGACATCGTCGTCAAGCCGCAGATCATCGAATGGAATCCTTACTATACGCAGATCGACGCGCGCATTCTCAGCCATGACGTGCCGACCATTTCGGTGATGCACGAAGCCGTGCTCGGCGACTACGTGAAGCGCAAGCTCGTCGAGCCGCTCGACGACGGCTTCAAATCGGTCGGCGTCGATACGAAGGACTTCACGGGCCACGCGCACCGTGGCGTCACATTCGGCGACAAGACCTACGCGTTGCCGTTCGACACGCATTCGTGGCTCTGGCACATCAACGTCAATCTGTTCAAAAAGGCGGGTCTGGTCGATGCGAGCGGCAAGCCGATCCTGCCGACCACGCCTGACGAACTGCTCAAACAGGCGAAGCAGTTCAAGGACAAGACCGGCCTGCCGTACATCACGATGCCGATCGCGAACGAGAGCGCCGCGCAGACGCGTTCGCTCTACACGATGGTGTATCAGCACAACGGCACGCTGTTTCCGTCCGGACCGACGAAGATCGATCTGCAGGGCAAGCCCGTGACGAACGCGCTGCAACTGCTCGACGCTCTGATGAAGGCGGGCGACATCACGCCGAATCTCGACTACGGCGCATCGAACCAGGCGTTCATGAACGGCAAGGCCGGCGTGCTGATCTGCGGGACCTGGGTGATCGAAGACCTGACCAACCTGGCGAAGAAGTCGGACTCGCCGCTCGCCAACAATGGCTATGACGTCGTGCCGTTCCCGAACCTGTTCCAGAAGAAGGCGGTGTGGGCCGACGGCCATTCGTGGGTCATGCTCAAGGGCGGCGCGAAGGACGACAAGACGCGCCACGCCGCGTTCGTGTTCCTCAAGTTCCTCTACGACCACGACGCCGACTGGGCGCGCACCGGGCATCTGCCGGCGCGCCAGTCCGTCATCGATAGCGCAGCATTCAACGCGTTGCCGCATCGTTCGTCGATCAAGGAAATCTCGTCGACGGGCTATTCGCTGCCGAACACGGTGCCGCGCCAGTTCGCGATTCAGGAGATTGTCGGCAGCGAGGTCAGCAACATGCTGACCTCCGGCAAGCCGATTCCGGCGGTTCAGAAGGACGCGGAAGACCGCGTCAACAAGCTGTTGTCCAGGTAATTGCCGCCCGGCGGCCGAACTTGTCAGCCAGCGCGCCGCATCGGGCGGCGCGCCTCGTCGATCTCACAAGAGGACCTCTCACCATGATTACTTCCCGCCTCGTCGTCGACCGCGATTTTGTCGTCGCGGACCTTGACCGGCGCGTGTTCGGCACCTTCGTCGAACATATGGGCCGCTGCGTGTACACCGGCATCTACGAACCGGGCCACCCCGAAGCCGATGAGCGTGGCTATCGCAAAGACGTGATGGAACTGACGCGCGAACTCGGAGCGACGATCGTCCGCTATCCCGGCGGCAACTTCCTGTCGGGCTACAACTGGGAAGACGGCGTCGGTCCGAAAGAGAAGCGGCCGAAGCGCCTCGATCTCGCGTGGTATTCGGTCGAAACCAACCAGTTCGGCACCAATGAATTCATCGACTGGTGCCGCGAGCTCGACATCGAGCCGATGTACGGGGTCAACCTCGGCACGCGCGGACCGGACGAAGCGCGGCATTTCGTCGAGTACTGCAATCATCCGGGCGGCACCGCGCTATCGGATCTGCGTCATGAGCATGGTTACGAAAAGCCGCACGACATCAAGTTCTGGTGCCTCGGCAACGAGATGGACGGGCCGTGGCAAATCGGCCGCAAGACCGCCGACGAATACGGCCGCGTCGCACTCGAAACAGCCAAGCTGATGCGCGCGGTCGATCCCACCATCCAGCTTGCGGCGTGCGGATCCTCGACCCATGAAATGGCGACTTACGGCGCGTGGGAAGACCGCGTGCTCGAACACTGCTTCGATCAGGTCGACTTCATTTCGCTGCACACGTACTTCGAAAACCGTCACGACTCCACGGCGGAGTTCTTCGGCAACATCGACGTGATGGACCTGTTCATCAAGGAGATCGTCGCGGTGGCGGACAGCGTGGCCGCGCGCAAGCATTCGACCAAACGCATCATGCTGTCGTTCGACGAATGGAACGTCTGGTACAAGGCCCGCTCGATCAACGATCTGCGCAAGCCCGGCTGGCCGAGCGCGCCGCGCCTGATCGAAGAGGTCTACAACGCCGAGGACGCGCTGCTGGTGGGCGGCGCGCTGATCACGATGATGAACAACGCCGATCGCGTGAAGACCGCCTGTCTCGCGCAGCTCGTCAATGTGATCGGCCCGATCATGACCGAGCCGGGCGGCGCGGCGTGGCGGCAGACGATTTTCTATCCGTTCGCGCAGGCGTCGAAGTTCGGTCATGGCCGCGTCCTCAAGCCGGTGATCGAGTCGCCGTCATACGAGGCAGAGACTTTCCCCGAGATCGCCTACCTGTGCGCGGCCGTGGTCGATGACCGGGCGAGCGGCACCACGACGATCTTCGCATTGAACCGGCACCTGACCGACGAGATGGACCTGAACATCGAGTTGCGCGGCCTCGGCGCCGAACGCACGCTCGATCACGCGCTCGAACTTCATCACGCGAACATGAAGGCGGTGAACACGCGCGAAGCGCCGTTGACGGTCGTGCCCGAGACCAACGCCCGTGTGGTGGTCGACGGTGAGAAGATCACCGCGCGTCTGAAGCCGGGCTCGTGGAACGTGATCGTCACGACTGCGGCAAAGCGCGGCTAGGTTGATCGAAGCGGGCGTCTACGAAGGAGGGGTGATGTTCGAGCGTGAGCCCGTCGTCGGTACGATGACGGCACAGGTCGCGAGAATCGTCGGCATGCGGATCGTCTCGGGCGAATTCAGTCCGGGCGATCTGCTCCCCGTCGAAAGCGAATTGTGCAGCGAGTACCGCGTGAGTCGTACCACTATCCGTGAGGCGATCAAGCAGCTCACCGGCAAGCGGCTGATCGAGGTGACGCCGAAAATCGGCACCCGCGTGCTGCCGTTCTCCGACTGGAATCTGCTCGACCGCGACGTGCTCGCGTGGCGGCTCAATGCGCAGTTCGATTCGAAGATCGTCGAAGACATCTTCGAGATGCGCCTGTGCTTCGAGCCGCGCGCGAGCTTTCTGGCGGCGCGCCATGGCAGCGACGACGACCTGCAACTGATCGAGCGCCGCTACCGTGAGCTGGCGGACGCCTACGCGTCGCCGGCCGCGCAATCGGATGTACGCGCCGTGGGCGAAGCGGTGCTGGAGTTCCACATGGCGATCATCGCGATGTCGCAGAACGGCATGTTCATCACGATCGGCAGCGCGATCAAGGCCGCGTTGCGGGTGTCGTCCGAGATGCTGCTGCGGCAGGCTGCGCGGCCCAGCGAAGATATCGAACTGCACGACGCGGTGCGCAGCGGGATCGTCGCGCGGGAACCGGAGGCCGCGTCCGCGGCGATGACGCGATTGCTCGCGGCGTCGCGCGAAAGAATGCTGAGGTACACCATCAGTCCGAAAGACGCCGGGTGAAGGCGCGAGGGCGGGTGATTGATCGAGGTGCGGCTTGCCGGTCGTGAAGACTGCGCGTCTCGTTGAGCGCACAGGATGCCTCGGAGCGCCTTCTGCCGAAACGCGGCGGATCGGGTAAGCTGGATCGCTTCACCGTTCGACTCACGCGTTCGGCTCACGATCACGCTGACGAGCGGCCCATCTTCAACCAGGAGGCTCCATGGCAGAAGCGCTATTCGATATTCCGCTGAAAACAATCGACGGCAATGCAGCGAGCCTTGCCGATTATGAGGGCAAGGTGCTGCTCGTCGTCAACGTCGCGTCGAAATGCGGGCTCACGCCGCAATACAGCGGCCTCGAAAAGCTGTATCAGGACAAACGCGCGTCGGGTCTGGAAGTGCTCGGCTTTCCCGCCAACAACTTCAAGGGCCAGGAGCCGGGCAGCGACGGCGAGATCGCCGCGTTTTGCAGCACGAGCTATGACGTGCATTTCCCGCTCTTTTCGAAAATCTCCGTGCTCGGAGGAGATCAACATCCGCTGTACGCGCGCCTGACTGAAGCGCGACCCGCCGCGACCGGCGAAGGGCCTTTCCGTGAAAAATTGAAGGGCTATGGCGTCGATCCGGAAAATCGCGTGGACGTGCTGTGGAATTTCGAAAAATTCCTGATCGGCCGCAACGGCGAAGTGGTCGGCCGCTTTTCGCCCGACGTCACGGCGGATGATCCGCGTCTCGTCACCGCTATCGACGCGGAACTCGCCAAGGCGGCGTAATGGAGTGAGTGGTGTGGAGGCCGTGAGTGCGGCGCGAATCGGCCGCGCTCGCACTCATGCTTGCGTTCAATCGAGTTGTTACGGTCTTTCAGGGCCGCCGGGTGAGCGAAGGCGAAGACTCATCAACCTTCACCCAGCGGCCTGAAATCGCACACACGAAGCATCAATCGACACAGATCGCATCGACCGCATTGAGAACGAGCCCGAAGAACTCGTTGGCGGCGGCCGGGTTCAACCAGCGCACGATCACCGTCATCCGGCGCTCGGGCTCGATCCACGTAAATGAACTGCCCGCGCCCACGCCGAAATAACTTGATGCCGGCACGCTCGGGAAAACCTTGCGATCGGTATTGAGCCAAACCAGATAGCCGTAAAACGGTGCGATCGCGCATGGCGTACGCATCCGCGCGATCCACTCGCTGGACAGAATCCGCCGGCCGTTCACGACGCCGTCGTTCAGCAGCAGTTGCGCGACTTTCAACTGATCGTTCGCGCTGACCGACATGCCGCCGCCCCAGTGCGTGCCGCCCGGAACGGACTGCATGCGCCGACCGTCGATCTCGACCCACGCATGGTCGTAACCGACCCATTGCCAGTTTTCGCTCGCGCCGGCCGGGCGCATGATCGCTTCGCGGAACACCTCGGGCAGCGGTTGCCGGAACAGATGCAGCAGCGCCAGCGAAAGCTGGTTGATGCGCACGTCGTTGTATTCCCAGTACGTGCCGGGGCGTTGCAGCGGACGCAGCTCGCCTTTTTTGCCATCGGGCGGCGCGGCGAAATTGACGGCGCGATAGTGGTCTGCCTGATCCGACAGGCCGAAATACGTGCCTTGCCATTCGCTCGTCTGTTGCAGCAGGTGCGCCCAGGTCACGTCAGCGTTGTGCGCATCGTCGAAGCCGATGCCGGGCACCCGCACGCGCACTGGTTCGTCCACGTCCGGCAGCAAGCCGCGATCGTGCGCGATTCCGGCCAGCAGCGCGAGGTACATCTTCGCGACGCTGAAGGTCAGATCGGCGCGATCGGGCTCGCCCCATGAAGTGAGCACGCGGCCGTCCACCGCGATCGTGCCCGACACAGGGCCGCGATCGTGCACCGGACCGAGCAGCCGGTTCCACGGCGGCGGATCGTTGACGTGCACGCCCCACGCGCCGTCGACGTGACGGTCCCAAAGCGATTCGTGATCCACTGCGAACTGCACTGCCTGTTGCAAATCTTCTTGCATGAATAGAGTCCTGTCGGTTCAACGCGCATTCAGACGAACGCGGGCCCATACGATAGTGAAAAGACTGATCACGGCCGCGAGCATCAGATAGAGCCCGGGCGCGAGATTGTTGCCGGTCGCGGCGATCAGCGCCGCGACGGCGAGCGGCGTGAAGCCGCCGAACACGGTCGTGCCGATGTTATAGCCGAGCGCCATGCCGGTGGTGCGTGTGCGGGTCGGAAAGAGTTCGGACATCAACGCGGGAATCGGCGCGAAGTAGGTGGCCTTCAGGAGCGCGACCCATACGACGGCGGCGAGCAGCGTCCCCAGCGACGGATGCGCGTTCATGAACATGAACGCCGGATAGACCGTCAGGAAGAACAGCACGCCTGCGCCCAGCATGATGCGGATGCGGCCCACCTTGTCCGACCAGTGGCCGACGATCGGCGTCAACACCATCATGATGCAGCCGGCCAGCAGCGTCGCGATGAAGCCGGACGACGGCGCGAGGCCGAGTTGCCGGGCCGCATACGTCGGCATGTATAGCAGCATGTAGTTGGCCGTGGTCGTGAGCACGAGCGAGCCGATCGAGACCAGCACGCGCTCCTTTTGCGTTGCCAGCAATTCGCGCACCGGCGAGGCGGATTTCTCCGCACGTTCGAACTCCGGCGTTTCGTCGATCCGGCGGCGAATGTAGAGTCCGACCGGCCCGATCAGCATGCCGAACAGGAACGGAATACGCCAGCCCCAGTCGTCGAGTTGCGATTGCGTGAGTGCGCCGGTCAGCACCGCGCCGAACGCGGACGCGATCAGTGTGCTCGCGCCCTGGCTGGAGAACTGCCAGCTTGCCATGAAGCCTTTGCGAGCCGGCGCATGCTCGATCAGAAACGCCGTCGAACTGCCGAACTCGCCGCCGGCCGAAAAGCCCTGCAATAGCCGTGAAGCAAAAATGCCGATCGGCGCGAGCAGGCCGATTGCGGCATACGAGGGCATCAGCGCGACCATGCCGGTGCCGAGCGTCATCAACCCGATCGACAGCGTGAGCGACGCCTTGCGGCCTTTGCGGTCGCTGAACGAGCCGAGCGCGAGCGCGCCGATCGGCCGCGCCAGATAAGAGAGCGCGAAGGTGCCGAGCGTGAGCAGCAGCGACACCGTTTTGTCGTGGACCGGAAAGAAGGTCCGCGACAACGTGGTGGCGAAGTAGCCGTACACGATCAGATCGTAGAACTCGAGCGCATTGCCGATCGACGTCGCGAGGATCAGGCGCGATACGCCCGAGCGCGCTTTGGGTTCGGCGATCGTGCCGTCGACTGTGGCGGAATCGATGCTCATGACGGGACTCCCTGGCGGCGTTGCGTGGGAAGCGCGGCTGCGCTGTTGGGGGCATCGGCATCGCGCACGCCGAGGTCCCAGAAGAGGCCCGACATGATGCGCAATCCTTCGCGCACCACCGGAGCGAGCAGATGCTCGTCCGGCGCGTGCTGCGAGCAACCGGGGTACGAGTGCGGCACCCACAGCGTCGGCATGCCGAGCACGTCGGCGAACACGTCGTTGGGCAGCGTGCCGCCGAGGTTCGGCAGCAGTACCGGCTGCTTGCCGGTGGTTTGCTGCAGCGAGCGCAACGCCCACTGTACCCATGGGTTGTCGGGATCGACGCGGGTCGCGGGCACGCCGCGCTCGACATCGATGTCGACCATGCCGAAGCCGTGCTCGTCGAGATGGCGGCGCACGATCTGTTCGAGATTCAGCCAGTCGGTGCCGACTACGAAACGGATCTGCAGGTGCGCGAACGCGTGCGGCGGAATCGCGTTGACCGGCTTCTCCGGATTGCCGGTGCGAAACGCGAGCACTTCGAGACTGTTCCAGCCGAACACGCGCTCGGCCGGCGTGAGGCCGGGTTCGCCGTAGTCCGCATCCACAGCGGGCTCGCCCGGATTGCCGCCCACCTGGAGCCCGGCCAGCGCACGGCGCACCGCGTCGGGCATCGGCGGCGGGCGCAGACCTTCGACCATCACCCGGCCGTTGGCGTCGACCATCGACGCGATTGCATTGGCGAGCACCACGCCCGGGTTGCGCAGCAGGCCGCCCCAGTTGCCGGAGTGATGGCCGCCGTCGCGCAGCTTCACGTCGAGCCGGAAGTTCACGAGGCCGCGCGAGCCGAGAAAGACCGTGGGATGCTGTGCGGTCAGACGCGGGCCGTCGGATGCGATCAGCACGTCGGCGGCCAGTTCGTCGCGCAGTTGTGCGCAAAGTTCGTGAAGTCCCGGCGAACCGACTTCCTCGCCGGTTTCGAACAGCAGCTTCAGGTTGAAGCCGAGCTTGCCGTCGCGCGTATCGAGCACCGCTTTCAGGGCGGCCAGGTTGATGCTGTGCTGGCCTTTGTTGTCCGCCGTGCCGCGCCCGTACCAGCGCTCGCCGTCGACGGTGACGCGCCACGGCGCGAGGCCTTCGCGCCACTGCGCGTCGTAGCCGCGCACCACGTCGCCGTGGCCGTACGACAGCACGGTCGGCAGCGCGTCGTCTTCATGCCGGTGGGCGATCAGAAACGGCCCCGCGCCCGCCACCGGATTCTCGGCGATGCGGCAGGTGAAGCCCCATTGCGTCAGCGTCGGCGTGATTTCATCGCTCAGATAGGCGCGCAGGCGCTCGCCGCTGTCGGCTTCCTGGCTCTCCGTGCGGAAAGCGACGCGGCGCTGGAGGTCATCGAGAAAGCGGCCGGAATCGTACTGCTCCGTCGCATGTTGAATAGCCGAGTCACGGGTCAACGTTGTTCTCCGGTGGGGCGCGCCGCGAGCGCGAGCGCTGGATTCGAAGCGATGTCGCGATCTTGGGGTGGACGATATTTGTGGACAATTACAATATTTGGCAGATATCGTTGCCGAAACGGCAAAGCGGAAAAACCATGAGCCAGTTGGACAACACCGCGCTGCGCTACTTTCTCGAAGTGGCGCGCAGCGGTTCGCTGAGCAAGGCGTCGGGGCGTTTGTACGTCGCCGTGTCGGCGCTCAGCAGACAGATCGCAAAGCTGGAGGAGGACGTCGGCACGGCGCTATTCGAGCGGCGGCCGCGCGGCATGGTGTTGAGCGACGCCGGGCGTCTGCTCGTCGAGCACGCGCGGCGTAGCCTGCTCGACGCGGAGCGCGTCACCGAGGAAATTCGTGGACTGAGCAACGGCGGCCGCGCGACGATTCGCATCGCGAGTTCGGAGGGCGTCGCGCCGCATTTTCTGCCGCAGGTTTTCGCGCGTTTTCTGAAGACGCACCCGGCCACGCATTTTCAACTCGAAGTGTCGGCGCCATCGGTGGCGACGCAGCGCGTGCGCGACGGCACTACCGATATCGCGGTGTGTTTCAGCATTGCGCCGGAGCCGGACATCAACGTGGTGTACGCGCAGCGCGCGCCGATTTTCGCGCTGGTGCGGCGTGATCATCCGCTCGCGGCGCGCGACGCCGTTTCGCTCGCGGACCTGCTGCCGTGGCCGCTCGCAATCGACAACCAGGGCGTGACGATCCGTCAGCTATTCGACATTTCCTGCAGCCTGGAAGGCCTCGTGTTCGATCCGGTGTTCGTCAGCAACTATCATGCGGCGCTGCAAAGTTTCGTGCTGCAAACCGATGCCGTCACGGTGACGGGTTTTCTGACCGTGCGCAGCCGGCTGGAAGTGGATGGGCTCGTCGCGATACCGATCAGTAATCCTGAACTGCACCAGCGCTCGCTGCAGATTCAGACGATGGCCGGGCGCGTGCTGCCGCGCGTGGTGCAGGCGTTTGTCGAGCTGTTGACGGGGGCGATCGACAATCCCGCGCTTCTGGATTGAGCGGGTGGGCGCCGTGCGAGCCCGCTTCGTGGGCGACGGCCTATGCCGCAAAAAGAAAAACGCCCCGCAGGGCGTTTTCCAGAAGCTTCGAATCCGCACGGCAGGAACGCATGCGCTCCCCGCCGTCCAGGACCCGCTTAGAACTTGTGACGGATGCCGACGCGGAATGCCAGCTGGTTGTCCGCGCCCGTGCCCGACGTGCTGAAGTAGCTCGTGCTCGAACCGATCTGCGCTTGCAGATCCTGCGTGCCGTTATGGCCCGACGCGATCTGATAGATACCCAGTGCGTACACGTCCGTGCGCTTGGAGAGCGCGTAGTCGGCGCTCAGGTTCACCTGGTTCCAGTGACCCGTGTTCGCGCCGCTCAGATGCATGTACGTGTAGCCGGCGCCTGCCGTGATAGCCGGCGTGAACGCGTACTTCGCGCCTGCTTCGTACGCGGCGAACGTGGTCGATTCACCGGAGATCGGTGCGAGGCGCGTGTTCGTATACAACGCCCACAGCGTCGCTGCGCCGATAGCGTAGCGGCCGCCAGCGCCGAAGGTGCGCAGATCCTGGATCTGACCGTTGCCGAGCGTCGGGAACGTCACGTTAGCCAGCGAGGTCGAGAAGGCCGGCGATGCCTGACCCGGGTAACGGATGTCCGTGTACGCGACGCCCAGACCGAAGGGGCCGTTGGCGTAGTTCGCGCCGAAGCTGTAAGCGCGCGACGAACCTGCAACCGTTGCAGCGGTCGTGCCCGTAGCAGGCGAGCCGGCGAAGCCGCCAGCCTGGTTCGAGAAGCCGTACATCGCGCCGAACGTCAGGCCCGAGAAGTTCGCGCTGCTGAACTTGACCGAGTTGTTGATACGGCTCGACGTCAACTGGTCGACGTCGTTGATGTGGTAAGCGTAGTTACCCGCGACGGTCAGGCCGCCGGTCGAGTAGTTGCCGCCGAGGTAGTCGGTGGAAAACGAGTACTGGCGACCGAACGTCAGCGAGCCGACGTTGTTCTGCGACAGACCGACGTAAGCCTGACGGCCGAACATCGCGCCGCCCTGGCCGAGCGTGCCGTTGCCGCTGTTAAAGCCGCTTTCCAACACGAACAGCGCCTTCAGGCCGCCACCGAGATCTTCCGTGCCGCGCAGGCCCCAACGGCTGCCTTGCGCCACGCCGTCGTCGTACTTGAAGAGCTTGTCGCTGCCGGTGGCCGACTTCGAGTTGTTCACATAGCTGATACCTGCGTCGATCAACCCGTACAGTGTGACGCTGCTTTGCGCGTGAGCGGCGGTAGCGAAGACGGCGAGCGTAGCGGCGGTCAATACTTTCTTGTTCAAGACTTTCTCCGGTTAAAAATTAGGCGATCGCGATGCCCGGCTCTTCGGTCAGATCATGCGATGGCCCGAAATTTAAGGGAACGCTGAGTAAGGTATGTGACAGTGCGGTTATTTTTTTTATCTGTCGTGTTGGCGCGACAAAGGCGTGGCTTTGCAAGGTGAAATTGCGCAAGGCAGTGCCTGTATAAGCTTTGCTCGAAGCGCGGATATAAGCGTGTGAAAAACGATTGGTTTTCCAGCGCCGCGACGGCGTGTGACGATGCGGCTTCATTCAGTCTTTTGTTAAATTCACCTCAATCGATTACGGGAAATAGCATGCAACGCCGGACACTCATCCAGAATCTGCTCGCCGTCGCCGCGTTTTCGCTCACGGCAGCGTTCGCTCACGCGGACGACAAACGCATCACGGTCGGCACGATGAGTGGCC
The DNA here is from genome assembly GCF_056279605.1 of Paraburkholderia sp. TE9906. Taxonomy (NCBI): domain Bacteria; kingdom Pseudomonadati; phylum Pseudomonadota; class Betaproteobacteria; order Burkholderiales; family Burkholderiaceae; genus Paraburkholderia; species Paraburkholderia sp. TE9906. The sequence goes on from NZ_JBWCCT010000006.1 coordinate 326,229, forward strand.
CCGATGCGCAGATATGGTCGGTCGTCACCAAGGTGGCGGCGCGCGACGGGTTGAACCTCAAGGTCATCGAGTTCAACGACTACGTGCAGCCGAACGCGGCGCTCGACGCGGGCGATCTCGACGCCAATGGTTTTCAGCATCAGCCGTTTCTCGACAGTCAGATCAGGCAGCGCGGCTATAAGATCGTCAACGTCGGCTTGACCTATGTGTCGCCGATGGGCTTCTATTCGAAGAAATTCAAGTCGCTGAAGGATTTGCCGGAAGGCGCGAAGGTCGGTATTCAGAACGATCCGTCCAACGGCAACCGCGCACTGCTGCTGTTGCAGAAGTACGGCGCGATCAGGCTCAAGCCGGGCGTCGGCACGAACGGCGTGAACGCGACGCCGCTCGACGTGGTCGAGAATCCGAAGAAGCTCAAGCTGGTCGAACTCGACGCCGCGCAATTGCCGCGCGCGCTCGACGATCTGGATGCGGCGTCGATCAATACCGACTACGCGGTCAAAGCCGGCCTGCAGCCGACCAAAGACGCGATCGCCATCGAGGACATCAAAGGTCCGTACGCGAATCTCATCGCGGTGCGCGTGCAGGATCGCAATCAGCCGTGGGTGAAGAAGCTGGTCGCGGCGTACGAGTCCGACGAGGTGCGCAAGTACATCGACACGCAGTTCAAAGGCGCGATCATTCCGGCTTTCTGAGCGGCACCTGACACGGTGCGTAAACGCAGATCGCCCGCTATTTCAGCGGGCGATCTGCTTTGTTGCCTGGCGTTCGGACAGAGACCGAAAGGCGCAGCCACTAGTGGCGAGCGGCTAGCGGCTAGTGCAACACCGGCCGCGTCGCAATGACGCTCAATTGCTCAACAGCGAACCGCTGCGGAATGCCTTCGAGCCGGCAATCCGCGCGAATTCCAGCCCGGCCGTCGCAAAACGTGTGCTGTGCCGCGCGTACAGCACGCCGGCCACGCTGCTCTTCACCGTGACCACGCGGTCCGTCAGCGGGTCGACGATATCCGCGATTTCATGGCCGACGTCCACCCACGTGCCTACTTCGCAGCGATACACCAGCACGCCGCTTTGCGGCGCGACGAGCGGCTCGGCGCCCGCCAGCGGCGTGGCGGCGAATTCGAGCGGCGGCAGCGGTGCGGCCTTGCCGTCGATCACGCCACGCGAGGTCAGGTATTCGATGATCGCCTGCGCGTCTTTTTCAGCGTACTCGTACGACACCTCGCGCTGACCGCGCAGTTCGACGGTGACCGAGATCGAGCCGTTCGGAATCGGGAAGCGCTCGCCGTAACGGCCGCGCAGATCCGACCAGCAGAAGCTGTGGATTTCGTCGAACGGGTTGCCCACCGAGTTGAGCGCGAGCAGCGACGCCTTCGCGTCGAGATAGCACGCGAGCGGCTCGACTTCCGCCCACAGGTCCGGGTTCGTGTACAGGTGCATCGCGGCTTCCCAGTCGCAATGCAGATCGAGCACCACGTCCGCGTCGTACGAGAGCTTTTGCAGCGCGAGACGTTGCGACGCGAGTTCGGTGGTCGGCTCCTGCGCGTCGAGCGCTTCGCGCATCGCCGCACGGATCGCCGTGCGGTTCGCGTCGATGTCGTCGGTCAGACGCGACTCGATGACCGGCTGCACCAGCGCCGACAGATCATGGAAATTGCGGTTGAAGTTCTGCGCGGTGTTGGTTTCGAAACGTCCGGTCAGGTGGCCGAGAAAGTGCTGGTTCAGACCGATCGGATTGGCCACCGGCACGACCACGACTTCGCCGCGCAGCTTGCCGGCGGCGTCGAGCGCGGCCAGCTTGCGGCGCAGTTCCCAGGACACCAGCATGCCGGGCAGTTCGTCGGCGTGCAGCGAGGACTGGATGTAAATCTTCTGCCCGCCGCCGGGACCGTAGTGGAAACTCGTCAGGTTGCGGGCGGTGCCGAGCGTGGGCGCAATCAGCGGATGGGTTTGGGTTTGCATGGTTTCCGAAAGCCGCGGCCCAATTGGGCGCGCTGCGCTATGTCGTTGATTACATTATGAAAGCGTGATTCGTGGCGGGGCCAGGGCGGGCCGCTTTGCGGCGCCGCGACCGCACGATCTTAGCCGATATGACGCGTGATGTGGTTTTATGCGGCGGCGCAAACGAAAAGGGCTCCGCTGTGCGGAGCCCTTTTCTGCCAGCCGGCTAGCGCGTCATCGGACGCGCGTGGCGGACTCAGCTGCTGATTTAGCCGCCGTACACGTCGAAGTCGAAATACTTCTTCTCGAGCTTCTTGTACGTACCGTCCTTGATGATGTCGGCGATCGCCTTGTCGACCTTCACCTTCAGATCGGTGTCTTCCTTACGCATGCCGATGCCCGCGCCGTTGCCGAGAATCTTCGCGTCCACGAGGTCCTTGCCGACGAAGTCGAAGCCCGCGCCGCGCGGCGTCTTCAGGAAGCCGATTTCAGCCTGCACCGCGTCTTGCAACGCTGCATCCAGACGGCCCGAGAGCAGGTCGGCATAGACCTGATCCTGGTTCTGATACGGCACGACCTTCGCGCCCTTCGGTTCCCAGTACGTCTTCGCGTAGGTTTCCTGGATCGTGCCCTGTTCGACGCCGATCGACTTGCCCTTGAGCGACTCGGCCGTCGGCAGGATGCCCGAACCCTTCTTCGCGACCAGACGCGTCGGCGTGTTGAACAGCTTCGACGAGAACGCGACCTGTTCGGCGCGTTGCGGCGTCATCGACATCGACGACAGCACGCCGTCGAACTTCTTCGCCTTCAGCGCGGGAATCATGCCGTCGAAGTCGTTTTCGACCCACACGCACTTGGCATCCAGGCGCTTGCAGATTTCATTGCCGAGGTCGATATCGAAGCCAACGAGCTTGCCATCCGAGCCCTTGGACTCGAACGGGGGGTAGCTGGCATCAACGCCAAAACGGATCGTGGACCAATCTTTAGCGTGTGCGCCAATCGAGACGGTGGCAAGCAGAGCAACCGTCAAAGCCGCTAGCAGTTTTTTCACTATTTAACTCCTCGGTGTAGTTCGAATGCTCCCGCGTGCGGTTGTAGCGCTGCGGGACACCCGTCGTGACTTACGGCGGGCTTGGGGTGAAGCTGCCGGCCGGGGCGGTCAGCAGCGCGCGCCAAGCTTATCAGTTCAAAAAGATTGGGTAGTCAGTAAAACACCGGATGGCGCGAGAGGATAGCTTCTAAAGCGTGAATGTGGTGGGGATAGGGTGCGCGTGCGGGATTGCTGTGGGTGTGATTTGGGGTTTTCCCCCGGTTGGGTTGCTATGTAATGACGTAGTAATGAAGTTGGCTAATTATAGGTGCGGCTGGCGCTGCCGGTGCGGGCCGTACCGTAATCGTCGCCGCTCCCGTCATCCCGCCTGCAAACCCAATCCCTCCACGTCTTTCCTCATGCGTCCCCTGGTCCCGCCCCGATCGTGCCGCACCACAGTTCACCCTTGCCCCTCATTTCAGTTTCCCGCGCGCTCATGCCCGCGCAGGCGCCGTGCGCATCCGGCGTGTCGCGCTGCATGCGCGCCAGCGCCGCGCGGGTCATTTCGCTTTGCAGCCAGCCGCCGAAGCAGGCTATCGATCCGGCCACGACGGCCACGCCCATCCACTCGGTTTTTCTCACGCGCATCGTCTGTTTCTGTTCGGCTCATCGGCTACCCGGCCGGCGCCCGCGCGGCGACCGCACATCGCCGGCAACCGCCGGCGGCGGATTGGGACAAGTCATCGTTATCGGCATCGGTACTGCGCTTCTTTAGATGTGGCACCGCCGGCGTTATCCGATGCGCCGTATTGGCGAATTCAGACGAGGCTATTTACCACGACGCATGACGAATTATTGCCGTCATCGCCCGAATCTTTAAATCGTTGGGTGCCGTGTTAAAGATTGCGGACTGAATTGTCGTTAAACGTTAATAAGCGGATTGTCCGCCTTGCCTCTGATACGCTCTTTTTCGAAACCGGACCCGTTCAGCGGCAAAAAAATATTGCTTTGGCGCTATCATCGGTGCTCCCTGCGTTTATCGTCGATAGCGGCGCGGCAGGCGTATCTGTCTGGAGAAAGTCACCGAGCACGGGTCGCGGATGAAATGCCGCGCGGTTTTACGCTCGTCCAACGGCCTTCTGCTAAACGGTGTTGTATATGCATATGATGTTAATGGCGGGCGAAATGCGCTGTTTTAAACAGTTCTTTCAACGGCGAATTGCAGCCGCTTCTGCCTTGGCACGCGCGCATTTACTGCATCGTGGCGTTTTGCGCGGCGCGTTGGCGGTTGTGTTCGGCGTGGTGTGCGGTGCGGGCTTCTTGCTGCCCGCACCCGCTCACGCCGCGGAGAAAGTGCTGCGCGTGCTCGCATGGCCCGGTTATGCCGACGCCGACGTCGTGAAGGCGTTCGAGCAGCGCTACGAGGCGAAGGTCGAAGTCACGCTGGTCGACTCCGACGAGGCGCTGTGGGCCCAGATGCACGCAAAAAACGCCCCGCCTTTCGACGTGCTCGCCGCCAATACCGCCGAAATCCGCCGCTATACGCAGGCGAATCTGCTGGCGTCGCTCGATCTGGCGAGCCTGCCGAACACAAAAAAACAGTTGCCGCGTTTTCAGGCAGTGGGCTCGATTGAAGGACTGACCTCGGCGGGCAAGGTCTACGCGATCCCGTTCACGTATTCGTCGATGGGGCTCATCTACGACCGCAAGCAGGTTCCGGTCGCGCCGCATTCGATGCGCGAGTTATGGAATCCGCAGTACCGCGGCAAGGTGCTCGATTTCAACAGCGCCCAGCACAACTTCTCGTTCACGGCGCTGGCGCTCGGCTATCCGCATCCGTTTCAGCTCGACGCCGCGCAAATGCGCACGATCGCCCATAAGCTCGTCGATCTGCGCCGCAATCTGTTGACCTATTACACGCTGCCCGAAGAAGCGACCGCGTTCTTCATCCGCCACAATGTTGCGTTGATGTTCGGCAATTACGGCACGCAACAGGTCGAATTGCTGCGCCGCGCGGGCGCGGACGTCGGCTACGTGATTCCCGACGAGGGCGTGCTCGCGTGGCTCGATTGCTGGTCGATGACGCGCGCGGCGAGCGACCGGCCGCTCGCGCTCGCGTGGATCAACTACATGCTCGAACCGGACGTGAGCGCGCTGCTCACGCAACGCCAGGGCCTGGCCAACACGCTGACGGCGCCCGTGGAAAACAGCGGCACCGGGCACATTGTCTGGATCGGCCCGGTGGAAGACATTCAACGGCGCGAGGAACTGTGGACCCGCATCGTGTCCGGCGACCGGTCGGAGCGGTTCTGATGTTACGGCCCGGCTTGACCTCCAAGCTATCGGTGCTCCTTGCGTGCATCGGCGTGCTCGCGTCCGGTGCGACCGGCTATTACGCGTATCACGCGAATCGCACGATGCTGGTCAACGAAGCCGAGCGCAGCCTGCTGACGTCGACGGAACTGCTGGGGCAGCGCTTTGCCGCGTCGATCGACGATGTCGGCGCCGACGCGCTGGTGCTCGCGACCATGCCATCCTCGGCGAGCGTCGCGCAAAGCGACGACGGCCTCGGCGCGAATGCCGGACGCGAGCGGCTCGCGCAGGTGTATTCAAGCTTCATGGTGCACCACCAGGAGTACCTGCAAATCCGGCTGATCACGCGGCAGCATTACGGTCTGGAACTGATCCGCTTCGATCGCGACGCGGACGGCCTCGTGCGTGTGGAAGGCAGCAAGCTGCAGGAAAAAGGCCAGTTCGCGTACGTGTTCGAGACGCTGACGTTTGCACCTGGGCGCATCTACACGTCGCCGATTTCGGTGAATCACGAGTACGGCACGCACGGCGCCGAGGGCAAGCCGACGCTGCGGCTCGGCACGCCGATCGCGGACGCGAATGGCAACGTGGTCGGCGTGGTCGTGATCGACATCGATCTGGCCGGTATGCTCAGGCGCTTGCAGAGCGATTTGCCGAGCGACTATCAGGTCTATCTCGCCAACGAGTGGGGCGACTTCCTGGTTCATCCCGATGCGTCGAAAACGTTCGGCTTCGATCGCGGGCGGCGCGTGCTGATGCAGGACAGCTTCCCGGTGACGCGGCCGCTCTTCGAGCAGGCACACAACGAAGTGCTGGTGAACGGCCTTGCACGGCCGAGGCAGGCGGCAGGCCAGGTGCTTGCGTTCGTGCGCAGGCCGTTCGGCGGTTCCGAGGGCAACCGCTTCATGGTGCTGGGCCTTGCCAAGCCGCTCGACGACGTGTTGTCGGGCGCGCATCTGCTCGGCAATCAGATCATCCGCATGGTGCTGATCTTCAGCGGCCTCGCGGTGCTGCTGGCGATTCTGTTCGCGCGCGCCGTGACCAAGCCTCTGCAACTGCTCGCGCATGCGGCGACGCACCTGTTCGCCGAACACGCGATGAACACGCTGCCGCTCAAACGCACCGACGAGATCGGCGTGCTGGCGCGCTGCTTCGATCGTCTGCGCCGCGAGATCAAGGCGCAAATGGATGCGCTGCACGCTAAGCAGCGCGAGCTCGTGCATCTCGCCACGCACGACGTGCTGACCGGATTGCCGAATCGCATGCTGTTCATGCAGAAGCTCGAAAGCGCGATCGAAGAGGCGAAGCTGCACGACGCGGGGCTTGCTGTGCTATTCGTCGATCTCGACCGTTTCAAGCAGATCAACGACCAGTTCGGCCACTCGGTCGGCGACAAGGTGCTCGTTGCCGTCGCGCGGCGCCTGAAGCAGGTACTCTGTGCCGCGGACGTGGTGGCGCGGCTCGGTGGCGACGAGTTCATCGTGCTGATCGAAGGGCCGCGTGTCGCCCAGGCCGCGCCCGGCATCGCCGCGCGCATGATGAGCGCGCTGAACGAAACGCTGCTGATGGACGGGCACAGCATGACGGTGGGCGCGAGCATCGGCATCAGCCAGTTTCCGGACGACAGCGGCACCGCCGAGGAACTGCTGCTCAACGCCGACGCGGCGATGTACGCGGCCAAATCCGGCGGACGGTGCGCGTATCTGCGCTATCAGGATGTGCTCGAAGCACGCCGGCGCGAACAGGCCGAGGAAGTCGAGCGGACCGCGCTCGCGCGAGCGCGGGCTAGCGAAGGCGCGACCGAAGGGCGCGAGTCCGAGCCGACCGCTTGAGGCGGCTGACAAGCGTGATGCCCCGAAGCGCCTGCCGGTTCACGCCGTTGCCGGGACTCGATGCAACGCTTCACTGCAACGCGGCGATTGCCCCCCGTGCACCGTTTTCCTTCAGCAATTGCAGCGCGCGATAAAGCGTCGCCCTGAACTCCCCATGACCGGCGAGATCCGCCGGAAACACTTCCCGTACCGCGAGTAGCGCGTCCATCAACGCCTGGGGCTCCCCATGCGCCGGCGCCGCGAGCGCCGTCAATCTGTCCGCGAGCGGATCACTGATCTCGTAACGCGTGCCGTCGTCCGCCTGAGCGCGCAGGAACATCATCCACGCCGCGACCGCAAGCGTGAGCCGTCGATATGGCTGGCCCGCTTCGATGCGCGCCGCGATCGTCGCGAGCAGGCGCGGCGGCAATTTCTGGCTGCCGTCCATCGCGATCTGCGCGCAGCGGTGCTTCAGCGCCGGGTTCGCGTAACGCTCCAGCAAAGCGTCGCGATAGCCGGCGAGATCGAACGATGCCGGCATACTTAGCGTCGGCGCGATTTCTTCCGTCATCATCGCGTGGATGAAAGCGCGCATCGCGGGGTAGGCGATCGCCGCGTCGATGGTGGCGAAGCCGCCGAGCATCGACAGATAGGCCAGCGTCGAATGCGTGCCATTCAGCATGCGCAGTTTGGCTAGCTCGAACGGCGTGACGTCGTCGACGAGTTGTGCGCCGACCGCATCCCACGCGGGACGTCCGTGCGGAAAGCGATCTTCGATGACCCATTGCCGGAACGGCTCGCAAGGCACGGGCGCAGCGTCCCGATAGCCGAGTTGTTCGGCGGCGGTCGTGCGCTCGGCGTCGGTGGTGGCGGGTACGATGCGGTCGACCATCGTCGCCGGGAACGCGACTTCGGCGGCGATCCAGTCGGCCAGCGCGGCATCGAGTTGCCGGGCAAACGAACAAACCACCTGGCGCAGCGCGGCGCCGTTATGCGCGAGGTTATCGCACGACAGCACCGTGAACGGTTTGCCGTTTGCGGCGTCGCGCCGCGCGCGCAATGCCGCGACGAGTATGCCGGGCACCGTGCGCGGCGCGAGCGGGTGGGCCAGATCGTGCGCGATGGCGGGATCGTCGAGCGCGACCTCGCCGGTTTTCGAATCGCGGCAATAACCCTTTTCCGTGACGGTCAGCGAGACGATCCGCACCGCCGGCTCCGCAAGGCGCGCGAACAGCGCACGCCGATCAACGGGCATCGCGAGCACTTCGCGCAGCGCGCGCATCACAGTGACCTTCGCGCCCGTCGGGCCGCGTTCGACCAGACTGTAGAGACCCTGCTGTTCCATCAACGCGTCGCGCTTGCCGACGTCGCCTTGCAGCGTCACGCCGCAAATACCCCAATCGCCGCCTTCGGCGAGCATGGCTTCTTCCGTATACAGCGCCTGATGCGCGCGATGAAAGTTGCCGATGCCGAGATGAACGATACCGATGCGCGGCTCGTCCCATTGTGGCGACAGCAGATGCGCGGGCAGTGCGGGCAGCGCGTCGCGGGACAGACGCGGCAAGGAAAGCAGTGGGGCGGCGGAACTCATGTAATGAAATCCAGGTGGCTCGGTTGGGCGTAAGACGGCTTCGGAACGACACCGTTCAGCGGGAAAACCCTGATTTGACGGTTCGCTATACTTGTATGGTAGCATCGTTCAAACGGCTTGGGACAGCCCGGTGAGTCTGATTTTTCGACTCGGTCAGCGTCCTCGCCATCGTTCGTAAGCAACATGAAAACCGCGAGCTATCCGCGTCATGTCTGTACGCCATGAGCGCGGCTCGTCAACCGTCTTTGCAAGGAAGAAGTCATGAAGATCGTTCGCGCCGACGTGATCGTCACGTGCCCGGGCCGCAATTTCGTCACGCTGAAAATCGTCACCGACGAAGGCGTGCACGGCATCGGCGATGCAACGCTGAACGGCCGCGAACTGGCGGTCGCGTCGTATCTGAAGGACCATGTGTGCCCGCTGCTGATCGGCCGCGACCCCGGCCGTATCGAAGACACCTGGCAGTTCCTTTACAAAGGGGCGTACTGGCGGCGCGGTCCCGTCACGATGACGGCGATCGCCGCGGTGGACATGGCGCTGTGGGACATCCTCGGCAAGGTCACGGGCATGCCGCTGTACAAGCTGCTCGGCGGCGCGTCGCGTGAAGGCGTGATGGTGTACGGGCATGCCACCGGACGCGACATTCCCGAAGCGCTCGACCGTTACGCCGAACATATCGAGGCCGGTTATCAGGCGATCCGCATTCAATGTGGCGTGCCGAACATGCGCTCGGTGTACGGCGTGGCGAAAGGCAGCGGCATGTACGAGCCGGCCACCAAGGGCGCGGTGGAAGAGCAGAGCTGGTCGTCGGAAAAGTATCTCGACTTCGTGCCGAAGCTGTTCGAAGCGGTGCGCGACAAGTTCGGCTTCGACACGCATCTGCTGCATGACGTGCATCACCGTTTGACACCGATCGAAGCCGCGCGCCTCGGCAAATCGGTCGAGCCGTATCGTCTGTTCTGGATGGAAGATCCGACGCCCGCGGAAAACCAGGCCGGTTTCCGGCTGATTCGCGAGCATACGGTCACGCCGATCGCGGTTGGCGAGGTCTTCAATAGCATCTGGGATTGCAAGCAGCTGATCGAGGAGCAGTTGATCGACTACATCCGCGCGACTCTCACGCACGCGGGCGGCATCACCCATTTGCGGCGCATCGCGGATTTCGCTTCGTTGTACCAGGTGCGTACCGGCTGTCACGGGCCGTCGGATCTGTCGCCGGTCTGCATGGGCGCGGCGCTGCATTTCGACCTGTGGGTGCCGAACTTCGGGGTGCAGGAATACATGGGCTTTCCTGAGGAAGCGCTCGATGTATTCCCGCATGCATGGCGCTTCGACAAAGGCATGATGCATCCCGGCGAAGCGCCGGGCCACGGCGTCGACATCGACGAAGCGGCGGCCGCGCGTTATCCGTACGACCCCGCCTACCTGCCGGTGGCGCGTCTCGAAGACGGCACGCTGTGGAACTGGTGAGCCGGTGAGCCCGATCGATTCGATACGCTTAACTAACTAAAGAAAAAATCATGGAGACACGTTTGAAACCAGCCCGCCCAACAGGCGCCGCGCCGGCCAGCAGCGCCATGCTGCGCCGCGTGGCCTTCGCGTCGACCATCGGCACCGCCGCCGAGTACTACGATTTCTTCGTCTACGGCACGGCCGCCGTGCTGGTGTTCGGTCAGAAGTTTTTCCCCGCCGCCGACCCGCTGATCGGCACGCTCGCCGCGTTTGCCACCTATGCGGTCGGCTTCCTGGCACGGCCTCTGGGCGGCATCGTGTTCGGCCACTTCGGCGACCGCGTCGGCCGCAAGAAGGCGTTGATCGTCACGATCCTGATCGTGGGGCTTGGCACCTTCGCGATCGGCTTGCTGCCGGACTATCAGTCGATCGGCATCTGGGCGCCAGTCGCGCTGATCCTGATTCGCGTGCTGCAAGGCTTCGGTGTGGGCGGCGAGCAGGCGGGCGCCGTGTTGCTCACCGCGGAATACGCACCGCCCGCGCGGCGCGGCTTCTTCGCGAGTCTCGTGCAATTGGGGGCGCCTGCCGGCTTCCTGATTCCGTCCGGCCTGTTCGCGCTACTCTCCGCCACGCTGACGCCCGTGCAACTGCTCGACTGGGGCTGGCGCATTCCGTTTCTTGCCAGCGCGCTGCTGGTTGCGCTCGGCCTGTATATCCGCCTGCGCACCGAAGAGTCGCCAATCTTCGCGACCATTCAGCGCACCAAGGCGGTGGCGTCGCGGCCGGTCGTGGAAGTGGTGCGGCAGTTCGGCCCGACCATCGTCAAGGGCGTCGGCGCGAAACTGATCGAGGCCTGCACGTTCGCGATGTACACGATGATCGTGCTCGCCTATGGCAAAGCGCACGGCATCGCGCAAAGCATGTTGCTGCAAACGGTGATTGTCGCGGTGGCGCTCGAACTCGTGACGATTCCGCTCGCGGGCGCGTTGTCCGACCGCATCGGCCGCCGTCCGACGTTTATGGCGGGCGCGTTGCTGCACATCGCGCTCGTGGTGCCGTTCTTCTTCGCGATCGACAGTGGCAATCGCGGCGCAGTGCAGCTCGTGATGATCCTCGCGATCAGCATCGGCCACAGTCTTTGCTATGCGCCGCAAGCGGCGTTGTTCCCCGAGCTGTTCCCGGCGCGCGTGCGTTGCAGCGGTATCGCGCTGATCTGGCAGATCGGCTCGCTGCTCGGCAGCGGCGTGCTCGGGCTGCTCGCCGTCAAGCTGATTCAGGTCACGCACGGCAGTTCGCTCGCGCTGATCGCCTACGTGGCCGTGCTCGGCATCGTGTCGGCCTTGTCGCTGTTCGCGTTGCCGGAAACCGCGCCGCTGCGCCGCAACGGCGACCTTCACGATTGGGGCGGCGCCGGTTCAGCCGACACACATGGCGCCGCGCAAGTGTTCGCGTCTTCATCCCCGTCTTCTTCCGCCGCGCAGCATTGAGCGCGCGAACTTTACCCTATTGGAGTCCATCATGCTGGCAGCAGTGCTTCACGAACCCAAACTGATCCGTATCGACGAAGTCGATCCGCCCGAGCCCGGCCCGGGCCAGGTGCGCGTGCGGGTGCGCGCCGGCGGCATCTGCGGTTCCGATCTTTCGTACTACTTCAAAGGTAAGAGCGGCGACTTCGTGGTGCGGGAGCCATTCGTGCTCGGTCACGAGGTGGCCGGCGAAATCGATTCACTTGGCGAAGGCGTGAGCGGCGGCCTGCATCTCGCACGGGGTCAACGCGTCGCGGTCAATCCGGGCCTCGCGTGTGGGACATGCCGCTTTTGCGTTGGCGGGATGCCGAATCATTGCCTGAACATGCGCTTCATGGGCAGCGCGTCGACCTTTCCGCATACGCAGGGCATGTTCCGCCAGTACATCGTCGTGGCGGCGCGGCAATGCGTGCCGGTGCCGGATGGCGTCGATTTCGCGCAGGCGTCGATGGCCGAGCCGCTCGCCGTCGCGCTGCACGCGGTGAAGCAGGCCGGCTCGCTGGTGGGCGCGAGCGTGCTGCTGATCGGCTGCGGTCCGATCGGCTGCATTCTGCTGAGTGTCGCGCGTCGCGCGGGCGCGCATCGCGTGGTGGCGCTGGATCTGTCCGACGTGGCATTGCGGGTCGCGCACCAACTCGGCGCGGACCAGACCGTGAACGCCGCCGACACCGCCACGATCGATCAGTGGTCCGCGCAGCGCGGCACCTTCGACGTCGTCATCGAAGCCTCCGGCAGTCCCGCGGGTCTCGACACGGCGCTGCGTTCGGCGCGCGCGGGCGGCACGGTGATTCAGGTGGGCAACCTGCCGGCCGGTCAATCGCCGGTGGCCGCAAACCTGGTGATGGCGAAGGAACTCCGCTATCAAGGCTCGTTCCGCTTTACCACTGAATACGCAGTTGCCGCCGAGGAGATCGCCGCCGGCAAACTCGACTTGCGCCCGCTGATGACGCACGCGTTCGCGATGAGCGACGCGAACCGCGCGTTCGAAGTGGCGCTGGACCGCTCGCAGTCGATGAAGGTCCATCTGAATTTCGACTGAGCCGCGCCGCTTGACAGGGCGTCGCACGCGCTGGGTCCTATGCGGCGAATCGAACTGACAAGCTGGTCTGAACGCCCGCGAAGAGGCGGATCGAGCATCCATCGAGGATGGAGCTGGATTAAGCGCTAAAGCGCCAACTCCAGCCGACCGCCTTGCATGGGGCTGGACTAAGCGCTGAAGCGCCAACTCCAGCCGACCGCCTTGCATGGGACGTGAGTAAGCGCTAAAGCGCTAACTCACGTCGACAGCTTTGCATGGGACGTGAGTAAGCGCCAAAGCGCTAACTCACGTCGACATTGGAGACACCTGATGATCAAGAGTCAACGCTGGTTTGTCGTCGCGCTGCTGTTCCTGGCGGGCGTGATCAACTATCTGGATCGCGCGGCGCTGTCGATCACCGCGCCGCTGATCCAGAAAGACCTGAACTTCTCGCATGCGCAAATGGGCATGGTGTTCAGCAGCTTTTTTATCGGCTATGCGCTATTCAACTTTGTCGGCGGCGTGCTGTCGGACAAGGTTGGCGCGAAGCGCGTGTTCGGCACCGCGATGGGCGTGTGGTCGGTGTTCTGCGGCGCGACCGCGCTGGCGAGCGGCATCGGCTCGCTGATCGTGCTGCGCGTGTTGTTCGGCATGGGTGAGGGCCCGTTCAGTTCGTCCAACAGCAAGATGGTCAACAACTGGTTTCCGCGCAAGGAAGTGGCGAGCGCGATCGGCGTCATCAGTTCGGGCACGCCGCTCGGCGGTGCGCTGGCCGGGCCGGTGGTCGGCTTCATGGCGGTGCAGTTCGGCTGGCGCTGGGCCTTCGTCGCGATCATGCTGTTCGGGCTTGCATGGCTCGTGTTGTGGTCGATCACGACGACCGAACATCCGCACGAGAATGCGCGCGTCACGCCTCACGAACTGGACCTGATCCGCGCGGGCCAGGCGGACGAGCATGCAATCTCGCATTCGGCCGATGGCGGCAAGCTCGGCCTCGGCCACTTCCTGCGCAAGCCGATCATTCTCGCGACCGCCTTCGCGTTCTTCTCATACAACTACGTGCTGTTTTTCTTCCTGTCGTGGTTTCCGACCTATCTGACCGAGGCGCATCACCTGAGCCTGCGCGACATGAGTTTCGCGACGGTGATTCCATGGCTGCTCGGCAGCGTCGGGCTCGCGGCCGGCGGCTTCATCTCCGACCTGATCCTGCGGCTGACCGGCAAACCGCTGCTGTCGCGCAAGATCGTGCTCGGCACCTGTCTCGGCGCGGCGGCGGTGTGTGTCGCATTGGCCGGCCGTGTGGCCAGCACACAGGGCGCGGTCGCGCTGATGTCGGTGTCGATCTTCTTCCTGTACGTGACGGGCGCAGTGTATTGGGCGGTGATTCAGGATACCGTGCCGCGCGAACACGTCGGCGGCGTGGGCGGCTTCGTGCATCTGCTGGCGAATCTGGCCGGGGTCATCGGGCCGGCGGTGACCGGCTTTATCGTCGAGGCGACGCATGGTGCCTACGGCAGCGCCTTCGTGCTGGCCGGCGCGGTCGCTGTGCTCGGCGCGGTGTGCTCGCTGGTGTGGATTCGCGAGCCGCGGGAGAGCACATTGGCGATGAAACGTGCATGGTAGTATGGTGCGGTATGGTGTCACGCCTGGCGAGGCTTGCCTGCCGTCGCGCGCGTACCTCGCGGGTGTCTCGCGGGTGCCTGACACCCGTGCTCTTTCCGCGATCGATTCGCCGTTATCCGTTTGCTCTGCCCGATGCCGACCAAGAACCTCCTCACCAACGAATCGTCTCTCTCCGCCGATACGGCGCTCGTCGCGCGCCGCACGCGGCGCCGCGCGAGCGCGCAAGCCGGGACACCTGCTCAACTGCCCGATCTGACCGCGAACGTTTCGTTCGATTCGCACGAGCCGATCGGCAAGCAGATTTTCCGCGCCTTGCGCGAGGCGATTTTCGTCGGACAGATGGTGCCGGGCACACCGCTCTCGGAGAAGGAAGTGTCCGACATGTTTCAGGTGTCGCGGCAGCCCGTGCGGGAGGCGTTCATCAAACTGGTCGAAGCCGGCGTATTGCAGGTGTTGCCGCAGCGCGGCACGTTCGTGAAGCGGATTTCGCCGCGCCAGGTACGCGAAGGGCGCTTCATTCGCGAAGCGATCGAAACCGCGGTGGTGCGCAAGGCGGCGGTGTCGATCACCGACGAGCAATTGCAGGCGCTCGCGGATAATCTGCGCGAACAGAAGCTGGCGGCGAAGTCGAACGATACTGCCGCGTTTCTTGCGCTCGACGAGGCGTTTCATTACGCGATTGCCCAGGCGATCGACTGCACGGCTGCGTGGGAAACGATTCAGGACATCAAGGCGCAAATGGACCGGGTACGCTATCTGAGCCTGCCCGATGTGTCGCCGCTCGATCTGCTGATCAAACAGCACGCCAGGATTCTGGCCGGCTTGCGCGCACACGACCCGAGCGCCGCCGAAGACGCGATGCGCAGCCATCTGCGTGAGATTCTGATGTCGCTCGGCCCGATCGCCGAACGTAACCCCGCGTGGTTCGAAGCGGACGAGCCGGAGCGCGTGCCGTTGTCGAGGTGAGGCTCGACGCGACGCAAGCGCGCATCCGGTATGTGGCGCTTGCGGGCGGCTAGCGTTGCGCCGCGTGCTTTCCATTCACCCCATCAAACGATCCGAGTCCCGCTGCGATAAGTCGCGCGCGGCACCGGCAGCGTGTCGAGCATCGTCACGCGCACGAAGTCCGCGCGCAAACCCGTTTCGATCGCGCCGCGATCGTGCAGACCGGCGGTGCGGGCCGGTTCGGCGGAGACCGTCGCCATTGCGCGCGGCAGCGTCCAGCCGGCTTTGTCGACGAGGTCGAACACTGCGGTCAGCAGGCTCGACGGCACGTAATCTGACGAAAGGATGTCGAGAAGGTTCGCCTTCGCGAGTTCGAGCGCCGACACGTTGCCCGAATGCGAGCCGCCGCGCACGATATTCGGCGCGCCCATGATGGTCGAGATGCCGTGCGCGCGTGCGGCTTCGGCGGCAATGCGGGTGGTCGGGAATTCGGCGAGCACGATGCCTTCGGCCTTTGCCTGTTCGACGTGCTCGATCAGCGTGTCGTCGTGGCTCGCCACCGGAATGCCGAGCCGCTGGCAACGCGCGACGATCTCGCGGCGGTGCGCATCGGCATAACGTTCCTGTTCGACCGACAGTTCGGCCAGCGCGGCCGCGACATGTTCGTCGCTCAGCTTGCCGTCGCGCTCCTGGAAGCGGCGCCATTGCTCGCGATCGTGCCATTGACGCTGACCGGGCGTGTGATCCATCACCGACGCGAGCCGCAACAGCGGATGCGTGCACAGCGAATCGAACACCTCGACCACGTCGGCGGTGGCGATCTCGCAGCGCAGATGCAGAAAGTGCTCGGCGCGCAGCAGTTTGCGCGCTGAAAAGCGCAGCAGGGAATCGGCGCATTGCGTTTGCACATCGCGGCCACGCAGCCCGACGTTCGAGCGCGAGCCGATCGCGAGCGCGTCGAACACGGTGGTGATGCCCGCGGCCGCCACCTGCGCGTCGTGGATCACGAACGCGGCGTCGGTATTCCATTGCACGCCAGGACGCGGCGCGAGGTGTTTCTCGAGATTGTCCGTATGCAACTCGATCAGACCGGGCAGCAGATAATCGCCGTCCCAGTCTTCAGCTTCGCGCGCCGCGGTCGTGCCGCGTGCGATCTCGCGGATCACGCCGTCCTCGACGCGCACCACGCCGGTGAATGCTTCGTGTCGCGTCACGATGCGAGCGTTCCTGATCAACATCGACTTGCTCCGTTCTTATCGAGCCTGGGTGTTGTTGCCATATGGGGGTAGTCTCTCATCGCCGTTCGCCGGTCCATTCTAGTGCCGTTTCGCGGCGGTCGATCAATCGTTCAGTGACGCCGTGGCGGCTGCAAGGCGAGCCGGCGCGTTGCGACCTTGCTGCGCGTCTCTTCGTCATGAAAGATACCGACGATCGCCGCACCGCGCTCGCGCGCTTCGACAATCAGCCCGGCGACCACGTCGCGGTTCTCCGCGTCGAGCGAGGCGGTGGGTTCGTCGAGCAGCAGCAGCGGATACCCGGCGATCAATCCTCGCGCGATGTTCACACGCTGCTGCTCGCCGCCGGAGAAGGTGGCGGGCGCGAGCGTCCACAGCCGCTGCGGCACGTTGAGCCTTGCGAGCAGCGCGGCGGCGCGCGCGCGGGCTTCGTCTTCGGCCACGCCGCGCGAGAGCAGCGGTTCGGCGACCAGCGTGAGCGTCGGCACGCGCGGGATGACGCGCAGAAACTGGCTCACGTAGCCGACCACATCGCGGCGCAGGCGCAGCACGTCGCGCGGTTCGGCACCGGTGATCGACACGGGTTGGCCATGATCCGCTGTGTCGCGTATCTCGATCGACCCCGTGCTGGCGAGATAGTTGCCGTACAGACAGCGCAGCAGCGTGCTCTTGCCCGCGCCCGACGGCCCGACCAGCACCACGCATTCGCCGCGTTCGACTTCCAGCGAAACGTCCGCGAGCGCGTCGATCCGCACGCCGCCCTGGCCATGCAGCGTGAAGGTCTTGCCGACGCCGGCCGCGCGCAGCATCAATGCCGTGTTGCAGGAAAACGCACGCCCGGCCGCGCCTGCTTCATGAACTGTGCGACTGCCTGCTTCAATGGATTGCATCGTGAGCCTCAAACCGGCAGAACCGAGGAAACCAGCGTTTGCGTATAGGGATGCTGCGGATCGTCGAGCACCTGATCGGTCAGACCCGACTCGACGACTTCGCCCCCCTGCATGACCATCAGCCGATGCGCGAGCAAACGCGCGACGCCGATATCGTGCGTGACGATCAGCACCGACAGGTGCAGCGTGGACGTCAGCGTGCGCAGCAGATCGAGCAGACGCGCCTGCACCGACACGTCGAGCCCGGCGGTGGGTTCGTCCATGAAGACGAGCCGCGGACCGGTCACGAGATTGCGCGCAATCTGCAGGCGCTGCTGCATGCCGCCGGAAAACGCGCTGGGAAATTCGTCGATGCGCGAAGCGTCGAGTTCGACGCGTTCCATCCACTGCGTGGCCGCGTGACGGATCTCGCCATAGTGGCGCGCACCGACCGCCATCAACGGCTCGCCGATATTCGCGCCGGCGGAGACGCCGCTGCGCAGTCCGTCACGCGGATTCTGCTGCACGAAGCCCCACTCGGTGCGCATCAGCAGGCGCCGGCGCGGCTCGGACAGCGCGAGCAGATCGAGCCGCTCGCCCTGCGTGGCGGTGTAGTGGAGCGAGCCGCTGTCGGCCGTGGTTTTCAGCGCGAGCGTATTGAGCAGCGTGGTCTTGCCCGAGCCCGATTCGCCGACGATGCACAGCACTTCGCCCGGATACAGATCGAAGCTGACGTTCCTGCAACCGTTGCGGCCGCCGTATTGCCTGGTCAAATGGCGAGCGCTCAATAGCGGCTGTGGCGTCATGCGGATTCTCCGTCGCGTGCGTTGGGCTGCGCCGGAGCCTGGTCCGCATCGCCACGGCGTTCGTGGCAGTAGTCGCTATCGGAGCAGACGAACATGCGTTTGCCCGCGTCGTCGACGATCATTTCATCGAGGAAGCTCTCGGTCGATCCGCACAGCGCACACGCGTGCTGCCACTTCTGCACGTCGAACGGATGATCGTCGAAGTCGAGACTGCGTACGGATGTGTAGGGCGGAATCGCGTGAATGCGCCGTTCGCGGCCGGCGCCGAACAGTTGCAGCGCGGGGTTCATGTGCATCTTCGGGTTGTCGAACTTCGGGATCGGCGACGGCGAACTCAGATAGCGGTGGTTGACGATCACCGGATAGTCGTACGTGGTGGCGATGCTGCCGTGATGGACGATGTCCTCGTAGAGCTTCACGCTGATCAGACCGTAGTCGGCGAGCGCATGCAGCTTCCTGCATTCGGCGACGCGCGGTTCCAGCCGATATAACGGCTCGGGCATCGGCACCTGGTACACCAGAATCTGCCTGTCCGTCAGCGGCGTTTCGGGAATCCGGTGACGTGTCTGGATGATCGTCGCTTCGGCGGTGCGGCGCGTGGTCGCGACGCCCGTGGTGCGCGCGAAGAAACGGCGGATGTTGACCGCGTTGGTGGTTTCGTCGGAGCCCTGATCGATGACCTTCAGCGTGTCCTGCTTACCGATGATCGCCGCGGTGACCTGAATTCCGCCGGTGCCCCAGCCGAACGGCAACGGCATTTCCCGCGACGCGAACGGCACCTGGCAGCCCGGCACCGCCACGGCCTTGAGCAACGCGCGGCGCAGCATGCGCTTGGTCTGCTCGTCGAGGTAGGCGAAGTTGTAGCCGTGCGCGGCGCTGTCGTACGAGGCGGGGGTTGGAGATGCGCCGGGCGCGTTCATGCTGCCTGCTCCGCTTGATCGCTGCATTGTTGCTCGCTTTGATTCCGCGTCTGCGCACCATGCTGTGCCCGCAAGCGTCGTACGAGTTCGAGTTCGGACTGAAAGTCGACGTAGTGGGGCAGCTTCAAATGCTGAACGAAGCCCGACGCTTCGACGTTATCGCTGTGCGACAGCATGAATTCGATGTCCTGGGTCGGCGACGCGACCGCTTCGCCGAGTTCCTCGGCGCGCAACGCGCGATCGACCAGCGCCATCGCCATTGCCTTGCGCTCCGAGTGGCCGAACGCGAGACCGTAGCCCTGCGTGAAGGTGGGCGGCACGGTGCCACTGCCGGCGAAATGGTTGATCATCTGGCATTCGGTGATGTCGATGTCGCCGATGTCGACCGCTTCGCCCAGCTCGTCGAGTTCCATCTCGACGGCAATCGTGCCGAAGCGGATCTCGCCCGCGAACGGATGCGAGTGCGCGTAGCCGCGTTGCGTCGCGTAACCCATCGCGAGCAGAAAGCCTTCGTCGCCGCGCGCCAGATTCTGCAGGCGCGTCGCGCGGCTGGCGGGAAAGGCGAGCGGTTCGCGCGAAAGATCGCCGGGGGGCGGCGCGCTCGGCGTGGGGCGTTCCTGTTCGATCAGGCCTTCGTTGTCGAGCAAGGTGACGACGCGCGGCATGGCGTTTGTTGCCGCCGCCGCGCTTGCGAGCGACTCGCCATATGCTTCGGCTGTGCCGTTGTCATTGCGTGCGCTTGTGCCCGCTTCTTCGGCCTCGCCTTCGGCAAGCAACGCGAAATCGAGCAGACGCTGAGTGTAATCGTAAGTCGCGCCGAGCAACTGACCACCGGGAACGTCCTTGAAGGTCGCCGAAATGCGGCGCTCGACCTGCATCGCTTCGGTGTCGATCGGCTGCGTGTAGCCGAAACGCGGCAGCGTGGTGCGATACGCGCGCAGCAGGAAGATCGCTTCGACCAGATCGCCGGCTGCTTGCTTGATCGCCAGCGCGGCGAGTTCCTCGTCGAACACCGAGCCTTCGGTCATCACGCGCGCGACGGCGAGGCGCAATTGCTCGCGAATCTGCGCGACGCCGAGTTCGGCGAGTCGCGTATCGCCGCGGCGCGCCTGATCGAGCAGACGCCACGACGCTTCGATTGCGCGCTCGCCACCTTTGACGGCAACGTACATCAGTTCACCTTCGCTTGAGTTGTGCGCGGCAAGCCGATCAGGCGAGTGCCGCTGACGAGATAGCAGTCGATACCGCACGGAAACAGCGGCGCCAGCGCGGCGCGCTCGCGCCAGAAGTGCTCCGGCAGACCGACCGGTGCAATCGTTTCGGTATCCAGAATGCCAGGTCCGCTGAGGACGACCGAAATGCCGCCTGTGAGTGCTTCGACGCGAATCAGCAGCGTCACCGCCTGCTCGGGCGATTCCGCGGTGCCGAGCATAAAGCGCTCGAGCGGTGGCAATGCACTTGCATCATGAACATACGCGAACGCGGCGGCGCCGGGTTCGCCGACAAGCGGCGCGCCGGTGTGAAAACGCAGCGCCGAGCCGAGCGCGGCGTCCGGCTGCGCGAGCCACACGGGCGTCGCGTAGTCGCATAGCGAGAGCAGCGCGGCGAACGCGGCGAGTTCAGCACGCGTGGCCCGCACGTCGGGCAGCACGTTGCCGACCTCGCCGATCGTGCCCGGCCGCGACAATGCATCGAGCAGCGTGCGGAACACCGCCTGCGTATCGTGGACGGGGTCCGCGAAGCCCGGCGTCAATGTGGACAAGGCAATCTGCGCGTTTTCCATCATTCGCCCCGCACCATCGTGAAAAACTCGACGCGCGTGGCCGCGGCGTTGCGTTGCCGTTCGGCGCGGCGCGCGGCCTGTTGCGCGGCAAACGGTTCGACCAGTTGCCGATGCAATGCCGCGTGAAGCTCGGGCATTTGCAGCAGCGCGTCTGCGAGCGCGGCGAGTTCCGCGCGGCGGCGGTCACGGCCCAGGTGACATGCGACGCCGACTGTCGCGAGTGCATCATCCGGTACGCGCAGGCGCAAGGTTGCGCGCGTCACGGTGGCTTCGCCGAGATTGAACGGATCGCCGCTGCCGCCGACGCGCCCGCGCACCATCGCAAGCCCGATTTCGGGCGGCCGCAGCCAGTCGTAAGCGGGAGTGGGCAGGCCGTGCAGCGCGCGCTCCATGGCGGCTTCGAGATCGGCGCGCGGCGTGCGGGCCAGCACGGCCATCCATGCGCGCCGCTCGGACGACGCAGGAGCAGGAGCAGGCGGCGCGGAAGTAGCGCTCATCGGATTTCCTGTTGAGCAAGCAAATGGACATTTGACCATCTATTCATCTAAACGTCTAGACGTTTAGAGGTACCTTGTCGCGCATCGGCATGTGTGCCACCGTTTCACATTTTCATCACGGCTTGCGCACTACAATGCACACCATGCCGAATATTTGACCCTGGGGGAATGACAGCACCATGACATCGAACGACAACGCGATGCCGGGCACGACGCTCGAACGCGGCGCGGGCGTTGCCGTGTGGCGGCAGATCGAGCAGATTCTGGCGGCCGAGATCGCGGCCAGCGGCTTCGGCGAAGAAGGGCGCTTACCGAGCGAGGGCGAGCTGGCCAAACGCTTCGATGTGAACCGGCACACCGTGCGCCGGGCGATGCTGGGGCTGGCCGCGTTGGGCCTCGTCAGCGTCGAGCAGGGGCGCGGCACCTTCGTGCAGCCCGGCGCGATCGATTATTCGATCGGCCGCCGCACGCGCTTCACTGAGAACTTGCGCCAGCAGCATCACGCGGCGGCGGGCACGATGTTGTCGGCGGCGCGTGTGAAGGCCGAGCCGGGTGTCGCGAAGGCGCTGAGTCTGCGGGCGGGCGCGGCGGTCTACCGGATCGAATCGCTGCACGAGTCCGACGGCGTGCCGCTCACGTTCGCGCGCAGCTGGTATCCGGCCACGCGGTTCGCGGGCCTGCCCGAGGTACTGGAGCGCACCGGCAGCGTCACGAAGTCGATGGCCGAGTTCGGCGTCGACGACTATCTGCGTAAGTGGAGCCGCATCGGCAGCGTGCTGCCCGAGCCCGAAGTGGCGCGGCGTTTGAACATCAACCGGCAGCAGCCGGTGCTGTGGGTCGAAAACGTCGATGTCGATCTGGAAGGCACGCCGGTCAAATACGGCTTCACGCATTTCGCGGCGGATCGCGTGCAGTTGCTGGTGGAGCACGACCTGTGAACGGCGCTGCGTGGAGCGCCGGCGCACGCTTTGCCGTGTATTACGCGCCATCGGGCGCGTCCGAGTGGTGGCGGGCGGGCTCGGTATGGCTCGGCCGCGATGCGCAAAGTGGCGAGCGCCACGTGCCGCCTCAACCGGAAGGCTTGACGCGCGCGCTGACGGAGTTGACCGAAGCGCCGCGCCGTTATGGCTGGCACGGCACGCTGGTCGCGCCATTTCATCTCGCGGCCGGCGTCACGCAGGACCACCTGCTGGCCGCGGCGCGTGCATGGGCGCTCACGCAGCACGCGTTCATGTTGCCGGTGGAAGCCGCGACGCTCGGCGATTTCGTCGCACTGCGTCCGGTGGATCAGCATGGCGAGGCCGCCATTCGCGCGCTGGCGAGTAGCGCGCTGCAAACGTTCCACCCGTTGCGTGCGCGGCCGTCCGCTGCCGACCTCGCGCGCCGGCTCGAAGCGCCGCTGAGCGAACGGCAGCGCGCGTTGTTAATCGATTGGGGGTATCCGTACGTGTTCGACGAATTCCGTTTTCACATGACGCTGTCCGGTTCGCTCGCCGACTTGCAGGAGCGCGCGGCGCTGGTTGCCTGGTGGCGGCAGCAAACGTCCGCGCTCGGGCCGTTGAGCGTCGATCAGGCCGCGCTCTTCGTCGAGCCGGCGCCCGGTGAGCCGTTCGTGCTGTGGCAGCGTTTGCCGTTCCGCACTGGCGAGGTGGCATGACCATGGCGGGGCGTTTGATCTATGTAATGGGGCCGTCCGGTGCGGGCAAGGACGCGTTGCTGGCGTTCGCGCGCCAACGTCTCGCGGGCGAGCCGATCCTGTTCGCGCACCGCTACATCACGCGGCCGAGCGGCAACGGCGAAGTGCATGTGGCGTTGAGCGTCGAAGAGTTCGCGGCGCGTTCGGTGCTCGGCCTGTTCGCGCTCGAATGGTCGAGTCACGCGCTGCGTTATGGCATCGGCATCGAACTCGATGCGTGGCTGGCGCGCGGTTGCACGGTGGTCGTCAACGGCTCGCGGCAGCATGTGCAGCACACACTGGCGCGCTATCCGCACGCGGAAATCGTGCACGTGGACGCCGCGCCGCATATTCTCGAAGCGCGTCTTGGCGCGCGGGCGCGTGAGTCCGCGGAGCAGGTCGCGGCGCGGCTCGCGCGGCGTGCGCCGTTCTCATTGCCCGCGGGCGTGCGTTGTACGACGATCGACAATTCGGGCCGCCTCGAAGACGCGGGGCACGCCTTGGTCGAGATTCTCATGGCGCGCGCCGGGGTTCACTGAAGCGGACTATTCACCGGCCGCCATCCGCTCCCGCGTCGCCTGCTGCAAACACAGGACGAACTGCTGAACCGCGGGCGTGGGCAGCAGATCGCGCCGCGAGATGATGCTGAGATCGTAGTTCGGCAGCGCGTCTTCGATCTGCGCGACGCGGATGCCGAGCGGCGCGACCATCTGCGCGAGCGGCCGCGTGAAGCAGCCGATCACGTCGGTTTGCGACACCAGCCCCAACGTCACCGCAAACGACGACGGCGCCCGCACCAGCCGTTTCGGCACCGGCAAGCCGTGCGCGTTGAACATCGCCATCATCACGCTGTGCGGAAAGTGATCGGCGCCGACCGTCGCGATCCACTCGGCGTCGAGCAGCTCGTGCAGACGTGTCACGTTCGCAAGCGGATGCCCGGCGCGCAGCGCGACCACGAACTGCGTCGAGTAGAGCGGCGCCTGCACCAGATCGCTGTCGAGCGCCTGCACGTGATGAAGCGCCGCGATGTCGAGCGCGCCATTGCGCAAACGCGCGAGCGCATCGGGAATCGTCACTTCCTCCAGATGCAGGTTCACCAGCGGCATCTTCCGGCGAAAGCTCGACACCGCATGTGGCAGCGCCGTGAGCGCAATCGACGGCATGGTCCCGACGCTGACCTTGCCGGCCAGTTCTCCTTTCACCTGTTCGACGGCTTCGACCGTGCGCCGCATGTCACCGAGCAACTGCTCGGCGCGCGGCAGCAGCGCGAGCCCGCATGCCGTCAACTCGATGCCGCGCACGCTGCGCACCATCAACTCCGCGTTCAGCGCGTTTTCGAGCTCGCGGATCGTATGCGTGACGGCCGGTTGCGTCACGCCGAGTTCGCGCGCGGCGGCGCGCAAGCTGCGGTGATGCGCGGCCGCGACGAATGCCTGCAACTGCTGCAGCTTCATGAGGGTAATCCTCTATATAAGACTTGTTAATCAGGGTGAAAAAAATAGCATCTTATTCGAACAAAACGGCGTGGCTATAGTGGCGAGCTGTTTGCCGCGTGTTTGCGCGGCATGATTTCACGGAGCCATCGAGATGAAAGAAGCCGCGCGTTTTACCGAAGTGTCCGATCTGGAGCCTGCTGCGCAGAGCCTGCGCGAGATTCGCCATCACATCCATCACCATCCGGAACTGGCCTACGAGGAGCTGCAAACCGGCGCGCTGGTCGCGGAGAAACTGGAGCAATGGGGCTGGCAGGTGACGCGCGGAGTTGGCAAGACCGGCGTGGTAGGCACGCTGAAGGTGGGCGACGGCCGCCGCAGCATCGGCATTCGCGCTGACATGGACGCGTTGCCGATCATCGAGCAAACCGGCCTGCCGTATGCGAGCGGCACGCACGGCAAGATGCACGCCTGCGGCCACGACGGCCACACGACGATGCTGCTCGGCGCCGCGCAGCATCTCGCGGCCACGCGCAACTTCTCGGGCACGGTGCATCTGTATTTTCAGCCGGCGGAAGAGAGCGGCATCGACAGCGGCGCGCTGAAGATGATCAACGACGGCCTGTTCGAGCGCTTCCCCTGCGACGCCGTGTTCGGCGTGCACAACCATCCGGGCGCGGAACCCGGCACGCTGCTGTTTCGCAAGGGGCCGTTCATGTCGGCGGGCGACAAGGCGATCATCACGATCGAAGGCGTTGGCGGGCATGCCGCGCGTCCGCATCTGACCGTCGATCCGGTCGTGGTCGCGGCGAGCATCGTGATGGCGTTGCAGACGATCGTCGCGCGCAACGTCGATCCGTCGCAGCCGGCGGTCGTGACGGTCGGCTCGATGCATGCGGGCACCGCCAACAACGTGATTTCGAGCAGCGCGAAACTGGAACTGAGCGTGCGTTCGTTCAGCCCCGAAGTACGCGCGCTTCTGAAGAAGCGCATTACCGAACTCGCCGAAACCCAGGCGGCGAGTTATGGCGGCAAGGCGGTGGTCGAGTACATCGAGGGCTATCCGGTGGTGGTTAATTCGGATGCCGAAACGGATTTCGCGGTGCAGGTCGCGCGTGAACTCGTCGGCGACGACAAGGTGGTCGCGAACACCGACATCCTGATGGGCAGCGAGGATTTCGCCTTCATGCTGCAAAAACGGCCGGGCACGTTCCTGCGGATCGGCAATGGCGTGGGCGAGGATGCGTGCATGGTGCACAACCCGCACTACGATTTCAACGATCGCAGTCTGCCGGTGGGCGCGGCGTTCTGGACGCGGCTGGTGGAGCGGTATCTGGGGCAGTGAGCCCTGACACTGCGGTACGGCCGGCATAACGACGAAAGAGACCACACGATGAACACCACCACCGACGCGAGGCGCACCCTCGACGCCGCAGGCACGAACCGGATCTCCAGCCGGGGCGCGGTCGCCGCCGCGGTGATCGGCAACTGGCTCGAATTCTTCGACTTCACCGTGTACGGCTTTTTCGCCGTGATCATCGGCAGGCTGTTTTTTCCGTCGATGGACCCGACCACTTCGTTGCTGCTGTCGGTGGCGACCTTCGCCGCGGGGTTCATCACGCGGCCGCTCGGCAGCGTTTTGCTCGGCGTGTACGCGGACCGCAAGGGGCGCAAGGCCGCGCTCAACCTGACCATCATGTTGATGGCGGCGAGCACCGGCTTGATCGCGCTCACGCCGACCTACGCCCGGATCGGTCTCGCCGCGCCGTTGCTGATCGTGTTCGCGCGTCTCGTGCAAGGCTTCTCGCAAGGCGGCGAGTTCGGCGCGGCCACCTCCACGCTGCTCGAACAGGGCGGCGGCAGGCGGCGCGGTTTTCGCGCCAGCTGGCAACTGGCGACGCAAGGCGGCGCGGCGCTGATGGGCGCGGGCATCGCGGCCGCGCTCTCGGCGGCGTTGTCGAAGGACGCGCTGGAAAGCTGGGGCTGGCGCGTGCCGTTTCTGCTCGGCGTGCTGATCGCGCCGGTCGGCATCTACCTGCGCCGCCGTCTCGCCGACGATGCGTCCAGCGCGCACGGCCACGGGATCGAGCGCGGCGTGCTGCACGAACTCTTCACCGCGCATCTGCGTCCGCTCGTGCTGATCACGCTGACGGTGATGGGCGGCACGGTCTCGACCTACATCCTCACGTTCTACATGCCGACCTACGCGATCCACACGCTCGGCCTGCCGATGTCGCTGTCGATGCTGGTCGGCGTCGCGTCGGGCCTCGTGATGCTGATCACGTGCCCGCTGTTCGGCCTCGTGTCCGACCGCATCGGCAGCCGCAAGCGGCCGATCCTGTTTGGCCGTGGCGTGCTGGTCGTACTGCTGTTTCCGGCCTTCATGCTGATGAACCGCTTTCCGCAGCTATCGGTTGTGATGTCGCTGACCGCGCTGATGCTGGTGTTCTATTCGATGGGCTCGGCGTCGGAATTCGCGCTGATGTGCGAGTCGTTTCCGCGGCGCGTGCGCGCCACCGGCATTTCGATCGCGTATGCGGTGAGCGTGTGCGTATTCGGCGGGACCGCGCAACTGGTCGCGACCTGGCTGATCCGGGCGACCGGCAGCAAGCTGGCGCCGGCCGGTTATGTGGCGGCGTGCGTGGTGGTGTCGCTGATTGCAGTCTCGATGCTCAGGGAGACCGCGAACGAATCGATCGATTGAGTGATCGTGGCGCCTTCAACCGCGCCTTTTCCGTAGCCTTGATCACGGTGCGCGGGCAACCCGCGCGCGCTCGCTTCGCAATCAGGCGAACCGCCTTCAACCGCGCCGCGCCACCATCTCCGACACGGTCTGCGCGGCCTGCTGCAACGGCTCCAGAAACGCCTTCACCATCTGCTTCGCCGAATTGCGCTGCGCGTTGCCGCTGATGTTCATCGCCGCGATCACGCGCCCCTGGCGATTGCGGATCGGCGCGGACAGCGAAATCAGCCCGCCTTCCAGTTCCTGATCGACGATCGCCCATCCCTGGCGGCGTACCTGCGCGATCAATCTCTTGAGTTCTTCCTTATCCGTGACGGTGCGCGGCGTATGCGCATAGAGCGGCGTCGAGCTGAGCGTCGCGTCGAGCGTTTCGTCGTCGAGCGCGGACAGCAGCACACGGCCCATCGACGTGCAATACGCAGGCAGCCGGCTGCCGATCGACAGATTGATGGTCATGATCTTGTGCGTCGGCACGCGTAGCACGTAGACGATCTCGGTGCGATCGAGCACGGCCGCCGAGCAGCTTTCGTGGACTTGCGCCGACAGGCTTTCCATCACCGGCTCGGCGAGATTCCAGAACGGCATCGACGTCAGGTACGCGAAGCCGAGGTCGAGAATCTTCGGCGTGAGGCGGAACAGGCGGCCCTCGGACTCCACGTAGCCGAGCGTCTGCAGGGTCAGCAGAATGCGGCGCGCGCCCGCGCGCGTCAGGCCGGTCGCGGCGGCGACATCGGTGAGCGTCTGTTCGGGGCGCGTCGCGTCGAACGCGCGGATGACCGCGAGGCCCCGCGCGAACGACTGCACATACGAGTCGCCCGGTTTGTCCGGGGCCGGTTCGGCGCTGGCGGGCACGGCGGAAGACGGCGGCAGGGCTTTGCTCATGGGCCTTGAGAAATGCGTTCGAGAAAAGTGCGCGCGACGCCGCACCGGTTCACGCGGCGCGCGGTGGCGCAAAGGCGTGACGATAGCTTAAGCCTTTGTGATTCGCCAACTCGACACCGATTTGCCCGAAAATACCAGGGTTTGCGCGGATGCAGGTCGCATTCAAAATTTGTATGATGACCCGATAACATGATCAATCGAGGCATCGATGTTCGACAAGATTCCTGCGCGGGCGTTGAGCGACACGGTCGCCCAGCAGCTTCTGAAGCAGATCGACAAGGGCACTTTCGAGCGCGGCGGCAAGCTGCCGACCGAGGCCGCGCTGGCGCAGCAATTCGGTGTGAGCCGCACGGTGATCCGCGAGGCGATTTCGCGGCTGAAGAACGAAGGGGTGGTCGAGCCGCGCCAAGGCAGCGGCGTGTTCGTCGCGGCGCACGGCACGGTTCGGCCGCTGCGGATCGATTCCGCCGAAGCGGCCGAGCCCGGCTCGGTCGTGCAGATCCTGGCGCTGCGTCGCGCGATCGAAGCGGAAGTCGCGTCGGAAGCCGCGATGCGCCGCAGCGATGCCGACATGGCCGCGATCGACGCCGCGCTTGCCCGCATCGATCAGGCGGTGGCCGAAGGCGAGGAGGGCGTCGCGCAAGACGTCGCGTTCCATCGTGCGATTGCGGCGGCCACCGGCAATCCGTATTTCCTCAAGACACTCACCTTTCTGAATCAGTACCTGGAGGCGGGCACTGTCGTCACGCGCCGCAACGAGGCCTTGCGCGAGGACTTTTCGCGCCAGGTGCGCGAAGAGCATGCGGCCATTGCGGACGCGATTCGCGCGGGGGATCCGATGGCGGCGCGCAACGCGGCGCGCACGCATATGTACAACGCCGCACGGCGTCTCGCGGAAGCGGGGATTTGCTGAGGTTTCAGCCCATGGCGCAGCGAGGGCGCCGATCAACGCATGCGCTCATCGGGCGCGACAACGCAGAACGAATTCATAGAGGTCAAGCATGTCCAGAAATGTCGGTGTCATCGGTCTTGGTGCAATGGGCCTGGGTGTCGCGCGGTCGTTGTTGCGAGCGGGCTTTCGGGTCCACGCTTGCGATTTGCGCAGCGAGGTGCTGCAGGCGTTCGTCGCTGAAGGCGGCGTGGGTTGCGCAACGCCTTCCGAACTTGGTGCGCAGTGCGAAGTGGTCGTCACGCTGGTCGTGAATGCGGCTCAGACCGACGCCGTTCTGTTCGGCGAGCAGGGCGCGGTGGCCGCGATGAAGCCGGGCGGCGTGGTGATCGCGAGTGCGACGGTTGCGCCGGACTTCGCGATCGAACTCGGCAAGCGGGTCGAGGCCGCCGGGTTGCAAATGCTCGACGCGCCGGTTTCAGGCGGCGCGGCGCGCGCCGCATCCGGCGAGATGACGATGATGACGTCCGGCCCGGCCGCCGCCTATGCCGCGTGCGAGGACGTCCTGGCCGCGATGGCCGGCAAGGTGTACCGCCTCGGTGCGGCGCACGGTGCGGGGTCGAAAGTGAAGATCATCAACCAGTTGCTGGCCGGCGTGCATATCGCGGTGGCCGCCGAGGCGATGGCGCTCGGCTTGCGCGAAGGCGTCGACCCCGACGCGCTGTATGAGGTGATCACGCACAGCGCGGGCAATTCGTGGATGTTCGAGAACCGCGTGCCGCACATTCTCGCGGGCGATTACACGCCGTTGTCGGCGGTCGATATTTTCGTCAAGGACCTGGGCCTCGTGCTCGATACCGCGCGCCGCTCGAAATTCCCGTTGCCGCTGTCGGCGGCCGCGCATCAGATGTTCATGATGGCGTCCACGGCCGGCCACGGTGGCGAAGACGATTCCGCGGTGATCAAGATTTTCCCCGGCATCGACGTGCCGGCGGCGAAGTAAGCAGGAGAGCGATCCATGACGGCTACAACGAAACGCGCGCTGCTCGGCTGCATCGCCGACGATTTCACCGGCGCGACCGATCTCGCCAACATGCTGGTGCGCGGCGGCATGCGCACGGTGCAGACGATCGGCGTGCCCGCATCGAGCGAAACGATCGAGGCCGACGCGCTGGTGGTCGCGCTGAAATCGCGCACCATTCCCGCCGCCGATGCGCTCGCGCAATCGCTCGCCGCACTCGACTGGCTGCGCGCGCAAGGCTGCCGGCAATTCTTCTTCAAGTACTGCTCGACGTTCGATTCGACCGACGCGGGCAACATCGGCCAGGTGACCGATGCGCTGCTCGATGCGCTGAGCGCCGATGGCGGCAACGCGAGCGCTTTGACGATCGCTTGCCCGGCGTTTCCCGAGAACGGCCGAACGATCTTTCGCGGCCATCTGTTCGTCGGCGACGTGCTGCTCAACGAGTCGGGAATGGAAAACCATCCGCTCACGCCCATGCGCGACGCGAACCTCGTGCGCGTGCTGCAACGTCAGACGCAATCGAAAGTCGGCCTCGTGCGTTACGACGCCGTGGCCAAAGGCGTGGCGAGCGTGCGCGCGGCGTTCGACGCGCTGCGTGAGGACGGCGTGCGCATGGCGATTGCGGACGCCGTATCCGACGCCGATCTCCACGTGCTCGGCGAAGCCTGCGCGGACCTGACGCTGATCACCGGCGGCTCCGGCGTCGCGCTGGGTTTGCCGGCCAACTTCCGGCGCGCGGGCTTGCTCGCTGAGCAGGACGACGCCGCGCAATTGCCGCGTGTCGAAGGTCTGTCGGCGGTGCTGGCAGGCAGCGCGTCGAAGGCGACCAACGCGCAAGTGGCGGCATGGCGCGCGAACCGGCCCGCGTTTCGCATCGATCCGCTGGCGGCGGCGCGCGGCGAAGCCGTCGTCGAGCAGGCGCTGGCGTTCGCGCAAACGCATCTCGAACGTGGCGAGCCCATGCTGATCTACGCAACGGCCACACCCGACGAAGTCAAGGCCGTGCAGCGTGAGCTAGGCGTCAACGAAGCGGGGCATCTGGTCGAAGCGACGCTCGCGTCGATCGCGCGCGGCTTGCTCGAACGCGGCGTGCGCAAGTTCGTGGTGGCGGGCGGCGAAACATCGGGCGCGGTCGTGCAGGCACTCGACGTGCGCACGCTGCGCATCGGCGCGCAGATCGATCCGGGCGTGCCGGCTACCGCGACGACCGGCGCCGAACCGCTCGCGCTCGCGCTGAAATCAGGCAACTTCGGCACGACCGATTTCTTCGAGAAGGCGCTGCGTCATCTCGACGGAGCCGCGCAATGACCGGCACACCCGCACTCCATACTTCGAATGAAGCCCGCGTGCGCGAGGAAATCTGCGTGAGCGGCGCGAGTCTCTATGAACGCGGCTATACGGTGGGCACCGCCGGCAACATCAGCGCGCGGCTCGACGACGGCTGGCTGATCACGCCGACCGACGCGTGCCTCGGCCGGCTCGATCCCGCCGATATCGCCAAGGTCGATTTCGACGGCAAGGCGGTGTCGGGCGGCAAGCCGTCGAAAACGCTGGCGCTGCATCGCGGCATCTATGCGGCGAACAGCGCGGCGCGCGGCGTCGTCCAT
The DNA here is from genome assembly GCF_056279605.1 of Paraburkholderia sp. TE9906. Taxonomy (NCBI): domain Bacteria; kingdom Pseudomonadati; phylum Pseudomonadota; class Betaproteobacteria; order Burkholderiales; family Burkholderiaceae; genus Paraburkholderia; species Paraburkholderia sp. TE9906. The sequence continues at coordinate 357,844 of NZ_JBWCCT010000006.1, forward strand.
ACGCATTCGACACACCTGGTCGCGCTGACGCTCGCGGGCGTGTGGAGCGAGGCGGACGTGCTGCCGCCGCTTACACCGTACTACGTGATGAAAGTGGGTCACGTCCCGCTGATTCGCTACCAGCGTCCGGGCGATCCGCAAGTGGCCGCGCAGATCGCCGCGCTTGCCGATACGGTTCGCGCGGTGCTGCTGGAGCGGCTCGGGCCGGTGGTGTGGGAGCGTTCCGTCGCGCAGGCATCTTATGCGCTCGAAGAACTCGAAGAGACCGCGCGCCTGTGGCTGATGACGAATCCACGGCCCGCTCCGCTCGACGAAGCCGCACTCGAAGAACTGCGCGCCGTGTTCGGCGCACGTTGGTAAAGAAGCTGGCACAACAAGGCCCTGCCGCCTGAAGCGGCGCATGAGGCTATTCATGGAAGGAGACAATGCATGAGTTCGTATCAGACCGCAGCAAGCCGTCCCGTTGCCGCCGGCGCGGCACAGCCCGGCGCTGCCGAAGTTGAACGCACCTACAAAAAGGTGTTCTGGCGCATCGTGCCGTTTCTGATGCTGTGCTACGTAGTCGCTTATCTGGACCGCGTGAACGTCGGCTTCGCAAAGCTGCAGATGTCGCAGGATCTCGCGTTCAGCGAAACGGTGTTCGGCCTCGGCGCCGGTGTGTTTTTCATCGGATACTTCCTGTTCGAGTTGCCGAGCAACATCCTGATGCACAGGATCGGCGCGAAGATCTGGATTGCGCGGATCATGATTACGTGGGGCTTGCTGTCCGCACTGTTCGTGTTCGTGAAGACGCCGATGCAGTTCTATCTGCTGCGCTTTCTGCTCGGTCTCGCCGAGGCCGGTTTCTATCCGGGCGTGATCCTGTACCTGACCTACTGGTTTCCGTCGCATCGACGCGCGAAGATCATCGCGGTGTTCATGTCGGCGATTCCGGTGTCGGGGATTTTCGGCAACCCGCTGTCCGGCTGGATCATGCAGGCGTTCCATAACAGCTCGGGTTTCGCGGGCTGGCAGTGGATGTTCCTGATCGAAGCGATTCCCGCGGTCGCCATCGGTATCGCGACGATCCTCTATCTCGACAACGGCATCGCCAGCGCGAAATGGCTGAGCGAGCGCGAAAAGCGCCTGCTCACCGATGAAATCGCCGCCGCGCAGCCGCAGGAGACAAACCAGAAGCACTCGCTCGGCGCGGTGTTTCGCGATCCGCGCACGTGGTGGATGTCTCTCATCTACTTCGCGTTCGTCACCGGGCAATACGGCCTGACGTTCTGGATGCCGACGCTCGTCAAATCGACCGGCGTGAGCGGCGCGTTGAACATTGGTCTGCTGAGCGCGATCCCGTTTCTCTGCGCGATCGTCGTGATGAACGTGATGGGCCATAGCGCCGACAAACGCCGCGAGCGCCGCTGGCATCTGATCGTGCCGGCGCTGTTCGGCGCGGTCGGCTTCACGGTGGCCGCTTCGTTCGCGGACAACACGGTGGTGTCGATCGCGTTCCTGTCGTTGGCCGCCGCCGGTGTGCTGACCTGCGCGCCGCTCTTCTGGTCATTGCCGACCGCGTTCATGTCGGGCGCCAGTGCGGCTGCCGGCATTGCGATCATCAATTCGATCGGCAATCTCGCGGGCTTCGCGAGTCCGTACATGATCGGCTATCTGAAAGACCTCACGCACAGCACGCAGACCGGCATGTATGTGCTGGCCGGCATGCTGGTGATCGGCGCGGTGGCCACGTGGCTCACGCCGGCGAAGCTGGTCAATCGCTAAATCGACATTGGCGCGCGGCGCGCCCGTTCATTGCTTGCGCCGCGCGTTTGCTTACACCGTTTTCAAGGAGTTGCCGCCATGCCTCGTTTCGCCGCCAACCTGACGATGATGTACAACGAGCACGCTTTTCTCGACCGCTTCGCCGCCGCCGCGAAAGACGGCTTCGAAGCGGTCGAGTATCTGTTTCCGTATGATTTCCGCGCCGGCGAACTGAAGGCGCGGCTCGACGCGCACGGTCTCACGCAGGCGCTCTTCAATGCGCCGCCCGGCGACTGGGCGGGCGGCGAGCGCGGCATCGCCTCGCTGCCGGGCCGCGAGGACGAGTTCCGGCGCGGCTTCGACACCGCGCTCGAATACGCGCGCGTGCTCGGCAACCGCAAGGTGCACGTGATGGCCGGCCTGATCGGCGCGGATCAGCCGCGCGCGAAGCATCGCGAGGTGTATCTGAAGAATCTCGCGCATGCGGCACAGACCGCGCAAGCCGAGAACATCATGGTCGTGATCGAGCCGATCAACACGCGCGACATGCCGGGCTTTTTCCTGAACCGTCAGGACGACGCCCAGGCGATTTGCGCGGAAGTCGGCGCGCCGAATCTGAAGGTGCAGTTCGACTGCTATCACTGCCAGATCGTCGAAGGCGATCTCGCGGTGAAACTCAAACGCGATATGGCGGGCATCGGTCACATCCAGATCGCGGGCGTGCCGGAGCGGCACGAGCCCGACATCGGCGAACTGAACTACCCGTATCTGCTTGAACTGATCGATTCGCTCGGCTACGACGGCTACATCGGTTGCGAATACCGGCCGCGCGCGGGCACTTCCGCCGGCCTCGGCTGGTTGAAGCCCTATCTGCCCGCCGCCCGCTAACCCTCATCAAACGAAAGACGACCAATCATGAAAGTACTGATTACCGGCGGCGCGGGTTTTCTCGGCCAGCGTCTCGCGCGTGAACTGCTCGCGCGCGGTTCCCTGAAAGACCAGCAAGGCGCGCCGCAAGCGATTACCGAGCTGGTGCTGCTCGACGTGGTGCGTGCGGGCGATTTCGGCGACAGCCGCGTGCGCACGGAAGTGGGCGACATCGCGGAGCGCAGCGTGCTGGAACGCGTGATCGACGACAAAACTTCGGCGATCTTCCATCTGGCCGCGATCGTGAGCGGCCAGGCCGAAGCGGATTTCGATCTCGGCATGCGCATCAATCTGGATGCGTCCCGCTTGCTGCTGGAAGTTTGCCGGCAGCGCGGGCATCGGCCACGCGTGGTGTTCACGAGTTCGGTCGCGGTCTATGGCGGCGACCTGCCCGAGATCGTGCAGAACGACACCGCCTTGAATCCGCAGTCGTCGTATGGCGCGCAGAAGGCGATCGCGGAACTGTTGCTCAACGATTACGCGCGGCGTGGCTTCGTCGACGGCCGCGTGTTGCGGCTGCCCACCATCAGCGTGCGGCCGGGGCGGCCGAATGCGGCGGCGTCGTCGTTCGCGAGCGGCATCATCCGCGAGCCGCTGAACGGCGAATCGGCGACGTGCCCGGTCGCGGGTTCGACGCGCCTGTGGCTGCTGTCGCCGCGCAAGGCGATCGAGAGCCTGATCGCCGGGCTCGAAATCGATGCGGCCGCGCTCGGCAACCAGCGCGTGCTGAATCTGCCCGGGATTTCGGTGAGCGTCGACGAGATGATCGCCGCGCTGCGCGAGGTCGCCGGCGACGCGGTCGCGCAGCGGATCGTGCGTGAGCCGGATGCGCGTGTGGAGAAGATCGTCGGCAGCTGGCCGGGGCAGTGGGACACGTCGCGCGCCGAAGGGCTCGGACTGAGCGGCGATCGCAGCTTCGCGGACGTGATTCGCGGGTATATCGCGGATGAGGGGATCGAGGTTCGATGAGGGGCCTGGGCCTGGGCTTTGACTTCGGCTTCGTTTCAGCTTCAGTTTCAGCGCGGCCACGGCTTTCGTTTTTAGCTTGAGCTCCGGGCTCGCCAGCAGTTACGCTCCCGACGGCCCGCTCACCACAGCGGGTGCACAGAGCTTGTCTGCGGCTTCAGCTTTAACTCCAGGCCAACAGCCACGGGTTGTACTCCGGCAAGGCCGCTCCCTTAAGCGGCCTTGCAGTTCACCACAATTCATCCGACGCATGACGGCCACTGCGCCCTCATTCTTCGGCCTGCACGTATTCCCTGGTGCGGGCCTGGCCGCGCTTGACATGGTTTCGCGCCCGCGCCTATCATCGAGTCTCGTTGTTCGATATATGACCGTGTGTTCGTATAAAGAACAAATGGCGATTTCGAAACCGTCGTTCACCATCCTGCGCTAAGCTGCCTCGACGTGACGGCTGCCGTGTCACCGCTTCCCGTTGCGCTCGCCGGGCCGATGCCTCAGCGCATCCCGTCCACATTGGCGCCAGCGCCAGAGCGGCCGGCCACGGCGCCGCGCGCGCAGCACATCAACTGGAGACATCACATGACCGAAGCATTCCTGTGCGACGCGATTCGCACCCCCATTGGCCGCTATGCAGGTTCGTTGTCGTCGGTGCGCGCCGACGATCTGGGCGCGGTGCCGCTCAAGGCACTGATGGAGCGCAACAAGAGCGTCGACTGGGACGCGATCGACGACGTGATCTACGGCTGCGCGAACCAGGCCGGTGACGACAACCGCAATGTCGCGCGCATGTCGCTGCTGCTCGCGGGCCTGCCGCAAGGCGTGCCGGGCTCGACGGTGAACCGTCTGTGCGGCTCGGGCATGGACGCGGTCGGCATTGCCGCGCGCGCGATCAAGTCGGGCGAGGCCGCGCTGATGGTGGCGGGCGGCGTCGAAAGCATGAGCCGCGCACCGTTCGTGATGCCCAAGGCAAGCAGCGCGTTTGCGCGCCAGGCCGAGATCTACGACACGACGATCGGCTGGCGCTTCGTCAACCCGCTGATGAAGAAGCTGTACGGCGTCGACTCGATGCCGGAGACCGCCGAAAACGTCGCGACCGACTACAACATCAACCGCGCCGATCAGGACGCATTCGCGCTGCGCAGCCAGCAGAAGGCGGCTCGTGCGCAACGCGACGGCACGCTCGCGCAGGAAATCGTCGGCGTGACGATCGCGCAGAAGAAGGGCGATCCGGTCACGGTGTCGCAAGACGAACACCCGCGTGAGACCAGCCTCGAAACGCTTGCCAAGCTCAAGGGCGTGGTGCGTCCGGACGGCACGGTCACGGCCGGCAACGCGTCGGGCGTGAACGACGGCGCGGCGGCTCTGCTGCTCGCCAACGAAGAAACGGCGAAGCGCTTCGGCCTCACGCCGCGTGCTCGCGTGCTCGGTATCGCCACGGCCGGTGTCGCGCCGCGCGTGATGGGCATCGGCCCGGCGCCCGCCACGCAAAAGCTGCTGGCGCGTCTGAACATGACCATCGATCAGTTCGACGTGATCGAGCTGAACGAGGCATTTGCTTCGCAAGGTATCGCGGTCTTGCGCGCACTCGGTGTTGCCGACGACGACGCGCGCGTGAACCCGAACGGCGGCGCGATCGCGCTCGGCCACCCGCTCGGCATGAGCGGCGCGCGTCTGGTGACGACCGCGATGTATCAGCTGCATCGCACGCAAGGCCGCTTTGCGCTGTGCACGATGTGTATCGGCGTCGGCCAGGGCATCGCGATCGCTATCGAGCGCGTGTAATGGTTTGAAGTGGGGCGTGTCGCGTTTCGCACGCGTCCCTGCTTTGCAAGGCATCATGAACAGCCCCATCGCTTGTGCGATGGGGCTGTTTTGTTTTGTGCTTCATGCGCCGTATCGTGTGTTCATACGCAGCGGATGTGTGCGGGCTCGCTGCGTGCTACCAAAAAAGTAGAATCGTTTGAAAGCGGTTGTCCTGAAGAGGTGGTTATGACTGGCGTCGAACGCGTATGTCCTCTAATTCGGACTACCGCCGAGCCGGACCGAACACTGTCACAAGGAGCGCGCAGATGAAGGCAATGACGATTGGCGCAGCATTGATGGTCGCGGCGTTCGCCGCGGCGCGACCGGCGTGGGCGCAAGACGACATGGCGAGCGCTGCGCAAGGCGTGATCGGCGCAGTGGAGCCGGTGCACATGAAGGCGGAAATCGTCGGCATCGATGCGGGCAGCCGCTCGCTCACGCTGAAGGGGCCTGGCGGCAATGAAGTGCCCGTGCTGGTAGGCCAACAGGTCAGCACGTTCGATCAACTGAAGGTGGGCGATCGGGTAGACGTGCTCTATAAAAACGCGTTGCTCGTGAAGGCCGAGAAGGTCGTCGGTGCGGAGAAGGGCATTCGCAAGCGCGTCGACAAGCAGACGTACACGCCGGCCTCCGGCGGTTTCGAATCGGCGCGTCAGACCGAAGTGGTCGCCACCGTGGAGAAGATCGACCGGAAGAAGCGGCTCGTCACCTTGCGTGGCGCATATCGGACGCAGACGCTCGAAGCCGGTCCCGGCGTCGATCTGAAAGACGTGAAGGCGGGCGACACGATTCACGCGGTATTCGTGTCGGCCGCGGCGGTGCAGATCACGCCGGTGGGGCAGTGAGTGTGATGCACACGGCGCGATGAGACTACCCATACCGTCGAAACGCACACCCCCTGACAGCAGGGGTGCCACCGCATTTCTTCTGACGCATATGCACGTTTCAGCCATCACGCGAGCGCTACGCTGTGCATCGAATGGCTTCGCTAACGCGGTGTAGGCGTGCCGATGCTCAACCACGCGAGCCTTCCCAGGCAGCGCCCGATCACCCCGCGTCTGGCGGGCAGCAAGCTGCTCAACGACACGCGTGCGGCAGCGTCGCCGTCCGTGCTGAGCCACACACGCTCGCCGCGTTGCAGGCGGAGTTCTTCGCCGGGCGCGAGCCAGTGATCGTAAGGTGAACTGACACGCGTGAGCCAGACACGCGCGCCTTGCACCGTGAGCGTGCTGTTGGCGTCGACGCGCCAGGTCAGCGTCGCGCCGGGCAACACGGAAAAATGCACTACGACTTTCGGCAGACACTCGTCGGGCCGATGCCGATACGACACCAGACTCGAGTCATCGTCCATGCACTGCGGGCTTGCCTGATCCATCTTTGTTCTCCTTCATCGTGCCGGCTGACGGAGGCGCCCACAAAACAAAAGGCCCCTTCCGTTACCGGCGGGGCCTTGGGGGTCTTGTTTGCAGATTCAGACTACTAGCGCACACATGCTCCCAATGGCCAGCCAGTGATGGCTCGCATCGGGTGATTAATCGCAATGGCGATGAAGAGGTGCGTCAGCATGGAATCGAGTGTGCCGTTTTGCCGCAGGGCTTGTCAATCAAAATGTGCTGCTTTATGCACGCATCACGCGGATTGACACGCGAGCGTCCATGCTGGCAGATTCATTCCATCGCATCCACTCCCGAACGACGATGACGAGAAACCATAACCGCCGCATCAAACGACGTCTGCAATGTGCGCTGATCATGATGGCCGCGTTCGCTGCCGGTTCCGTTTGCGCCGCGAGCTTCGACTGCAATCGGGCGCGTTTGCCCGACGAGAAGACGATTTGTGCTTCCCGGCAACTGAGCGAGCTGGATGTCGAGATGTCGGTTCGCTATCAGATGCTGACCGGACTCGTCGCGATGGGCACGCGCGGCAACATGCAGGACGAACAACAGGCATGGCTGAAGTCGAGGCAGGCATGTGGCCGTGATCACGCGTGTCTGCTCGCGGCATATCGTCGGCGCATCGACACGCTGAAGGACGAGTACGCGCACCTGGCGAGTCGCGGACCGTTCTGAGTTCGCATTTCGCGCCGATATTCAGATGCGTGCGCGACGAGGGCGCACGCCACGTTCCGGGCGTCGCGCCCGCCCGCAACAATCTATGTCGAGATATGTCACGACGCCCGCAAAACGCCCGCAAACCCTCGCCCAACGGGCTTCCCTCGCGGTGAAACAAGGTGACATATCTGCGTTGCTGATTTACCTGGTGGGTCCTTCTATAGTCCGTCTGTCGCCACACCGCAGTGACACAAGTGGCCCGAACCCAGCAAGGACATACCGTGAAAAATCGTTCGTTCGTCGTCCCGGTCAGCGCCGCGTGTGTTGCGTCATCGGTAGCCTCTTCATCCGCGCGCGGTGCGTTGCGCAAGCTCGTGCTCGGCGCCACCGCCGCCATCCTCGCACTCGGCAGCGCGTCGGCGTTTGCGTGGTCGCAGCACGGCACGGCGTACACATCGCGCGGCACCTACAACGGCGCGCGTTACGGTTCGTGCGGCGGCGGCAGCTGTTCGCACGCGGGCGGCGTCGCGGGCCCTTATGGCGGCTTTGCCAGCAACACCGGCACCGTGACGCGTAACGCGCCGGGCCAGTTCTCGAATTCGGGCACGGCGACCGGGCGTGACGGCAACTCCGTCCAGCATGCCGGCGACACCGGTTGCGCCGGCGGGAGCTGTTCGCACACCGGCACGCTGACGGGTCCGGACGGCAAAACGGCCACCACCTCCGGCGACGTGACGAAGACCGCGCCGGGCCAATATTCGTCGTCGGGATCGATCACCGGTTCGAACGGCAACACGGTCGATCATTCCGCGTCGACCAATTGCGCCGGCTCGACCTGCTCGCGCTCGGGCACGGTGACGGGCTCGGACGGCGGGAGCGTCTATCACGCCGGCACGGCGACGCGTGTCGCGCCGGGCGTCGTGACAACCTCGACGAGCGTGACCGGCACGCACAGCAACACGGTGACGACGAGCGGGACGGTGGTCACGAGCGGCGTCGTCGCGACCGGCGGTACGACGGTTGTCGTGGCGCCGAAGCCGGTGGTGTACGTACCGCCGCCTCCGCCGCCGGTCGTCTACGTTGCGCCCAAGCCGGTCGTGGTGGCGCCGCCGGTGGCTTATGTTCCGCCGCCAGTGGTGTACGCACCGCCGCCCCCGCCGCCGGCCCTGTATGTGGCGCCGCGCGTCGTGTACGTCGCGCCGGCGCCGCGCCCGGCGGTGTGGGTGCCGGGCCATTGGGTCGGGCGAGTCTGGGTGCCGGCACACTGGGCGTGAGGAGCGCGGCGATGCGAGTCCATTGTGACGCGATCGATGAACAAGGACGGGCTGTGGCGCACCGCGCGCATGTCGAAGCGATATCGACGAGCGCTGCTTTCAAAGGCCTGCTCGCGGCGCTTATTGTCGCGCTAGGTCTGACGGCGGTTGCGAGTGAGTTCATCGCAGACACTTACGGCCTTCACGCGAACGATGCGGCCGAGGCATCGCAAGACTGTTCCGCGCGATACGCCGCGTTGCTCGACCTGGCCGAACTGGCGCGGCGCGACGGCAAATCGTCAGAGATCGTCGTGCGCGGGTTGAGCGAGCACGGCGGCGCGATGAGTGCCTGTCTGCTGGCAGGCCGTAGCGAACCGGTGCCGCAATGAAGCACCGTGTGCCCGCCGCACGGCGCGGCACGACTAAACCGGCTGATCTTCCTGGGGATGGCGAGTCAGATCGCACTCCAGAAATATCGCGCCGGGGATCGGATTGAACACGTAAGCAGGGATGGGTTCAAAACCCAGCGATGCATAAAGCCGCAGCGCCGCGTGCATGCTCGGCAGCGTGTCGAGGCGGATGCGGCGATAGCCCGACTCTCTTGCCACCGCGCAAATGCGTATCGCCAATTGCTTACCGGCCTGCAAACCGCGACCCGACGCACGGACATACAGACGCTTCATCTCGCAGGTCGTGTCATCGAGCGGGCGCACCGCGACGCAGCCGACGATATCCGCTTCCTGATAAGCGAGCAGCACGCGGCCGCGGGGCGCAGCGAATTTGCCGGGCAGGTCGGCCAGTTCGGAATCGAAATCCTGGAAGCAGAGATCGATGCCCAGACTCTCGGCGTATTCACGAAAGATGGCCCGGACGGCGTCGAGCTGTTCCGGGAAGCGGGCGGTGTGGATGTGGATCATTCGCGCGTAGTCGTGGGCTGTTTCGACGTAGCGCAGGCTTGCTGCGCTTTGAGTTCGAGCAGTTTAACGGAACGTGTGCGGTGCGATGCCGCCACCGCTTAGACCTCATTGCGTTTGTTCGAGCACCACCGGAAAGCGGATATCGAACGCCGTCCCCACGCCCTCGCGGGACACGAAATCGATCTGCCCATTCAACATGCGGCACAACTCCTTGACGATCGAGAGACCCAGGCCCGTGCCTGGAATATCCTCGCCCGCGGCGCGCTCGAATTCGTCGAACACGCGCTCCGCGTCCGAAGCCGCGATGCCCACACCGGTATCGGACACACGAATCGTCCAGTGCTCTGTGCCGGCCATGGCGAACTGCAGTTCGACTTGCCCCGACTTGGTGTACTTGGTCGCGTTGGACAGCAGATTGACCGCGATCTGTTTCAGCTTGAGACGATTGGACGTGACCGTGTGCAACGCCGGGTCGCACGATGCGCGCAAGGTCAGCCCTTTGGCCTCGATCAACGGACGCGTGGACGTGACCAGTTCGTCGTAAAGCTCGCGCGGCTCGACCTGTTCGAGTACGAGCGGCGCGCCGTCGCCGAGCATGACCGCATACTCGACCATCTGATCGACCAGCAGCTTCATGTCGTCGGCCTGCCGGTTCGCGAGCGCCAACGCGGTATCGGCCTTCGATGGCGCTCGCGCGATCAGTTGCAGTGCGATGGAAAACGCATTGAGGAAATTACGCAGGTCGTGCACCACGCTGCGCGTGATCTGCATCCGCGATTCGTGCAGCTCGCCCACCAGCCGCTGTTTCAGTATCAACTCATGGTTCGCGCGTTCGAGTTGGCCGGTGTATTCGTCGATCTTGCGGTCACGCTCGCTGACTACTTCCTTGATCGACGTGTACGACACCATGCTGAACGCTTCGGTGATCAGCCGCCGCGCGCGGTTTTCATGACGGCGCGTGAACGTGCTGTCCTGTTGCGCGAACGCTTCGAGCGCCTCGTCGAGCACCTGATGGAAGAGGTCGAGTTCGCGTACGAGCTCCTCGATCCGGTAGCCCTGGCGCCACCGCACGTTGCCGTGCTTTTTCGCGTTGCGTTCGATCGATGTTTCGACGCGCTCCAGATCTTCGCTATCGAGCGCCGCGCAGAGTCCTTCCAGAATCTCCGGCAGATGATCGGCGAGTTGCTGGTACGTGAGCTTGTCGGCTTCAACGAGATCGAGGTCGCTCGCCACGGCGTTCATCCATTGCTCGGTGAGCCGGAGTCGCTCCGAGCGGACGAAGTCGGCGAAATTGCGCAGCGGGCTCACGCGGGTGTCGGTCATGACTGGAACGCAGGGGTGAAGTTTCTACAATGCGCAAAGGCTCAAATCACTGCGGACATATCGGTTGCGGGCACATCGCCGCACTTTGGAGAAACAAGCTGTCCGCTGGAGTGATTGAGAGACCCGACCAGCAGGCGCTGTGCTCACCTGGACTTGCCACGCGCCGTTCAAGCCAGTCATCCGGTTCATTATCACCGCATTCTCCATGAGCGGAACATTTGTTGCGGCGCCATCCGCAGACGAGCAAGACAATCAACCCGGCGATCCTGATGCATTCAATCCTGTTGGTGGACGACGAGCCGGAAATCCTCGCGGCGTGGCGCCTGATTCTCGAACGTGAAGGTTATGAGGTGGGTTGCGCGAGCAACGGCGCCGAGGCGATGGCGCGCTCGGCAGCGCACGTTCCCGACCTGGTTATCACCGACTGGACGATGCCGGTCATGGACGGCGCAGAATTGTGCCGGCGTCTGCGGGCGCTGCCGGGATTCGCCAATGTGCCCATCGTCGTTCATACCGCGGTCCCGCCGCTCGAAGCCGACGGGAAGAACTGGGACGTGTGCGTGCGCAAGCCGGTCGGCGCGGAGCGCTTTCTGGCGATGGTCGCGCAACTGTGCAAGCGCACGCGTTGAGATGCCGGGCGCGCGCGGCTCAATCCGTCTGACCACCCGCATTGCCCGCCTTCACGAAATCGACGAACGCGCGCAACGGCGCCGGCATGTGGCGGCCGCCGGGATAGTAGAGAAAGGGCCCCGAAAAGCGCTGCCACCACGGCTCCAGAATGGGCTCCAGCGCGCCGCTGTCGAGTGGCGCACGCAGCATGTCTTCGAACAGATGGATCACGCCGACGCCTGCCACCGCGCAACTGACCGCAAGATCGATCGCTGCGCCTGGCCGCACGATCAGGGGTCCAGACGGATTCAATTGCAGCACTTCGCCGTCGCGCTCGAAGTACCAGGTCGGTGTGGCGCCGCCGGCAAATTGGCCGCGCAAGCACGCATGCGAGAGCAACTCGCGCGGATGCTCGGGGCGTCCGTGTGCGTCGAGATAGGCCGGGGCCGCGGCTGTCGCGAAGCGCTGCACGCGTGGTCCGATCGGGATCGCGATCATGTCCTGTTCGAGGCGTTCGTCATAGCGAATGCCGGCGTCGCAGCCGATCGACAGCACGTCGACGAAGCCGTCCTCGACCACGACTTCGACGCGGATATCCGGGTACTGCTTCAGGAAGGATGCGATGACGTTCGGCAGGACGATGCGCGCCGTGCTCGACGGCACGTTCAGTTTGAGCGTGCCGGTCGGCGTGTCCCTGAAGCCGTTGAGGACATCCAGCGCCGCTTCCATTTCGCCGAACAGCGGCGTCAGCTTTTCGATCAGGCGCAGCCCGGCCTCCGTCGGCGCGACGCTGCGCGTGGTGCGGTTCAGGAGACGCAGCTCGAGTTTGCTCTCCAGGCGGCGCACGGCGATGCTCAGACTCGATGCCGACACGCCGGCGCTGCGCGCCGCGTCGCGAAAGCCGCCCGCCCGGGCGACGGAGACGAAGGCGGCCAGGTCGTTCAATTCCATTGCGATTGTTCACATTTTTAAACAACCCGTACACGTTAGACCTGTTTATTTAACAACGCAATCCCGGCGATACTGCCGTTCATCCACTCATCAAGGAGCGCGTCATGTCGAATGTCAGTTTCACGGATAGCTTTTCGCTTGCCGGCCGCACGGTGCGGCGCATGGGGTACGGGGCGATGCAGCTTGCCGGCCCAGGCGTGTTCGGGCCGCCGAAAGATCGCGCCACGGCGCTCGCGGTGCTGCGCGAGGCGGTGGCCTCGGGTGTGAACCACATCGATACGAGCGACTTTTACGGGCCGCACGTTACCAACCAGCTGATTCGCGAAGCCCTGCATCCGTACCCGGACGATCTCGTGATCGTCACGAAAGTAGGCGCGACGCGTGGCGACGACGGCGCGTGGTTGCCGGCGTTCGAACCCGCGGATATCGAGCGCGGCGTGCACGACAACCTGCGCAACCTCGGCCTCGACGTGCTGGAAGTCGTCAACATGCGCATCATGGGCAGCGTGCACGCGCCCTCCGAAGGCTCGATCGAAAAGCCGGTGACGGCGCTCGCCGAGCTTCAGCAGCGCGGGCTCGTGCGTCATATCGGGTTGAGCAATGTGACCGCCGCGCAAATCGACGAGGCGCGGCGCATTGCGGAGGTGGTCTGCGTGCAGAACCACTACAACCTCGTGCATCGCGACGACGACGCCTTGATCGACGAGCTCGCCGACAAGGGCATCGCTTACGTGCCGTTCTTTCCGCTTGGCGGATTTACGCCGATCCAGTCGTCGGCGCTATCGGACATCGCGCAGACGCTCGGCGCGACGCCGATGCAGGTGGCGCTCGCGTGGCTGTTGCGTCGGGCACCTAACATTCTGCTGATCCCTGGTACGTCTTCGCCTGGGCATCTGCGCGAGAACCTGGCGGCGGCGCGCCTGAATCTGAGCGGTGACGTGCTCGCCCAGCTGAATGCGATCGGCAGCGCCAAAGGCTAAGCGTCGTCACACCGACCCCGCGACGTGCTCCCGCAACCATTGATGCGCCGGGTCTCGATGCGAACGCTCATGCCAGAGCATCGCCATCTCGTAGCCCGGCACGTCGACGGGCGGCTCGACCATGCGCAGCGCGCCGCAGTCGCGCGCGAGCCGCGCGGGCAGCATGCCGACGAGGTCGGTGCTCGCCAGCACCGACAGCATGAACAGGAAATGCGGTACCGAAAGCACCACTTTGCGGGTGAGTCCCGCTTTCGCGAGCACTTCGTCGGTGACGCCGACAAAGCCGCCGCCCACCGGCGACACGATCACATGGTCGAGCTTGCAGAACTGCGCGAGCGTCGGCCGGCGCTTGAGCCGCGGATGATCCGCGCGGCCCGCCAGCACATAGCGCTCCGCAAATAGCACACGCCGGCGCAATCCTTCGGGCGAGCCTTCGCTCGTGTGAAAGGCCAGATCGATCTCGCCGCGTTCGGCCTGTTTCGCGATGCGCAGCGGCGCCGCTTCGACGACGGCGAGGCGCGTGCCCGGCGCCGCCGCGCGCATGCCGGCCAGCGCGGGCAGGATGATCGTCGACTCCGCGTAATCGCTCGCGGCGACGCGCCACGTGTGGGTGGCCACCGCCGGATCGAACGGGCTCGCCGGGGCGACCGCGCGTTCGAGCGCTTCTAGCGCCTCGCGCAGCGGTTCGCGCAAGGCCTCGGCGCGCGCGGTGGGCCGCATGCCGCGCGGCCCGGGCAGCAGCAGCGGATCGCCGAACACCTCCCGCAGTTTGGCCAGATGCACGCTGACTGACGGCTGCGAGAAGTTCAGGCGTTCGGCCGCGCGCGTCACGTTGTGCTCCGACAGAAGCACATCGAGCGTGACGAGCAGGTTGAGGTCGAGTGTTCGTAGATTAACCATCGCAATACCAGATATATTGGGAATTCATTTCCAATATACCGGAGCGGAATCTATCGTGATGTCATTCAATCACGAAAGAGAGCACGGTCATGAAAGTTCTGCTTGTTTACGCGCACCCTGAACCGAAATCGTTGAACGGGTCGCTCAAGGATTTTGCAGTCAAGCGGCTCGAAGACGCGGGCCACGTCGTGCAGGTTTCCGACCTGTACGCGATGCAGTGGAAAGCCTCGCTCGATGCGCACGACAGCATCGAGCGGCAAGCCAGCGAGCGCTTCTATCCGTCCCGCGAGTCGAAGCATGCGTTCGAGAATGGCCTGCAGAGCGAGGACATCGTCCGCGAGCAGGAGAAGCTGATGTGGGCGGACGCGGTGATCCTGCAATTTCCACTCTGGTGGTTCTCGATGCCGGCCATCCTCAAGGGCTGGGTGGAGCGCGTCTATGCATACGGCCTTGCGTACGGCGTCGGCGAGCACTCCGACGCGCGCTGGGGCGAGCGTTATGGCGAGGGCAGGTTCGCCGGCAAGCGCGCCATGCTGGTGGTCACGACGGGCGGCTGGGAGTCGCACTACAGTGCGCGCGGCATCAATGGTCCGATGGACGACGTGCTATTCCCGATTCAGCACGGCGTCCTGTATTACCCCGGTTTCGACGTGTTGCCGCCGTTCGTGGTTTATCGCACGAGCAGAATCGACGAGGCGAACTATGCCGAGGTTCGCGAAGCATTGGGCCAAAGACTCGACGATCTCTGGACCACCCAGCCGATACCGTTCCGGCAGCAGAACGGCGGCGCGTATGCGATTCCTGAACTGACGCTGCGCGACGATCTGGCGCCGGATCGGGTCGGCTTCGCCGCGCATGTCGAATAGGCCGGGCAGGCAGGGGCGAACGTTCGCTCCTCCCTGCGCGTGAGCGTGTGCGGGCTTCACTCTGAAGGGATCGTAGGTTGCGCTGAAATTTGGTTGTAAGTCGCTATTGCTAGAGTCGTCGACGCAAGCAGGCCGCCGCATGCCGGGTAGTGTTCTTCGGACACCTAGACAGGGAGAGCGACACCGTGAATCCAGTTCGTGCGTTCTGGCTCATTCTGACGCTGCTCGTCACGGCGCCCGCATGGGCTTATGAGTCGCGGGTCGTCACCATTCCCAGCGCGGCGATGCACGAGTCGTTCGAGGCGACGGTGGTGCTGCCCGATCAATATGCGCAAGGCAATACGGCCAATCGCTTTCCCGTCGTCTACCTGTTGCACGGTTCCGGCGGCGACTACACCGACTGGGCTACGAATTCGCCCATCGGCAAGCTGGCCGACCGCTATCACGTGATTCTAGTGATGCCAGACGGCGGTCATGAAAGCTGGTACATCGACAGTCCGGTCAATCCGCGCAGCCGTTACGAGACCTACGTGGGCACGGAAGTGGTGGCTTACGTCGACGCGCACTTCCGCACCATTGCGACGAAAGAGGCGCGCGCGATTACCGGCCTGAGCATGGGCGGATTCGGCGCGCTGCATATCGCGCTGGGCCGGCCGGATGAATTCGGCGCCGCAGGCAGCATCAGCGGCGCGGTGGACCCGCGCGGCTCCGAGGACGAACCCGGCATCGAGCAGGTATTCGGCGACCCGGCCCGCGATGCGGGCTTCTGGAACAGCGAGGCGATCGTCGAGAATGCGCGCAGTTTCGACGACGCGCATATCGCGCTGACGATCGACTGCGGCGTGAACGATTCGCTGGTGCAGTCGAATCGCATGCTGCACGAGCGGCTCGTCGAACTCGGCGTGCCGCATGACTACGCCGAGCGGCCCGGCGGCCACACCTGGGCGTACTGGTCAAACGCGGTGCAGTATCAGGTGCTGTTCTTCGCCAGCGCGTTCAGGCACGCGCGCATGGCTGGCACCGCGGCAGGCAACCTCACCAGCGCCGCGAGCTGAACGCGCGAATTCGAGTACCGCGCCGTGGCCTTCAGTCGATGCCGTGAAACACCGCGTCATCCGGGCCGAGATACGCGGGCGGGCGCCACGCGGCGTCGCGCATCGAATGCTGAACCAGCTTTTCGACGCCCAGCAGCACCGCGAAAATCGCCATCCGCACCGGAATGCCGTTGTCGGTCTGCCGGAAAATCGCCAGCCGCGCGTCGTGGTTCAGATCCACGCTCAGGTCGTTCGCGCCGGGCCGGCTGTCGCGCGGCAGCGGGTGCATGATCAGCGTGTCGGCGCCGCATACGCTGTCTACCAGCGCCTGATTGATCTGGAAATCGGGCGTGTAGCCTTCGAACGATTCGTCGGTGAAGCGCTCTTTCTGGATGCGCGTCGCGTACACCACGTCGGCGCCGCGCAAGCCGTTGGCGAGGTCGTGAGTCTGCTCGATCACGTGGCCGTTGCGCGAAATCTGCTCGATGATGTAGCCGGGCATTTCGAGCATCGGCGGCGAAATCAGCGTGAATTTGATGCCGCGGTACAGCGCCAGCAGTTTCACCAGCGAATGCACGGTGCGCCCGTACTTCAGGTCGCCGACCAGCGCGATATGCGCGCCGTCGACGATTTTCCCCAGACGCGAAAACTCCCGCTGGATCGTGTAGAGATCGAGCAGCGCCTGGCTCGGATGCTCGCCGGGGCCGTCGCCGCCGTTGATCACCGGCACGTTGGTCGCGCGCGCGAATTCGGCCACCGAGCCTTGCTCCGGATGGCGGATCACCAAGGCGTCGACGTAGCCGCTCATCACGCGGCTCGTGTCGTAGATCGACTCGCCCTTGGCCATCGACGAAAACGTGAAGCCGGTGGTATCGCACACCGAGCCGCCCAGCCGGCAGAAGGCCGCGCCGAAGCTCACGCGGGTGCGCGTGCTGGCTTCGAAGAACAGATTGCCGAGCACCGCGCCTTCGAGCACGCGGGAGATTTTCCGGCGTCGCGCGATGGGCTGCATGATGTCGGCCACCCGGAACAGCGCCTCCACCGAGTCGCGCGAGAACTGATCGACCGACAACAGTTGGGGCCGGCCTTCGAACAGCATCTGGCTGGCAAGCGATTGTGAATCTACGCTCTGCGTATATTTTTCGCCGGGGTCGCCGTGCACCACGATCTCCGACACGAAGCGCTCGACGATCTCCGGCATGGCCCGCGATTCCTGCGAGTCGTCCGGCAGAAGCCACGTGTCGAGCGCCCGGCGCGAAACACCGATGCGGCTTGCGAACGTGTCGCGCGTCATGTTCAGGCGGCGCATCGCGTCGCGTAGGAAGGCTTGTTGCGGGACGCTCATGGAGGCACCTGTCGGGGAAGGGAGTGGTGGCGGATGTACGCGGTGCGTATATTAGTTGGCCTGCAGGAGAAGTCAAGCGCTTTTCGAGATGGCTTTGCCAGACGGCGCCGCAGCCGGTTACACTGCGGTTCATGCAATCCGGCCCCACGTTCCGACTCCGCCTGTCGACCCTCGCACACGACGCTTTCACTAGCGCGGCGGGGATGCGCGCGGACGAGTTGCGCGTTCGCAGCAGCGCGAACCGCCCGAATGTTGGCGCCAAAGCCAAAAAACAGCCGCTCATCTGACCGGAGCACGCTGTTCCGTCGTCAGATGTGCGACGGAATAGCCGGTCACCGCCCGCCTGCGGCCTGTCCTGAATGTTTCCCTCGTACCGCTGAACGGAATCGATACGGTCGCGTCATCGAGGTAGAAACATGTCTGATTTTTCGGGTATCTGGATTCCGCTCATTACGCCGTTCGCCGACGGCGCCGTCGATCACGCCGCGTTGCGCGCGCTGGTGCGCCGCTATGCCGGTGCGGGCGTCGCCGGGCTGGTCGCGCTCGGCACGACCGGCGAGCCCGCCGCGCTCGATGCCGCCGAGCAGGACGCCGTGCTGGCAACGATTCTCGACGCCGCGCAAGCCGTGGCTCGTGGTGCGGACGGTGCGCGGGCGTTGCCGGTGGTGGTCGGCGTATCGGGTAATCACACGGCGAGCATGCGCGAGCGCATCCAGCAACTCAACACGCTACCGATCGCCGGCGTACTGATTGCCGCGCCGTATTACATCCGGCCGTCGCAAGCGGGGATCGTCGGTCATTTCACCGCACTCGCCGATGCGAGCGACAAGCCGGTCGTGCTCTACGACATTCCGTACCGGACCGGTGTGCGGCTCGAACTCGATACGTTGCTGACGCTCGCCGCGCATCCGCGGATTCAGGCCGTGAAGGATTGCGCCGGTTCGCTCGATACCACGCTCGCGCTGATTCGCGACGGCCGCCTGCAGGTGCTCGCCGGCGAGGACATCGCGATCTTCAACACCGTTTGTCTGGGCGGCAGCGGCGCGATCGCGGCGTCCGCGCATCTGCGGCCGGAGCGCTTCGTCGCGCTGTATCGCGCGCTGACGGCGGGCCGGCTCGACGAAGGGCGACGCATTTTTCACGATCTCGTGCCGCTGATCCAGGCGGCGTTCGCCGAGCCGAATCCGGCGCCGGTGAAGGCGCTGCTCGCCGCGCAAGGGCTGATCCGCAACGAACTGCGCATGCCGATGACGCGCGCGAGCGATGTGCTCGCCGCGCGGCTCGAAGCGCTGGACGGACCCTGTGCAATTGAACAGGATGCCGAACGATTGACCTGATCGGATCGTCGCGCGGCACGGGCGAAAGGACGGTCATCGCGACACATCCAGGCACGGCTTGCAAGCGGTGTTTGGCATCTCTAATCACCGCTCTGTATTTGAGATAAAGCTTGGCGTAGCCAGGCGATAATCGGCGCCCTTCTGGTCCTTTATTGCCGCCGGCCTGTGTCCGGCCCATGCCGAATGCAGCCATTCCTGTTTGCCAATTTCCTGTCCCGTGCCTTCATGCGCCGTCTGCCGGGCGCGAGTGACGCACCGATGTCCCGCGGCATGCGCCGCGACTCGCTTGCACGGTTTCGTGCCGCTTGCGCTTCGTGCGCGGGGAGCCCGTGATGGCTTCCGTATTCAGTGCCGGTAGTCAGCTTTCCAGCGGCTCGGTCCGCTTCGTCACGCGCCGCACGGCGTTGTCGGTCGCGGTGGGGGCGGCTTGCGGCGCGGCGTCGCTGGCGCTCGCCGCGGGCGTCGCGATTGGCATGCACTGGGATGCGCATGAGGCGTCCGGTGCTCAGGCTGCAAGCCGCGTCGAACACGATTACGCGATCGATCAACTCGGCAAGCTCAGCGCGTCGGTTGCGCAGATGGAGCCGCGTATGGCGCGGCTGACCACGCAGGTCGGCGCCTTGCGCGATTTCGAAGCACGTCTGAATACGCCGCGGCCCGCGCCGCGCGCATTGGCTTCGCCCGTTCCGTTGGCGCCGGCGTCCGACGCGGAGTTGTCCGCCACCGACGGCGAGGGCGGCCCCGCGCTGTCGCCGCGGCCCTGCAGCGAAATCGTGCCGTCTGCACACGGATCTGCCGACGCCGAACGCACGCGCCGGCAGCTCGATTGCATCGCCGCGACGCTGTCGGCGCTCGAACAGCAAACCGCCGATCACGAACTCGCCTACGCCGCTTTCCCGGGGCGCATGCCGGCCGACGGCGCGCGCTTCGGTTCGCCGTTCGGCAACCGCAGCGATCCGTTCACGCATCGTTTGAGTTTTCATCCGGGCATCGATCTGGTCGCTAAAACCGGCACGCCGATCATGGCGGCGGCGGGCGGCCGCGTGGTGTTCGCCGGCGAGAAAGCGGGCTATGGCAACGCGGTCGAAATCGATCATGGCAACGGACTCATGACGCGTTACGGGCACGCGTCGCGAATCGTCGCGCATGTCGGCGACCTGGTGCTACCGCGTCAGCACATTGCCGACGTCGGCTCGACCGGACGCTCGACGGGCCCGCATCTGCATTTCGAAGTGCTGGTCAACGGCGCGCCGGTCAATCCGGTCGACTACCTCGCGCTATTCGCGCCGGCGCCTCATGGCTGAGCGCTGGGACGGCCGACGGGTTGACCGCGTCGCGCTCGCACTGAGCGGGCGCACCTACACGCTGCGGCCGGCGCGATCGCTGGCTCGGCGCGTGGCCATGTGGGCCGGGGCGTGTGCGTTCAGCGCGGCGCTCGGCGCGGCGGCGCTGGCCGGCTGGGACGCACGGCGCGCCGGCATGCCGCCGGCCCGGTGCGCGCCCGCATCCGTCGACGAAGGGCAACAGCAGACCGAACTGGCCCGCGCGCGGCTTGCGCTGGCGCAGGAGTCGGCGGCTCGCGCGGCGGTGCAGAAGTCGGCCGACAGCGCCGCCGCCGACGTCGCGCGGCTCAATGTCGAGTTGCAGTTTCTGCGGGGGCAGAGCAAGACACAGACGGCGCGGCGGTGAGTGGGGGCGCACAGCGCAAACCCGCCCCCGTTGCCCGGACAGCATCACGCGACGAACATTCTTATTCCGAGGAAACCGTTATGTTCAGCAAGAAAAAAAGCGCGGGCATCGAACAGACCAAGCTCGCCACCCTGATCGCCCACGACGTGCGGATCACGGGCGACCTGCAGTTCAGCGAGGGCCTGCGCATGGATGGCCACGTGAAAGGCAACGTCAGCGGCGCGCCCGGCGCCCAGACGCTGCTGGTGCTGAGCGAGCGTGGCTCGATCGAGGGCAACGTGCACGGCTACGACGTGGTGGTCAACGGCAGGATCGTCGGCGATCTGATCGCGGATCACTTCGTCGAGTTGCAGGGCAATGCGCACGTGACCGGCAACATCTACTACCAGCAACTGCGGATGGACTGCGGCGCGTCGGTCGATGGCAAGCTCACCAAGCGGGAAGCCGCGCAGGCCGTGCAGGCGGCGCCGCTCCTGGTCTCGCTGGACGAGTCCATGCGCGACGAGCGCAGGGAACGCAAGGCCGGCTAGGCGGGCTCGCCGCGTGTCAAATGGTCAAACGGCGCCCGGCATCGAGGGAGCGTGCGGCACGGCGTCGTGGTGGCCGCGGACGTCGCCGTGCGGCATGAGCGCATCGCGCTGTGCGCGCACGGCGCGGCTCGTCGCGAGGCGTGCGCACGCGCCGCGATCGAGCGTGGCGAGCATGTCGCGCTCGACGCTCAGCCGTTTGAACGCCTGTGCGATCAACCCGCTCAGCGGTTCAACAACCGGCACGCTCACACCGCCAGCATCCTGCCTCTGAGCAGTTCGCCGAAATCGTCGGCGCTGACGGGCTTGCCGAGCAGAAAGCCCTGCATCTCGTCGCACATCATCGACCTGAGCATGTCGAGTTGCGATTCGGTCTCGACGCCTTCGGCCACCACGTCCATTTCCAGCGAGTGCGCGAGCGCGATGATCGCCGAGACGATCGCGCTGCCTTCCGGGCCGTGCTCGTCGAGTCCGTTGGTGAAGAAGCGGTCGATCTTCAGTTGCTTCACGCGAAAACGTTGCAGATAGGCGAGGCTCGAATAGCCGGTGCCGAAATCGTCGATCGCGATCTCGAAGCCGCTCGCCTGAAACGCGCGGATCATCTCGATGGTGCGCGGTGCGTCCTGCATCGCCACGGTTTCGGTGATTTCGAACATGATCTGCTCGCACGCGACGCCTTCGGCCTTGACGATCTCGAGCATGGTCGCGATCAGATCTGGCTGCAGGAGCTGGCGCGGCGAAAGATTGATCGCGACTTTCATTGGCGGCAGGCCCTGGTCGATCCAGCCGCGAATCCGCCGGCAAGTTTCGCGCACGACCCAGTAGCCGATCTGGACGATCTGGCCCGAGCGCTCGGCGACCGGAATGAATTCGAGCGGCGTCAGTTCGCCAAGCTGCGGATCATGCAGCCGGATTAGCGCTTCGGCGCCCGCCAGCGAGTCGCCGCCGCCGTGAAACTTCGGCTGGAAGTGCACCGAGAAATGGCCGGCGGCGAGTCCGTCGTGCAGTGCGTTCTGAATCTGCAGCGTGCGCACGGCTGCCTCGTTCATGCTGCGCTCGAAGAAGCGATAGGTGCTGCGGCCCGCGCGCTTGGCTTCGTACATGGCTGCGTCCGCGTGCTTCAGCAGCGTTTCGACGGAGTCGCCGTCGGGCGGATAGAGTGCGATACCGATGCTCGGCATCACCTGCAGCGGCTGCGAATCGGTCCACGTGCCGCGGCGCATCCGTTCGAGCACGCCTTCGGCCAGCGCGCTCGCGTCTTCACGCGAGCCGAGGTTTTCCGCCAGCACGACGAATTCGTCACCGCCGAGGCGCGCGACGGTGTCGTTCGCGCGCACACATTGCTGCAGGCGTTGCGCGAACGCGGACAGCACGGCGTCGCCGGCCGAGTGGCCGAGCGAGTCGTTGATGGTCTTGAAGCCGTCCAGATCCATGAAGAGGATCGCGAACAGCGAGCGCTGACGGTGCGCGTTGGTCAGCGCGAGTTCGATGCGCTCGGTCAGCGTGCTGCGGTTCGGTAGTCCGGTCAGGGTGTCGAGCGTGGCGAGGCGCACGATCTGCCCGTTCAGTCTCGACACCGCGCCGGTGAGGAAGGTGGCGCGCGCGCCGAAACGCGACAGCATCAGCGTGACGATCAGGATTGCGAACGTGAGCAGGATCACCGAGGTGGCGAGCCAGGCGGCATCCACGCCTTTGGCCGCGCCGCATAGGGCGCCGGGCGCAAAGCCGGCGGCGGCCATGCCCGCGTAGTGCATGCCGCTGATCGCGACGCCCATCACCAGCGCCGCGGCGAAACGTTTGCGCACGACGTGGCGTTGTTCGTCGTCACTGAGTACGCGCGCCATCCACAGCGCCGCGCTCGACGCGCCAATCGCGATCACCAGCGACCCCGCGAACCATGCCGGCTGATAACGGATGCCCGGCGTCATCTGCAGCGCCGCCATGCCCGTGTAATGCATACCGGCGATGCCCAGCCCCATCAGCACGCCGCCCGCCAGCAGGCGGGCAGGCGTCAGCCGCACCTGGGTCGTCATGCACAGCGCGAGGTACGACGCGCCGATCGCCAGCCCGAGCGAGAAGGCGGTGGTCGCGGCGTCGTAGCCGAGCGGGATAGGCAGTGAAAAAGCGAGCATCGCGATGAAATGCATCGACCAGATGCCGACGCCGAGCGCCGCCGCGCCGCCCGCACGCCAGGCGTGCCGCAGCCGCGCCGACGCCAGCAGGAAAATGCGGCCGGTCAGATCGAGCGCTGTGTACGACGCCAGCGTCGCGACCACGAACGAGATGGCCACGAGCCAAAAATTATATGAACTCTGCATGTTGGGTCCAACCGCCGGTAGGAATGCGGCTGGACATGTTATCGGCAATTTGCGGTTTTTATTTAGCGCATTTCCAATCCGCTGGCCGTCGAGTCTGGGGGCAGCGTGGCAGGGGAGCGACACGGATCAACGGGCGGACGGTATTCGCGACCCGGAACCCGCCGGCTGCCCCAAGCCGACGAAGGACCTGTCGAATGGGGATGGACGATCGATAACCGGGTATCGGATGGCATCTGTGGCCGCAAGAGGCGCTACCATTGACCACGCATGGCAATGCGTTGAAGGCAGGTTTGCGGGATGGTGTCCGGCTGGATCCGGCGGCCGGGTTAGTGTCACTTCCCGGTTGCCGCCAGATCCTCCTCCAGAAACCGCAGAATTGCCTCCGTCAGTGCTTCGCGGGGGTACGCGTTCTGCGTGACGAACAGCGCGCCGATCGTGGCATGAGATCGGGCAATCGGCACCGCCAAAGCCCAGTGATCGGCATTGATGTAGCCGAGCAACGCGCTGCCGGGTACGACCTGATCGTAGAAGATCACCTGGCTGTCGTTACGTGTATCGATTCGCGCGAGCTTCTCGTAACTCGATTCGAGTATCGACGATATCCGCTGCGGCTCCGGGAACGTCACGAGCGAGTAGTACCGCACCTCGCCCGGAAGCGGATTCTGCGCGAGCCACGCCTTGCGTGTCGCGGGGCGCAGGCTCTCGACGGCGCCGCCGTCTCCCGAGGTGCAGGTCGCGCCCGGAAAGTGCCGCAGCAGATCAGCCTGATACTGCTGCGCGTCGTTGGCGAGCGGCGAGCCGCCGACCGCCCCGGCCGCACTGACGACGGCCGCCACGCGGCTGCGGATCTCCGGATAGGCAACGACGGCTTCGAGGATGTCCGGCGCCCCCTTCGAGTAACCGATCAGCACGAGCCGCGCGGGTCCGTCCGGCGGTGGCATCGCCATGATGGCATCGCGTATCTGTCGTGCATTGTGAGCGGAGCTCGATAAGCCGTCGACCTCGAGCATGAAGCCGTCGTATCCGGATTGCCGCAGTTGGGTCGTAACGGTGCCGGGGGCGTTCAGCCACGGTTTGAAGCAGTCGTAACCGATGCCGGCGACGACCGCCGCAACGAGGTGCCGCGTGGACTGGCCCAGCGCGACCGGCGCGCCGGTGCCGGCCGGTTCGGTGCCGACGCGTGTGAGTGCGCTTTCGCAAGGGCGGTAATCGGGAAGCGCTGCGCCGTGCGCTTCGAGCACCGCGCAGTAGATTTCACGAAACCGCGCCCGCTTGTCCTCTACGCCTGCATAGGACGCCGGAACGAGTATCAGGGGCGGCGTGTCGGTCGAGTAGGGAACGAGCGGCTTCGTCGCGCACGCTGCGAGCGCCACGCAGGAGGCCAAGGCAGCGAGCCCTGCCCGGCGATTGGCCCATGCACGCGCCCGCATGAGCGTGCGCAGCGCGACGCGGCCACGCCGCGCGCAGAGCGGGCTATTTTCCGGCATCGCCGTTCTCCTCGTGCGCGGCGGGCTCACGCTGGTCCAGGTAGGGCACCCAGTCGAGAATCGTCACGTTCGTGAAACTGAGCGGGCGCGTCGCGAAGAACATCACGGCACGCAGTCCGTCAGTGTGATAGCGCGCCCCGTCTAGCGAGGTGCGCGAGCCTACCTGCGGGGATGAGCCTACGCCGTACACGAAGCCGAGCTTATCCAGACCACCCGAATACATCATGTCCTGAATCAGAAAGTTTCTCGCTTCGTCGACGTCCTCATGGAGCGTGCCGCCGTCCGTGTCGTTGTGTGCGAAGCGGCCGCCGACAGGCCGCCCGACCTGCACCAGATAAACCGGCGTGCCGTTAAAGCGCATGGGTGTGAGCCACGCGCGCAACGACGTGGACGGCGCGCCCGTCTGCGCTTCCTTGCGCAGGACGACGTCGGGCGGGCGCCCGAACACCCATTGCGCGAGGTCGTTCTTCCGCATGTCGCGACGGTAGCTGCGACGCACCAGGGCCGCCCCGATGTCACCCAGCGTGCCGATTGCGACCGCGTTCAACGGATCGGCTGCCGCCGCCGCGTGCTCGCCGCTCGCGCAGCACGGCAACCGTTCGAGCGCGGCACGCAAGGAAGCCAGGTCGTGATAGTCGGTGATCTCGGCTTCCGGGTACAGGAACGGCGTCAGTACGAGACGCGGGTCGACGACGTCGTCCGGGATCGGCAGAAACAGCGAGAAGGGGATCAACGTCCTGTCGCCGAGCAGATCGATATTGACGAGTTTGATCTGCCGGTCCGGGTTGGTGAACAGAATCCCCGTGCGGGTTTCGCCGGGTGGAACGGGATTTCTGAAGCCGAGCCGGTTCAGATGGCTGTCGATGTCCGCATTCGTCGCGCCGCCCAACAGCGTGTGCATGGACCAGGCGACTTCGAGCGGAGAGAAGTAGTTGGGATCGGTGCCGGAATGGAGCAACCATAAGGGCTGCGAAGTGTGGTTCTCCACTTCGACCCACAGCGGCTGGACGTTGTGCTTGTTGAGATCGGCGCCGAACATGCGCTTGCTGTCATCCGATCCCAACACGGCCACGCTGACGCGCGTATTCCGCTTCGACTCGTTCACCGCGCGCTCGCGCAGCGGCGCATCGTCGATACTGGCCGGCGCCGTCCACGTCGTGCAGCCCGCGAGAACGAACGCGAGGATGACGCAGCCCACGGCCTGCTTGCATGCCCGACGCAGAGAACGCGAGTCACTCATCGTTTCTCTCCCGGCGGCAGCGTGTTGAGCTTCGCGTCGGACTCCCACGGCAGGAATTCGATTCCCGATAGCGCGGTCGGTTGCTGGTCGAAGATGAGTACCTGGCGATAGCCGTCGGTGAAATACGGATCGGTGGTGAGGTTCTCGCTCGGTGCGCCTGGCGGCGCGGCGCCCACCCCCTTGACGAAGCCGATCTTCTGGAGGTTCTGCGAATAGGCCATGTCTTCCGTCAACGCGGTGCGCGCCTCGTCGACGTCCGGGTCGATCTTGTGCGTGGTGAACGTCGGCGAATGAAACGTGAGACGCACGCCGATATCCCGGCTGATCTGGCCGACCCAAACGGGCTTGTCGTGATAGCGCATCGGGCTCAGCCAGAGTCGCAGGTGATTGCGCTGGTGAATCGTGTCGCGCGCTTTCTGCAAGGCCAGGTCCTGGGCGCGGCCGAACAGGTAAAGATCGCTGACGGGCGCATTGACGTAACGGTCGCCGGACAGCGCGGAGGTCACCGTCTTCATGATCGCGCCGGACCATTTCTGTTCCGTCGGACTCCAGCCGCGGCGGACCAGTGCGGGAAACGCGTCGTTCAGCCCACCCACGATGACGAGGTTGATCGGATCGCCGTTCTTCGAACCGCTTTCGTTAGTTGTGCAACAGGGCAGCGCTTCGAGTGCGGCGCGAAACGCGTCGTCATCCGTGTAGTTGACGATTTTTTCCGGCGGATAGATATCGCGCCGAAAAACCTCGCTGACGTGGTAGTCGGCGTAGAAGCCGGGCACGACCATCAGGAATGAGAAGGTGCGTGCCCGTTCGCTCGCCACGAGGTCCAACTGCACGAGCTTCGCGCCCTCGCTGAGGTTGGTCAGCACGTAGCCCGAGACGGTTTGCCCGGGCCGGACCGGATTACGGAAAGCGAGCGCGCGAAAGCGCCGTTCGAGTTCGGCTTTGCCGCCAGGCCCATTGCTCTCGCCGAATGCCTCGGCGGCTTCGGAAGCCGGGAAGAAATTTGGGTCGAGGCCCGGCGACATCAGGAAATAGCTGGCCGTGTCGTTGTCCTGCACCTCGACCCAGACTGGCTGAATGCCCTTTGCGGCGAGCGGCACGCCGTACACCTCCGCGCTTTCCTGCGCCGACAGGACCGACGCGGAAACGCGCACGCCACCTTCGTCACGATTCACGGCGCGGCTCTTATAGCTGCGTTCCCCTGCGCTCTGCAGCGTGGCGGCCCCGCAACCGCACAATGCGAAGGCGATGACCACTGCAGCCAGCCGTCGATTCACGATGCGGTCCATCGCGTAACCTTTGTGCCCCGAGCCAGGACGGCATTCCTGTCGATGGGCCGATATCAATCGAGCTTGACGGCAAATGCAGGCCGTTCCGTGTCGTACCTTCCACGCTATGCGAGTGGAATTATAGTGTGCGGCTTCGAGCGCGCCATGGTTAAAAACCGCCACGATCGAGGCCTTCAATCGTCATACGGCGCGACGCTCGCACGTATAAGACCAAAGGCCGATTTACGCATCGGCCGATAGCCGTCATTGTGCTGGGATCGGCAGCCGCATCCGGCTGGAGAGAGTTCAGAGGCGCGCGTTACTTTCATTGACGGCATGCTCGACAAGCAACTGCCGCCCATCTTGCTGCGGGTCACGCTCGAAAGGCTGCCGCTGCGGCGTACACCAAGGCCCATCGCGCGGCTCGTTCAGGTTCGATAACTGCCAGTCGGCACTGAAAAGTGCCTGTAGTGAGGGCATGTCATGAATTGTTCGAGCGATGCGAATCGTTCGAGGCCAGAGCACGTGCTCCCGGAACGTAGCATCACACCGATAGAAACGCGGATCCAAGTGAGGGATGAAAAAATGAAATCGTTACCACTTCTCGTCGTGACTGCCGCCACCTTGACCGCCTGTGCGAACGCACCGATGCCGCCGAACGCACAAACGGTCGGCGAAAGTCAGCAGCCGGTCTCCGCCGTCTGGCAATGCATCGCTCAGAAATGGGCGAACCGGTCGCAACAGCAGGTCATATCGCAGGTCATCGTGGCGAACAATCAGGCGATGGACGTCTATGTGCCGGGGCAGCAGCCTCCGAGTGGCGCCGCCGCCCTCGTGCGGCCTTCGTGGTCGGGCAACAGCAAGACATGGGTTGGCTTTCGTCCTGGGGCCGGCGGCGGTGATGCCAGTGGTGGCGCGGCCGACATCAACTCCTGTCTTTAAGCCGGCCACGCCCGCAGTCCTTCTGACAACGCGGGCCTTCGTGCGCAACGAGGCCGGCGCGGTCAGAAGCGTCCGGCGACGTAGCGGAACGATCGTCGGATGGGCTCGGCACACGAGCGCCGGCTTTCGCTCGCGACTCTGACCGATTCCCGCTATCGGAAGACAGGTCGCGCCATCAGGACACTGCTTGCCGAATATGTCGAGTGCCACGGCGCCGCGACCGGCATCAAGCTCGACAGGAACAGCGATTTGCAGCAGCCGGCATCGGACCGACTGACGATCACGCCGTCCACGGCGGCCATCGCATCCAATCTTTATCCATCGAGGAGCGACAGATGACTACGGCCAGCGACAAGATCACACCTTATGACGAGTTCAACTATCCGATTCCCGAGGACGAATTTCCCAAGGACGGCATGTCCGCGCGCGCGGCCGCCGCTGTCGTCATCAGCGCCGAGTGGACCGACGCGAACCCGATGCTGAACATGTCGTCGTTCGTGACCACCTGGGCTGAACCGGAGGCCGCGGAGACCGCCAGGCGCAACATATTCAAGAACTACATCGACCACGACATGTATCCGCAGGTGTTTGCGATGGAAACGCGGATGGTCAAGTGGCTGCATCAGCTATGGAACGGGCCGAAAGGCGTGGAGCCGTACGGCACGGCGACGGTAGGTTCGTCGGAGGCGTGCATGCTTGCCGGTCTCGCGCACAAGTGGAACTGGCGCAAGAAAAGGGAAGCGGAAGGAAAAGACACGAGCAGGCCGAATATGGTCACCGGCGGCAACGTGCAGATCGTGTGGAAAAAGTTTCTGCGCTACTTCGACGTCGAACCGCGCATCGTGCCGCTGAGTCCCGGCAACTACCGGCTGACGGCGGAACAGCTCGACAAGTACGTCGACGAAAATACCATCGCCGTCGTGGCCATCGCGGGGCAGACCTTCACCGGCGAGGACGACGATATCCAGGGCATTCACGACTGGCTCGACGACTACGAGAAGCGCACCGGCATTTCGATTCCGATGCACATCGACGGCGCGTCGGGGGGATTCGTCAATCCTTTCCTTTACCCCGACTACAAATGGGACTTCCGGTTGCCGCGCGTGCTGTCCATCAATGCGTCGGGGCATAAATACGGCCTCGTGCCTCCTGGCCTCGGCTGGATCATTTTCCGCGAACGCAAGGTGTTCAACGAGGAACTGGTTTTCTACGTCAATTACCTGGGCGGCGAAATGCCGACCGCGACGTTGAATTTCAGCCGTAACGCGTTCCAGGTGGCGGTGCAGTACTACATGTTCATTCGCCAGGGCTTTGAGGGCTATCGGAGAGTCATGCAGCACACGTTGGACAACGCCATTGCGTTGCGGGGCATTCTCGTGGATAGCGGCTATTTCACCGTCATGAACGACGCGCAGCGCATCCCGGTGGTCGCCGTGACGCTCGACAAGAAAGTAAAAAATTTCAACGAGTTCGATGTGTCGAACAAGGTGCGCGAGAAAGGCTGGGTGCTAGCGGCTTACTCGATGCCGCCCAATGCCGAGGAAGTGACGAGCCTGCGGGTCGTGGTGCGGCCGCACATCAACCGGAACGTGGCGGAACTGCTCGCCGCGGACATCGTCAATGCGTGCAAATTTCTCGAAACGCATGGCGGAAACGCGACGCCTCCCGAGCTGCACACGCATGCGTCGGGACCCGCGGCGCCGGCCAAGTGTTGAGGATACCGATCGAGGCGCAGCCGTAACCGCTATGGCTGCGCGGAAACGGGGTGGGGTAGGGTGGCGTGATGTTACCGGAATCTGTCAATTGCGCCACTGGTCGATCGTGCGTGAGAACGGGACAATCCTTCGTGACACTACACGCAAAAGGAGCTTTAAATGTCCCCGGTCTCAGCCATTCCTGCTGCCGATAGCGCTGCCGCGCTCGATCATTTCAGCACGTTGCTGTCATTCGAAACGGATTGCGCCGACGTCCACGCGGCACTGGCCAGCAACGATCCGCTTTCGATCGATTTCGTATTGCTGGACGTGCGTGGCGCTGCGCTTTTCGCCGGCGGCCATGTGCCTCGCGCCGTGAACCTGCCGCACGGCAAGATCGTGGCATCGAAGCTCGTCGACTATCCGCCCGATACGCTGTTCGTCACGTACTGCGCGGGCCCTCACTGCAACGGCGCAACGCGTGCCGCGATCAATCTCGCTCGACTCGGCCGCCCGGTCAAGGTCATGACCGGTGGCATCACCGGCTGGCTCGATGAGGGCTTACCGTTGGCCGTTGCCCGTAGCGAGTGAGCGGCGGCGCGAGGCCGCTCCGTCTTTGAAGCACGTTGGTGGCGGCCGGTGCGTCTTGAAGGGGAGCCGCATCACGCTGCCAGCGTTTTCTTTGCAGACGCCCCGCACTGCACCATGCGCCGCAGCTATGCCCCCGGCGCAACCGACGCGCCAACGATCCCATGCCGCTCCAGCGACTCGGCCACGAATCCCGACGCCTTCATTGCCTCGACAAACTGACTCAGAACGTTCGCCGCCGCGGCGCCGCGACTTTTAGGCGTGCCCATCGCCTGCTGGATCACCATGAATCGTTCGTCGAGCAAGCGCAGCCCGGAGACTTTTAGCGCATCGGTTTCGAGTTGTTGCTTGACGCCGGCAGCCACTTCGAGATTCTGTTCAAGGAACGTTTGCACGACAGTCGGCGACGTGGGTGCGCGAACGATTTGCGCCGCCTTCAGTTCGCGCGTGAGGAACAGGTCGTAAGCGCTGCCCTTGCCGACGGCGACCCGGTTGTGCGCCTGGTCGACGTCCTGATTCGTTCTGACGGGCGAGTCGTCGCTCACGAGATAGAAGCCCTCGATCAACACGTACGGCGCCGTGAAAGCGATGGTCTCGCCGCGCAATGGATCGACGGCGAAGAAACCAAAATCGGCGCGCTCCTCGCTCAGGGCCTGCACCGATTTGCCTGCGGCATCGAAAACCACCAGTTCCAGTTCGACGCCGAGCTTCGCGGCAAACGCCCGCGCAAGGTCGACGGACACGCCGAACGGCTCGCCGGATTCCGGATGTCTGTTGGCAAGAATCGGATTGCCGAGATTGATCGACGCGCGCAGCTTGCCGGTGGGCGAGAAGGCGGCGACAACGGACGGTTCGATGTTCATGGCGGCTCTCGTCGCGACCGCGTTTTGCACGCGGTCTCAAGGTTCAGGAATTCGTCGATGCGCGACAGCATATCGGTTCCCCCGCCCATGTGGCGGGCTTGCTGCCGCCTCCTCGGGCCATAACCTTTCTGTTACGCTGACATGATTCTTACGACAATGATGAAAAAACTCAGGTAGCGAAAGAATTTAAGACGCATACGGTAAGGAGGTGGGAGTGAAACTGTTTCACGATTGTATGGTTAACACCAATTTATCCGTAAACGAACAAAAAGGAACATCGATTCTGTTGTTTTAATTCCTTTCGGAAAAAATAGGGCCTGCCTGATGGTTCGCCCTGAAGCATAAGAACCACGGAAGATTCACCGAACGATCCCACGGCGCAAGCAATCCGTAACACCATCACGCACCACGCCTGCGCGCCGCGCCAGGCACCCGCAGCACCGGAGACGCACTTAGAACAAAGGAGAGCGATTTGGTCTTGGAACTGGAGCGGGTGACAGTCGTTTCGGGCGCCCAGACGCATCTGTACGGCGTCGATCTGCGGCTCGTGCCCGGCGCGATCAACGTGCTGCTCGGGCCGACGCAAGCCGGCAAGACCACCCTGATGCGCGTGATGGCCGGACTCGACCGCCCGGCGTCAGGGCGCGTGCTGGCCGACGGCCAGGATGTAACCGGCGTCAGCGTCAGACAGCGCAACCTCGCGATGGTGTACCAGCAGTTCATCAACTATCCGGCGATGACGGTGTTCGACAACATCGCGTCGCCGCTGCAACTGCAAAAGCTGCCCGCCGACGAAGTCAAACGGCGCGTGCATGAAGTCGCCGCCAAACTTCACATCGATCATCTGCTGCAACGCCGCCCCGGCGAACTGTCCGGCGGCCAGCAGCAGCGTTGCGCGTTGGCGCGGGCGCTGGTCAAGCGTTCGTCGCTGGTGCTGCTCGACGAGCCGCTCGTGAATCTCGACTACAAGCTGCGCGAAGAACTACGCGTCGAACTGGCGACGCTGTTCGCCGACGGCAAAACCACGGTCGTCTACGCGACCACCGAGCCGCTCGAAGCGCTGCTGCTCGGCGGCTATACGGCGATCGTCGACAGAGGGCGCGTGCTGCAGCACGGCCCCACGCTCGACGTGTACAACGCGCCCGCCACCGTCGACGTCGCCGCTGTCTTCAACGATCCGCCGATGAACATGCTGGTGAGCGATCTGACCGCCGACGGCACCGCGCGCCTGCCGATCGGCATCGACGTGCCGCTCGAACGGGCCAGCATGCGCGCGGTGCGCGGCAACGACACGTTCCGCATCGGTATCCGCCCCGGCCATCTGCGGCTCGCGCCCCGCACCGAGCGCTCCGTCGCGGTGCCGTGCCGGCTCGAACTGGCCGAATTGAGCGGCTCCGAAACCTACCTGCATCTGCACACGCAACAAGGCGGTGTCGATCTGGTCGCGCAACTGCAAGGCGTGCATCAGATCGATCTCGGCACGCAGCTCGACGTGTACATCGACCCCGACGAACTGTTCGTGTTCGGCGCGGACACGAAGCTACTGTCCGGCCCGGAGGCGGCTCATGGCGCGCATTGAGTTCCAGAATCTCGCGCACGCGTACGCCCCCAACCCCGCGACGCTCGACGACTACGCATTGCAGCCGATGAGCATGGTCTGGGAAGACGGCGGCGCGTATGCGTTGCTCGGGCCGTCCGGCTGCGGCAAGTCCACGCTGCTGAACATCGTATCGGGCCTCGTCAGGCCGTCGGAGGGCAGGGTGCTGTTCGACGGACGCGACATCACCGGCTTGAGCCCGCGCGAGCGCAACATCGCGCAGGTGTTCCAGTTCCCGGTGATCTACGACACGATGAGCGTGTTCGACAACCTCGCGTTCCCATTGCGCAACCGCAAGATGGCGGCGCGCGACGTCGGGCGGCGCGTGCATGAGGTGGCGGAGATTCTCGACATGACGCGGGAATTGCCGCGCAAGGCAAACAATCTGTCGGCGGATGCGAAGCAGAAAATTTCGCTGGGGCGCGGACTCGTACGCAAGGACGTCGCCGCGATCCTGTTCGACGAACCCTTGACGGTGATCGATCCGCATATGAAGTGGATATTGCGTCGTCAGTTGAAGAAGATCCATCAGCAACTGAAGCTGACGCTGATCTACGTGACGCACGATCAGGTCGAGGCGCTGACCTTCGCCGATGAAGTGATCGTGATGACGAACGGCCGCGTCGTGCAGAAGGGCGGCCCGGACGCGCTGTTTTTGCGGCCCGATCATGCGTTCGTCGGCTATTTCATCGGCAGTCCGGGGATGAATCTCTGCCCCGTCGATCTGGATGCCGACGGCATCAGGATCGGCACGCAGCACGTGCGGCTCGATGCGCACACGCTCGATACGCTGAAACACGCGAGCGGCACGCTGACGCTCGGGATTCGCCCGGAGTTCGTGCGCGTGGTGAACGACGGCGAGCCCGGCGCGGTGAAGGCGAACGTATTGCGCGTGCAGCAGCTCGGCAATTATCAGCTGGTCACCGCGCAATGCGACGGCCACACCTTCCGGGCCAAGCTCGAACCGCATCTGCGGGTGGGCGACGGGGCGGTCTGGTTGAAGCTCGCCGCGGCGCAAACCGTGTTCTTCAGCAACGACGAAAGGATCGTGCGATGAACAAGCCCGTCAACCAGAAGGCCTGGCTGCTGGTCATACCGGTGTTCATCTGCGTCGCCTTTTCGGCGATCCTGCCGCTGATGACGGTGGTCAACTATTCGGTGCAGGACATCATCAGCCCGACGCAGCATGTGTTCGTCGGCACCGAGTGGTTTCGCGCGATCATCAACGACGCCGATCTGCGCGGTGCGCTCGGGCGGCAGATCATCTTTTCCGCGTGCGTGCTGCTGTTCGAAATCCCGCTCGGCGTCGGCCTCGCGTTGGCGATGCCCGCGTCCGGCTGGCGCGCGTCGGCGTCGCTGGTCGTGCTTGCCATGCCGCTGCTGATTCCATGGAACGTGGTCGGCACGATCTGGCAGATTTTCGGGCGGCCGGATATCGGTCTGCTCGGTTACGTGCTCAATCGCGTGGGCATCGACTACAACTACACGGCGAGTCCCGCCGCCGCGTGGATCACGGTGCTCGTGATGGACATCTGGCACTGGACGCCGCTCGTCGCATTGCTCTGCTATGCGGGCTTGCGCGCGATTCCCGACGCGTTCTATCAGGCCGCCGAAATCGACGGCGCGAGCCGCTTCGCGGTGTTCCGCTATATCGAGCTGCCGAAGATGCGCGGCGTGCTGATGATCGCGGTGCTGCTGCGCTTCATGGACAGCTTCATGATCTACACCGAGCCGTTCGTGCTGACGGGCGGTGGCCCGGGCGACTCGACCACGTTCCTCTCGCAGTACCTGACGCAAAAAGCGGTCGGCCAGTTCGACCTCGGACCGGCGGCGGCGTTCTCGCTGATCTACTTCCTGATCATCCTGTTGCTGTGCTTCATTCTCTACAACTGGATGGAGCGCGTCGGCAAGGGCGGGCCGGCAACCGGGGGAGACGAATATGGGCAATAACCGCTGGATGCGCGTCGTCGTGCTGACGGTGTACATCCTGTTCGCACTGGTCCCGCTCTACTGGATGCTGTCGATCTCGCTGCGCACGAACGAAGAGACGATGTCGGCGTTCGCCGTCTGGCCGCATCACGTGACCTTCGACAACTACAAGGTCATCTTCACCGACCCGTCCTGGTACTGGGGCTACATCAACTCGATCATCTACGTGCTGATGAATACGGTGATGTCGGTGCTGGTCGCGCTGCCGGCGGCCTACGCGTTCTCGCGCTACCGCTTTCTCGGCGACAAGCACATGTTCTTCTGGCTGCTCACGAACCGCATGACGCCGCCCGCCGTGTTCCTGCTGCCGTTCTTCCAGCTCTATTCGAGCGTCGGTCTGATGGACACGTATATCGCGGTCGCGCTCGCGCACATGCTGTTCAACGTGCCGCTCGCGGTGTGGATTCTCGAAGGCTTCATGTCGGGCGTGCCGCGTGAAATCGACGAAACCGCGTACATCGACGGCTATACGTTTCCCGCTTTCTTCGTGAAGATCTTTCTGCCGCTGATCAAGTCGGGCGTCGGCGTAACGGCGTTTTTCTGCTTCATGTTCAGCTGGGTCGAACTGCTGCTCGCGCGCACGCTCACGACGGTCAACGCGAAGCCGATTGCCGCGGTGATGACGCGCACGGTGTCGGCGGCGGGGATGGATTGGGGCGTGCTGTCGGCGGCGGGCGTGCTGACCATCGTGCCGGGCGCGCTCGTCATCTACTTCGTGCGCAATTACATCGCGAAGGGCTTTGCGATGGGGAGAGTCTGATGCTCACGTGGATGTATTGGACCCCCGAGGTGGCGGTCTTTTTCGGCTGCATCGTGCTGATGCTGGCGGGCATGACCGTGTGGGAAATCCGCTCACCGACCATCGAACGAAAAGGATTCCTGCCGATTTCCACCACGCGTGGCGACCGGCTCTTCATCGGGCTGCTGATCGCCGCGTACATCAATCTCGCGTGGATCGGCATCAGCGCGGAGAACGCGAACGCGTGGCCGGGCTTTGTGGTGTCGATGCTCGTGCTGCTCACCGTCATGTGGAAGGGTTGAACGGCGTTGCGTTCCGAAGACTTGCGTATCTGGACAGACCGGTTCCGTTGATGCCCCGGGCGGACGCCGGCAGTTGATGCAAGGGGTGCTCAGAGACTGGAGACAGCCATGCAACAGAGGAGACGGATCGTCACGCTCGCCGTGGCAGGCGTCGTCGCGACAGGCTTTACTAGCCACGCGGCGATGGCCGGCACGCCGGAGGCGCAGAAGTGGGTGGACAGCGAGTTCCAGCCGAGCACGCTGTCGAAGCAGCAACAGATGGACGAGATGAAGTGGTTCATCGACACCGGGGCGAAGCTGAAGGCGGCGGGCGTCAAGGAGGTGCATGTGGTGTCCGAAACGCTCGACACGCACATGTATGAATCGAAAACGCTCGCCAAGGCATTCACCGAGATCACGGGCATTCCGGTCAAGCACGACATCATCCAGGAGGGCGACGTCGTCGAGAAGCTGCAGACCTCGATGCAATCCGGCCAGAGCATTTACGACGGCTGGATTTCGGACTCCGATCTGATCGGCACGCACTACCGCTATGGCGTGATTGTGCCGCTGTCCGACTATATGGCCGGCGAAGGCAAGCAGTACACGAACCCCGGGCTCGACGTGAAGGACTTCATCGGCACGAGTTTCACGACCGCGCCGGACAAGAAGCTCTATCAGCTGCCCGACCAGCAGTTCGCCAACCTCTACTGGTTCCGCGCCGACTGGTTCGCGCGCAAGGACCTGCAGGACAAGTTCAAGGCGAAGTACGGCTACGATCTCGGCGTGCCGGTGAACTGGTCCGCGTATGAGGACATCGCGGAGTTCTTCACCAACGACGTCAAGAATATCGACGGCGAGAAGGTCTACGGGCATATGGACTACGGCAAGAAAGACCCGTCGCTGGGATGGCGCTTCACCGACGCGTGGCTGTCGATGGCGGGCGAAGCCGACAAGGGCATCCCGAACGGTATGCCGGTCGACGAGTGGGGCATTCGCGTGACGCCCGACGGCTGCCACGCGGTCGGCGCGTCGGTCAGCCGCGGCGGCGGCACGAACAGTCCGGCGGCGGTCTT
This sequence comes from Paraburkholderia sp. TE9906, assembly GCF_056279605.1. Taxonomy (NCBI): domain Bacteria; kingdom Pseudomonadati; phylum Pseudomonadota; class Betaproteobacteria; order Burkholderiales; family Burkholderiaceae; genus Paraburkholderia; species Paraburkholderia sp. TE9906. The sequence goes on from NZ_JBWCCT010000006.1 coordinate 395,144, forward strand.
CGCGACCACCAAGTACATCGACTGGCTGAAGAAATACGCGCCGCCCGAAGCCTCGGGGATGACCTTCAACGAAGCGGGGCCGGTGCCGGCGCAAGGCCGCATCGCGCAGCAGATCTTCTGGTACAGCGCGTTCACCGCGTCGATGCTCAAGCCCGGCAACGTGACCAACTCCGACGGCACGCCGAAGTGGCGGATGGCGCCGTCGCCGCACGGTCCGTACTGGAAGGACGGCATGCAGAACGGCTATCAGGACGTCGGCTCGTGGACGTTCTTCAAGTCGACGCCGCCGAACCAGCGTGCGGCCGCATGGCTCTATGCGCAGTTCGTCACGTCGAAGACGGTCTCGCTGAAGAAGTCGATCGTCGGGCTGACGTTCATTCGCGATTCCGACATTCATAGCGAGTTCTTCACGAAGAACGCGGACAAGTACGGCGGCCTGATCGAGTTCTATCGCAGCCCGGCGCGCGTCGCGTGGACGCCGACCGGCAACAACGTGCCCGACTATCCGAAGATGGCGCAGCTCTGGTGGAAAAATGTCGCGACGGCCGTGGCCGGGGAAAAGACCCCGCAAGCCGCGATGGACAATCTGGCGAAGGAAATGGACCAGGTGCTGGGCCGCTTGCAGCGTGCGGGGATGAAGGTGTGCGCGCCGGAGTTGAATGCGGAAAGCGATCCGGGGAAATGGCTGTCGGATCAGCACGCACCGTGGAAGAAATTGGGCAACGAGAAGCCGAAGGGCGAAACGGTCAAGTACGACCAGTTGCTGACGGCCTGGAGGGAGGGGAAGGTGCGCTAGGGAACCGCTGCGCGATGGTATGAGAGGGTGTGGGCGGGCGGCCTGTGCAAGGCCGCCCGTTTTTTTCACGCGACGGGCACGCGTATTACGCGCGCCGCCTAGAAGCGGTTGATCATGCCGAACTGCACGCCTCGCACGCTGGCGCCGGGCCACGAGGGCGTGAGCCCGGTGACGTTCACGCCCTTGAGCGTGAATTCGGCGTCTCCGTGATTTCTCAGCCAGCCTGCGCTCGCATAGAGCAGCACGCGCTTCGAGAGATCGTATTCGCAGGCGGCGCTGAACTGGTCGGCATTGTTGTCGCCACCCGAGCGGTCACGCAGATACGTGTAGCCGAGCGAGGCGCGAAAGCGTCCGTTGATCGCGTAGCGCGCCGACACCGACGCGCCGTCGTTGTGATAGCGCGGCGTGCCGCCATCGCCGTTGAAGAACGACAGGAAGCCGGTGAGCGGCCCATACACGTACGAAACGCCGCCGAGATTGGCGCGCAACGCGCCGTCGCCGTGCGTCTGCTGGTGCGCATAGGAAATGCGGAAGGGACCGCTGCGCCACGCGAGCGTTTCGATGTGGCCCGCGAGGCCGTTGCCGTCGCCGTCGGCGGGGTCGCGCAGGGCGGCCATCAGCGTCGTGGAGAAGCCGTGGAATTCCGGCGACAGATATGTGATCGCGTTGCTCTCATACGGTGTGATCTTCGAGAGATTGTCGAGTCCCGAGGCGATCGTGCCGGCGCCGAATGCGTCGAGCTGTCCTTTGAACGGGATGTAGATCGGCGAATACTGACGGCCCACCCGCACGGTGCCATAGGGCGTGGACGCGCCGATCCATGCCTGGCGATTGAAGATCGTGTCGGCGACGGCGAGCGAGCCGTTGCCCGAGTTGAAGCCGTTCTCCAGGTCGAACAGGATTTTGACGCCGTTGCCGATGTCTTCCGCACCGCGCAGGCCGAAGCGCGAGCCACGATAGGCGCCGGAGTCCATGCGTGCAACGTAGCCCGCGCCGGGGTTGGTGATTTCGATGCTGGTGTCGAGCGCGCCGTAGAGCGTGACGGAGCTTTGGGCGTGCGCCGTCACGGCGTGCGCGGCGAACACGGCCAGCGCCGCCGAGGTACGCCGCGCCAGCCGGCCGAACACACGCGCCGACCCGCGTGAGGTGTCATGGCACTGAGGTAGCGCGAGGGGTGAATGTTTCATAAGGGAAAAGAGAATACCGCACGCTGTGCGCCACGGGGGGCACGAGAAGCGCGAATGAAAACGGCATGCCCGACGCGAAGCTGCGCCGGCGGCATGCCGTTGCGAGGGTGCGCACGCTGACGCCATACCGAGCCACGCTGAAGCGCGGACGAATGGATCGCGCTTCAGGTGCTCGTGTCGCGTGCTATTGCGGCAGCGCGTAGGCGATCACGTAATCGCCGCGATCCGGCGACTGACGTGCGCCGCCCGCCGAGATCACGATGTACTGGCGGCCGTTGAGCTCGTAACTCATCGGCGTGCCCTGGCTGCCGACCGGCAGGCGGGCTTTCCAGACTTCCTTGCCGGTCGAGCTGTCGAACGCGCGCAGGTAGTAGTCCTGGGTGGCCGCGAAGAACACGAGACCGCCGCCGGTGCTGAGCGAGCCGCCGATGGTCGGCATCCCGATCGGCGTCGGCATGTGCATCTGCACGCCCGCGAGGCGCGTGTCGCGCACCGTGCCGAGCGGCACTTGCCATGCGACGCTGCGCGTCTTCAGGTCGATGGCCGTCAGGCTGCCGAAAGGCGGCTTCTGGCAAGGAATGCCGAGCGGCGAGAAGAAGCGGTCCTTGGTGACCGAATACGGCGTGCCGCCGAGCGGCACCGCGCCCATGCCGGCGTTCACCGCTTCATTGCCGTTCGATTCGCCGCCGCGCCGCGCTTCCTTGACGAGACGCACCCACAGGCCGAGGCGCATGTCGTTCACGAAGATCATGTCCGCGTCCGGGTCGTACGACAGGCCGCCCCAGTTCATCCCGCCGAGCGAGCCGGGGAAGCTCAGCGACGTGTCGGTATCCGGCGCGGTGAACTTGCCGTCATAGCGCATGCCGTGGAAAATGATCCGGCACATCATCTGGTCGACCGGGGTCATCCCCCACATGTCTGAGCCCTTCAGTACTTCCGCGCCGATCTGCGGCATGCCGACCGACACCGGCTGGGTCTTCGAATAGGGCTCGCCCGGGATCGTCGCGGTTTTCACCGGCTGCTCGATCACTTTGGTGAGCGGCTTGCCGGTCAGACGGTCGAGCACGAACAGTTGGCCCATCTTCGTACCGACCACCAGCGCCGGCACCTTCTTGCCGTCGACCGGGAAGTCGATGAGCGTCGGCTGCATCGGCACGTCGTAGTCCCACAGATCGTGGTGGACGGTCTGGTAGTGCCACTTCTCGGCGCCCGTCGTCGCGTCGAGCGCGAGAATCGACGCACCGTAGGACTCGTCGAGTTGCGTGCGTTTCGCGCCCCACAGATCGATTGCCGCATTGCCCACCGGCATGTAGACGGTGTTCGAGGACGCGTCGTAGGACATCGGCGCCCACACGTTCGGCGTCGAACGCGTGAAGGTCTTGCCGGCCGCCGGCGCCTGCTTGTCCTGCGGATTGCCCGGGTCGAACGCCCACTTCATCTTGCCCGTGATCACGTCGAAGCCGCGGATCACGCCGCCCGGCATGTCGAGCGCCACGTTGTCGGCGACGCGCCCGCCGACCACGATGGTCGTGCCCGCGACGGTCGGCGGCGAGGTCAGTTCGTAGAGCGGGTCGGTCGCATCGCCGAGCCCGGCCTTCAGGTTGATCACGCCGTTCTCGCCGAAGTCCGCGCAGAGCTTGCCGGTGTCGGCGTCGAGCGCGACCAGCTTCGCGTCGATCGTATTCATGAAGATGCGGCGACGGCAGGCGGCCTGATCGGCCGGCAGCGCAACGGGCGTGATGGGCGTCGAACCGCTCACGCTTGGCTGCTGCACGGGCTTCGTCGTATCGAAGTACGCGAGGCCGCGGCAACGCACCCAGACGGTCGTCTTGCTCGGAAATTCATGGCGCCACTTTTCGTGACCGTTCGCGGCGTCGAGCGCGATCACCGTGTTGTGCGGCGAGCAAACGAACAGCGTGTCGCCGATCTGCAGCGGCGTTTCCTGGTCTTCCGCGCCGCCGCCAGTCGGGCTGAGCGGCACGTCGCCGGTGTGGTAGGTCCACGCGACCTGGAGGTTCTTCACGCTGTCGCGATTGATCTGCGGGAAGCCCACGAAACGGTCGCCGCCCGCCGAGTGGCCGTATGCGGACCAGTCGCCGGTGCCGGTATGGTGTCTCGCAAGGCCGGCGTCCGACTCGGTGCCGAAGGTGCCGTGCGGAATGAACATGCCGTACACGAACAGCGCGTTACACGCCAGCAGCACGAGGCCGACGGCCCACGCGGCGCCCCTGGCGGGGCTCTTGCCCTCAAGGCGGCGCAGGACCGGATAGACGGGCGCGAGCAGCATGGCGATCATCGAGAACATGAAGATGCGCGCTTGCAGCGGCCAGAAGTCGATGCCGCTTTCCCAGACGGCCCACAGCGCGGTCGCGACGAGGGCGATCATGAAGAGCACGTAGGCGTTCGAGCGGCGTCGCGCGAGCTGGATGCCCGTCGCGCCGATGGCGAGGCCCATCAGCAGGTAATACCAGGAGCCGCCGCGGGCGATGAGCATGCCCCCGCCGATCACGAAATAGAGGCCGAGCAGGAGGCCCAGCGCACCCACGACGGACAGACCGACGCGCGCCGCGGTCGATGGTGGGTTAGTTTGAGTTTGCCTGGACATTGTTTTCATAGGTACGCAAAATTGGGCCCATGCATACGGGCCGCCTGAAGCGGGCGGCGTGCATGTGCCGGGTCGTGAAGCCGGTGCGCGCTGGCTCCGGCAGTGGTGAATCGGCTCGGGTGAAAAGCCCGTCAGGGCTTTCGACGTGGTCTTACGCTGCGTCATCGCGCTGGTGGTGTTACTGCATGGCGCGCGCATGCCGGCACCGGCGCGAGGCGGGCGAGCGCCTTCGATTTCGCGGATTTCCCTGAGCGTATTGCGTTGGGCGCGAAGCAAAAGGCTAAGCGCAAAGGGCATCCGGAACGGTGCGCAGACGTGCGGCGTTCGCGGCCACATGGCGTCTGACGAGGCTTTCGGCAGCGTAGTGCGTGCATTTAAAACTAACTAGTCCGTACATTTTAATACAAATGGCTGATTTGCGTTCGGCAGGTCGGCTCTTTCGAATTTTTGAAGACATACGTGAGGGCCTGATTTTGCTTTGACGGAAAAGCCTGGACGGATTTGAGGTAGTCCAATTCAAATGATAACGATCTAGTTAGCCCATTGTCTGGATGTCGTGTCGAACCGGTGAGAGTTTTTTCAAACTGGGTTTTCTCGTGCAGGTGCCCCCGTGATCGAACGCGGTCTGAGCCGGATATCATCGAGGTTCCTCACCAACGTAACCCGCCAGGGAGAGCATCTTGCAGGAAAGTCGTCTTCGTCTATACGCCGATGCCCAGTTCACGAGCCCTTACGCGATGTCGGTCTTTGTGACCCTTCACGAGAAGCGATTGCCGTTTGACCTGTCGAGCGTGGATCTCGGCAGTCAAGCGAACCATGAAGCGAGCTACGCGGCCCGCTCGTTGACACAGCGCGTACCGACGCTCGTGCATGGGGACTTCGCTTTGTCGGAGTCGTCGGCGATCACCGAGTATCTCGACGAAGCGTTTCCAGAAACGCTCGTCTACCCTCAGGACAGATTTCTTCGGGCAAGGGCGCGCCAGATGCAAGCCTGGCTTCGCAGCGATCTGATGCCGATCCGGCAGGAGCGTTCGACGGAGGTGGTGTTCTACGGTCAGGCAGGGGCGCCGCTCACCTTTGCGGCCGAAGCGGCGGCGCGAAAGTTGTTTTCTGCGGCCGAGGCGCTGCTCGCTGGAGATGCGCCCAATCTCTTCGGGAATTGGTGTATCGCCGATACGGACCTCGCGTTGATGCTGAATCGCCTCATCATGCATGGCGATCGGGTGCCGGCACGGTTGATGGATTACGCTGCGCGCCAATGGGAGAGGCCTTCCGTGCAGCGGTGGATCGAGCTGGACCGTCCGCCGCTTTGAATAGACGAGGCCTGGGCTGGATTTGGCCTTTGCCGATCCGGTCTGCCCCGGCCGTTTGGCTCAGAGCCATACCCTCCTGAGACGTGCTGTCTCGCGGGCCCAAAAAGCGCGAGTTCGTCGCATCGCCTCGTCGTCTATTCGACTGGCGCAATTGCAATCTCCAGTAACATTGCGCCATGCACAATCACCTCGTCGTCGCGCTGGCTTACGACCGGCTCTGCACCTTTGAATTCGGCTGCGTGACCGAACTGTTCGCGCTCGAACGTCCCGAGCTCGGCGTCGACTGGTATCGCTTCGCGGTGTGCGCGGTCGAAGCCGGTCCGATTCGCGCGGCGGGCGGCATCACGATCGCCGCGCCATACACGCTGAAGCTGCTGGAGCGCGCCGACACCATCGTCATTCCCGGCTGGCGCGACGCGGACGAAGTGCCGCCCGCACCGCTTCTGAAAAAGATTCGCGCCGCTTATGAGCGCGGCGCGCGGCTGTGTTCGATCTGTTCCGGTGTGTTCGTGCTGGCGGCCGCAGGCGTGCTCGACGGCAAGACCGTCACGACCCACTGGCGCTACGCCGAAAAATTGCAGCAGCGTTACCCGCAGTTGAACGTGCGACCCGACGCGCTCTATATCGACGAAGGCCGGATCATCACGTCGGCGGGATCGGCGGCGGGGCTCGACATGTTGTTGCACCTGGTGCGGCGCGATCATGGCGGCGCGGTGGCGAATCGGGTCGCGCAACGGCTCGTGGTGCCGCCGCATCGCGAGGGCGGGCAGGCGCAGTTCGTGCCGCGGCCGATGCCGCAGGACGAGAGCGGGCGGCTGGCGAAACTGATGGACTGGGTGCGCACGCATCCGGCCGAGCCGCACACGCTGGGCTCGCTCGCGGAACGCGCCGCGATGAGCCCGCGCACGCTGCAGCGGCAGTTTCGCGACGCGACCGGCATGGCGCTCTTCGAGTGGGTCGTGCGGGAACGGGTTGCGATTGCGCGCGAATTGCTCGAAGCGCAGGCTTCGTGGCCGATGGCGCGCGTCGCGCAAGTCGCGGGCTTCGGTTCTGAAGAATCGCTGCGGCGCCATTTTCGGCGCGTCGCGCTGACGAGTCCGGCGGCGTATCGCAAGAAGTTCGGCGCACAGGAGCGTGCCTGAAAAAGCGCGCTTGTGTCGTGTGCGATAGACGGCGGGTATTGGCGATCATTCTATAAACAAAGTAGTGTGCAGCCGCGCGTTCGCAAAAATGGCGCTCGATGCGCGTGGCCTGGCGGTAGCTTCTGGACGCGCCCGTTCCATCGCGCGTCGGCCGCGAACGCCAGCCCCCCACTCGCGGCAGCAACGCGAACCGGCGCTGCGCGGTGTGGCGCGTTGCCGATGTATCGACGTGGCGCGACGCGATGCGATCGCCATGCGCGCGACATAGAGCGTGGCGCGCTGCGGTTTTCCTGTCCGTCGCATGCGAGGCCGGCGACCGGCGGCGCCCGAACGGATTCGCGCAGGCGCCGATTTTCTGTCAGCATCACGGGCAGTGGCCGCGTCAGCGCGGGTGGTGTGAGTCGTGCATGTCACGGGCACAAGACATGTGTTCGAAGCGGCACATCGAAAAGAAACGCCGAAACACATGATCCCCGTCGTATTCTCCTGTTCATGAACGTCAGAACCATGTTCGCCGTGGCTATGCTTGCCGTTCTGGGCGCGAGTGCCGCGCTCATGCCGGCGTTCGCCGTGGCGCAAACGCAAACGCAAACGCAAACGCAAACGCAAACGCAGCAGGCCGATTCGCGCGCCGAGTTGTATCGACGCAACCTGCTGGCAGGCAAGGACATCGCGTGCCGCACGAATGCTTCGTGCGCGGCGCTCGGCGTGGCCGCGCTCGAAGCGGGACGTATCAAGGACGCGCAGACGCTGGTTGCAATGGAAGCCTCGCTCGCCGAGGCCGCCGCGATGCGGGCCGCCGAGGAGAACTCGCCGAAGGCGACCAGTTCGGCGCGCTCGCGCGTGGCGATGGCGCTGGTCCATCAGGGCGACGTGCAACAGAAGCTCGGCGCGTTCCCCGACGCGCGCGCCTACTACCGGAGCGCGGTGAGCCGCGGCGACGACTACCCGAGCGACGCGCTGCTCGGCCGCGCGGTGGCCGCCGCGCGTCAGCGTCTGGAAGCGATTTCGAACAAAGCAGTGGTGACGGGCATACCGCCGCCCGGCGCGCGCTTTAGCCGCTATATGTTCTTTGGCGCGTGGAACAGCATCGACGTGAAGCCGGTGAAAGGGCGACGCGGCGTCTATCGGATCGACGGCGATTTCGTCTATCCCACCGTGGGCCCGGACGGCGAGCCCAGCGCGAACATGGGCAGCATGTCGGCCTATGTGCGGTTCTTCGACGGCGTGGCGCGCGTGCCGATGACCGAGGCCGGCGGCAACGGGCCGATCGACGCCACCGCGAAGATCGGCACGCTCGCGCCGTACGAGCAGCGCGGCGACAAATGCCTGATCGAGTTCAGCCTTTCGGAGCCGGAAACGCTCGACGTGCATACGCGCGGCTCGCCGACGGCGTGCGGTTTCGGGTTCAACGTGAGTGCCGACGGGCGGTACTATCTGATGACGGGGCGCTAGCGCGGCTGTGCAGGTGGCGCTTATCATGCAATGGTCGTGCGAGCGGGGTGGCGGCGATGGCGGCCTGTCGGCAACATCGAGGCCGACGCCCGCGGCGAACACGACGTGGTCCATCCCACGCGGCCGCATGATTCGCTGCGCGAGCATCGAGCATGCGCTGAACCCGCACCGGGCGGCATGAAACCGTATGAAGCCGCTTCCCTGCCACCGAGCCGCATTGCGCTCAACGAACGGAACGCCCATGCCCGACATCGCGAAGATCATCGCCAGTTTCAACGCCGGGCGCGATCCCGAACGGCTCGCGATGAAATACAAAGCCATGCGCAGTTCGCCGTTCGTATTTTTGCGCGGCACCTGTCATCTGTTCTATGAACGTCTGCCGCGCGAGAAGGTGCTCGACGATGCGCCGCCGGTCTGGATTTGCGGCGACATGCATCTGGAAAATTTCGGCAGCTACAAGGCCGACAATCGCCTGATCTACTTCGACAACAACGATTTCGATGAAGCCTGTCTCGCGCCCGCGCTATACGAACTGGTGCGTCTGCTGACGAGCGTGCTGGTCGGCGCCGCCGACCTCAAGCTGAGCCGCGCGCAGGCGCTGGCGCTCTGCCACACGGCGGTGGACGCGTACGGCGCGGCGCTCGCGGTGGGCAAGTCGCGCTGGATCGAGGCGGAGACCGCGGTCGGCATGGTGCGCGATCTGTTCGATGCACTGGCAAGCCGCACGCGCGCGGCGCATCTGGAGCGGCGCACGGTGCTCAAGGGCAAGACACGCGTGCTGAAAGTGGACGGCAAGAAAGCGCTACCCGTGACCGACGAACAGCGCGCGGCCGTCACGCAATTCATGCAACGGTTCGCCGCGAGCGAGCCCAATCCCGACTTCTATCGCATCCTCGACGTGGCGCGGCGGATCGCCGGCACGGGCAGTCTCGGCGTGGACCGCTATGTGATTCTCGTCGAAGGCAAGGGGTCGCCGGATGGCAACTATCTGATCGATCTGAAAGAGGCGCTGCCTTCGTCGCTCACGCCGCATCTGCACACGCCGCAGCCGCAGTGGCAGACCGAGGCGCAGCGCGTCGTCGAAGTGCAGCGGCGCAATCAGGCGGTCTCGCAGGCGTTCCTGCATGCGGTCGATTTCAATCGGCGTTCGTATGTGCTGCGCAGCCTGCAGCCGTCGGAAGACCGGGTTGCGTTGAGCGACTGGAACGGCAAACTGCCGCGGCTCGAAGCGCTGATCAACAGCATGGCCGAGTTGAGCGCGTGGGCGCATCTGCGCAGCGGCGGGCGGCAGAAGTCGTCGATTGCCGACGAGCTGATTGTGTTCGGCAATCGTAAAGACTGGCAGTTGCCGCTGATCGATCTTGCGACGCAATGCGCGACGCAGGTTGGGGACGACTGGAAGGTATATTGCGAGGCTTTTGATCGGGGTGGGTTTGAAGCAGGAGGGAAGGGCTGAGGGGCCAGTGATGCGTTGGCATTCGGCACACCCCGTCGCCCATTCTTCCCGGGAGGACCGATGCGCGGAAAAGCGCAGCGAAACGATAGGCGGCAAAGTCGGCGCGGCCCGTCCGACTCCCCGCTTCTGTTGAACTGCGCCTGTACCCGGCATGTGACAGAGCCGGCGACTGGCTCTCGTCGGCCCTTCCAGGTCGTTGAGAAGTTCGCGTCTTACTGTCCGCTCTCACCCAGGCATGAAACGCTCGCCGTCGGCCCGTCGGCGCCGCACTCCTTCAGAGAAACGTTGCCAGCGTCGCCCGTGGGCTGAGAAAAACACTCTGTTTCGACAGGCTCGATAGCAGCGGTGAGACCGGTCGCCAGCCCGGCATGGTGTTCGAACAAGGCTTTGAGTTCGGGGCGCAGTCCATCGCCGCGTTGGGCTGCGAGTGCATGAAGCGAGAGAAAGGGCAACATTGTTTGACTCCAGTCAGTGAAGGACGGGCGCGCGCTGCGCGAAGGCCGGATTGGCGACCGGACGCCCGCGGGATATATGTGATTCGAGCACACCATTGCTCCCGGGCCGGCCTCGTCTACGGTGCGATCGCATGGACAAGATATGGCAGTGAATCGATGCCGGCACTCCGATTCTTGCTGTCTATTTGCGGTGAGTGCAGGGGACGCCGAACGCAAACCGCTGTGCCGTCGTGTCGCCCTTGCTTGCGCGTGCGCGATGCGCTGCCGCCGAAGTGGCACGTCACCCTCGTCGCCATCGGCCGCGTGTTGGCTTATCGAGTATTCCAGCAAGAAACGGGGGGCAGCGGAATGCTTGTGCCGATAGTGTTCATGCAGAGGGAAGCGATTGCGTTTCCCTCTCTCACCCACTTTCAACGAGGAATTCACCATGTCCAGGGAAGATGACAACAAGGCCGTCGTGGGCCGCTGGTTCACTGATTTCTGGGGCAAGACATGCAACCTCGACATCGTCGATGAGCTTGCTGCTCCTGACATGCTGCTTCAATACTCGCTTCACGAACCGCGCCGTGGCCGCGAGGACATCAAGGCATTCATGACCGATTTCCGCGAAGCGTTCCCGGACCTCAATTTCTGGGGCGCCGCTGATCTCATCGCCGAGGGGGAATATGTGGTTGGCCGCTGGGAAGGTGGCGGCACACATACCGGTCCGGCATTCGGCGATTTCCTCGTGGGATCGTTACCGCCTGCGACCGGTCGGACAATGCGCTTTACCGGCACAACCGTGCTACGGCTCAAAGACGGCAAGATAGTCGAAGAAATCGGGTTGGACGATGGCTTGACCGCGATGCAACAACTGGGACTTGTCAACGCAGCGTGATCGAAGTCGCGGCGCTCGCGCAGTCTTCAGACAGGCGGAGCGCATGCAACCCAGCAGGCCGGGCGCACTCGAATGCAAGCTCGCTCACCACACGAACTCCGTTCGGCATCCAGGCGCAACACGATGCCGATTTTCCACGACACGCCAATGCCACAGAAGGCCTGGGTGCGTGTAGATTAGGGGCTTGTAGTTTGCGACCCGCGAGTGTCTTCGAACCGGTCGCCATCGGAGTCAGTCCTGAATTGCACAGGAGCCGGCATGAACACGAAGCACAGCAAGAAGGGTCATCTCGAAGCCGCGGCGTCGCATCACGAGCAGGCGGCGCGACATCACCGCGAGGCGGCGCGTCATTTCGAGGACGGTCGAGACTTTGCCCACGCCGCACATCAGGCGATGATGGCCCACGGCCACACGCTGCATGCAATCGATCAGGCACACGACGCAGGCGCGCACAACGCCAATACACCGTCGATAACGCCTCCATCGAGCGGCGCGAGCGTCAGTGCCGCGGACGTGGCAAAACATCATGCGGCGGCCGTGGAGCTTCACACGCAGGCGGCGCAGCATATGCGCCACGCCGTCAAGCTCTTCGATCAGGATCGTAGCGCGGTCTCTCACGACGCACAGCTAGCGCTCTCCCTTGCATTGCGCGCCTTATCTCATGGCAACGAAGCGGCCAGGCTATTTGTCAAGCTTGCTGCGAGTGGCGCTTCGTGAGTTAAGGTTGATTCGATTCGCACCACTCACATTGTGTTTCGTAGAGATGCGGAATTCGTTTATGCCGCTTTGTGGCGCGTACGGAAAGCTGAATCGTTTCTGCACGGCATGCGCACCGTACAGCACGACGCCGTCACGCGGATCCACGGTGATGGGCCGTAAAGATCCGCGCATTGATTCCTGCGGCGCAATGAAACGCGCCACGCGAGACTAGGCCTTTCGCTCCAGCAAGTCTGCTGCCTTGGACTTCGCATGCGCGACGGCCTCTTGCGCGTCGAGGAAGACACCGAGCTGCTCCCAGTGCTCTTCGGCCGCGAAAACGCCTTTCATACTGAGCGCCCTTTGAACGCGCAATTGCGCTGCGTACCTGCCGTCTTCCAATGGCCGGGCAGTCGCTATGACCTTATGCGGAAGGTCGGATCTTTCCGGCTGAACCAACTCGACAGGACCGCCAGGTATGCCGATATTTTTCAACTCGTTCCTGGCTTTGCAGTCCGGGCAGTAGAAGTACCACCTCTCGTCCTCGTGAGTGGATCTGACTTGCCCACGAGCCAGCACGGCACGACATTCAACGTTTTCGCAGATGAACGGCATAGCAGTTTCCGGAGTTGTTTGAAGAAATCCTAGCATGTCCATCGACGGCCAACCATTAGCATGTTGCCGTGCCTGAGACTAAGGAAAACCCTCAAGCGCGAGTCGTCGAGGTCGTGTTGTGCGGGCGCGGCGTCGCCATGACGGACGCCGCCGGGAGTCATCTCGCTTGCGCTCTTACCGGGGGCAGTTCAGGCGCGTCGAGCCCTGCGAATGGATCCCGCCAGGCGGGGATTTCCATGAGCCGCGCATGCCAGGCTTCGACGCGCGAGAAATCGGCGAGCGGCAGGCCGGCGAGTTCGGCGAACGGCAACACACAGGCGACGCGAAAATCGGCGTAGGTGGGCTCGCCGCCGACAAGCCAATCCCTGTGCGCGAGATGCTGCTCCAGAATCGCGGCGGAGGACGCGAACTGGCTCAAGCCCTCCTCGACGACCTCGCGCCTCACCGGACCGAGGCCGTAACGCTGTTTGGTCACCCGTTCGAAATGAACCTGATCGCAGGCACGCACGAAATTCCAGTAGCCCCAGCTGATCCAGCGGATGAGGTCCGGCATGGCGTCGCCTGTCGGCCAGAAGTCGGACCTGGCGAGGCGCGAGAGCCGGCAGGCGATCGCGTCCGCTTCCCACAGCGTCGTTTCCCCCTCGACCAGAATGGGAAGGCCCTGGTTTGGATTGAGCTTGAGAAACTTCTCGCTCTCGTCCGGGGAGAAGGGGGACGCGAATTCGAACTCGACCGGTGAGTTCAGATAGCGCGCCACGGCAACGGCGAGGCGCGGGTTGTAGTTGCGGCTGAAATAGAGCTTCATGGGGCTTTTGTTCATGAGGGATCGGTTCGACCTCCTGCTTAGTTGAATGCCTGCTCGAAGACTATCGACGATTCTACCTGCGCCTATGCAACGGACCAGCGGCGCCCCGCACGGTCATTCGCCGTTCGCATCCCAATCGTGCGCGGCCAGCGCGCTCGTCGCGCGGATGGGTTGGCTTACTGAGTAACGAACTATGGCTTACATCTGATTCTTGCGCTGGCATGCCCGCAGGATCTGTTGAATCGCAAATTGGCCTCTCACACTCTGCAAATTCTGCAGGACACACACGTGATACGACCGTTCCCGAGGCAATAGCAGCGCGCCGTTTCTGTAAAGCGCTTCGCACGAGCGTCTGATCTCGTTTGCCGCTATGGTGCTTTGACTATCTCTCAGCGATTGCAGGATGCATTGATCGTAGTCTGGATTGCTGATGCCTTGCGCCAGGACCGGGAGCGGGGATGCGATTATGAGCAAGAAAAGCAGACGGGCGAGTTTGCGCATGGATTTTGGGCGAGACGCAGCGATTGAGACGGGAAATCGTATCACGTTGCCTCTTGATGCTTTTGATGTAATGGCCGGCTGAAACGCGGCTGAAACGCGGCTGAAACCCGGCCGAAACCGCGAATCAGGAACATGCAGGCAATATGGAAAAATGCGAAAAGAGACGCAGATACTGCCGTCTCACATCATCGCTTTATGCAATGCGATTGAATCGGTAGTTCCCGAAATTCCTGCACTTGAAATGCTTTTACTCGAGACGACAATGCGGCCAGGTTTTTCGCGGTTCCGCGAGTAGTAAGAGCCATCAGCCTGAACCCAAAACCATACAGTCCGACGCGTTTCCAAATTCTGCGGCGATCTATCGATGGCAATTGCCCGTCCATCTGCAAGGAGCATGCCTCCGGTCGTCACTGAACGATGAAAAGAAGGGCGTTCAACCATCCCAACCCTCGGCGCTCCGAACCATCGGACCGTAAGCTATGCACAGCTTGCGCTGCCCGAGTTCAGACGCGAGTGAACACGCTTCAGAACCCCATGAACCCAGACGCCGGCCCCGCTCCAGACAAACCCTGATTGCTGCGGTGAATCCGCCGCTGCTATCGTTCGCTGGTCAGTGTGGAAGCGCTTCCACCCAAGCATTTACATGGGTCGAACGACGGCTCCGCCACACCCGGTTCAACGACCTCAGCGCAGGAGAATCCATGGCAAACGACCCATCCGCAGTACTGGATCCGATCTCCCCCCATTCGCTCGCCGATCCTTTCACGCCGCCCGCGGATTCGTCGCTGTGGCGCAAGAACTTCCTGCTCGGCGCGGCCACCGCGTCGTATCAGATCGAAGGCGCGATCCATGAAGACGGCCGCCTGCCGTCGATCTGGGACACCTTCTCGGCGACGCCCGGCAAGGTGCTGGCCGGCGACACGGGCGCCGTGGCCTGCGATCACTACCATCGCTGGGAAGCGGACGTGGACCTGCTGGCGGGGCTCGGTCTCGAAGCCTATCGGCTATCGATCGCATGGCCGCGCGTGATGGACGCGGCGGGCGCGCCGAACCGCAAGGGCATCGACTTCTACAAGCGCCTGCTCGCGCGTCTGAAAGAGAAGGGCATCTCGACCTTCGTCACGCTGTATCACTGGGACTTGCCGCAGCATCTGGAAGATCGCGGCGGCTGGCTCAATCGCGACACCGCGTACCGTTTTGCCGACTACGCCGACCTGATGAGCCGTGAACTGGCCGGCTCGGTCGATGCATGGGGAACGCTCAACGAGCCGTGGTGCTCCGCGTATCTCGGCTACGGCAACGGCCATCATGCGCCGGGCCTCGCCAACGGCCGCTTCGCGACGCAGGCGATGCATCATCTGCTGCTCGCGCACGGTCTCGCCGTGCCGGTGCTGAGGGCCAACGATCCGCGCTCGCAAAAGGGCATCGTCGCCAACATCGGCCGCGGCACGGCCAATAGCGACAGCGCGGCCGACCAGCGCGCCGCGCATCTGTTCGAAGTCCAGCACAACGCGTGGATTCTCGACCCGCTGCTCAAGGGCGAATATCCACAAGACCTGTTCGAATTGTGGCCGGGCACGGAGCCGCTCGTGCTCGACGGCGACATGAAAACGATTTCCGCGCCGCTCGATTTCCTCGGCATCAACTATTATTTCCGCACGAACGTCGCGAGCGACGGCGCGCACGGTTTCAGGGAAGTGCCGCTCGAAGGCGTCGAGCGCACGCAGATGGGCTGGGAAGTGCATCCCGACGGCTTGCGCGACCTGCTGACCGGTTTCAAGGGGACTTACGCCAACCTGCCGCCCATCTATATCACCGAAAACGGCATGGCCTCGGACGATCAGGTGATCGACGGCAAGGTGGACGACAGCCAGCGCATCTCGTTTCTGAAGCGCCATCTCGCCGCGGTCGACGAGGCGATCAAGGCCGGTGTCGAGATTCGCGGCTATTTCCTCTGGTCGCTGATGGACAACTTCGAGTGGGCGTTCGGCTACGAGCGGCGCTTCGGCATCGTGCATGTCGATTACGCGACGCAGAAGCGCACGCTCAAACGCAGCGCGGAGCTGGTCGCGAAGTTTTTGAAGGAGCGGGGAGCGAGGACGTAACGATTGACGGAGCAGCAGGTAGAGCTGGTTGGCATGTCGACTTGAAACACGGGCGCAAAGCCTGGAGGAGACGGAATGAACAGCAAAAAATTGGTCTTGCGAGGCGTGGTTGCGGCACTGGCGTTGTATGGCGTCGTCGCGCAGGCGGAGCCTCTGAAGGCCAACGTGATTCACTGGTGGACCTCGGGCGGCGAATCGGCCGCGATTCGCCAGTTTGCCGATGCGTACAACAAGGCAGGCGGTCAGTGGGTCGACAATGCGGTCGCGGGCGCCGATCAGGCGCGCTCCACCGCGATTAACCGGATCGTCGGCGGCGATCCACCCACGGCTGCGCAATTCAATACGTCGAAGCAGTTTCACGACCTGATCGATCAGGGCCTGCTGAACAACATCGACGAGGTCGCCGCGAAAGAGAACTGGAGCACCATGCTCCCGCCGTCGATCGTCGACAGCATCAGGATAAAGGGCCATTACTACGCGGCGCCGGTCGACATCCACATGCTCGCCTGGTTCTTCTATTCGAAGCCGGTGTTCCAGAAGGCCGGCATCACCGCCGAGCCGCAGACCTACGACGAGTTCATCGCCGATCTCGGCAAGCTGAAGGCCGCGGGCGTGATTCCGCTCGCGCTCGGCGGCCAGCCGTGGCAGGAGAAGATCACGTTCGACGCGGTGCTCGCCGAAGTGGGCGGCACCGATCTGTATATGAAGGTGTACCGCGACCGCGATATGAAGGCGGTGAATTCGGACGCCTTCAAGAAGGTGCTCGCGTCGTTCAAGCGTCTGCACGATTTTGTCGATCCGGGTTCGCCAGGCCGCAACTGGAACGACGCAACCGCGCTGGTGATTACCGGCAAAGCGGGCGTGCAGATCATGGGCGATTGGGCCAAGGGCGAGTTCTCGGCGGCCAATCAGAGCGCGGGCAAGGACTTCGGCTGCTTCCCCGGCTTCGGTCCGCATTCGCCGTATCTGGTGACGGGCGACGTGTTCGTGTTCCCGAAGACCGACAACCCTTCGACGATCAAGGCGCAGAATCTGCTCGCCACGGTGATGACCTCGCCGTCCGCGCAGGTCGCGTTCAGCGCGAAGAAGGGCTCGATTCCGATTCGTCCCGACGTGGACGCCAGCAGTCTCGACATCTGCGCGAAGGAGGGCATCGCGATCATGAAGGACAAGTCGCGCCAGCTGCCGAATGCGGAAATGCTGATCTCGCCCGACACGCAGGGTGCGCTGATCGACGTCGTCACCAACTTCTGGAACAAGAACCAGTCGGTCGACGACGCGCAGAAAGCGTTTGCCAGCGCGTTGAAGAGCTAGGCGGGCGGCGATGCACGCGCTCAAGCTGCCGGCCAACGGCTCCGGGTCCGGCGAGCCGCCCCGCAACGGGCCTCGCCGGAAGCCGCGTCACAAGCCGCTGAAGAAGCGGTTTTCCATCGCGGCGTGGCTCGCGCTGCTGCCGATGATCCTGACCGTCGTGTTCGCGTATCTCGGCACGATGGTCTGGACCGCGCGCGTGTCGCTCAGCAATTCGCGCACGTTTCCTTCCGACACGCTCGTGGGCTTCACGCAATACGTGCGGCTTTTTCATAACGACCGCTGGCTGCAGTCGCTGCAGAACATCGTGGTCTACGGCGCGTGCTTCATCGTCGCGTGCATGGTGATCGGTCTGCTGCTGGCGATCTTCATCGATCAGCGCGTGGTGGCGGAAGGCGCGCTGCGCACGGTGTTTCTGTATCCGTATGCGATGTCGTTTGTCGCGACCGGGCTCGTGTGGCAATGGATCCTCAATCCGGAGTTGGGCGCGCAGGCCGTGCTGCACAAGCTCGGCTTCGCGCATGCGCGCTTCGACTGGATCGTCGATCAGGATTGGGTGATCTACACCATTGTCATCGCGACGGTGTGGCAGGCCTCGGGTCTGGTGATGGCGCTGCTGCTCGCGGGCTTGCGCGGCATCGACGACGAATTGTGGAAAGCCGCACGCATCGACGGCATTCCGCGCTGGCGCGTGTATGCGAGCATCGTCGTGCCGATGCTCGGGCCGTCGATCTCCACCGCCTTCGTGCTGCTGTTCGTGATGGTCGTGAAGCTCTACGATGCGGTGGTCGCGATGACGCAAGGCGGCCCCGGCACCGCGAGCGAAGTGCCGGCCAAGTTCATCATGGATTATCTGTTCGGGCGTGCCAATATCGGTCTCGCGTCGGCGGCTTCGATCGTCTTGCTGGCGACGGTGCTCGCGATTCTCGCGCCGTTCTTCTATGCCCGCGGCCGCGCGGCGCTGCGCAAGGAGGTGTAATGAACACGCTCAGTTCGCCGCTGAAAAGCGGCACGCCGAGCCGGGCGCACAAACGGCGGCGCACGGCATTCACGCCCGCGCGTCTCGGCGTCTACGCGTTCCTGCTGAGCGCGGCGCTGTTCTTTTTGCTGCCGCTCTACGTGATGCTTGTCACCTCGGTCAAGCCGATGAGCGAGATCCGGCTCGGCAATCTGCTGGCATTTCCCGCGCATTTCACGCTCGACGCATGGAGCGCCGCGTGGCAGTCCGCGTGTACCGGGCTCGATTGCAACGGCATCCGGGTCGGCTTCTGGAACTCGGTGCGCATCGTCGTGCCGAGCACAGTGCTGTCGATCGCGGTCGGCGCGGTGAACGGCTACGCCCTGTCGTTCTGGCGCCCGCGCGGCGCGGGCCTGCTGTTCGGCGTGCTGCTGATGGGCGCGTTCATTCCGGTGCAGGTGATGGTCTATCCGCTCGTGCGCGTGCTGGCGAGCGTGCATCTGTTCAGCTCGCTGCCGGGCATCGTCGTGATTCACACGATCTTCGGCATGCCGGTGATGACGCTGCTGTTCCGCAACTACTACGTGTCGATTCCGCAGGAGCTGTTCAAGGCGGCGCGCGTCGACGGCGGCGGCTTCTGGCGCATCTTCGTGCAGCTGATGCTGCCGATGTCGACGCCGATCATCGTGGTCGCGGTCATCATGCAGGTGACGGGCATCTGGAACGACTTCATTCTCGGCCTCGTGTTCGCGGGCACCAAAAACCTGCCGATGACGGTGCAGTTGAACAACATCATCAATACGACGACCGGCGAGCGCCTCTATAACGTCAACATGGCGGCGACCATTCTGACGTCGATGGTGCCGCTCGCGGTCTACTTCATTTCGGGTCGCTGGTTCGTGCGCGGCATTGCGTCGGGCGCGGTCAAGGGATAGGGCAAGGGCATGACAAACGCGGCTGATGTGGGCAATGCGGTAGGCCACGCACTGGGCAATCCGTTGGGGAATGCGGCAAACGAGGCGGGTGCCGACGCGGCAAGCGTGCCCGGCGTCGCGGACGCGGCGGGCCTCACGAACCCGGCCAACGTCGCGGTGCGCAATCTGACCATTCGCCTCGGCGCGAACACCGTGATCGAGAGTCTCGATCTCGACGTGCGCGCCGGCGAGTTCGTCGTGCTGCTCGGGCCCTCGGGCTGCGGCAAATCCACCTTGCTGCATAGCATTGCCGGGCTGATCGACGTGAGCGACGGCAGTATCGAGATCGCGGGCGAAGACATGACCTGGGCCGATCCGAAAGACCGCCGCATCGCGCTGGTGTTCCAGTCGTATGCGCTGTATCCGACCATGAGCGTCGAGCGAAATCTGTCGTTCGCACTGCGCATCAACGGCACGCCGAAGGCGGAGATCGCGCGGCGCGTGGCGCGCGCCTCCGAGATGCTGCAGCTCGGCCCGCTGCTCAAGCGCAAACCGGCGCAACTCTCGGGCGGGCAACGGCAGCGCGTGGCGATCGGCCGGGCGATCGTGCGTGAAGCCGACGTGTTCCTGTTCGACGAACCCCTGTCGAATCTCGACGCCAAACTGCGCACCGAATTGCGCCGCGAACTCAAGCAACTGCATCAGCGCCTCGGCGCGACGATGATCTACGTGACGCACGATCAGGTCGAAGCGATGACGCTCGCCACCCGCATGGCGGTGATGCGCGGCGGCGTGATCCAGCAGTTCGGCACGCCCGCCGAAGTCTACGCGCGCCCCGACAATCTGTTCGTCGCGACCTTTCTCGGTTCGCCCGCGATGAATCTGCTCAAGGGCACGCTGGAGTCGCGCGAAGGGTCGATCGGGTTTTGCGGCGCGCACTGGCGGCTCGACGTGTCGGCCTATGCGTTCAAGAGCGCGCCGCAGCAAGGGCAGCCGTGTGTGCTCGGTGTGCGCGCCGAAGACGTGCGGGTGGGCGAGGGGCTCCCCGAGCGTGCAAAAGTTACGCTGGTCGAGCCGATGGGCAACCACCGGGTCATCTGGCTCGACTATCATGGCGAGCAGGTCGCATCGATCGACCAGAGCAAGACACCGGTCGCGCCAGGAGACAGCGTGGCGTTCTCGTTCGACGCCGCGCATGTCTCGCTGTTCGACGACGCGGGCGGCGCGCGGCTGTAGCGCCGGCGAAGGTGTCGTTGGAATCAACATGGTTTGACGGAGATCCGCGTGGCTACTCTCAAGGATGTCGCGGCACTGGCCGGCGTGGGCATGTCGACTGCGTCGCGCGCCATTTCCGGTAAAGGGCCGATCTCGGCCGATGCCGCTGCTCGCGTGCAGGCGGCGATCGAAGCGCTGAACTTCCGTCCGTCGTCGATCGGCCGCGCGATGGCGACGCAGTCGCTCGGCATGATCGGCATTTTCGTGCCGACCTTCTTCGGCTCTTACTACGGCACGATTCTCAAACAGACTGACGCCGAACTGCGCGCGGTGCGCCGTCACGTCGTGGTGGCGACCGGTTGCGGGGAAGTGTCGCCGCGCGAGCAGGCGATCGAGGCAGTGCGTTTTCTGATTGGCCGCGATTGCGACGGCGTGGTGGTGATCAGCCACGATCTGCACGACGACGACCTGAACATGCTGCATCGCATGCATCCAAAGATGGTGTTCCTCAACCGGGCGTTCGACCAGTTGCCTGAAGCGTCGTTTTGCGCCGATCACCGGCGCGGCGGCGAACTGGCGGCGCGCACGCTGCTCGACTACGGACACCGGGACATCGCGGTGATTTCGGGGCCGTTCAGCGCGTCGGACAATCAGGCGCGGCTCGAAGGCTTCTTCGCCGAACTGGCGCGTGACGGCATTGCGCGAGACGACGTCACGCTGATCGAATCGGACTTCTCGCCGGAGGGCGGCTACGCGGCCACGCAGAAGGTGCTCGATTCGAAGCGGCGCGTGACGGGCCTCTTTTGCGCGAACGACACGATGGCGGTGAGTGCGCTCGCGCGCCTGCACCAGGCGGGCATTGCCGTGCCGGACGAGATGTCGGTGATCGGCTACGACGACGATTACTCGGCCGCTTACGCGGCGCCTGGGCTGACGTCGGTGCACATCCCGACCGCGGAACTGACGCAGAACGCGGTGCGCTGGCTCGTCAACCAGTGCTACCGGACCACGTGGGAGATATTTCGCGAGTTTCCGGTGAGCGTGACGATGCGGGAGTCGATGGGGCGGGCGCCGGGGGCGGGGGCTTCGGTGAAGGCGGAGCGAGCGGGTCGCGTTTCGTAGCGTGTTTGCCTCGTGGGGCCGCTCGTGTGCGGCTCACGGGCGCTTCGGGGGCGCTTCACGTTGCGGCCTTGACGCGTCCTGATGTACGGCAGAAGCGGCTTGCGCGCGTCACGTCCCGCTGCGCAGCGACTCTTCGTAGCGCAGCCGCGCCTCTTCATCGAGCCGCGTATCTTCGAGTTCCTGCAGCACGGCTTCCAGATCGACCGGCGTCGTGTCCTGTTCGACATGACCGGTCAATGTCGTATCGACGTGCAACGCGCCCGCTTCGTACAGCGCCCAGATTTCCTTGCCGTAGCCGGCCTCGAGCAGCGCCGGCGCGAAGCGGCCGAAATACGCGGCCAGGTTGTCGACGTCGCGCTCCAGCATCGCGGGCGCGTCGAGATTGCCCGCGGCATTCACCGCTTGCGGCAGGTCGATGATCACCGGGCCGTCGGCGGCCAGCAGAATGTTGTACTCGGACAGGTCGCCGTGAATCATGCCCGCGCACAGCATCCGCACCACTTCCTTGAGCAGCTGCGCGTGCAATTCGAGTGCGCGTGCTTCGCTCAGATCCACGTCATTCAGACGCGGCGCGACGTTGCCGTCGGCGTCCGTCACCAGTTCCATCAGCAGCACGCCGTCGGTGCAGATGAAGGGCTGCGGCACACGCACGCCCGCGTTAGCGAGTTGGAACAGCGCGTCGACTTCGGCGTTCTGCCACGCCTGTTCCTGCACTTCGCGGCCGTAGCGGCTGCCTTTTTCCATCGCGCGCTGCTCACGGCTGTTCTTGACCTTGCGGCCTTCGCGATAGGATGCGGCCTGGCGGAAACTGCGCTGTTTCGCGTCCTTGTAAACCTTCGCGCAACGGGTGGAATCGCCGCTGCGCACCACGTAGACGGTGGCTTCCTTGCCGCTCATCAACTGCGAGATGACTTCGTCGATCAGGCCTTCTTCGACCAGCGGGAGTAGACGTTTCGGCGTTTTCATGCGACCGCCGGGGAGCGGTGGGCGGTGCGGCGGCGCAGGGTGGGCGCCTGCGAGGGCGTGTGCGGGGGGATTCGGGTCATGCCGGATTATAAGGGAGACCGACGATGCGGCCGGATGGACGGGTGCCAGGCGGCAAGCGGTGTTCGTCAGGGCGGGTTCGAGGCTGAGGTTGCCGAACCAAAATTTGCGCACTCGTGCTTGGCGGGCGAACAGCGAGAGCGAAAGACGCGGACCATGGCGGCGGCTGATGCCCCGGCCCCGGAATCCCTGGAAGCGCTCAGCTAATCCCCGCCAGGAGACTGCCGGTGCGGCCGCCAATCTGGCGAGCCGTTCTAAAGCCGCCGTGCCCCTCTCTCTGTAGAAAATCAGCGTTTTTCCGGCGTTTTTTCGCGTGTCCGCGCAGTCCCCGCTTCGAGCATTTGTCAAAAATAGTTGTAATTCTTGGCAACAGTGCTTTGCGGTTTCCCGCATTCAATTTCCATGCAGATCGCTTAAACTCACCAGTAACAATTTGTTACGGGGTGTGTGATGTTGGCCGTTGTTCTGCTCGCCTGTCCAATCTGCATCGTCGCGCTGTTTGGTTTTGCGCGGCATGTGGATCCGCAAACAGGTCACTTCAAGCGTTAATGCCCTGCCGTTGCCGAAGCGGGTGCGCTGGCAGCAGTCTTGCCAGACGATGCCGGCTTGCGGCTGTCTGCTTGCGGTCCTTGCGCTGATTCGCTCCCGGCTTTTTCTCCAGCCGGCGATCGCCTGCTCATCAGGTCTTGCGTTCGCGTGCCGAGTCGCGGCACGATGCACGATGACCTAAGTGTGGGGCACTATCGCGTATGCGAGATTTTCTGGCGAATATCACCGCGCGCGCCGGCGTGCTGAAGGGCGTGCTTCCTCTGAGCCGTGCCGCGGCGGCGCGCGATGCGCTGGCCGGCGTGCAGCTCGCGTCGATGGATATTCCGCAGGTGCTCGGCTACGCGCGCATTGCCGGCATGCCTGCCGTTACCGGGCTTTACACCGTCTTTCTGCCGCTCGTCGCCTTTGCCTTTTTCGGCGCGTCGCGGCATCTGGTCGTGGCCGCCGATTCCGCCACCGCGACGATTTTCGCGAGCCGGCTCTCGACCATGGCGCCCGCGGGCAGCGCCGACTACGCGTCGCTCGCCGCGATGGTCGCGCTGCTCACCGCGGCGTTGCTGCTGATCGCACGGATTTTCAAACTGGGCTTTCTCGCTGATTTCCTGTCGCGCACCGT
Organism: Paraburkholderia sp. TE9906; assembly: GCF_056279605.1. Lineage (NCBI taxonomy): Bacteria > Pseudomonadati > Pseudomonadota > Betaproteobacteria > Burkholderiales > Burkholderiaceae > Paraburkholderia > Paraburkholderia sp. TE9906. The sequence goes on from NZ_JBWCCT010000006.1 coordinate 418,881, forward strand.
GCTGGTCGGATTTCTCGCCGGGGTCGGCGTGCAGGTCGGCATCGCGATGCTGGGCGACATGCTCGGCGTGCCGGGCCACGCGGCGCGCAGCATCGATCAACTGACGCTCGTCGTGCGCGAGTCGGCGCGCATCGATCCGCCGACGCTCGCCATTTCGCTGCTGGTGGTCGCCGCGATTCTGGCGTGCAAGCGCTTCCTGCCGCGCCTGCCGGTGCCGTTGATCGCCGTGGCGGCGGGTATCGCGGCAAGCGATCTCTACGGTTTCGCGGCCCGCGGCATCGCCGTGCTCGGGCCCGTGGCGGGCGGCCTGCCGCCACTGCGCCTGCCTTCGGTGACGTGGCAGCAGCTACTCGATCTGGTGCCGGTCGCGGCCTCCTGCTTCGTGATGATCGTCGCGCAAAGCGCCGCCGCGAGCCGCGTGTTCGCCGAGCGCTATCACGAATCCGTCGACACCAACGCCGATCTGCTCGGCATCGCCGCGGCCAACGCGGCGGCGGCGGTGTCGGGTGCGTTCGTGGTCAACGGCAGTCCGACCCAGACCGCGATGGCCGATCGCGCCGGCACGCGCAGCCAGTTCGCGCAGTTCGCGTTCGCGGCGGTGGTGGTCGTGGTGCTGCTGTTTTTCAGCCGCTACCTGCAATATCTGCCGCACTGCATTCTCGCCAGCATCGTGTTCACGATCGCGATCGGCCTGGTCGATCTGAAGACGCTGTTCGCGATTCGCCGCGAAAGCCCCGGCGAATTCGCACTGGCCGTGTTCACCGCGGCGGCGGTGGTGCTGATCGGCGTCGAGCACGGCATCCTGGTGGCGGTGGCGCTATCGCTGCTGCGGCACGTGCGGCACAGCTACCGGCCGCACACGATGGTCCTCGCGCCCGGCGACGACGGCATGTGGGTGCCGGTGCCGGCCGCGCCCGGCATCCAGACCGCGCCGGGGCTGATCGTCTATCGCTTCGGCGCCGACCTGTTTTATGCGAACGATCATTTCTTCGTCGACGATACCCGCCGCCTGATCGAAGGGGCGCCGACCGCGGTGCGCTGGTTCGTGATCGACGCGAGCGCGATCACCGATCTCGACTATTCGGCGGCGCGTTCGGTGGGCGAGCTGTGCGAGGCGCTCAAGCGCGGCGGCATCGAAGTGATCTTCGCGCGCGTGAACCGTTATCTGCGCTCGGACATGGACCGGCATGGCATCACGCCGCTCGTCGAGGCGCGCTGTATCTTCGCCACGCTGCATGAGGCGTTGCGCGCGGCGGGCGTCGAGAAGCCGGACGCGCAGGTGAAGCACGAGTCGTAGCGAAGGGGGCTGTCGGCGTTAGCGGGGCGGCGCGTCGTCGTCGAAAAAATAGCCGATGAAAACGCAGGCGCCGGCGGCCGCGAGGCCCAGTGCCGCCACCGTTGCGGCGAGCGCTCTGCCGTGCCACAGGCCGTCGAACCATTGATGAAGCTGTGCCATCAGCACCGCCGCATTGCCGCCGATGCGCTGCAATTCGATCTGATAGCGCGGATCGACGGCGCTGTAGCGCGCGAGCGCGTCATCGGGCGGGGCGGCGCTCGTATAGATCAGCGCCGCCGCGATCAATGCGCCGATCAGCACGGCCGCGCCCGCCCGATACCAGCGCTTTTGCCAGGGCGTGCGTCGTGCCGCCGGGTTCATCCTGTTGCTGCCGCTCATCGTGTTCACTGGTCCGCGTCGGTCTTTCACGGCATCAGTATCGCAGAGCGGCGGCGCGCGCCGAAGGCGGCTAGCTTTTCGAGCTCAGCAGCTTGATGCCCGCAATCGCGAACATGACGGCGAGCGAGCCATCGAGCCAGCGCCGGATCGCCGCGTAAATGCGGCGGGCGGACTCGGTCGAGAACAGCACCGCGTAGCTGCTGAACACCGTGACGCCGATCACCATGCAGCCGAGCACGACCGGCATCACGTGCGACGCTCCGCCCGCGGGCGACATGGCCAGCGAAACGATCGACAGCCAGACCAGCACCGCCTTCGGATTGGTGAGATGCAGCAGCAGGCCGCGCAGATAGAGGCGCTTGAGCGGCTCGTCGGGCCGCGCGGCCGCGGCGGGCAATTTGCCGGCGCTGAACGCGGAACGCGCGGACTTGAAGCCGAGCCACAGCAGATAGACGCCGCCGGCAATCCTGATCGCCGTCAGACATTCCGAGTAAGTGGCGAGCACCGCCGACAAGCCGAGCGACGCCAGCAACGCCCACGAGAACGAACCCGACACCACGCCGAGCGCGAAAGTCAGCGCGGAGCGGCGGCCCGAGCTCATCGCCAGCGACATGATCGCGAGATTGCTGGGCCCCGGGCTCGCGGTGCCGACGAAGTAGGCGCTGTAGGCGATCAGGACATCGGCGCTGAGAAAGGGGCTGGCGATCATGGGCGGGCACTCGGTGACGGGCGGGTTCGGCGACGCACGGGGCGGGGCGCGTAGGCGGATCGGGTTCGCGATTCAACGTGTGAGCTGATGGGCGAGCGATGATTCTGCGCGCGCTGGCGCAGGTCTTACAGATACAGTTGAAGGTCCGCGCGACAGGACAATCGGCAACGCCAGGCCCTGCATCAAACCCTACGCCCGCCAGCGGCCACACCAACACACTCCGCCAACACATCCGCCACCGCCTGCCGGCTATGCCGCGGCCGCTGCACGAGCCCGATCTCGCGCTGGAACGTCGCGTCGCCCAGTTCGAGCGCGGCGACGCTCGCGGGCCACTTGCCGAGCCCCGCCGTATTCGGAAGCAGCGCCACGCCGATCCCACGCGCGACCAGTTGCACGATCGCCTGTAATTCGTCCAGTTCGATCGCGTCGCGCACGTTCAGCCGCGAGCGCCGCAAAAAACGCTCGACCAGCCGGCCGCCGAACGACGTGCGGTCATAGCGGATGAACGGCTCGCTCCTGAGCAGCTCGCGCCAGGAACGCGTCCCGCGCGCGAGCTTTTTCGGCACGAGCAGCACGAACGGCTCGCTGACGAGCGTGCGCCATTCGAGTTCGGACGGCAGCGCGAACGGCGGCTTGATGATGACGGCCAGATCGAGTTCGCCGGAATCCACCTGTCCCAACAGACCCAGCGACACGCCCGGCACCACGCGAATCCGCCAGCCGGGCCGGTCGTCGCGAAAGCGGGCGAGCGCGTCGGTGAGAAACGACACTTGCGCGGACGCGATCGCGCCCACCCGCAGCATGCCGCTTTCCGCCGCGACCGCACCGCGTTCGGAGAGCCGCGCGTAGAGCGTCATCATTTCCTCGGCGAGCGCGAGCGTTTCGCGGCCGGCGTCGTTGAGCGTCGCGGAGCGGCCGGTGCGGTCGAACAGCGCGAAGCCGAGTTCCGCTTCGAGCCGCTGCATCTGCGCGCTGACCGCCGATTGCGTGAGGCCAATGCGCGCGCCCGCGCCGGAAAACGTGCCGTACTGGCTGACGGCGAGGAAGGTCTTGAGCTCGCTGAGCATGATCGATTAATCGAAATGGGTGATGGTCAGGTCAAATATATATCGCTTTTCACCACTTTTGGTCATGGTTAAAATCGACGCTGAGTTTGGCCTCACGTGTGCAGCCTGCGCGGCACCAGGCCGATTACACCCACCCCCACTTCCAGTCAGCGAGTTGTCCATCATGAGCGTTGCCGAAAACGTTGTGCCGCCGTTCCATCTGGCGTTTCCTGTTCACAGCATCGCCGCTGCCCGCGAGTTCTACGGCGAACTGCTGGGCTGCCCCGAAGGCCGCAGCTCGGATGAGTGGGTCGATTTCAACTTCTACGGCCATCAGATCGTCGCGCACCTCGCACCGGAAGAGACCGGCCACCGTCAAACCAGCAAGGTCGACGGCGATGCGGTGCCGGTGCGCCACTTCGGCGCGGTGCTGTCGATGGAACAATGGCAGGCCGCCGCCGACAAACTGAAGCGGGCGGGCATCGACTTCATCATCGAGCCGCATGTGCGCTTCAAGGGCGAAGTCGGCGAGCAGGCGACGATGTTCTTTCTCGATCCGTCGGGCAATGCGCTGGAGTTCAAGGCGTTTGCCGATATGTCGTCGCTGTTCGCCAAGTAAGCCGTCACGAACCACCATCGCGCGCGTCGAAAGAAAACCGGCCGACCTCGAAAGGGGCGGCCGGTTTTTTTCATCTGACATGTGGTGCAAAGCGCGTTGCGCCTCGCAACGTATTTGCTTTGCGCAAATCAATCTGAAAGCATGTTTCCTATTATTTCCGGCTGCCGCCACGTATCGCGCGACGCAACGTGCCGGCAACAGGGCGCATCTTTTCTCAACAAACGTTTGCTTGTCGCCAAATGCCGGCGCGTTTTGAAACGCCGCATCGGCTTACGTTTTCCTTCCTGACATTTGTGCCATTTTCGCGCCATGCAGGCGTTGGCGCTATCGATCTAGCATACGCGCTACTTACCCATCTCTTACCTGCATTTTCTCGGGCGCGTTTCAATGTGGATCGTCAACGTAGCGCTTAAACGGCCATACACGTTCATCGTGATGGCCATTCTGATCTTGCTGGCGACGCCATTCGTGCTGTTCACCACGCCGGTCGACGTGCTGCCGGAAATCAATATTCCGGTGGTCAGCATCATCTGGACGTATACGGGTTTGTCAGCCGAGGACATGGCCAACCGCATCACGTCGGTCAACGAGCGCAGTCTGACCACCACGGTCAACGACATCGAGCACATCGAATCGCAATCGCTCGCGGGCATCTCGATCCTGAAGGTGTTCCTGCAGCCGAACGCGAACATCCAGACCGCGATCGCGCAGACCGTGGCCGTCGAACAGGCGCAGCTCAAGCAGATGCCACCGGGCGCGACCGCGCCCCTGGTGATCAGCTATTCGGCCTCCAGCATTCCGGTGATCCAGCTCGGCCTGTCGAGCCCGAAGCTCTCGGAGCAGGATCTCAACGACACCGCGCTGAACTTCCTGCGCCCGCAACTCGTGACGATTCCGGGCGCGGCGGTGCCGTATCCGTACGGCGGCAAGTCGCGTCTGATTTCGGTCGACCTCGACACGCGCGCGTTGCTGGCCAAGGGGCTGACGCCGACCGACGTGGTCAACGCATTCAACGCGCAAAACCTGATTCTGCCGACCGGCACGGCCAAGATCGGGCCGAAGGAATACACGGTCAATATGAACGGCTCGCCAGACACGCTCGAGGGGCTCAACAATATTCCGGTGCGCACGCTCAACGGCGCGACGACCTATCTGCGTGAAGTCGCGCACGTGCGCGACGGCTACTCGCCGCAAACCAACATCGTGAGGCAGAACGGACGGCGCGGCGTGCTGATGTCGGTGATGAAAAACGGCAACGCCTCGACGCTGTCGATCGTCGACACGTTGAAAGGGCTGTTGCCGAGCGCGCGTGCCGCGTTGCCGCCGGACCTGAGCATCACGGCGCTGTTCGATCAGTCGGTGTTCGTGAAAGCGGCCGTGCAGGGCGTGGTGCGCGAAGCGCTGATCGCCGCCGCGCTAACCGCCGCGATGATCCTGCTGTTTCTCGGCAACTGGCGCAGCACCTGCATCATTGCAATCTCGATTCCGCTGTCGATCCTGTCGTCGCTGATCGTGCTGCATGCGCTCGGGCAGACCATCAACATCATGACGCTCGGCGGCCTCGCGCTGGCGGTCGGGATTCTCGTCGACGATGCGACCGTGACGATCGAGAACATCGAACGGCATCTGCATATGGGCACGAATCTGCACGATGCGATTCTCGACGGTGCGGGCGAAATCGCGATTCCCGCGCTCGTCTCGACGCTGTGTATCTGTATCGTGTTCGTGCCGATGTTCTTCCTGACCGGCGTCGCGCGCTATCTGTTCGTGCCGCTCGCCGAAGCGGTGGTGTTCGCGATGCTCGCGTCGTACATCCTGTCGCGCACGCTGGTGCCGACGCTCGCGATGCTGCTGATGGGTCACGCGCACAAGCCGAAAGCCGATGCGAAGCCGAATCTGTTCACGCGCGTTTACCGGCGTTTCGATAGCGGTTTCGAGCGTATGCGATCCGCGTACATCGTGATTCTCAGCAGCCTGCTGGTGCGCCGCGGCAGGTTCGGCGGCGTGTTTCTCGGCTTCTGCATCGTCTCGATGGGTCTGGTCTTCGTGCTTGGCGAAGACTTCTTCCCGACTGTCGACGCGGGCGATATCCGTCTGCACTTCCGTGCGCCGACCGGCACGCGTATCGAGGAAACCGCGCGTCTGGCCGACGAAGTCGAGAAGGTGATCCGCGAGGTCGTGCCGCCGAAAGAACTCGGCACGATTCTCGACAACCTCGGTTTGCCGTATAGCGGTATCAACCTGTCGTATAGCAACGCGGCCACGATCGGCACGTTCGACGGCGAGGTTCAGATCGCGCTGAACGAAGACCACAAGCCGACGCAGATGTACATGGACAAGCTGCGCACCATCCTGCCGCAGCGCTTTCCGGGCGTGGAGTTCTTCTTCCAGCCGGCCGACATCGTCACGCAGATTCTCAACTTCGGCTTGCCTGCCGCCGTGGACGTGCAGATTTCCGGCGCGAACCAGCAGGGCAACCTGGAGGTCGCGCGCAAGTTGCTGAAGCAGGTGCGGGTGATTCCGGGCACGGTCGACACGCATATCCAGCAAAAACTGGACGAGCCGGTGATCAATCTCGACATGGATCGCACGCGTTTGCAGCAGCTCAATCTCAGTGCGAACGATGTCGCGCAGAACGTGCTCATTTCGTTATCGGGCAGTTCGCAAACGTCGCCGGGATTCTGGATCAACAACAAGAACGGCGTCGAGTACAAGGTGGCGGTGCAGACGCCGCAGTATCAGGTGTCGTCGATGGACGAAATGTTGCGTACCCCGGTGTCGGGTTCGGCCACCGGGCCCACGCAGCTGCTCGGCAACCTGGTGCGGGTCTCGCCGCAAAACCAGTTCGCGGAGGTCTCGCACTACAACATCAGGCCGGTGATCGACCTGTACGTGAGCGTCGAGAAGCGCGATCTGGGCAGCGTGGCCAATCAGGTCGACAAGCTCGTCAATAACGTGCGGGCGTCGCTGCCGCGCGGCAGTCAGATTGTCGTGCGCGGCCAGGTGCAGACCATGCGCAGCTCGTTCTTCGGCCTCGGCCTGGGCGTGGCGGTGGCGATCGTGCTGGTGTATCTGCTGATCGTGGTGAATTTCCAGTCGTGGGTCGATCCGCTGATCATCGTCAGCGCATTGCCGGCGGCGCTCGCGGGCATCGTGTGGATGCTGTTTCTGACTGGCACGCATCTGAGCGTGCCGGCGTTGACCGGCGCGATCATGACGATGGGGGTGGCCACCGCCAACAGTATTCTGATGGTCGCCTTCGCGCGTCAGCGCCTCACCGCCGGTGCGCCGCCGCTCACGGCCGCGCTCGAAGCCGGCGCGAGCCGGATTCGCCCGGTGCTGATGACCGCGTTCGCGATGATCATCGGCATGATCCCAATGGCGCTCGGTCTCGGCGAAGGCGCCGAGCAGAATGCGCCGCTCGGCCGCGCGGTGATCGGCGGCCTGCTGTTCGCGACGGTGTCCACGCTGTTCTTCGTGCCGGTCGTGTTCGCGGGCATCCATACCCGCCTCGCGCGCCGTCATCACAACGACGACGGGGATCAAGCGGGTCATGGCGGCGACAACGGCGACGAAGGCGACCAGAGCGACCAGGGTAAGAACGGCAATAGCGGCAACGGCAACGACCACCCCGACGGCCCCGCGCCGGACCACGGCGGTGCTCCCCGGCCCGCATCAAGTTAAATGACGGCTGACTGAGATGGCTGACTGAGATGACCGAAAAAACACATGCATCGCTGGCGATCCCCTCGCGAGAAACCGAAGGAGGGCACGCGCTGCCGCCGCGCCACCGTGAATGGAAGCGCGCGAAGGTCGCGCTCTGGATCGTGCTGGCGCTGCTCGCGCTGGGCGCCTTGCGCACCGTGATCGCGAACGGGCTGCAAAACCGCTCCGTCGAGGCGACCACGCAGCAGAACGCCATTCAGTACGTGGACGTGGTGAGCCCGAAGCAGACCGAGGGCGGCGGCAACACGCTCTTGCCGGGCACCTTGCGCGGCTATGTCGAGTCGCCGATCTACGCGCGCTCGACCGGCTATCTGCTGCACTGGTACGCCGACATCGGCGCACGCGTGAAGCAGGGTCAACTGCTCGCCGAACTCGATACGCCCGAGATCGATCAGGAGCTCGCACAGGCCTTAGCCCAGCGTCAGCAAACCAGTTCGAGCCTCGGTCTCGCGAAAAGCTCGCTGGAGCGCTGGCAGCAACTGCGGCAACGCGATGCGGTTTCGCAGCAGGAACTCGACGAGCGGCAAAGCACTTATACGCAGGACGTCGCCAACCTCGCCGCCGCCGATGCCAACGTCAAGCGCCTGCAGCAGCTCGAATCGTTCAAGCGGATCGTCGCGCCGTTCGCGGGCGTGGTCACGCAGCGCAATGTCGACGTCGGCGATCTGATCGACGCGGGCAGCGGCACGAGCCGCGCGCTGTTCGCACTCGCGCAGTCGGACCCGTTGCGCGTCTATGTGCAATTGCCGCAGGCGTACGCGCAGAACGTGTCGGTGGGGCAGAAGGTGGTGGTCACGCAGGCGGAATTGCCGGGCCAGCAGTTTCACGGCACCGTCACGCATATTTCCGGCGCGATCGACGTGCCGACCCGCTCGCTGCAGATCGAAGTGACGCTGCCCAATCCCGACGACAAGCTGCGTCCCGGCGCATACGTGCAGGTCGCGGTGCCGGCGGCGGCGCATGCGGAACTGTCGGTGCCGGGCAACGCGCTGCTGTTTCGCGCGGAAGGTCCGCGCATCGCGGTGGTCGATGCAAAGGGCAACGTCGAACTGCGCAAGGTCGTGATCGCGCGCGACCTCGGGCAGACGCTCGAAATCGAAAGCGGCATCGGGCTGGATGACAGGATCATCATCAACCCGAGCGATTCGATCGCGGACGGCGATCACGTGCAGGTCACGCAGCCGCAGAAGAGCGGCAAGGAGGCGTCGTGAGGTTCGCGGGTCCGTGCCGGGCGCTCACCGCTATTGCGAGCGTAGCGGGTGTCACGTTGTTGGCCGCGTGCACGGTCGGCCCGGACTATCAGCGCCCGCAAGCCGAGGTGCCGCCGACCTGGCACACCGATTCGTACTGGCGCGTGGCCGCGCCGTCGCATGCGCCGATTTCGCCGGACTGGTGGAGTGCATTCGGCGATCCGATGCTGGCGACGCTCGAAACCCAGGCGCTCGCGCAGAACCAGACGCTGGTCGCGGCGAGCGCGCACTACGAGCAGGCTCGCGCGACGCTCGCGAATACCAGCGCGCAACGCGTGCCGGAAGTGGATTTCGGCGCAACGGCTTCGCGCTTCAGGATTTCGCAGAACCGGCCGCTGACCAACTACGCGACGCCGACTCAATCGACCGTGCAGAACAGTGTGCAACTCGGGCCGACGATCAACTACGACACCGATCTATTCGGCCGGATACGTCGCGAAGTGGAAGGCGCCACGGCTTCGGCGGAGCAATCGGCGGATGATCTGGCGAATGCGCGGCTCGTGCTCACCACCGACCTCGCCACTGACTATTTCTCGCTGCGCGAGCTCGATGCCGAGATCGACGTGCTGAACCAGTCGGTGAAGCTGCAGCAGAAGGCGCTCGACTACGTCACGTCCGAGCACGACCTCGGTTCAGTGTCGGGCCTCGAAGTGCTGCAGCAGAAGTCGCTGCTCGACTCGACGCAGGTACAGGCGCAACTGCTGCTGAATCAGCGCGCGCAGTTCGAACATGCAATCGCCGCGCTGGTCGGCGTGCCGGCCCCGCAGTTCGCGATCGAACCGAAGGTGCTCGACGCGAAGGCGCCCGCAATCCCGCTCGGCGTACCGAGCGACGTGCTGCAACGCCGCCCGGACATCGCCTCGGCGGAACGCGCGATGGCGGCGGCCAACGCGCAGATCGGCGTCGCCAAGGCGGCGTTCTTTCCGAGCCTGACGCTGACGCCGGGCATCGGCTGGGAGAGCACGCAGTTCGCCAGCTTGCTGAGCGCGCCCACGCTGATGTGGACGCTCGGCGCGACGGTCGGCCAGGTGCTGTTCGACGGCGGCCGCCGCGCGGCCAACGTCAAGTTCGCGAGCGAAGGCTATCAGGCCACCGAGGCCACCTACCGGCAGACCGTGCTCGACGCGTTCCAGCAGGTGCAGGACGGCATCACGGGGCTATCGGTGCTGGACGGCGCGGCGAAGCAGTCGCACGAAGCGGTGGGCGATGCGCAGCGCCTGTTGTCGCTTGCCACCGACCGCTATTCGGGCGGCCTCGTGGCGTATCTCGACGTGATCACCGCGCAGCAGTCGCTGCTGAACAGCGAGCGCCAGGACGTGCAGATTCACGGCCAGCAGATGACCTTGTCGGTTGCGCTGGTGAAAGCGCTCGGCGGCGGCTGGGAGGCCGGCGCCGATCTCGCGGGCATGTCTCACGACGCTCGGGACGACGCTCAGCCCGCCGCTCAGGAGGCGATGGCTCCCGCAAGATGAGCCGCCGGTTCATGATGCATCCGCGCACGCAGGAGGAATTCGAGGGCGTTTCGTATAATGGACACTCAAGGGGACGCGCATGAAATTGCTGATTGTTGAAGACGAGCACAAGGTGGTGGACTACCTGCGCTCCGGTTTGACAGAGCAGGGCTGGGTCGTCGACGTCGCGCTGGACGGGGAGGAAGGCATGCATCTGGCCACCGAATTCGATTACGACGTCATCGTCCTCGACGTGATGCTGCCCAAGCGCGACGGTTTCAGCGTGCTCAAGGCGCTGCGCATGCGCAAGTCGACACCGGTCATCATGCTGACCGCCCGCGACCACGTGAACGACCGCGTGCGCGGCCTGCGCGAAGGCGCCGACGACTACCTGACCAAACCCTTCTCATTTCTCGAACTGGTGGAGCGGCTGCATGCGCTGGCGCGCCGCACGCGTTCGCAGGAATCCACGCTGATTTCGGTCGGCGATCTGTTCGTCGATCTGATCGGCCGGCGCGCGACGCGCGACGGTGTGCGCCTCGACCTGACCGCGAAGGAATTCCAGCTGCTTAGCGTGCTCGCGCGTCGGCAAGGCGACATTCTGTCGAAGACGGCGATCACCGAACTCGTCTGGGACGTCAATTTCGACAGCCACACCAACGTGGTCGAGACCGCGATCAAACGATTGCGCGCGAAGCTCGACGGCCCGTTCCCCTCGAAACTGCTGCACACCGTGCGCGGCATGGGCTACGTGCTGGAAGTGCGCGAGGAGGCTGAATCGTCATGAACCGTTCGATCGCCCGCCGCCTCGCATCGATGTTCGCGCTCGTCGCGCTGTTCGTGTTCACGCTGATCGGCACCGGGCTGTTTCTGGTGCTGCGCACGCAGCTCGAGCATCACTTGCGCGAGTCGCTCGACGATCGCACGCAGATCGCCCGCATCATCGTCTATCACGCGGTGACGCCGGAAAAATGGCGCATGGCCCGCGAAAAACTCACCGACATGACGCCGCACGACAGCAGCACCGTGTACTCGGTGTCGAGCATGGATCCGTCCTACAACTACGGCAAGCTGGTCGACGGCCCCGTCGTTAAGGAATGGCCCGGCGGCTACACGCGCGTGACTCCGCCCGGGGGCGGCCAGGACATGCTCACGTTCACGCAGACCATTCCCGCTTACGGCACGCGCCCGCCAGTGCAATTGCAGGTGGCGTCGAGCTACTCGCCGAATGTGCGCACGATGCGCGTGTTCGGCTCGGCGCTCGCCGCACTGTCCGCGCTGGGTAGTCTCGCGGTGCTGCTGCTCAGCTATTCGGTGACGCGCCTCGGGCTCGCGCCGCTCACGCGGCTCACGCGCGATGCGTCCGCCGTGAGCCCGAACAACCGTTCGCAACGTCTGAACACGGCGTCGCTGCCGCTCGAACTGAACGATCTCGCGAACACCTTCAACGGCGCGCTCGAACGTCTGGACGGCGCGTATGGCCGCCTCGAATCGTTCAACGCGGACGTCGCGCACGAACTGCGCACGCCGGTGACGATCCTGATCGGGCAGACCGAAGTGGCGTTGACGCGCAACCGCTCGGTCGACGATCTGCGTCATACGCTGCAATCGAATCTCGAAGAGTTCGAGCGCATGCGCGCGATCATCAACGACATGCTGTTCCTCGCCCGCGCCGATCAGGGCGAGCGCGCGACGGGGCTGATCGAGGTATCGCTGGCCGCCGAGGTTGCGCACACGCTGGAGTTTCTGGAGATTCCGCTCGAAGAAGCGCGTGTGTACGCGAATTTGCAGGGCGATGCGCAGGCGCGCGTGAACCGCTCGCTATTCGGCCGCGCGTGCGCGAATCTGTTGATGAACGCGATCCAGCATTGCGAGCCGGGCGCGACGATCAAGGTGACGATCGTGCGCAACGGCGATCAGGTGCGCGTCGCGGTGGCCAACCCCGGCGAGCCGATTGCGCCGGACGTGCTCGAACATCTGTTCGACCGCTTCTATCGCGCGGAAGTCTCGCGCACGAACAGCCGCGAAAACCATGGGCTCGGGCTGGCGATCGTGAAGGCGATTGCGGAGATGCATCGCGGCACCGTGTCGGCGCACAGCGAGCTGGGGATCAACACGTTTGCGTTTTCGGTCGCGGTATCGCAGATCGGCGGCGACGCGCAGATCGCACGCCCGAATGGCCCGAATGCCGGCGTGACGGTCGAGGGCGGTTACTCGTCGCTGGCGAAAGGCAAGTCGGCCTGAACCGGCACACGCTGCTTCAGCGCTTGTGCGCTGGCGGGCGTCAAGGCGCTCACGCGCACGCCGAGCAGGCGCAGCTTGCGATTCAATTCCACTCGCCGCAGACACTCGGTCGCCGCGCGGCGGATTTCGATGGCGTCCGCGGTCGGCTCGTCGAGCGTCAGATCGCGCGTGACCGTGCGGAAATCGTCGTAACGCAGTTTGATGCCCACGGTCCGGCCCACATAGCCCTTGCGCACGAGATCTTCCGCGACCCGCACGCATAGCCCGGTGAACGAACTGGACAGCGCAGGGCGGTCGTGGCGCGGATGCAGATCGCGCTCGAACGTGGTCTCGCGGCTCATCGACTTGGGTTCCGATTCGACCACCACCGGCCGCTCGTCATAACCCTGGGCGACCTGCATCAGCCAGGCCGAATAGCTGCGCCCGAAATTGTCCTGCAACATGCCCGCGTCCGCCGCCGCCAGATCGCCGACGGTGGCGAGCCCGAGGGCGGTCAGCTTTTCCGCCGCTTTCGGGCCGATACCGTTGACCTTGCGCACCGGCAGCGGCCAGACGCGCAACGGTATGTCGGCGGGCGAGAGGATCGTTAGGCCGTCGGGTTTGTCGAGTTCGGAGCCGATCTTCGCGAGCAGCTTGTTCGGCGCGACACAGATCGAGCAGGTGAGCCCGGTCGCCTGATTGACCGCCTGCTTGATGCGCGCGCCGATCTCGCTCGACTCGCCCGGCAAGCCCGTCAGATCGATATAGATTTCGTCGATGCCGCGATCTTCGATGCGGTCGGTGAACGCCGCGACCGCCGCTTTGAACAGGCGCGAGTAGTGGCGGTACGAATCGAAGTCGGTGGGCAGCAGGACCGCGTCGGGTGCGAGCGCGGCCGCCTTCATCATGCCCATTGCCGAAAACACGCCGAGCGCGCGCGCTTCGTAAGTGGAGGTGGTGACGACGCCGCGGCCCGCGTAATCGCGCAGCTTCGCGAAGCTGCGGCTACCGTCTTCGAGCGTTTGCGGCGCGGCGTTGCGCCCGCCGCCGATCACCACCGCCTGGCCGCGCAGTTCCGGATAGCGCAACAGCTCGACGGATGCGTAGAACGCATCCATGTCGAGGTGCGCGATGCGGCGGACGGGAGAACTCATGGGTGATAACGACGGATGACGGCCACGGCAGCGGACAGTTGATTCGATGCGCGTGCCGTGCTGCCGTGCGGGATGGCCTGCTGCGTCGGGCAGCGGTCAGCGCCGAGACGATTCGCCGCGCGCCCGCTGCCAAACCGTCATATTACCTTGAGTGCCTTGCCGCGTCCGCGCAGGCACTTACTGCTTGATGCCTTCAGCCTGGATGTGCAGCGTGGTCTGCATCTTGAAGCCGTAGGTCTTGCCGAAGTCGATGCCGAAATCGTCGCGGTTGAACGTCGCGGTCGATTCCGTGCCGCACACTTCGCGCTTGAGCATCGGGTTGACGAAGCACTTGAACGATTCGATCTTCAGGTTGACCGGCTTCGTGATGCCGTGCATCGTCAGCGTGCCGATCACTTCCACCGGCTTGTCGCCATCGAAGCGGATCTGCGTGCCCTTGTAGGTGGCAGTCGGGAATTTCGCGGTGTCGAAGAACTTGTCGGTGACGAGTTCCGCGTCGAGCTTGTCATTGCCGATGTCGACCGAGTTCATGTCGATCGTCACGTCGACCGTGCCGGTCTTCGCGGCGCGATCGAGCACGACGGTGCCGCTTGCCTTTTTGAACTTGCCGCGCCAGATCGAGATGCCGCCGAAGTGGTCGGTCTCGAAGCTCGGCGACGTGTGGGTCGGATCGAGCTGATACGTATCGGCTGCCATCGCGTTGAACGACAATGCAGCGGCCAGCGCGCCCGTGGCGAGCAGAAATTGTTTCTTCAAGGTGTACTCCAGGTTTTAGAAAAGTGCTGCGGTGTTTCGGTGTTGTGCGTTACTTCTTTGCCGCGACGAGGTGAAACTTGATGACGACTTCGTCGGCGACGATCGACGTGTCTTTCCATTCGCCGGTGCCGACGTCGAACTGCGAGCGCTTGATCGGCAACGCGCCGTCGAAGGTTTGCGTGGCGCCCTGGCTCGCGATGGCGACCGGCACCACGACGGTTTGCGACTTGCCCTTGATGGTCAGCTTGCCGGTAATCCGGTACTGGTTGCCGCCGGCCGGCGCGATCGCGCTCGACACGAAGGTCGCGGCGGGAAACGCCGCGCTGTCGAACCATTCCTTGCCTTGCGCCTGCTTGTTGTAGTCGTCGGCGCCGAGGTCGTAGCTGCCGGTGTCGATCGACACGTTCGCGCTGCCGGCGGTCGGCTTCGCGGGATCGAAATTCAGTTGTGCGGAGAACTTCCTGAACTTGCCGTCGACCGGCACGTTCATCTGCTTCGTCGTTGCGATGACGGTGCTTTTGCTCAGATCGACGTCGGCGTGCGCGAGGCCCGCGCCGAACAGCGAGAGGGAAGCGAGACCGGCGAGCGTCGCGCGGCGAACAGAGTGAAGACGCATGGTATGGGTAGAGGTTGATTTCATGGAGGTACGCATCCTATCGAACCCGCGTGCATTGATTGCACACCGCGGGGAATTAGATTACCAATGAGCCGTAGCCAATCGCGGCCACGCTGGCGCCGGTTGCCGCACGGCGCACGGCGTAATCGCTGTGATCGTTACTTGAGGAACGGCATCATCCGGCCGAGCAGCCCGTCGCGATCGACGAACTGATGCTTGAGCGCGGCCAGCACGTGCATGACCACGAGCGTAAGCAGCGTGTAATTGAGCAACACGTGGAGCGTGCGCAGCGTGGCCTTGAGCGCCTGATCCGGGCCGATGATCGTGGGCAGCGGCACGATGCCGAGATACACCACCTGGATGCCCGCCGCCGAGCTGTAGAAGTAGCCGGACAGCGGAATCGCCAGCATCAGCAGGTACAGCAGGCCGTGCACCAGATGCGCGGCCGCCTTCTGCCACGTGGGCGTGGCATGGTCGAGCGGCGGCGCGCGGTGGCTCGCGCGCCACAGCACGCGCAGCACGGCGAGCACGAACACGGTCACGCCGATCCACTTGTGCCATGAGAAGTACTTCAGCTTGGTGGGCGTGAAGCCGGGGATATCGGTCATGATCCAGCCGATATAGAAGCCGCACACGATCAGCACCGCGATCAGCCAGTGCAGCGCAATGGCGCCGCCGTTGTAGCGGTCTTTATTACCGGACGGATGTGATGGCATGTTTGTGCTCGTGGATGGCGAGGTCTTGCGTGGATGTCGCGTGTGAATGCGGATGGTAGGGAGGCCGATGAAAACTGAATAGACGGGCGCAAGGGAACAGATTGTTGTGGCGGTGACGCTAATGTGATTGAAATACGCTCGCGCTGTGGTAATTTTCCGGCTGACTCGCAATGAGGAACGACCACCGATGACCAGTACTGGAAAGCAATCCGCCGCGCTCGGCGCGGATTTTTTGCGGCACGAGTTGCAGGAAGCGGCGCCTCGCGCGACGGGCGTCGAAGGTTACATGGAGCACGATGCGGCCGTCTACCGGACCCTGCTCGAATCGACCCGGGCGATTCCGTGGAAGATCGACTGGGCCAGCATGGAGTTCGCCTATGTCGGTCCGCAGATCGAAGCCCTGCTGGGCTGGGCGCCGTCGAGCTGGAAGAACGTGCAGGACTGGGCCGCGCGCATGCATCCGGAAGACCGCGACAAGGTGGTCGAGTTCTGCGTCGCGCAGTCGAAGGCCGGCACCGATCACGAAGCGGACTACCGCGCGCTGACGAGCCGCGGCGAATACGTGTGGCTGCGCGACGTGGTGCACGTGGTGCGCGACGAACGCGGCGAGGTGTCGGCGCTGGTCGGTTTCATGTTCGACATCAGCGAGCGCAAGAAGACCGAAGAGAAGCTGGCCGCGTTGCAGCGCGAACTCGAAGCGCTGTCGTTCAAGGACGGCCTCACGTCGGTCGGCAATCGCCGCGAGTTCGACGCGGTGCTGCAACGTGAATGGAGTGCTGCTCAGCGTCATGGTTCGCCGCTGTCGCTGATCATGGTCGACGTCGATTTCTTCAAGTCGTACAACGACTATTACGGACACGTGCAGGGCGACGCATGCCTGAAGCGGATTGCCGGCGTGCTGAGCGACGCGGCGCGGCCGGGGGACTTCGTCGGCCGCTTCGGCGGCGAGGAGTTCGTGCTGATCCTGCCCAACACCGGCGCCGACGCGGCGCGCGAGGCGGCCGAGCGGTGCCGCGGCCTGATCGGCGCCGCGAAGATCCCGCATGAGCGCTCGCCGTTCCGCCAGACCGTGACCGCGAGCTTCGGCGTAGGGAGCGTGATTCCCGCAGACGCGGGCGATCCGCTCGCGTTCGTCAATTTCGTGGATACGCAACTGTATCGCGCGAAGGACAACGGGCGCGACTGCATCGCGGCGGGCAAGCCGGCCGGATGAGCACGCGGGCGCAGGCGCCGGCATGGGCAGACCTGCTGGCGCTGGCGCACGCCCGGGGCTTCGGCATGACGCCCCTGTGTTCGCACCCAACTCATTATCCAGGGCCTATGCCGTGAATTCCGTTTTTCTGTCTTGGGGTATCGCCGCCATCGCCACGGCCGGCGTCATCACGCGGCCGTTCAAATGGCCCGAAGCCGTGTGGGCCGTCGCCGGCGCGCTGCTGCTGGTGTTGCTCGGGCTCCTGCCGGTGCACCTCGCGTTCGAGGCGATCGGCAAAGGCACCGACGTCTACCTGTTCCTGTTCGGCATGATGCTGCTGTCGGAGGTGGGCCGCCGCGAAGGTCTGTTCGACTGGGTCGCGGTGCTGGCGGTCAACCACGCGCAGGGTTCGCCGCGCAGGCTGTTCGTGCTGGTGTACCTGGTCGGCGTGGTGATCACCGCGTTTCTGTCGAACGACGCCACGGCGGTCGTGCTCACGCCGGCCGTGTTCGCCGCGGCCAAAAAAGCGAAGACGCCGCCGCTGCCCTTGCTGTTCGTCTGTGCGTTCGTCGCCAACGCGGCAAGCTTCGTGCTGCCGATTTCGAATCCGGCCAATATCGTGCTGTACGGCAATCACACGCCCGCGCTCGGCGCGTGGATGATGCGCTTCACGCTGCCGTCGGTGCTGTCGATCGTCGCGACTTATGTGATGTTGCGCTGGACCCAGCGCGATGCGCTCGCCGGCATCTGCGAGGCGAATCTCGAGGCCGTCGAACTGTCGTCGAGCGGACGCGTCGCGCTGGCCGGCATCGCGGTGACGGCGGGTGTGCTGCTGACGGTCTCCGCCTACGATGTCCCGCTCGGCATGCCCACTGCGATCCTCGGCGCGCTGACTGCGCTGGTCGTGCTGATCCTGGAGCGCAAGTCGCCGCTGCCGATGATCCGCGAAATCTCGTGGAGCGTGCTGCCGCTGGTCGCCGCGCTGTTCGTGCTGGTCGAGATGCTCGATCACACCGGCGTCATCACGGCGCTGGCCACGACGCTGCGGCGCGCGACCGAACACAACGAACTCGCGACGGCGGGTTGGGCCGGCGCGATCATCGCGTTCGGCAGCAACCTGATGAACAATCTGCCAGCCGGGCTGATCGCCAGTTCGACGGTGCTTCAGGCGCAGAGCCCGGAGCGGGTGATCGACGCGCTCCTGATCGGTGTCGATCTCGGCCCGAACCTGTCGATCACCGGGTCGCTCGCGACGATCCTCTGGCTCAACGCGATTCGCCGGGAAGGCGAGGACGTGAGCTTTATCAAGTTTCTGAAGGTCGGCGTGCTCGTGATGGTGCCGGCGCTCGTGCTGGCGCTCGGCGCGCGGCTTCTCTTCTGAGCGGCTGACCGGCCGGGCGGTTCGGGCCGAGCATTGCAGGTTCGTCGCTCCTCGGCGTGCGCGTCACCGCTGCGTCGCGGTCGAATCTCGCTGCCGCTCGGTGCGGGTCGTTTCCTCCTCCTCCCTCAGCAGGCGCAGCGTCGCTTCGAGCCGGGCGATGCGCAACCGTTGCGACGGCATCATCGACTCGCGGTGCAGCGCGCGTAGACGCTGATGCCAGTACGACAGCGGAAAGCGGTCGCGCGTCGAGATCAACCCGAAGACGACTTCGAGGTGCGCAATTTCCTTGTCTATGTCTTGATGTCCCATCTGATGTGTCCAAAAGAATGCCGATATGGCCGACGGTGTCTGGAAGCTCAGCAAGTGCCATTCCAGCCCGTGCGGCATACGCCGGTGGCGGCTCTCCTCCCGTCGCAACGATTTGTCAGCGGGTTGGTGGACCGCCTGTTCCATGCGGGTGCCAGCAGTCTTTCGCAGTAGTCCATACATTGGACCGGGCACACCTGGCACACGCTCAGCGCGGCATCATCACGACCGGTTGCGCGTAGCTGACGGCGGGAGCTGGCGCGACCGCATAGGTGGTGGGCGGGGGCACGACGACCGTGGTGGTCATCGGCGCGGGCTTGAGCGGCGGCACCGTGACAGCCGCCGTGACGGGCACCGCCACAGGCGCGGCAACCGGAGGCGGCGCCGTCACATACACCGGACTGACCGGCACAGCGTAATAGACCGGCCGCGGCGGCGGCGCGTAGACCACGGCCGCGGGCATATACACGACGACCCTCGCGAATGCCGTCGACGAACAGGCAAGACCGAGGGCGGTAAAAGTAGAGGCACAGACGAGACGAATAGTCACTTGGTACTCCTGAGGCGTGGAGCCGCGCCGCTTCCGACGAAGCGGCGGCTCGAATGGGCCGGATTCGCGTGGAAGCCCGGCCGTTCCGTGAATGCGCTGGTGGCGCTAAGGGTGCCGGCGGCGCATGCGGCGCTTGCGAAGGTCTGCTGCGCCGGCAGACGAAAGATACGCAACGCGCGCGCAAAAACGGCACGACAAACTCATTTCATTCGATGTCACGACGAGACCGCCTGCGATCAGGTGCGCGGCCTCGTATTCGTCTGCTTGAAGCACGTGCTGTGCGTTGTCGGGAAGCCCGAGCGAAGGTACGCGCGATGGCCGCATGAAAGTCCGCCCGGGCGCTCGCGAAAACCCATGACATAACTCGACATGATTCTGCAATTGCCAGCCGGGGGCGCATCCACAAGAATTCGGCCTGTCATCGAAACGGCTCGCGGCATCGGCAGGCGACGCAAGATGGCACAACCTCAGTCGAAGGAGTCGGTCATGAAAAAGTTGCTCGCCGCCATGCTGCTGTGCTGCGCCTCCACCGTCACGTTTGCGCAGAGCGCCGCGCCGCAAGGTGCGAACCCGCAGCGTATGGAGCGCATGGCGCAGCAGTTGCAAACGCGCTTTTCAAACGCCAACACCACGCACGACGGCAGGCTCACCAGGGCGCAGGCCGAAGCGGGCATGCCGAGGGTCGCGCAGCATTTCGACGAAATCGACACACAGAAGGCGGGCTACGTCACGTTGCCGCAAATCGCGGCATTCATGCAGGAACGCGGGGCAGCGCACTGAGCCGCGCGGGCATTGGCGGGATCGTAGAGGATGGCGCGGTGCAGCGTGCGTGCGGAGCCGCCTTAGCCGCCTTAGCCGCTCGATCCGCTTAATTCGCTCGGGCCGTCAGCGTGCGAAGTTTACGGCTGGCGCGTCGCGCCGCTCACCTGGCGCCGCCGTTTGCCCTTGTCTTGTTCTGTTCTGCTTCGTCTTGCGCTGTGCCGCGCGCGCTGCGCGCCATGCTGTCGAACCATCAGCCGCACCTTGAAGCCTGCAAAAACGCGCGATGAAACTTGCCACGTCCCGCCGCCTGCGCATCGTCAGCGCGTCGCTGATCGTCTCGCTCGGTGCGGCGCTGACCGGTTGCGTGAGCGTCGGCCCGGATTTCAAACAGCCGGACGTGACGCTCGAAAACCAGTGGCTGGAGAGTTTGCCGGGCGGCGTACCGACCGCGCCCGCCGCGCAGGCGGCCTGGTGGACCGCGTTCAACGACCCCGTGCTCACCGCGCTCGAACAGCGCGCCTACGAACGCAACCTGACGCTGCAAGTGGCCGGCCTGCACATCTTCAAGGCGCGCGCGCAGCTCGCGATCAGCGAGCAGAATCTGCTGCCGCAGTCGGGCAGCGTCTCGTTGGGTGCGAGCCATATCGACACGAGCGGCGTCGGGCCAATTCCGCCGGCGCATCTGTGGGCCGAGCATCTGCACGTGAATGCCGGTTGGGAGATCGATTTCTGGGGCAAATATCGCCGGCAGATCGAATCGGACCGGGCGCAGTTGCGCGTATCGGAAGCCGCGTACGACAACGCGCTGGTGTCGCTGTTCGGCGATGTCGCCAACGCGTACATCGATCTGCGCGCGCTTGAACAGCGCATCACGGTCGCGCGGGAGAATCTGAAGTCGGTGCAGCAGAGCCTCACGCTGACCCAGGTGCGCTATAAGCGCGGCGCGTCGAGCCAGCTCGATGTCGAACAGGCCGCCACGCTGGTGGCCGAAACCGAGGCGCAGATTCCACCGCTCATCAAGGCGCGTGCGCAGGATCGCGACACGCTGGCGGTGCTGCTCGCCGATCCGCCCAGCGCGGTCGACGCGCAGCTCAAGGGCAGCGCGTCGATCCCGGTGCCGCCGACGCAGATCGACGTCGGCATTCCCGCCGATCTGCTGCGGCGCCGGCCCGACGTGCGCCAGGCCGCGCTCAATGCGGCCGCGCAATCGGCGCTGATCGGCGCGGCCAAGGCGAAGCTGTACCCGTCGTTGTCGTTGACCGGGCTGTTCGGACTGACGTCGGGCGAACAACATGGCATTGGTCTCACGCAATGGGGCAGCAAGACGATCGGCCTCTTTTCCGCGGGCATCACGTTGCCGATTCTCGATCGCAATCAGTTGCAAAACGCGGTGCGGATTCAGGACGCGTCGTTTCAGGAAGCCGTGTTCGATTATCAGAACACGGTGCTGCAAGCGCAGAAAGAAGTGGAAGACGCGATCTCGGGGCTGCGCACCACGCTCGATGCGCTGGCCGCGTCCGCGCGTGCAGCCGATGCATCGCAACGGGCGTTGAAGCTGGCGAATGCGCAGTATCGCTCGGGTTCGGTCACGTACGACACGGTGCTCGACGCATCGCGTTCTGCGTTGCGCGACGGCGATTCGCTCGCGCAGAACCAGGGCCTCGCCGCGCTCGCGGCGGTGTCGCTGTATCGAGCGCTCGGCGGCGGATGGGAGGTCGCGCAGGGGCAGCAGGTGGTCAGCGAACAGGTTGCCGAAGAGATGGCGCGGCGCACGAACTGGGGGAGGCTGTTGAATCCGCCCGCGAATTCGCCGCTCGCGCGCGCGAGTGGAGGGCGGCCTGAGAATGGGAAATAAGAACATGGCGAATGACGACATTGAGCATCACGGTGTGGTGGGGACGTATGGGAGGGCAAGGGTTGAAACGGAACGTGGCACGAGGGGCAAAGCGCATGCGCGGCCCACCACGATACCCAACGCAGCACCCGCCATGCGGCTCACCGCCGCACTCTGCCTCGCACTCGCGATGACCCTGGCCGCCTGCCGCGACGGTAACGCACCGACGTCCCAAACTGCGTTGCCGCAAGTCACCGTGACACGGCCGCTCGCCCGCCAGGTACGCGAACAGATCGATCTGAACGGCACGGTCGCGCCATCCGCCACGGTCACGCTGGTGGCGCGCGTGCAAGGCACGCTGAAGGAAATCGGCTTCACCGACGGCGCCTATGTGAAGGAAGGGCAGTTGCTGTTTCGCATCGAGCCGGATACTTATCGCGCGCAACTCGTGTACGACCAGGCCGCGCTCGATAACGCCGAACAGGAATTGACGCGCCAGAAGCAGCTCACGTCCGACAACGCGACCTCCGAGTCGACCTTGCAGAAAGCGCAGACCACGCGCGACCAGGCGATAGCCAAGCGCGACATGTCGCGCATCAATCTCGGCTACACGGAAATACGCGCGCCGTTCGCGGGCCGCATCGGCGCACGCGCTTTCGACGCCGGTAACGTGGTCGGCGCGTCGGACTCCGCGAAGCTCGCCACGCTCGATCGCATCCAGCCGGTCTATGTGAATTTCACGCTGAACGAGCGCGACGCGAACCGCATTGGCCTCTTCACGCGGCCGCCGCGCATGGTGCGCGTCAACGTCCTCGGCGCGCCCGCCGCTCCAGGCGAGAACGCCGCGCTCGAATTCGTCGATACGCGGGTGGATGCCGACAGCGGTACGCTCAGACTGCGCGCCGACATCGCGAACCCGGACGCGCATCTGATTCCGGGCATGTCGGTCGAAGTGCATATCCCCGCCGGTGCGCCGCACGACGTGCTGCTCATGCCCGACACCGCGTTGCTGCGCGAACAGGCCGGCGCGTTCGTGCTGATCGTCAACGGCGCGGGCGTGATCGAGCGGCGCACGGTAACGGCGGGCGGGCTGTTCGGCGCGCTGCGCGCGATTACGGCGGGCCTCGACGCCAACGACCGGGTCGTGACCGGCGGCGCGCTGGCGGTGTCGCCCGGCGTCAAGGTGCAGGTGATCGCCGCCGCCGCGCAGGGACGCTCATGATCCGCTTCTTTGTCGAGCGGCCGGTCTTTGCCAATGTGATCGCGTTGATCGTGATGTTGCTGGGCGCGGTCGCGCTCATCAATCTGCCGATCGCACAATATCCGCCGATCACGCCGCCCACCGTGCAAGTGGTCGCGCGCTTCCCCGGCGCGAGCGCCGCGACGCTGATCAACCGCGTGGCGCTGCCGATCGAATCACAGGTCAACGGCGTGGAAAACGCGCTGTATATGCAGTCGACCAGCACCAACGACGGCACCTATACGCTCACGGTCACGTTCGCCGTCGGCACCGATGTCGACAAGGCCCAGGTGCTGGTGCAGAACCGCGTGCAAGCCGCCACCGCGCAATTGCCGCAAGCGGTGCAGCAGCAGGGCGTGACCGTGCGCAAACGCTCGACCGCGATCCTGCAGCTCTACACGCTCGAATCGTCCGACCCGCGCTACGACTCGCTGTTTCTCAGCAACTACGCGGTGATCAATCTGCGCGACACGCTCGCGCGTTTGCCGGGCGTCGGCGACGTGACCGTGTTCGGCTCCGGCCAGTACAGCATGCGCGTGTGGCTCGATCCGCGCAAACTGAGCCAGCGCAATCTGAGCGCCGCCGACGTGATGCAGGCGATCCAGAGCCAGAGCCGGGACGTGAGCGCGGGCCAGCTCGGCTCCGAGCCGAACGCCGGCGGCGCGGCATTCCAGCTCACGGTGACGATGCAGGGCGCGCTCTCCACGCCGGCTGAATTCGACAACATCATCATCAAGGCCGATCCGACCGACGGCGGCCGTTTCGTGCGGATTCGCGACTTGGGGCACAGTGAACTCGGCTCGTCCAGCTACGGACAGTTCTTCAATCTCGACGGCCGGCCCGCGGCGGGCATCGCCATCTATCAGTTGCCCGAAGCAAATGCGCTGGAGGTGGGCAATGCGGTGAAGGCGACCATGGCGCGTCTTGCAAAGAACATGCCGCAGGGCATCAGCTACCAACTGCCGTTCGACACGACCACCTTCGTGCGGCAATCGGTGGTGGACGTATACAAGACGCTTTTCGAGGCGGCCTTGCTGGTGCTCGCGGTGATCCTGCTGTTTCTGCAGAACTGGCGCGCGATGCTGGTGCCCGCCACGACGATTCCCGTGACTATCATCGGCACGTTCGGCGCGATCTACCTGCTCGGTTTCTCGATCAATCTGCTGACGCTGTTCGCGATCGTGCTGGCGATCGGCATCGTGGTCGACGACGCGATCGTGGTGGTCGAAGGCATCACGCAGCACATCGAGCAGGGCAAGACGCCGAAGCAGGCCGCGATCGACGCGATGCACGAACTGCTCGGGCCGATCGTCGGCATCACGCTGGTGCTGATTTCGGTGTTCCTGCCGTCGGCGTTTCTTGGTGGCGTCACCGGCCAGATGTACCGGGCGTTCGCACTGGTGGTGGTGGCGACCACCGTGATCAGCGCGATCAACGCGGTCACGCTCAAGCCGGTGCAAAGCGTGCGCTGGCTGCGGCACGCGCGGCCCGGCAAGCCGAACGTGGTCTATCGCGTGTTCGACAGGGGCTATGCGCGCGTCGAAAGCGTCTATGTGCGCGTGGTGTCGTGGTTCGTGCAGCGCTGCGGCCTCGCGCTCGCGATTGCGCTCGTGCTCGGCGCGGCGTCCGCCTTTCTGCTGACGCGCGTGCCGACCAGTTTCATTCCGCTCGAAGATCAGGGCTATGTGCTGATTGCCGCGCAACTGGCCGACGCGGCCTCGCTCGAGCGCACCCGCGAGGCGAGCAAACAGATCGAAAAGCGCATCGGCGCCATTCCCGGCGTGAGCCACGTCGTGTCGATCGGCGGCATCTCGCCGCTCGACAACAACGCGTCGCTGCCGAATTCCGCGCTGATCTACGTGACGCTCGACGACTGGAGCAAGCGCGGCAAAGGCGAGGACCTGCGCTCGCTGTATTTGCGCATGAATAACGAACTGGCGACGCTGCCCGATATCCGCTCGGTGGTGATCGTGCCGCCGCCGATCCAGGGTCTCGGCAACAGCGGCGGCGTGCAACTTCAGGTGTTTCTCACCGACGGCACGCAGAACTATCGGCGTTTGCAGGAAGCCACCGACGCGCTGATCGCGAGCGTCGCGAAACGCCCCGAATTGCAGCGCGTGTTCAGCCCGTTCCGCGCCGCGGTGCCGACCGTCGAACTGACGCTGGATCGGGCGAAGGCCGAGTCGCTGCAAGTGACGGTGGGCAACGTGTTCGATCTGTTGCAGGACTATGTCGGGTCCAGCTACGTGAATCAGTTCACCGCGTTCAACCACACGTTCCCCGTGTTCGTGCAGGCCGACGGCGCGTTCCGCCGTCAGACCGACGACATCCGCCGTCTGCAGATTCGCAGCAACAGCGGCCACATGATCGAACTGGGCACCTTCATCGACGCGCGTCCCAGCATCGGCCCGGCCATTGCGACGCTTTACAACCTCGCGCCGGCCGCGGCGATCAACGGCAATCCGGCGGCCGGCTTCAGCACCGGCGACGCGATCGCCGCATTCGAACAGGAAGCCGCACGCATCCTGCCGGCCGGCATCGGCTATGAATGGACCGCGATGTCGTATCAGGAGAAGCTGGTCGGTAATTCGGCGTACTGGGTATTCGCGGTGGGCGTGCTGCTGGTGTTCTGCGTGCTGGCCGCGCAATACGAGAGCTGGCTGCTGCCGGTGGCCGTGGTGCTCGCGGTGCCGCTCGCCTTGCTCGGCACGGCCGGCACGCTCGCGTTGCTCGGCGCCGCCAACAACCTGTACACGCAGATCGGTCTCGTGCTGCTGATCGCGCTGTCGGCGAAGAACGCGATTCTGATCGTCGAATTCGCGCGGCATCTGCGCGGACGGGGCGTGGGCATCGCCGAGGCGGCGGTGGAAGCGGCGCGGCTGCGTTTCCGGCCGATCATGATGACCTCGTTCGCCTTCATTCTCGGCGTGGTGCCGCTCGTGATCGCGACCGGCGCCAGCGCGAGCGCGCGCCGCTCGCTGGGAATTGCGGTATTTTCTGGCATGCTCGCGTCGACCTGCATCGCCGTGCTGTTCATTCCGTCGTTCTACGTGCTGCTGCAGCGCCTTTCCGAACGGCACGCGGCGCGGCGGACGTCATCCGGGATGTCACCCGACATGCCGCCGGACGCTTAAACCGAGGAGCTTTCATATGGATCGCCCCGCCAAAATCATCGTGCTCGACGACGAAATCGAATTGCGCAACATGCTGCAGCGGTTTTTGCGCGGGCACGGCTTCGACGTGCGCGTCGCCGAGGACGGCAAGCGGCTGGACCGCTATCTGGAGCGCGAGCCGTTCGATCTGCTGGTGCTCGATCTGATGATTGGCGAGGAAGACGGCCTGCAAATCTGCGCGCGTTTGCGCGAGCAGGGCCAGAGCTTGCCGATTCTGATGCTGACCGCGAAAGGCGATCCGCTCGACCGGGTGGTGGGTCTCGAAACCGGCGCCGACGATTACCTCGCCAAACCGTTCCTGCCGCGCGAACTGGTGGCGCGCATCAACGCTTTGCTGCGCCGCCAGAAGATGGCGTCGGGCGAGGTCACCGTGACGTCGCAATGCGTGCGCTTCGGCGACTTCACGCTCGATGTCGGCAAGCAGGAACTGGCGCGCGCGGGCGCGCCGCTGGAGATTCACTCCGCGCAGATGCTGCTGCTGGTCGCGCTCGCGTCGTCGCCGAACCGGCCGGTGAGCCGCGACAACCTGCTCGCGCGCGCGCGGGGCCGCGACCACGATGCGCTCGATCGCAGCATCGACGTGCAGGTGCTGCGCCTGCGGCAGATCGTCGAGGACGATCCCTCGAAACCGCGTTTCATCAAGACCGTGTGGGGCGTCGGCTACATGCTGGCCGCGGACGTCGAGTGATGGCGCGCTCGCTGCTGCGAAGGATGCTGCCGCGCACGCTGCTCGCGCGCAATATCGCGCTGCTGATCGTGCTCGTGATGCTGAGCCAGGTGTGCGCACTCGGCGTGCTGCTTCATTACGTGCAGCGGCCTCGCGTGGAGCGCGCGGCTACCGTGTTCGCGACCTACGTGAGCACGCTCGACGAGCTGCTGGCCGCCACGCCGCCCGCCACGCGCGCCGCGCTGACCGCACGCCTGGACGCGCGCACGCAACCGCCGCCCGAATCCGCCGAAGCGCCGCCGCGCAATCTCGTGCGCGCGTATCGCACTTATCAGCGCAACGTGTTTCTCGACAGCCTGCGCGCGCATCTGCCCGCCGACATGCCGGCGCGCTGGCAGACCGAAGGCGGGCAGCGCCTGTGGATTCGCATGCACGCGCCCGCCGGCGCGCCGCAAACGCCGTACTGGATCGCGTTGCCGATTCCCGAGGACGCGCAGGGCAACGGACTCGAAGCGGCGATTTTCCTGTCGCTCGGTCTGGGCGTGCTGGCCGCGCTGGCCGGCTACGCGATCCAGTTGCACCTGAACGAACCGCTTCAGGAATTGACGCGTGCCGCAGGCCGCGTGAGCGCCGGCGAAATGCCTGCGCCATTGCCGACCGACGGCCCCAGCGAAATCGCGGCAGTGAGCGGCGCGTTCAATCAGATGACCCAGGCGTTACAGGAAGCGGAGGCGACGCGCTCGTTGATGCTGGCGGGCATCTCGCACGACATCCGCACGCCGCTCACCAAGCTGCGCCTTTCGATGGCAATGGCGATGCCGCACGGCAGCGACAGCAGCTTCGTGGTCGCCGCCGAGTCGTATCTGGACCAGATCGAAACGATCCTGCAGCAGTTCATGGACTACGCGGGCAGCGGCGAACGCGAGGCGCCGCAACCCGGCGACCTGAATGCGTTGATCGAACGGCTCGCGGGCGATTTCGCGGGACTCGGGCACGAGTTCGAGCTATCGCTCGCGACGCTGCCGGCGCTCGCGTACCGGCCGATCAGCATGATGCGGCTGTTGATGAACCTGATGCAGAACGCGATCGTGTACGGCGGTAGTGGCCTTGCGGTGCGCACTTGGGCCACCGCCGAGACGGTGACGGTCGCGGTCGGTGACCGCGGCAAGGGGCTCTCGGCGCAGGAGCTGGAGCAACTGAAGGCGCCGTTTCAGCGCGGCCGCAATGCGCGCGCGCATAGCGGCGGCACCGGGCTGGGATTGTCGATCGTCGAGCGGATTGCGCGGCTGCATGGCGGCGGCTTGCAGTTTCATTCGCGCGAGGGCGGGGGGCTGGAGGTTTGGGTGGTGCTGCCGGTGGCGTCCGTTTGACGGCGGGGCGCGCCACGCGATGCGATTCACCGGCGTGTCGACCTCACCGCTGCCGTCACCGCGCTTGCCGGCTCGCGCTGCTCAGCCGCGATCCAGCCACGCATCCAGTCCGACCCGAAACGCCACACCTGCGATGACCGGCACGGTCATCATCAGGATGATGCCGAAATTGGGAATCTGGTCGCCATACATGATCGTGCTGTACAGCACCACGGTGGCCACGATCGCGAACACCGCCACGCCGACGGCGATCATCAGCAGATTGCGCGTGGTGATGGACATCGTCTTGCGCTTGGCCGTGCCCGGCGTGGTGCTGGCGGTGGGCGTTTCGTCGTGTTGGGCAGGCATGATGGTTCTCGTGACTAGGAAATGCTGCATAAGGAGCGGCGGCGCCCGCTGCTCCGATGAGGGCACGCCCGGCATCATACCCGCCCGAGGCGCCGCCCAGCGGATCACGCCGCGCCGACCAGCAATCCCGCGGCGACGATCGCCAGCACGAGCGCGGCAATCGCGCCGAACCGGTAGTCGCGTTGATGCAGGAACACCCCTAACATCAATATAAGCCGCATTATCGGCAACAGAATGAAAAGCGCGATACCGGCTGTCATGACCGACGCGCCGATGGTGGCCGGCCCGGTACCGCCGTGCGTGCGCAGCGTGAGCCCGAGGCCGGCGGCGATCGTGCCAGTGGCGATCCACGTGCCATAGTGCAACAGGCTCGCGAGCCAATGTTCGAGCCGCGCGCCGGCCCGCTCAAGGTGGCGTGGGTGGTGCGTGCGGTTCATGCGGATGCTCCGAACAGGTGGATGCCGAATGCTTCGAGCAGCATCTGCACGGCCAGCGCGGCGAGCATCGCGACGAACAGCACGCGCAGCTTGTCGTTCGACACGCGCATCAGCACCCGCGCGCCCAGCACCGCGCCGACGACCGAACCGAGCGCCACCGGACCCGCGATCGCGGTCACAATCTCGCCGCGCAGAAAGTAGGCCCCGGCGCTGGCCGTCGCCGTCACGCCGATCATGAAGTTGGAGGTGGCCGACGACACCTTGATCGGCAGGCGCAGCGCGGTGTCCATCGCGGGAATCTTCAGCACGCCGCTGCCGATGCCGAGCAGCGCCGAAATCAGGCCGGCGCCGTACATCAGCGAGAGACCGAGCGGGATGCGCTGCACGCGATACGCGATGTCGCGTCCCAGCGCGCGGTCCGGATAGCTCGAATCGAGTCGCAGCGACGCGCCCCACACGCGGGCGGCGCCGTCGCGAGGGCCGGCCACGGCGAGCGCCGGATCGGCGCGCCGCGCGAGCATCTGCTGCGCCGACAGGATCAGGACCACGCCGAAGATGAAATAGAGCAGCGGCACCGGCACGAATCCGCTCAGCAGCACGCCCGACAATGCACCGAGCGTGGTTGCCGTTTCCAGCAGCACGGCGAGCCGCACGTTGGTCAGGCGCCCGCGCAGGAAGGGCGCGGCGCCGCCGCACGAACAGGCGATCACCGACACGATGCTCGCGCCGATCGCCACGTGAATGTCGAGATGGCCGAACATCGTCAGAATCGGCACGATGAAGATGCCGCTCGCCATGCCGAGCATGCCGCCCAACGCGCTCGCGCCGAGCGACACCGCGAACAGCCACACCGTGTCATGCAGATCCATGGCCGCCGCCGCGCCGCTCATCGAGCCCCCGCCTTGCGCCGCGCGAGGCGGGTGACGAACTGGATCTGATCGCCGCGGTAGTACAGCTTTTCATAGTCGACCGGACGGTTGCCGTCGCAATACGACGTGCGCTCGATCAGAAAGATCGGACTGCCAGGCGCGATTTCCAGCGCGCGCGCGACGGCCTTGTCAGCGGCGATCGCTTCGAGCCGGTATTCCGCTTCGATCAGCGGAACGCCGTACTTCTCTTCGAGCAGCGCGAAGATCGGTTCGGCTTCCAGATCGTTTTCGATGATCTTTTCGCCGATGTCTTTCGGCAGCCAGGTTTCGTCGAACGAGAGCGGCGTGCCGTCGGCGATGCGCACGCGCTGGATGTGCACGACCTGCGCGCCTGGCTTGAGCGCGAGCTTTTCGGCGACGGCTTCGCCCGCGCGTTCGACGCGCTTGGCGAGCAGCCGCGCGCTGGGCCGGCGGCCATGCGCGCGCATGTCTTCGACGAAGCCGCTCAGTTCGGTGAGCGGCTGCGTCAGCCGTGGTTGCGTGACGAACGTGCCTTTGCCGCGGCGAATTTCGATCAGGCCGCGCGCAATCAGGTTCTGCACGGTTTTTTGCAGCGTGGTGCGGCTGATGCCGAAGCTCTCCAGCAGGCTTGCCTCGTTGGGCAACTGCGCGCCCGGCGGGTAAGTGCCGTCGGCAATGCGCGCGGCGAGCGCCGCTTCGACTTGCGCGTAGAGGGGGAGTTGGTTCGGTGGGTCGGCGGTCATAGTAGACATCATGACGTCATGATGTCGTGGCGTCAAGCCGGATGGTCAAGGCGCCTCACCGCCGCGCGGGTTTTCTGTCAAATCGAGTTCTTCGAGGATCGTCGGCTCGCGCCTCACGACCGCGCAAACTGGCCAGCGCGCGGGCTTTGCGGACCCATCGCATTTCGCGCGTACGTTTCGTCGCGCAGTTGGCGTGCCGCCGCCCAAATTTCGATGTGAGGGAGTGGAATTGGGGGAATAAGGGTTGTGGCTCGCGCGCTGGACGATTTGGCTCGCTAACGTCTTTGTCCTCGCGGGGAAGCGGCATTCGAGGCGGGCAGTGGCCAAAACATAAGGGCCGGTAACCCAGCCCTTATGGCAATCTCCTACGTGGATTCGTGTCCATGCTTTCTACCGGCGCCGTTTGTCAAAGGTCGATAATTATCCCGGCAACTTCATCGATACGTGGACGGGCGGGTCGGGTGTATCCACGCCCATCCCGGCAATGACACGATAGAGTTCCACGAGTGCTTTTTCCTTTTCCACATCGTGCCCGCCAACAACATGCGCCATAGCGGAACGGGAGAGTTCCTCCTCCTGATGCAGGTCGACAATAGTGAGTGTGTTCATTTCAATTCACCTTTAAAGTAGTTTGGTAACCAGATCTGGGCTTGAGTTGAGCGGCTGTGATTTGCGCTCGCTAAACGGCTACTCACGATCTGTGCCAAACTCGCATCGAGCACACGACGCACACCGTAACCTGCTGTTTAAGTTGAAAATTGTGACATCGTCTCTCCTTTGGCAGCGATTCGAGGTAGGCGGCATGTGGGTTCGATTCCGACACGTCAGGATCTTTTGTTGGTTATTTAAAAACGAAGAGCCCGCAACATGTCAGGCCATCCAGGGTCATTTGTCATGAGTCGACAAACACCGGCTTTGTCCAGCGACTGGGTCAAGCATGCCGAGCCGATAGAAGGCGTCGAGCGCATCGAAGCCTGGTTTCACGGCCATGCATATGCCATGCACCGCCACGACACCTATGCGATTGGCCGCACGCTCGCCGGCGTCCAGCGTTTCAACTATCGGCGCGATCAGCGAAACAGCCTGCCCGGCAACACGCTCGTGCTGCATCCCGACGAGCCTCATGATGGCGAGGCGGGCACCGCCGAAGGGTTTCAATACCGGATGATCTACATCGAGCCCGCCATCTTTCAGGACGTGCTCGGCGGACGTGCGCTGCCGTTCCTCGAAGGCGGCGTGACGACCGATCCGCGCCTTGCGGCAGCAACCGCGACGTTGCTGCAACACGTCGGCTATACGCTCGAGCCTCTCGAACAGAGCGATGCGCTCGCCGAAGTGGCGCACGCGCTTGCCGCCGTTGCCGGGGTGCCCGCACGGCGCTCGAAAGGCGACTTCCTCGCGGCGCGCCGCGCACACGACTATCTGCACGTGAACTGCGCGCGCGTCGTCACGCTCGACGAACTCGAAGCGGCGACGGGCCGCGATCGCTGGAGCCTGTCGCACGACTTTCGCACGTTCTACGGGACGAGCCCCTACCGTTATCTGACGATGCGGCGCCTCGATGCGGTGCGCCGCATGCTGCTCGCCGGCACCTCGCTCGCTCATGCCGCCGCGAGCGCCGGCTTTGCCGATCAAAGCCACATGACGCGACACTTCTCGAAGACATTCGGGCTGACGCCGGGGCGCTGGCTCCAGGTCGCGGGCGGCATCGAGCGCGGCTGAAAACGCCCACGATCGTTCAATACGGCCGCAAGGAGCATGCGTATTCTCAACGCGTCAACCTTTGAACGGAGAGAACGATGTCTCAATCCTCGAACAAGCCCGCAGCGCCCGTCGACCGTGGCCAGTGCCGGACCATCGATCTGAGGGGCAAGATCGCCCAGATCGACGGTCACTGGCAACCGCGGGTCGTCGCCGAAATGAACGACTATCAGTTCAAGGTTGTGAAGGTCGAAGGCGAGTTCCCGTGGCACCGGCATGCCGATACCGACGAAACGTTCATCGTTCTTGAAGGCGAGTTGTGTATCGATTTCCGGGCCGGACCTTCGGGCGACGGTTCGATCGTGCTGCGCGCCGGGCAGATGGCGGTGGTGCCGAAGGGCGTCGAGCACAAGCCGCGTGCCAACGCCGAAGTCAAGCTGCTGCTGATCGAACCGCGAGGCGTGGTGAACACGGGCGACGGTGCGGCGAGCGAGCGTACCGTCGAGAACGATCAATGGATTTGAGGCCGCCTTCGACGGTATCAGGACGTCGTCAACCGGCGCCGTAAACGGCGTCGCGCAGATCGATTGTGTATTGGCCGTTCATGCCTTCATAGAGCGTGTTCGACAGCGACACGACGGTCAGCCCGCGCGCGCGGTCGACGAACCACGAGTGGCCGTACACACCGCCCCAGCGCCACGTGCCAGGCGATTCCGGCGACGCCGCCGCGCGCGGATCGCGCAGCACCGAAAAGCCGATCCCGAAGCCGACGCCCGGCCGATCCGGCAAGTCGAGGTTGCCGGTCTGCACGCGGCCCATCTCGTCCACGAGGGCGGCAGGCAGCAGCGCACCGCCGCCCGCGCGCAGCGTGTCCAGCACATGCAGCACGTCGCTCGCGCGGCCTACCATCCCCGCACCGCCCGACGCAAAAGCCTGCGCGTCGAGTGCGCGCGCCGGCGAGTACGTGACACCGACAATGCCTTCGACTGCACGTGCGGTCTCGTTCTCGGCGAGCCGGTGCGGCTGCGGCGTATCGTTCACGTACGGTGTCGCGAGCCGCGCGGGATCGAGCGCGACGAACGCCGTGTCGCGAACGCCGAGCGGACGGAGCACGAGTGCATCGACAGCGTCCGCGAGGGGCATCCCACTGACAGCCTCGATCAGCGCGCCGGTCACGTCGAGCGCGACTGAATAGGTCCAACTCGTCCCCGGTGCATACAGCAGCGGCACGCCCGCGATCCGGCGCACGTTTTCGCCGAGCGTGATGGCCGCGCCGTCGAGCCCGTCCGATACCCCCGCGCGCGCATAGGGGCCGTTCGCGTCGGCTTCCGCAAAGCGGTAGCCAAGGCCCGCCGTATGCGTCAGCAACTGTCGCACCGTGATCGTCGGTACGCGGCCGTCGGGCAGGGCCGGGCGGAAATTGGGCAGCCAGCGGGTGACGTCATCGTCGAGAGACAGTTTGCGTTGCGCCACGAGCACCATGGCGGCCGTCGAGACGATCGGCTTCGTCACCGACGCGAGCCTGAACAGCGTGTCCTCGCGCATCGGTGCACGTGATTCCCGGTCGGCGAGTCCCGCCGCGCGGTGATAGACGAGCTGTCCGTCGCGCGCGATCAGCACGACCGCGCCGACGAGACGTTGCGCGTCGAGCGCGCGGGACAGCACCGCATCGACGCGCTCGGCGAGCGCGGCATCGGCGGAAGGCTGCAATGACGAGGCTGGGGTAGTGGGCATAGAGGGCTCCGTCGTGATCGGTCCAGCCGACATAGTAGGGGAGACCTGGTTGCGATCACCATTTACCCGTATGCCGAAAAGGGCTGCCTGCAACAAATCCATCACGAAGATGCAACAAAAGCCCGATATGGTCGCGAATTCTTATAAACCTTTCAACTTATTACCGTACCGTGAAAAAAGAACTCTTAATTTCTGCGATTCTCGCAGCCGGTCTTAGTGCATGTGGCGGGGGCGGGGGTGACAATGGCAGCACCACTGCTGGCAATAATGGCGGCAATAGCGGCAATGCTGTGCCCGTAGTAGATAGCAAAATTCCTGCGCTCGCATTCAGCGATCCGCAAAGCACCTATGATTTGAACAGCTACACGCAGACGGCAATGTTTCCTCTGCAATACGCCACGTCCGGCACCAATCTGTTGAACGCAGAGGCATCGGGCGTGACCTATGACAAGGATACCGATTCGCTGTTTGTCGTCGGCGATGGTGCGACCGCAGTCGTGCAGGTTGCAAAGAGCGATGGTCACGTGATCGATTCCATGACGCTCAATGCCGGCGACTTCGAGGACACCGAAGGCATCACCTATGTCGGCGGCGGCAAGTTCGTCCTGGTGGAAGAGCGTCTGCGTCAGGTCGATCTGTTCACCTACGTGCCAGGCGGAACATTGCGCCGGGCAGACGTACAGTCCGTCAAACTGGGTACGACGGTGGCCAACGTCGGTATCGAGGGCGTGACGTTCGATACCAAAACAGGCGGCTACATTGCCGTGCGCCAATCGCAGCCCACCAGCATCTTCCAGGCCGCAATCAATTTCGCAGGCGGGTCGGCGACAGCATCGGACGGCACGCCCATCCTGCCGTCGACGGATAATCCACCGGTGCTTTTCGATGCGGCCAGGACAGGCCTTTCCGCGTTCAACGACGTTTTCTCGTTGTCGAATATCGCACCGACCAAGGCTCCGGATTACGACGACGTCATCATCATCGGCGCGCCGGATGGCAAGATCGTCAAGATGGATCGTAGCGGCAATTTGCTGAGCAGCTTGTACATGAGCGCCACTGCCCAGAACGAGGGCGTGACGATGGACTCGGACGGCACCATTTATGCGGTCGGTGAACAGGCCGCGGGGCCGAGCCTGCCAGGCCTGACCGTCTTCAAGCCAACCACCAGCACAAGCAATGTCGGTATTGGCAGCAACCTCTACCTGACCTTCGATCAATCGGTGAAGGCGGGTGCGGGTAATGTCGTTCTCAGTAACGGCGCCGACGATACGCGCTCGATTCCTGTGAGCGACGCATCCCAGGTGACGTTCAGCGGTAACGTGGTGAAGGTTCATCCGAAGTTCTACATGGTTGCGGGCACCACCTACCACATCACGTATCCAACGGGGGCGATCAAGACGGCAGCTGGCGGCGATACCTCTGCCGTGTCCGACTTGTCGACATTCTCGTTCAAGGCGATCGGTACCGTCGACCACACAGCCCCGACATTGACAAGCACTGCGCCGGTCGATGGCGCGACAGGCATCATCGGCAACCACATGACATTGTCGTTCGACGAAGTCGTGCAGGCGGGCACGGGTAACATCGTGATCAGCAACGGCTCCGATACGCGCAATGTGTCCGTTGACGACACAACCCAGGCCAAATTCAACGGCACTCGGGTGAGCATCACCTTGACGACGCCGTTGCAGGATAGTTCGCGCTACACCGTAAAACTGGCTAGCGGCGTGATCACCGACCTGTATGGCAACGCCTATGCGGGCACGACGCAGAGCTTCACGACTGCAGCAGCAGGTGCTCCGGCGCCGACCGTGTTGATCTCGGAGGTGAACTCGAACGCAGACGGGGGCCAGGATTTCTTTGAAATCTATAACTACGGCAGCACGGCAATCGATCTGACCGGCTGGAAGTGGGGCGACAGTCATGCCGACGTCAACGATGCCAACAATAGCGCCGCCTTCGTCGCCGGTACGATGCTCGCACCGGGTGAACATCTGGTCGTTGTCCCGGGCGTGCCCGGAACGGACGACAATACGTTCCGTACAACCTGGGGCCTCGCTGGCACGGTTCCGGTCGTGGCGATGTTGAACGTCAATAACGATGCGGCGAACCCGATTGGTTTGGGTAAGGGCGATGCGGTAATCGTCTATGACGCGAACGGTAATGTCGCGGCTGCCATGAACTACGGCGCACCGCTCGCTGCAGCGCAGGGAGACGGCACGACGAAAGCGATTCCAACGGCCTTGGGTGCGGATGCGAGCCTCGTTGCCGCCGGAAATCATGCGGGTGCCGTCTTCGTCGGCGGCAATGCGAAGGTGTCCGCGGTGTGGGATACCGTTTCGACAACGGCGCCGAACTATGTCGACGCAGTGGTTGGCGTGCACGGCGGCATAGTCGAGCCGCTTAAACCTGCGTCGATTGGTTCGCCCGGGCAGTAATTTTTCGCCGCTTTGCGGCATGAGTAGGGAGAAGAACCGTCCGATTATGTCGGGCGGTTTTTTTTATGATCTTTACGCGTGAGTTCGCGGTGGCGTTAAGTCTTCTGACGCGGAGGATTCCCGATCAGGCAGAAGCTTCCACGTCATGCGCTACATGACGCGCAGGGTCTACGAGTCAGAAGTCGCACCGAGTGCTCAGACCGTGCCGTCGCCTGCAACGACCTGAAATCTGCGCCCCATCGTCATTTCAACATTTATTGAAATATAACGACGAATGGGCTATCGTAGCGCCCATGGACTCGAATCTCGTTGTACGCGCGCTAGGCGCGCTCGCCCATGAATC
Source organism: Paraburkholderia sp. TE9906 (assembly GCF_056279605.1). NCBI lineage: Bacteria > Pseudomonadati > Pseudomonadota > Betaproteobacteria > Burkholderiales > Burkholderiaceae > Paraburkholderia > Paraburkholderia sp. TE9906. Next base: position 455,931 of record NZ_JBWCCT010000006.1, read on the forward strand.
GCGGCTCGCGATTTTCCGTTTGCTGGTCGTTGCCGGTCCGGATGGGATGGCTGCTGGCGAGATCGCGCAGCAGGTCGGGCTTTCCCCCTCGAGCTTGTCGTTCCACCTGAAGGATCTGTCGCACGCGGACCTGGTGAAGCCGCGTCAGGACGGACGATTCGTCATCTACACAGCTAATTTCGATGCGATGACAGGGCTGATTGGTTTCCTGACGGAGAACTGCTGCAGCGGCGCGACATGTGCCGCGAGCAACCTCGCCGATTGCAGTGGAACTATCCGATGAAGCAGACACCCTGTCACTCCACAACTGAAAACCTTGGCGAACATGCGCCGCTATGAGATCCGCACAGGAATGCGATGAGCAGCATTGAGACGGCCCGCGGCGGCACACGTGCGGTGATGGGTTTTTTTGAGCGCTACCTGACGCTTTGGGTGGCACTTTGCATCGTGGGAGGCATCCTGCTCGGGCAGGTGCTTCCCTGGCTCTTTCAGGCGATCAGTCGCATGGAAGTGGCGCAGGTCAATCTCCCTGTCGGCCTGCTGATCTGGGTAATGATCATCCCGATGCTGATCAAGATCGACTTCGCCGCCATGAGCGAGGTCAAGCGGCAGTGGCGCGGCATTGGTGTCACGCTGTTCGTGAACTGGTTCGTCAAACCGTTTTCGATGGCCTTGCTCGGCTGGATCTTCATCCGCCATATTTTCGCGCCGTGGCTTCCCGCCGATCAACTGGACAGCTATATCGCCGGCCTGATCCTGCTGGCCGCCGCCCCCTGCACGGCGATGGTGTTCGTCTGGTCGCAGCTCTGCAAAGGCGATCCGTACTTCACGCTGTCGCAAGTCGCGCTGAACGACTCCATCATGATCGTCGCTTTCGCGCCGCTCGTCGCGCTGCTACTCGGCCTGTCGGCTATCAGCGTGCCGTGGGACACGTTGATTATCTCGGTGGGCTTGTACATCGTCATTCCGGTCGTGCTCGCGCAACTGCTGCGGCGAATGCTGATGGCGAAGGGTGACGCACATTTTCACAGGGTGGTCTCACGGCTCGGCGCTTATTCGATCAGTGCGCTGCTCGCAACGCTCGTGCTGCTCTTTGCCTTTCAGGGACAGGCGATTGTCGGGCAGCCCCTCATCATCGTCATGCTCGCGGTACCGATCCTGATTCAGGTGTTCTTCAATTCCGGCCTCGCGTACCTGTTGAATCGCAGGCTCGGTGTCGCGCATTGTGTCGCGGGGCCATCCAGTCTGATCGGTGCGAGCAATTTTTTCGAACTCGCGGTCGCTACCGCAATCAGCCTGTTCGGCTTCCATTCAGGCGCGGCGCTGGCCACGGTGGTCGGCGTGCTGATCGAAGTGCCGGTGATGCTGTTCGTGGTCGGCGTCGTCAACCGCTCGCAGCACTGGTACGAAGCCAGAACACAGCGTTAGAGGACAAAGGATATGAGCGTCACGATCTATCACAACCCGGATTGCGGCACGTCGCGCAACACGTTGGCCTTGATCCGCAATGCCGGTATCGAGCCGGAGGTTATCGAATACCTCAAAACGCCGCCGGAGCGGGGCACACTACAGGATCTGATCGCCCGTGCCGGCCTCACAGTGCGCGCCGCGCTGCGTGAAAAGGGCACCCCGTACCTTGACCTCGGTCTGGGCGATCCCTCCCTGAGCGATGAGCAGTTGCTCGATGCCATGGTGCAATACCCGATCCTCATCAACCGCCCGTTCGTTGTCACGCCGCGTGGCGTGCGTCTGTGCCGGCCCTCCGAGGTCGTGCTCGATATTCTGCCCGCCGGGCAGCAGGGCGCGTTCACGAAGGAGGACGGCGAGCAGGTCGTCGATAGCGAAGGAAGGAGGATTCTCTAATGACGCAGGACATTCCCAACGTCAGCACTCCACACCTCGACACACCGGATCTGCAGAAGCTCGAACCGCGTACGGCGTCTTCACACGCTCCGCGGATTCTGCTGCTCTATGGCTCGTTGCGCCCTACGTCGTACAGCCGGCTCCTCACGCTCGAAGCCGAACGCATCCTGCGCCATCTCGGCGCGCAAACACGTGTCTTCGATCCGCATGGCTTGCCGCTCGTGGATAGCGTGCCGGCCGATCATCCGAAGGTGGTCGAGCTGCGCAAACTCTCGGAGTGGTCGGAAGGGCACGTATGGTGCAGCCCGGAGCGTCACGGAACGTTGACGGCAGTATTCAAGAACCAGATCGATTGGCTACCGCTCGAAAGCGGCGGTGTTCGGCCCACGCAAGGCCGTACGCTCGCGGTGATGCAGGTGTGTGGTGGATCGCAATCGTTCAACGCGGTGAACGCGCTACGCATTCTCGGCCGATGGATGCGGATGGTGACCATCCCGAATCAGTCTTCGGTGGCGAAGGCGTATCAGGAGTTCGACGAAAGTGGCCGGATGAAGCCGTCGGCCTATTACGATCGCGTCGTCGACGTGATGGAAGAACTGGTCAAGTTCACGCTGTTGGTGCGTGACCGCTCGGACTACCTGACCGACCGCTACAGCGAGCGGAAAGAAGCGCATCCGGAACTCGCCACGACACTGGCGGCCGCCGCCATGAATCAGGAAACGGCGGGCGCCAATGCAGACACTGACGACAGCGAAACGGAGTAGCGGCGCGGCCACCGAACCCTTAGGCCTTTACCCGGAGTCCAAAGATGTCGACCATCGAAGATCGTCTGCACGCACTCGGCTACGTCATACCCGAACCCTTGCGGCTACCGCCAGGTGTCGCGCTTCCATTCCCCTGGGTACGGGTGGTGGGCAACAGGGCGCTCATCTCCGGTCACGGACCCACTAACGCCGACGGTTCGCTCGCCGAGCCTCTCGGCAAGGTGGGGAGCGAGGTCACCCAGGAGCAGGCGTTTGCGGCTGCCCGTCTCACAGGACTGGCCATCCTCGGGAGCCTCAAGCGCGAACTCGGCAGCTTGGAGCGCATCGCCTGCTGGACGAAAGTGTTCGCCATGGTCAACTCGGCACCGGGGTTCAACCGGCAGCCCGCGGTCATCAACGGCTTCACAGAACTCATGCTCGACGTCTTCGGCCCGGAGCGCGGCGCTCACGCGCGCAGCGCGGTGGGAATGGCCGAGCTTCCCTTCGACATCCCGGTTGAGATCGAGGGCGAAGTCGAGCTCTTTCCGCCTCATTCGTGACGCTTCCATCGAACGGAGGTCAATGATCGCCAGTTGGATAGCACAGCGATAAAACGCAGTCGGCCCTCGTGCAGCGATTGACCTCGGAACTCCCATTGGAATGTTGCGCCATCGCATTCATGCAAGGGGTAACATTAGGTATTACCCCCTTGGTTCCGAGACACCCATGCCGGCTAAATACGCAATCAGCGTCAGCCTGACGGAGCATCTCGCTTCGTTCGTCAAATCCGAGATCGCTAAAGGCCGTTACGGCACGGCCAGCGAGGTCGTCCGCGCGGGGCTGCGCCTGCTCGAAGAGCAGGCCGCGCATCGTGCCGCCCCGGACGGTGTCGGCGCCAGTTCGACGTCGCCGCCCAAAGGACGTGCAGACGGACACGCTCGCGCGGCAATGCGGGAGAAGCCGTGATGTCAGGCAATGAATTTCCGGTCGTGGGCGTGGGTGCGTCGGCCGGGGCTGTCGAGGCACTGGAGGGCTTTTTCCGCGGCATGCCGGCAAAGCCCGGTCTCGCGTGCGTAATCGTGACTCACCTGAGCCCGGACCGCGAAAGCCTGCTGCCGGAGATCGTCGCGCGTTTCACCGCGATGCCTGTGCGCATCATTACCGACGGCATGCAGATCGAGACTGACAGTGTGTATCTGTTGCCGACGGATGCCGTGCTGAGTATCGAGAACCGGACGCTTCGGGTTCAGATCCAGGACAAGCACCGCCGGGAACGCAGGCCGATCGACGTGTTCCTGAGCGCCCTTGCAGCGGACGTCGGCGAGTTCTCCGCCGGCGTCATTCTTTCCGGCGCGGATTCCGACGGCACGCTCGGCATCAAGGCCATCAAGGAGTGCGGCGGCCTGACGCTCGCGCAGGCCACCGACGGCTTCGGCCCGCATCATGCGGACATGCCCGACAGTGCAATCTCAACCGGTCTCGTGGATTTCGCGGTGCCGGTCGAGCAGATGGGGGCGAAGCTCGTCCGCTTTGCCGCCGGCGCGTTCATGCTCGATGGGCTTGCCGGAGAGGCCACCGCACAGCCTGAAGCAGCCGGGTTCGACGAGGCGCGCGAAGCCATCTATGCCGTTTTGCGCAGCCAGGTCGGACATGACTTCAGCGGCTACAAGATCAAGACTTTTCTGCGCCGCGTGCAGCGTCGCATGCAGGTTCTCGAGATCCAGACCCCTGAAGCTTACGTGGCGCGGCTATCCGCGGATCCGCAAGAGGTCACGGCGCTGTTTCGCGATCTGCTGATCAACGTCACCAGCTTCTTTCGCGATGAGCACGCCTTCGAAAGTCTCGCGAATATCGTCATTCCGAAACTACTGGATGGACACGGCGCCGACCATACCGTGCGGGTGTGGGTGCCGGGCTGCGCGACGGGCGAAGAGGTCTATTCGCTCGCCATCCTGATGCGCGAGCGGATCAACGGCCGCACCGACGCGCCCCGCGTCCAGATTTTCGCGACCGATATCGATGACGGCGCGCTCGCCGTCGCGCGCGCGGCCCGTTATCCGCTGCCGTTACTCGACGGGGTGTCGGATGAGCGCCGCCGGCGGTTTTTCGTTCCCGATGGCGGCAGTTACGTGGTGGCCAAAGAGGTCCGTGACCTCTGCATCTTTTCGCCGCACAGCGTCATTCGCGACCCGCCTTATTCCCGCATCGACCTCGTGTCGTGTCGCAACCTTCTGATCTACTTCGGGACCGACGTTCAGAATCAGGTCATCCCGACGTTTCACTATGCGCTGCGTCCGGACGGTTACCTGTTTCTCGGCACGTCGGAGCACGTCAGCCAGTTCGACGAGCTTTTCGTCCCGATCGAGAAGAAGCACCGGATCTTCCGTCGCCGGGCGGACGTTGCGCCGCAAATCCGTCTGCCGCTCGCGGTGTCGTCGCCGCGCATCGGCAATCTGGCGGCGTTCTCGCCCAGCCGGCCGCCCCTTGGCGGCGCCGCGCTTCGCCATGCGGTCGATACCCACATGCTGGAGCGCTTCACCCCCCCGCACGTGCTTGCCACGCGTGACGGCGATGTCGTCTACTACTCGGGCCGCACGGGCAAATATCTGGAGGCCGCACCGGGCGCCCCGTCGCGGCAGCTGTTTTCGATGGCGCGCAAGGGACTCAGCCTCGACCTGCGCGCGGTCTTCCGGGAGGCGGTGGAGTCGGGACGCCTGGTGACGCGCGATGGCGTAGTCGTCGAGGGCGAGGACGGGCGGGTGCAGGTCGTCAGTCTGAGCGTCGAGCCGTTGGCCGAACACACGCAAAACGAGCGCATGTATCTCGTCGTCTTCGCCGACCATGGGCCGGGTTTGACGCGCGAGGAGGCGTTCCTGCGCGCCCAGACCACGTACGACGGAACCGCGGCCCAGGCCGAGAAAGAACTGCGCGATACCCGCGAGCGTTTGCAGTCGATGATCGAAGAGTACGAAACGGCACTCGAGGAACTCAAGTCGTCGAACGAGGAACTGGTGTCGGTCAACGAGGAACTGCAATCGTCGAACGAGGAGCTGGAGGCGTCGAAAGAGGAACTCGTTTCATTGAACGAGGAGTTGCATACCGTCAATCTGGAACTGAACGGCAAGATCGATTCGTTAGATCGCGCGAATACCGATCTGCAAAACCTGTTCGAGAGCACTTCGGTCGCGACCGTGTTTCTCGATCGCAACCTCGTGATCCGTTCGTTTACGCCCGCCATGAGCGGCATTTTTCACATTCGGCCTGGCGACCGCGGACGTCCCATCACGGAACTCGCAAGCCGTCTGGAACTGGCCGGACTCGAGGACGACATCGCGACCGTCTTCCGCACCGATGAGCCGCGCGAACGGCACGTCAGCGCCAACAACGGTCAGACCCATTTTCTGGTGCGCCTCGCGCCTTACCGCAATGGCGACCGGACAACGGACGGCGTGGTCGTCGCGTTTGTCGACGTGACAGGCATGGTGCATGCTGAGGAAAGGCAGGACGTGCTGATTTCGGAATTGCAGCACCGTACGCGCAACCTGCTGGCCGTCATCCAGTCGATCGCGCAGCAGACGCTCGCGGACGATCCCGCCCTCGAAACGTTCGCGACCCGTCTGGCGGCGCTTGGGCGCCTGCAGGGGCTCATCGGTGAAGCGAATGGAAATCTGATCGACCTCAACGACATCGTGCGGCTGGAATTCGATGCACTCGGCGTGACAGACGGTGACCGGCTTACCGTAAGCGGCCCGGCCGTGCCGCTATCGTTTCGCAGCGTACAAACGATAGCGCTCGTGCTGCACGAACTGGCAACGAATGCGATCAAGTACGGCGCACTGAAGGACGGGGAGGCGCGGCTCGCGTTGAACTGGGATGTTCGGCCCGCAGCGGCGGGAGGCGGCGCACTCGTGATCGACTGGATCGAAAGCGGCTTGCGAACACCGCCGGATGCGTCCAAAACCGGCTTCGGCCGGCAACTGATCGAAAAGGCATTGAAGTTCACGCTTCATGCGAATACCGAACTCGTTTTCAAGACGGACGGCGTGACGTGCCACATCGAGATACCGTTGCCGTCGGTCCGTTCGCACGACAGCACTTCTTCATAGGAAAGGCGGCAGATGCCCCGCTCGGAAAGACAGCTGCAGGATCAAAGGGTGATGGTGGTCGAAGACGACTACCTGGTGGCGCTCGCCCTTTCCAGCCTGCTTGAGGAGGCGGGGGCGAGCGTCGTCGGCCCGATCTCCCGCGCGCAGGAAGCGGTCATGCTGATCGAAGAAGGCAAGGAGCACATCGACGCCGCGATCCTCGACGTCGACCTGAACGGTGAGAAGTCGTATGCGGTGGCGGACGCGCTCGCGTCGCGCCATATCCGGTTCGTGTTTGCCACGGGATATGGCGCCGACGCGGTCGCTCAGCCGTATCGTCATTACCCGCGCTGTCAGAAGCCGTTCGATCACCAGGTGCTTTTCAGGGCATTGATGGCGCAGGGGAATTGAGCGATGAGTTGTGTCATCGCGGCGAGGTCAATCACATGCCGCTGCCCAGCCTGATGTCCACTATCTGAGCTTGACAGAAACAGACGCAGTTCCCCTTCCCGAAGCAGTGCTCCCACACCCCATTCTTTCCTGGCCTTCCGATACCTGCACGGCCAGCCCGGCTTCGTGGAACGTCCGCTGAATGTCCTTTTGCCGGGCGCGAGGCGCGCTGATAAAAATTTCGGAACCCTTACTGCGGCCGACTGCGCAACGTCGGCGAAGCAATCTTTGCACGACTGATTCCTCGACTTTGAGACGCCCCTAACGGCTCTGTCGATTTCCTGGCCTCGCGGTCCGCTCACCGGGCATCCCAATAGTCGGACTAGTTAGGGGTATACATGGATTAGGAGGTACAACCGCGCTGCACTACCATTTTTTCGGTACCGCACGGCGCGTATCGAGCGCTTTCGAATCGGGGTTGCACATCTTCACGCCTCAGTCCCGCGCTGCCCAGCGCACTCCGGTGCCGTCCAGCATCTGCACGCGATCGACTCGAAGTCGAGCACATCAACGAACGAAGAAGAGAACCGGAGGACGACATGGCACAGCAACGGGATGACGACGAGGAACAGCGGCGCAACGGTTTCAGCGCAGCGCGGCGCGGGCTGATGCAGGGTACGGGATTAGGCGCGGCGCTTTCGCTGATGGGCGCGCTAGGCGGCGCGGGCGGGCTGGTCGGCACCGCGCAGGCGGCGGAGGCGGCTTTTCCCGCCCACAAAAAGTGGAGGATCGTGTTCGTCAATCACGTCACCACGAACCCTTTCTTCGTACCCACCCAGTATGGCATTCAGGATGCCTGCTCGCTGCTCAGCATGGATTATCAGTGGACCGGCTCGGCCACTTCGGACGCGGGCGAGATGGTCCGCGCCGTGAACTCGGCCATTGCCGCGAAGGCCGACGCCATTGCCGTGCCGATCGTCGATCCGGGCGCCTTCGACAAGCCGATCCAGGCCGCGCTCGACGCCGGCATTCCTGTGTTCGCCTATAACGCGGACGCGCCGCGCGGCAAGAAGAACCCGCGACTCGCCTATATCGGCCAGGACCTGTATCTCTCCGGCTATCAGATGGGCGAGCGCATCGTGAGCCTCATCGACAGCGGCATGGTCGCGCTTTTCATCGCGACGCCGGGGCAGCTCAATATCCAGCCGCGCCTGGACGGTGCGAGCGACGCCATCAAGAAGTCGGGCAAGAAGATCGACATCCAGACGGTGGCGACGGGCGCGACCGTCAACGAGGAGCTTTCAAAAATCAAGTCGTTCTATCTGGGCCATCAGGACCTGAAGGGCATGTTCGCCGTCGATGCGGGCAGCACGCAGGGCGTCGCGCAGGTGATGAAGGAATCGAACCTTCCTTCGAAGGGTGTGCACGGTGGAGGCTTCGACCTGCTGCCGACCACGATCCAGCTTATCCACGAAGGCTTCCTCGACTTCACGATCGATCAGCAGCCCTACGTGCAGGGTTTCTATACGGTGATGGAGGCGTTCGTGTTCCTCTCCTCGGGCGGGCTGGTCGGGCCGGCCGACATCAACACCGGCTTGAAATTCGTGACTAAGGAGACCGTCGAGCCCTACCTGAATACCTCGACGCGCTATGAAGGCAAAACCACCAAGCCGCAAATCGTTCCGATGAGCGGCGCAATCAGGTCGTGATGGACACAGTGAACGAAACCAGCAAGATCGAAGCGGCCCGCGCGCCCCGGCGCGCGGGGGTTTCATTTGCGTCACACTGGTCGGCCGAGCTGCGTATCCTGCTCGTGGCGGTGCTGCTGGCTGCCTACTTTGAATTCGCTAATCACGATTTCCTGCTCACCAACGCGAGCCTCGTCAACCTGTCGCAGTTCATCGCGCCGGTGGCGATCATCGCGTTCGGCGAAATCATGTTGATGATTGGCGGCGACATCGATCTCTCGGCGGGCATGGTGTTCGCATTCGCGCCGTTCATGATGGTGTTTGCGAACGACGCAGGCGCGCCCATGTGGCTCGCCGTGATCGCGGGGCTCGTGGCCGCGGCGATCGTCGGCTTCGTGAACGGCGCCGTGACAGTGTGGCTGCGCCTGCCTTCGTTCGTCACCACGCTCGGTACGCTCTTTCTCATCAACGGCATCACGCTCACCGTCTCGCGCGGCACGCCCGCGCCTGCTCCAGGATCGCCTACGTTCTCGGGGTTCATGGGTGCGTGGGGTTACAGCGAGATCATCTGGACCGTGGCGATCGCTTTCGCGATGCACGTGCTTTTGCGGCATACCCGCTGGGGCCTGCATACACAGGCCGCGGGCGCGAATCCAATCGGCGCGAGCGAGGCCGGCATTCAGGTGAACCGGCTGCGCCTCGGCAACTTTATCCTCGCGGCGGTGCTGGCGGGCTTCACCGGCATCCTCGAAGCCTTTCGCATTACCTCGATCGATCCGCAGGCGGGCGGCAACCAGATCATGTTCCTTGCCGTGGCCGCCGCCGTGATCGGCGGCACGCCGCTCACGGGCGGGTCGGGCACCATCGTGGGCGGCTTGATCGGCGCGGCGGTGCTCGGCATTCTCAACGACGGCTTCACGCTCATCGGCATCAACGCGTTCACGTTCAACATTATTCTCGGCGCCGCGATCCTGGCGGCGATGATCTTCAATATCCACGTCGGGCGTATTCGCCGTAAGGGAGGGCGCTGATGGACCCATCACAAGCCTCCTCCTCAGTCGCGAATGCCGCGCCCGCTGCGCCGCTCGCGCTGCGCGGCGAGAGCCTCGTCAAACGTTTCGGCGCGGTGACCGCGCTCGACGGCGTCTCGTTCACGCTCGGCAAGGGCGAGATTCTCGGCATACTCGGCGACAATGGCGCGGGCAAGTCCACGCTCGTCAAGATTCTCACGGGCTTTCATCAGCCGACGGGCGGCACGCTCCATATCGACGGCCACGAGACGCTGCTGCGCTCGGTCGATCATGCGCGTTCGCTCGGCATCGAATGCGTGTATCAGGATCTCGCGCTCGCCAATTCGCTGAGCATTTACCACAACATGTTCCTGAACCGCGAGATCGTGCGGCGCGGACCGTTCAGGCTGCTCGACCACAAACAGATGCGCGAGCGTGCGGCGCAATGTCTCGACGATATCGGCGTGCACGTGTCGTCGGTGGATTTGCCCGTGGAGCGCCTCTCGGGCGGGCAGCGTCAAGCCATCGCCGTGGCGCGCGCCGTGCATTCCAATGCGAAGATTCTCCTGCTCGACGAGCCGCTCGCCGCAATGGGCGCACGCGAGGCGGGGCTCATCATCGATCTCCTGATGCGGCTGAAGGAAAAGGGCGGCCTGTCCATCATCATGATCATGCACAACTATGCGCAGACGCTCGATATCGCCGATCGCATCATGCTGATGCAGCGAGGCCGCGTGACCTACGAGCAAAAGAGTGCGCTGACTTCCGTGTCGGAGCTCATGGACATCGTGCGGCGGGAGTACCGGGAAATGCGCGCCGCCAGCGCGCGTTGAGCCCGCTATCCAGGGGGTATGCCGGAGCGGGGCCGCATACCCGATAACCTCGAGGTATCTTGCAACGCCCAACCAGACGCGCCCCCAACCTCACCCGCTAATGCCCCGAACTCACCCGCAACAACGCAAACACCAGCGACAGTGCCACCACGATCACCCCTGTGGCAACGGCCAGTCGATCAGCTAACAATCGGCGCATCGCAACTCTCCTCAGCTAGACGAAGCTATACCGCTCGGAATGGTAGCGCGCGAGCGGCACTTTCATCTCGCCCAGCGCGGTTTCGATCGCGTCCATCATCACGTCGGGCCCGCAGATGAAGTACTCGTGTTCGGCGTACTCGGGCGGCAGATGACGCCTGAACAGTTCGGCGTTGATACGTCCGCTTTCGCCGCTCCAGCCTTCGGGCGGGTCCGACAGCACATACACGACCTTCAGATCGAGCCGCGTTTTCAGCGCCTCCAGTTCCTCGCGGAAGGTCACCGACTCCCAGTTCTTGCTCCCGTACAAAAGGACCAGCGGGCGCCGGTCGCCGCGATCGGCGAGCGTGCGGATCATGCTCATCATCGGCGTGATGCCGATGCCGCCCGCGATCAACACGTGCATGTCGGTCGGATGGCCGATCGTGAAAGCGCCATACGGCCCGTCGAGATAGACCCGCTGGCCGGCCGTCACCGTTCTCACGGCGCTCGTGAAATCGCCGAGGTTGCGGATCGTCATTTCGACACGGCCGTCCGCGGCTTCCGCGCTCGATGAAAACGAAAACGGATGCCCGGTGATGCGAAACGGGCTCGCCCACAACGTCAGCCAGCCGAACTGGCCCGGCTTGAAGCGAAAGCCCGCGTGCCCCTCGGGCTGCATCACGAGCGTCGTGGTGTCGCCGTGTTCCGCGCGCACCTCGGTGACGCGATAGGGACGCCGCAGCATGAACAGCGGCTTGAACAGACGCACATAAAACAGCAAGCCGATCCAGAAGATCGTCATGCCGATCCACAACGTGCGCTTGAGCGGGTCGACCAGATAAAAGCCCCAGCCCACCATGTGCAGCATGCCGGCGGCAATCGCGACCAGCGCGAGCACGATATGCGACAGATGCCAGAGTTCGTAGCGCAGCTTCAACTGTTTGCGCCACAGCGCCATGATCACGAGCAGAATCAGTGAGCCGATCGACAGCACCGCGAAGCGCGCGCCCCACGGAATGTCCCAGATCGAATCGGGCAGCGCGAGCTGCGGCGAGCGGATCGCGATCAGAATCAACGGATGCGCGACGACGAGGCCGACCGCCATCAGCGAAATGCGCCGGTGGAAGTGATAGATGACGTCCTCGCCCCACGGCTCGGTCACATGGCGAAAGCGCGCGGTGAGACCGAATTGCAGCCCCATCATCGCGAGGCCGGAATAGCCGAGCGCGACGGAAAACTCGGTGGCGAAATTGCGGGCTGGCGGCAGGTTGCCCGCGAGCAGCGCGAACAGCGGAGCAAGAATGAACAGCAGATAGACGGCGGACCAGATGGCCTTGCGCACAAGATCGCGATACTGCATGAAATCCCTCTCTATTAGAGCATTCAGACATGCCGGCATGGCGGCTATGAAGCGGGGAGCGTGCCGACCGAAGCGCCAACCGGCGCGCCGGCCAGTGCGCGAGCTATTGCGTCGTCTGGTACCTCAAGCGTCGCTGCTTGTCGGTCGCGCTCATAGGCAAGTAGTCAGCAGGAGCGCGGGCCCAAACGTAATAACCGTGGCAACCAGCGCCGCGATCAAAGTCCAGATGACGACGGTATGCATGAACGTACTGATGGGCTCCGGACCCGGATCGCGAATGGCCGCCGCACGATAGCGCCATAGCCAGCCGATCGCGACCAGATGCAGCAGCAACACGATCGCAAGGCTCACACGCAGCGGCCCGGTCGGCCAGCCGAACGCGCAGCCGATCGCGTGCAGCGCATACAGGATCACGAGCGCAACGCACCAGATGGTGAAGCCCACGGCGAGCCACCACAGACGCCGTGGCGCAAGCGGCCGCGCGTTCATGGCCGTGCTCCCAGCATCGCGACCAGCGAGGGCAGCGCGAGCACGAGGACCAGCGCAATGATGCCCGTCGTCAGCGTGTAGTCGAGCCACAAGCGCGTGAGCCGCAGGTCCGTGAGCCGTCGCGGGGAGACGAAGCCGGCGCCGATGCGCAGTACATTGCTGATCAGAAACAGCAGGCCGATGCCCGCATGAATGCCGACGTACGTCAGCAACGCTGCCGCCGTTGCGCCGAGCGCGTGCTCACGCGGATGCGGCATGACGCCGGCGATCAGCGCGACATCGGCGGCGATCGCGATGACCAGTGCCAGCGCGGCCACGCTGATCCAGCGATGCGCGTGACGGTCCGCGGCGGCCGCGCGCAGCGACCCGCGTGCCGCGACCGCCGCGACGGCCAGCGCGACGACGCTCACGAGCGCGAACAGGCGGCTCGGCTCGGGCGTCACCGCGGCCGGCCAGTTCGGCGCGGCGATCCACAGATAGAACGTGCCGAATACGAGCGACGTGAACAGCGTGCCGTTCGCGACCAGCGTGCAGATCAGCGCGAGCCACGCCGGCGCGCCGGCCACTTCGGTATGCGGCGGCACGCTGACGCCACGGCCCACCGGCAGCGGTCCGTAATCGCGCGCGTGACCGGCGCTCTGGCCCGCGTAGATGAAGAGACCGAAGGTCACGAACGCAAAGGTCAGCGACAGCAGATAGAAGCCGAACAGCATCGACAGCACCGCCGCGCAGGTCACGATGGCAGTGACGAGCGGCAGATAGGTCGCACGCGGCAGCACGATCAGTTGTTCGGGCTCGCCGGAAGTCATGTGCACACCGAGTGTTTCCTGCCAGCCGTTGCGCGTGAAGCCGAGATAGCCGTCGCCGCGCGCGAGCAGCGCCGCCAGTTTGCCCGGCGCGACGCCTTCCGTTTCCGTGCCCACCCGCGGGATCGACGCGAACGCGTACGGCGCGGGCGGAATCGGCATCGCCCATTCGAGCGTGGTCGAATCCCACGGATTGCGCCGCACGCGCCGGCCGTAGCGCACCTGCACGATGATGTCGATCACCACCAGCGCGAAGCCGATCGTCATCACGAAGCTGCCCACCGACGACAGCAGATTGAGCCAGTTCCACCCCTCGTCGCCGCGATAGGTGAAGATGCGCCGCGGCATGCCGAGCAGGCCGGTCAGGTGCATCATGAAGAACGTCATGTTGAAGCCGATGAACACCAGCCAGAACGCCGGCAGCGACAGCTTGTGCACGGCGGTGCGCCCGGTCAGCAACGGCAGCCAGTAGTAGAACGCCGCGAGCATCGGAAACGCGAGCGCGCCGGCCACCACGTAGTGCATGTGCGCGACGACGAAGTAAGTGTCGTGCGCCTGCCAGTCGAACGGCACCATCGCGAGCATCACGCCGGTCAGCCCGCCCGCCGTGAACACGAAGAAGAAGCCGAACACGTACAGCATCGGCACGTCCCAGCGCGGGCGTCCGTGCGAGAGCGTCGCGAGCCACGCGAAGAACTGGATCGCGGTCGGCACCGCGACGATCGCCGAGCCGGCCGAGAAGAACGCGAGCGCCAGATGCGGAATGCCCACCGTGAACATGTGATGGACCCAGATGCCGAAGCTCAGGAAGGCGAGCGCGATGATCGCGACGACGATGGCCCGGTAGCCGACCAGCGGCCGCCGCGCGAACACGGGGATGATGGTCGACAGCACGCCCGCCATCGGCAGGAAGATGATGTACACGTCCGGGTGGCCGAACAGCCAGAACAGGTGCTGCCACAGCAGCGGATCGCCGCCGCGCCGTGGATCGAAGAAGGGCAGGCCGAAGGCGCGCTCCACTTCGAGCAGGATCGAGCCGAGGATCAGCGGCGGAAAGGCGACGATCATCATCATCGCGGTGACGAGGATGTACCACGCGAAAATCGGCATGCGGTCGAGCGACATGCCGGGCGCGCGCATCTTCAGAATCGACACGACGATCTCCATCGCGAGCGAGAGCGCCGAGATTTCCACGAAGGTGATGCCGAGCAGCCACACGTCGGCGTTGATGCCCGGCGTGTAGACGTTCGAGCTGAGCGGCGTGTACATGAACCAGCCGCCGTCGGGCGCGGCGCGCATGATCAGCGAGACCGTCAGGATCGTGCCGCCGAACAGATAGCACCAGTAGCCGTACGCGGTCAGGCGCGGAAAGGCGAAGTCGCGTGTGCCGAGAATTTTCGGCGTGAGGTAGACCGCGAAGCTTTCCACCATCGGAATCGCGAACAGGAACAGCATCATCGAGCCGTGCATCGTGAAGACCTGGTTATAGGTCTCGGCGTCCATGAAGGCCGCGTGCGGCGTCGCGAGCTGTACGCGCGTGAGCATGCCGAGCACGCCCGCGATCGCAAAGAACAGGAACGACGTGATCATCATGCGCATGCCGAGGACCGTATGGTTCACGGCGGCGAGGCGCTGCACGCCGGGTCCGGTGGCCCAGATCGCGGCGAGCTGGCGATGCAGCCGCAACGCGTTCATGCCCTGTGACGGCGGCTCGACGGGCACACTCATTTCTTTATCTCCCCGTTGGCGGCCGCCTGCTTGACGGCGGCGGCAAAGTCTTCCGGACGATCGACGATCACCGTGAAGTGCATCCCTGCATGTCCCAGCCCGCAGAACTGGTTGCATTGCCCTTCGTACTGACCGGGCTGATCGGCCTGCACGCGCAGACGCGTGGCGTGCCCGGGTATCGCGTCGATCTTGCCGGCGAAGCGCGGAATCCAGAACGAATGCACGACGTCCTCGCTCGTGACGACGATATCGACCGGCGTGCCGGCGGGCAGGTGCAGCACGTCATGGGTTTCGAGACCGCCCTGGTCCGGATAGCGGAAGGTCCAGCTCCACTGCTTGCCGATCGCGTCGACGCGTGCGGGCGCATGGCCCGGCAGCGGCAGCAGCCGTTCACCGGCAAGGAGCGCATAACAGACCAGCGGGATCAGGATCACGGCGGGCAGCACGAGGCCGCCCAGCACGATCCAGCGCGCGGGCGACACCTGCGAGCCCCAGCCCGGGCGCCGCATCACCAGCGCGAACAGCACGAGCACCAGCGCGAACAGCACGGCCGAGCCCGCCAGCATGGTCCACCACAGCCCGGCAATCGACGCCGCCGCGGGTCCGGACGGCGCGAGCGTCGACAGCGGGCCGGCGCAGCCCGACAGCGCCGCGCCTACCGCCGCGATCAATCCCGCTTGGACCGGTCCACGCAAGCGGCTATGATGGTTCGCACGATCACACATTCGACGCGAGGGACTGTGACCATGGCAAAGAAAGACCATGCCGGATCCAACGGCAAGAGCGAGGTGTTGCTGGAACTGTTGCGGCTCGATGCGGGTTCGGCCGTCGCATTCGTCGGGCATCCGATTCACGTGATGATGGTGCATTTCCCGATCGCGTTCGTCGTCGCCACGCTCGGCATCGACGTCCTCTACTGGTGGTCGGGCGATCCGTTCTGGGTGAGGGCGGGTCTGTGGGCCGCCGGCTTCGCGTTCTGGAGCGGCGTGGGCGCGAGCCTCGTCGGCACCGGCGAGATTCTGCTCGTGCGCGGCATCCGCCTGAAGGAAGCGAGCTGGTCCCACGCGGTGGCCGCGATGACGCTGGTCGCCATCGCGGGCGCCAGCTGGGGCGTGCGTCTCTACTATCCCGAGCAGATCCTTCCGCACGGCCTCGCGCTCTCGGTTCTGGCCTCGGTGATGACGGGCTTCGCCGGCTGGCATGGGGGCAAGCTCGTGTTCGATCATGGCGTCGGCATTCTGGTGTCGCCGAAGGACTGATGCAGCCAGCGGGCGAGTCCGCCTGGCTCGAACAGATGCGGGGCGAACAGGTTTGAGTCGAGGTGCGGCTTGGCGAGCACGATCCAGATGATCGCGACGATCACCACCACATAGGCGCTCGTCAGCGCGATCGAGGAGAGCTTGCCGAAATGCCCGTCGGGCAGGAACAGATGCAGCATCACGAGGCCGGCCACCACGTGCAGCATCGCCATGATGCCGACCAGCACCATCTTGAGAGAGAACCATTCGACGAAGGTGGCCTGCAGGAAGATCAGCGCCGTGCCGCTCGCAATCGCGACGAACGCGGCGGGCGAAGTCAGCTCCACATAGACCAGCCGCGTGATGCGGTGCAGGCGGTCGAGGTCTGAACCAGGCGGCAGCGCGCGGCGCTGCCGGAACAGAAACGGCAATACGATCAGGCCACCTGACCATATCGCGATCGCGCCCAGATGGATGAACTTCAGCAGGGTGGTCACAGTGCGGGCTCTCTGACGCGCAGGCTGGACCAGGCGAGCCACAGTCCCGCTGCGAGATAAGGGATCATCGCCAGCACCCACATCAAGAGGCCGGCAAGCTGCTGGTCGGCAAGCGGGGTGAGTCCCCATGCGGCGGTGCTGGCGAAATGCACGACGTAGAGCGGCGCGGGCGCGAACACGATCAGCGCGCCGAGCAAGCCCATTTGCCCGATCGTCGCGACGAGCGCCATCAAGGCGGCGCCCGTTTGCAGCGTCGGCGCAAGGACGCTGCGCCACATCAGCCACGCGCTGCCGAGCAGCGTGGTCTGCATCAGCCAGTAAGCGGGCACCGTGGCGAGCCCCCAGGCGTACGGACCTGGCGCATGCCAGAGCCACACGATGACCGCATGTGCGGCGACCACGGGAACGAGCGGCGGATAGCCGAGGCGCGGCAGCGCAAACGCGCGTGCGAGCAAGGGCGCGACGGCCGCAATCAGAATGATGTGATGGGTCACGCGCGCCGAGAACAAGGCCGATGACAGCGCGCACAGCGGCGAGACGAACACGACCACCATCAGCACGAGCGCGGCCCAGCCCGCTCGCGCATCGGCGCTGCGGCCGCTGGCGACGACGTAGGCGAAAACGGCAAGCGCTGCGAGCAGCAGCGGGTCGGTGTTCCAGCGTAACCACAGATCGGCGGGGATCGCGGCTGGCCCGCAGTAGGCGACTAGATAGGGCATGGCGCGATGTCGTCCGAGGGTCCGGTTTCGATCGCGTAACACGCGGCCTGTATTCTTCTTCGTAACTCGCGTCCGGTTGTCTTGTGAGGGACATGAGCGTCTGCACGCGCGCTCACCGGAACACTTTCCGCATCTGCCATTTCCGTCACCTCGCACGGCGCGTCGAACGCGCTGGAAGAACCTGGAAAATTATCGAAACGGGCTCGCAGCCTGATCGACCGCAGATGTACTGTAGCTCAAATAGCGCGCTTTAGGGCCAGCTATGGCGGATTTTACCGATTTTCGTCAGGCTGACAACGAGCTTTCATAAGAGTGCTAATCAAGCGCCCGGCGCCTTGCCTGCGCCGTCCTGATCGGCTGGTCGAGCTTGTGTGAGGGCGGCTTCCATCCGGGTTTGCTCCTGGAGATGAAGCAGCGCGGGCGAGAGGAAACAGCCCATCACCGCGGACAGGATGATGAAGATCGCGGCCGCATCGACGAGCAGTCCGAAGCGAATGAAAATATAGAAGCAGCATAGGAGATTCAGCAGATGCAGGCACAGGCCCAGCACGGTGACTGCCTTCGGCACGACCCGGATCACGCCCGCGAGCCGCGATTGCCTGCGCGGCACATACCAGATGAGCAGCAGGCCGACGCCCATGATGAACCCGCTCTCGGCCCATTTGAGCCACGTGGGACGCAGCAGGAAACGTCCCTCGACGATGGTCTCGATGACCTGAGCCTGAATCTCGATGCCCGGTACCAGTTCTCCTAACGGAGTCGTGCGCATGTCGGTCACGCCGGCGCCGGTCAATCCGACGAGCACGAGTTTGTCGCGGATGCGGTCCTCGTCCACCTTGCCGTCGAGCACCTCGCGTGCGGACACATAACGGTCCAGCGTCGAGCGGATGGAAGCGAAATGCAGCCAGATGTCGCCGCCGGGTTGCGTGGGCACCTGCACGTCGGCGACCCCGACCGTTTGCACACCCGAACCGTTGGTCGAGACTTCGAGCGCCGCCGAACCGGTGGCCACGCGCAGCATCTCCATCGGCAGGCTGGGGACCAGCGTGTCGCGCAGACCCATGATGAGCGGAATATGCCGGACCACGCCCTGTTCGAGCGCGACGCTCAGCATCGCCTGACCGTGCGCCGCGGCCTGCAATTGCGGCAGGCTGGCGAGCACGTAGTCGTAACGCGGCACGCGGGGCAGCGGGTCGGCGCCGTGCAGGAGAATCGGCGCGCTACGCAGATCGATGCTGGTGGCGAAGGCCGCGTGATCGAGCGCGGCCGCGCCCAGAATGGTCGGCGCCGCATGGAGCGCGCCAGCGAGAATCGTGTCGTGGCTGGGCAGCGCACGCAACGCGGCCGCGAGCGCCGTGGCCGTTTCCGGCAGATTGCCGGCCACCATGTCGGGCGAGGTTTGATCGGGCTCCGGCATGTAGATGTCGAGACCGATCGCGAGCGGCTTGTGTGCCGCGATCGCGTCGATCAGACCGGCGAGGCGGTTGCGCGGCCACGGCCATTGACCGACGCTTGCGAGCGTCTCCTCGTCGATTTCGACGATCGTCACCGGCTGTGCGTTCGGCATGCGCGGGTAGTGACGCTGGTACTGGTCGAACAGCAGTTGCCGCGCGGATTTGAACGAGTCGGGCAGCGTCTCGTCGAGCGTGGTGATGAAGGCCGGACGCGCGAGGTTGCTCGGCCATTCGCTGGCCAGGTTGAGCAGGCTCAGCGCAAACAGCACCGCGAGCGCGACCGGACGCCCCTGCGCCGCTTTCAGCAGAGACTTGATGCGGGCGAGCCAGAGGTCGTAATAGCGTTTCATCGAAGGGAGGGCGATTCAGCGCCGACGACCCGCGCGCGTCATTGAATGGTGATGACGACCCGCCGGTTCATGCGATTGGGCACGCCATCCGCCGTGGGGACCAGCGGCTCGCGTTTGCCCCGGCCCGCGGTTTCGATTTTCCCGGCGGGAATGCCTTGCTTGATCAGAAACGCCGCGGCGCTTTTGGCCCGCCGCAGCGACAGCCTGTCGTTGAATTCCTGGGAGCCGGCCAGATCCGTATGGCCGATCACCACGATCTGCGGCGCGGGCCAGTTCGCGAGGACGGCCTTCAGCTTCTCGACCGTGGCGGGCGACTCCGGGGCCAACTCGGTGGCCGAGTCGAACAGGAAGAACAGGGTGAAGGTCATCGGGCGCGGCGGCCGGGCGGCGAGCAGTTCGCCGTAGCGGGCTTGCACGCCGGAGCGGCTGTCCATGGTCTTTTCGATGGCGCCGTTCTTCGTCACGTCGACGCCCGCGTAGGCCGTGTCGATGGTCTGCTCCGCCTTGGCGCTGTGCACGATGACCGCGCCGACTTTGCCTTCGGGATCGGGCAACAGAACGATCCGGTCCGGCGGCGTGCTGCATCCGGCGAGGCAGGTCAGCACGACGAATGCCGCTGCGAACACCGCTGCCGATAGCGATGCTGGCCGGTGAGGCCGGATGAGGGCTGTCAACGTGCATTCCCCCCGTTCTCGCCGACTTCGATAATGAACTCGGTGCCACGCACCCCCAGCGTGGTGGTCGGCGTGCTGAAGCGGACCGCGTCCGGATTCGCCTTGGCGAGCTTGCCGGAGATCACGGCCAGCGAACCGCGTTTGACGCTGGCGTCGAGCACGCCGGCGTGGGTCGTGCTGTCGAACGCGAAGCGGTTGAGTTCGAGCGTGGTGTTCGCGCCCGCGGACAGCAACGTCGTGTCGCGCAGCGTGATGCCGACCGACGACTCAGGCCCGGTCACGATGCGGTCGCTGCTGTACACGTCGGTGCCGATCGTCGCGCCCGAGCTTGCGCCCGCGTGCTCGATGCGCACCGCGCCCTTGACGGTCTTGACGACGCCGGCGGCATCCTCCGCGCGCGCATTGGCGGTGGCCGCACATCCGCAGGCAAGAATCAACGCATGGGCGATGGATCGGAAACGCATCGGCGGCACCTGTTGGCAAGAGCGCTACTTTCCACGGGGCGGCGCGGCGTGCCGATGTCGACGTGGTGTTGTGACCGATAATGGCCCGACTGCCGGTGGAGCTGGGACTGGCGAAGGGGAGGCGGAAAGGCGGGTCCTGGGGAGCCAGGGAGGCGCTTCTGCAGTATCCAGCAGAGTAGGGCCGCCCATGCAAACGACTCTGTGCGCTGCCGCGCATAACGCCACCCGAAAGGCTTGCAGTTGCCAAAGGTGTTGCTACGCCGCGATCGCGATGGACGTCGGGCCATGCCGGCCTCGACTCGCCCGCTGCAAAGCCGGGCAACACCGAATCATGAACCGGATGCCGTACAGCGGCGCCCGCCGGGCGTAATATGAGCAGACCTTGTGGCGGAGGCTTCCCTCATGTTCCATGATCCTATCCAGATTCCCGCGCTGATCGAGTTGGCGTTGCTGTCGATCGTGCTGATCTTCGTCAGCATAGTCCGCGCCCGGCGGCGCAGGCAGCGGCTACGCAACCGCGCCGACGCGGGAGCGAACGCGGGAAGATAGGGCTTGCGGCGCCTTCAGCGGATGCGCTTGAATACGGCTATGCCGTTCAGTTCAGGCAGAACCCTGATGGAGCAGATTTCAACGGGCCCGGATCGGACTCACCGGGCCGTTATCCGGCTATCGAAAGAGAGAGGTGTTCATGGCTAAAGACGGAATGATGACGCAGGTGTGTGACAAGCAGGGCTTCTTCGCGGCCCTCGATCAGAGCGGCGGCTCGACGCCCGGCGCGTTGCGGCTCTACGGCATTCCGGATACCGCCTACAGCGACGACGCCGGCATGTTCAAACTGATCCACGAGATGCGCGTGCGCATCATCACCGCGCCTGCTTTTACCGGCGCGAGGATCATCGGCGCGATTCTGTTCGAAGCCACCATGGATGGTCAGGCCCAGGGCAAGCCGGTGCCGGCCTTCCTGTGGGAGGACCGTGGCGTCGTGCCGTTCCTCAAGGTCGACAAGGGACTGGAAGCCGAAGCCAACGGCGTGCAACTGATGAAACCGATACCGGGACTGGACGCACTGCTCGAGCGCGCGGTGAAGCTCGGCGTGTTCGGCACGAAGATGCGCTCGGTCATCAACGGGAATTCGCCGGCCGGTATCGCGGCGATCGTGAGGCAGCAATTCGAACGGGCGGCGCAGATCGAATCGCACGGCCTGATGCCGATTCTCGAACCCGAAGTGTCGATCAAGAGTCCCGACAAGGCGGGCGCCGAGGCCACGCTGCGCGCGGAACTGAGCAAGGGGCTCGACGCGTTGCCGCAGAGCAGCCGCGTCATGCTCAAGCTGACCTTGCCCGAGACCGCGGACTTTTATCGTCCGCTGATCGAGCATCCGCGGGTGGCGCGGGTCGTTGCGCTGTCGGGGGGCTACTCGCGAACCGATGCGTGCACGCGGCTCGCTTCCAATCACGGCATGATCGCCAGCTTCTCGCGGGCGCTGATCAACGACCTCAAGAAGCCGATGAGCGACAGTGAATTCGACGCGGCGCTGGAAAAGGCCGTCGAAGAGATTTATCAGGCTTCCGTCGTCAAGGTTTGAGGGGCGGCGAGCGGCGAGGCGGCGTACTTGCGGCCGATGAACGTTGCAATGCCCGGATAGCTGAGCATTGCAACGATCACCGCCGCCCGCAACCTCCCGTCAGTTCGACAACGACAGATACGGCGAACTGAGCGGCGTCGGCGGGAACGGCTGCAAGCCCGTCTGCTTGCTGAAGCTGTAGCGCACATAGACGGCGGCGAAGAACTCGCGATACTCATACGCATTGCCGAGCGACGCCGTCGCGCCGAACGCCAGCTGCGGCGCCAGTTGATATTCGCCGACCGCGCTGAGCGAATACGACACGCCCGTCTTGCTCTGGCCGGGATACACCGCGCCGCTATCCACGCCGCTGCCGATCGAAGCCGCATTGTCCGCCGCCGCGCCCTGTCGGCGGGAGGCGTCGTTCAACGGGAAGTAGTTCGACGGATCCTCCCGATAGTGCTGCACGCCGATCGAGCCCTTCAGGTCATAGGTGAACGGACCATTGCGTCCGGTCCATTCCACCGGCAAATTCAGGATCACGTATTGTTGCGGGCTGAAATAACCGCCCTGGCCGTACGTGAAGTACGAGAGGTTCCTGTCGTAGCGCATCAGCGTGGTGTTCACGCCGACCGTCAGTGTCTGGTCGGCGTCTTTCAGCAGGCGCGTGTAGACCCCGCCGCCGCCCTTGACCGAGTTGTTGCTCGCGACGTTGTGGCCGCCGTAGTACTGATACGAAGCGTTCACGTACAGGCCGCTCGTGCCGTCGTCCCAGGCGAGGCTGCCGAGGCCGCCGGTCGAGGTGACGCCGCCCCATTCGAGTCCGGAACCCGCGTCGTGCGCGCCGGCATACGACAGCAGACTGTCGGTGACGGCGCGCCGCGCGACGGCGAGCGAATAGGAGACCTTGTCGGTGATGCCGCCGTTGTACCGCGCACCGCCCACGATGTTCGTCTCGCGGAAACCGAGCGGCGTCACGCCGATATCGCCGCTGACGCTGCGGCCCTCGTAGCCGACCGACAGCCCCACGCCGCTCGCCGTCTGGCTGCCGTACACGTTGTTGCCGGCCTTCGCCGCCGAATTCGACGCGCTGTCGGAGAGGCCCGCGCCGAAGCGCGCGAGCGTCGACACGTTGTTGGACGCGGTACCGGCATCGAGCGTGACGGGCGTCGCGGTCACGACGACATGGCCGTTGCCCGCCTTGATGCGCCCCTGGATCGGCGCTTCGATGTCGGTCAGCGTGGACAGGCCGTCCTCGCCGTCGCGGTTGCGGAACACGATGCCGCCCGACACCGTGCTTGCCTGCTCGCGATTGATCTGCGCCAGCTCTTCGGCGACGCCGAGCGTCTGCGTGTTCGCGAGGTTCGCGCCCGCGTAGTTGCCGGCGTTGCCGCTGTTGCCCCCAGCTTGCTGCGGGTAGTAAGGCTGTGCGTAGCCGGTCGGCGGCTGCGGAATGTACGGCTGCTGTTGCCCGTAGTAGCCCTGATTCGGATACGCCTGCTGCTGCGGCGGATAGGGTTGATAAGGTTGCTGCGGGTAGCCTTGCTGTTGCTGCGGATAAGCCTGCTGGCCGTAATACGGCTGCTGCTGCGCATACGGCTGCTGCTGTGCATAGGGCTGCTGCGCGTAAGCGGGTGCGCTGCGCGCGGTCTTCGACGTGCTTTGCTTCTTGCTCGTCGAGCGCCTCGTAGTCGCGGTTGAAGCGGCATACGGCTGTTGTTGCGCCGATCCGGCATTGTCCTGCGCCTCGCGCGAGGCGGGCGACATGGGCCATGGCGTAGCGGCATAGCCATCCGGCGCGCCGTATTGCGGTTGCTGCGGCGCCTGCTGCGCATAAGGCGCCTGCTGCGCATAAGGCGCCTGCTGCGGATAACCCGGGCTGTATTGCTGCTGCATCGGCGGCATTTGCGTTTGTGCCTGCCCTTGCCCCGGATAAGGCTGCAATGGCGCACCGGACTGGCTCGACCCGTAGGTCTCCTGTCCATAGCCGCCCGAGTCGGCGCCCGAGCGCGGCGCGTTGTACGGCAACGCGGCGGGCGCGGCATTCGGCGCATAAGGCTGGGCGGGCGCCGTATAGGGCGCGACGTAAGGCGCGGGCTGCGTGGGCGGCGGATAGTTCGGCACGGTCTGCGTCGGCAAGGAGGACTGCGAATACGGATTGGTTGCGCGCGCGGCATTGAAGCTGCCACCGGCGGGCGCGGCGTTGTCGGCGGCGCTCGGCGCGACCGTTTTGCCTTCGAACGGATTGACGCCCGGCAGCGGCGTCGCGCCGATCTGGCGCATCGCGGTTTCCCACCCGCGCGGCACGTTGCTCGCCGGATTGTTGCGCGGGGCGCTGCCCATCGGCGTGTTGGCCGCGACGAGCGAGCGCTGCAAATAGGTCGACGCGAGCGACAGCTTGCCCTGCGCGCGATACATGCGGCCGACCGTCGCGAGCACGGTTGGATCGTTGGGCGCCAGGTTCAGCGCCTGATTCGCGAGCGATTCGGCGTAGCTGTTCTGCTTCGCGCCGACCGCGGCGGGGATCGCCGCCTGCAGCAGGCTCAGGTCGTCGGGGCGGCGCTGCAGCGCGACGCGGTAGCTGGCGAGCGCGTTGCGATCGTCGCCGGCGCTCGAATAGAGGCGGCCCAGCGCGGCCTGCAGATCCGGATTGTCGGGCATCGCCGCGAGCCACGGCGCGATCACGTCATAGGCGCTCGCGAGATCGCCGCGCTGACGCACCGCATCGGCCTGCTTGATCACGATGCCGAGATTCAGGTTGCCGAAGTCCGTGCGCTGCTGCGGCGTCAACTGCATCGACGCGAGCCGGCGCATCACCATGCCGAGTTCGGCTTCCTGTCCCGTCGCGGACAGAATGCCCGCGTATTGCAGCAGCAGATCGGTATTGCCCGGCGCCGCGTTCATCGCGCCGCGCACGAGGCCGAGCGCGCGGGTCGGGTCGCCCGCCTGCTGATAGGCGCCGGCGATCACGCCGATCAGCTCGGGGCTGCTGCCCGCGATCGGTTCGGCGGCGCGCAGCGTGGCGAGCGCCTGCTGCGTCTGAGCGTTGCGCGCGAGCCGCGTCGCGATGTCGGCCTGTTGATGCACCCACAGGCGGTGCTGCAAGGTGGTCATCGCGTCGGTGCGTTGCGCGACCGGAATGCGGTCGAGCTGCGCGAGACCCGCGCTCCAGTCTTGCGTTTCCGCCGACAGCAGCGCACTCGCATACAACGCGTCGGTCATGTCGGGATGCGCGGCGAGCAGGCCGTCCATCATGCTGCGCGCGTTCGCGACCGCGCCCTGGCGCACGTAGATGCGCGCGAGGTCGAGGCGCAGCCAAGGGTCGTCGGGCGTGTTCAGCAGCGCGTCCTCGAACAGGCTGCGCGCGCTGCCGAGATCGCCGCGCGCTTCGGCGGCGCGCGCCTGAGCGGCCTGCGCCTCGCCGCGCAGACGGTTGATGCCGCCGGCCTTCGATTGCTGTTCGGTGTTCAGCCGATTGGCGAACTGCAACGCCTCGTCGCCGCGCCCTTGCGCGGCGAGCGCACCGACCAGCCCGCGAATTGCATCGGGATTGTCGGCCTGGCGGCGCAGCGCCATCCGGTACGCCTGTTCCGCGCCGGCTGCGTCGTGGTTGGCGAGCAGCATTTCGCCGAGCAGCACCTGCGCGGTGACGTCGGACGGATTCAGCGCGATCGCGCGTTCGAACAACGACTTCGCCTTTGCGAATTCGCCGTTGCTGCGCGCGCCGATCGCGTCGCTGGTGTAGGTCCAGTAGGTCGCGCTGTCGAGCGCGGTTTTCCAGCGCGCCGGATTGCCGCCGCGCGAGGCGCGCTCCAGATAGTTGCGCGCTTCGGCGAAGTGTTCCTGCTTCAACGCGGCGATGCCCATGCCGCCGAGCGCATCGGTATCGTTCGGACTGCTCGCGAGGACCGACGAAAACTTCGCGCGCGCGGTGGCGACGTCGTTGCGCTCGAGCGCGGCGAAGCCCTCGGCGATCACGCGGCCGCGCGCATCGACGGCGGTGTTTTCCTGCGCGCGAGCGCGCGCCGCGCTGTCCTGCTGCACCATCGAATCGAAGCGCGCCTTGACCGCTGCGTCGTCGCTCGCGGTTTGCAGATAGGCCTGGTACAGCGCGGCGTCGGAAGGCCGCGCATCCAGCCACAAGAGCGCCTGGCGCCAGCTCTTTTTCGCCGCCGCGCCAACCGTGCCGTCGCCCGAAAGTTTTTGCAGCCGCGCGATACCGTCGCGGCGCGTCACGTCGCGATAGGTCAGATGCTGCGCGTAGGCGAGCGCGTAACGCGGATCGTCGGGGTTGTCGCGCGCAAGCTGTTCGAGCCCGCGGCGCGCCTGATCCCAACCCTGTGGCGTGGCCGACAGGGCCTGGTAGTACTCGAGCTGCAATTGCGGCGTCGCCGGTTTGCCCTGCAGCGCGCGTTGATATTCCTGCACCGCGCTCGCGCTCTGACCGCTTTGCGCAAGCCGCCGTGCGTCGTTGACGGTCTGGTCGCGCGGGCTCGACTCGCCCAGACGCCGCCCCAGTTCATCGAGACTCGGATAGTTCGGCGCGGCCGCCTTCAGGCGCGCGAGATATTGCTGCGCGCCGGCGCCGTCCTTGCGGTCGGCGAGTACCATGCCCATGCCGAACAGCGCGTCGGGCTGCTTCGGATCGATGCGCAGCACCTTCAGCCACGCCTGCTCGGCGAGGTCGCCGCGTTGATGCGACTGCCAGTACTTGCCCTGATCGATCAGCACGCTCAACGGATCTTTCGACGCTTGCGCCAGCGCATCGGGTGCGGCCGTCGCCACACAGCAGACTGCGGTGAGGCTCAGCGCGAAGCGCAATGACAACGCGAGGGCGCTCAATCGCATGCGTTTCTCCAGCTTGGCACGAGACGGCCGCTTGCGTCGAAGCGGTAACGGCCGTCGATGAAACCCGTGCCGAACAAGCCCAGCACACGATCGTAATAAACCGGTTCGCGGCCCGGCACGCCGGCGTCGAGCGCGGCCAGATGCGTGCGCGCGAGGCCGAGGCCGTGCTGGTCGCCGAGCGACTTGAAGTACGGCGCGAGCGCGCCCCAGTAGCTGAGCGGGCCTTCGCCGCTGGCAGCGCCAGTGGTCGAGGACACGTTCTCCGGCGGGAAGCCGTTTTGCGCGACCTTCGCGCGCATGCCGCCGAGCGCCGCGAGCCAGGGCTTCGCGAGCGGATCGGCGGGCGCGGCCAGCCCGGCCCACAGATAGACGCGGATCGCGTCGTAACTGCCGACGTCGCCGTTCTTCGGATCGACCACGAACTGGCCGTTTTGCCAGGCCGCCCAGTCGGGTGCGAAACCTTGCGGCGCGGTGGTCCTGACGAACTTGTAGGCGCTGTCCGCGAGCTTGTTCCACGGACCGTCCGGCAACTCGTGCGCGAGTCCGCGCAGCACCGGCAACGGCAGATAGCTCGGATTCAGACGTGTCACACCGGCGGTTTTGAAGCCTTGCGGTCCGGGAAGCAAGATTGGCCCGACGCCCGGCAGCGTGGTGATCTCTTCACGCGCGATCCGCGCGGCGAGGGCCTCGCCGAGCTGCGTGTAGCTCGCGTCGCCCCACAGGCGGCCGGCTTGCAGCAGATCGTAGGCGATCCACAGGTCCGAGTCGGAGGCCGAGTTCGGATCGAGCACGCCGTACGAGCCGTCCGGCTTTTTGCCCCATTGCCAGGCGGGCAGGCGCACGTTGTGCGCGTCGAACTGATTGCCCGCGAGATTGCTGCGGGTCCAGGCGAGCAGCCGGTCGAAGGTCGCGCGGTCGTTCGCGACCAGCGCGAAGAAGAGTGCGTACGACTGGCCTTCCGAGGTGGTCTGCTGAGCCTGCGTCGAGTAGTCGATCACGCGGCCGTCGGCCTGCACGAAGCGTTCGACGAAGGTGCGGTAGCCGCTCCATTCGCCGCATGCGCCCGGCGCGCCGTTGCTCTGCGCGACTTTCACGATGCCGCCGACACTCGCCGACGCCGCCAAGGCGAGCGTTACCGCAACGGTCATTTTCTGGTTGATTCGAAGAACCCGCATATCAGTCCTGTCAGTCCTTCAGGCGGCGCGCGGCGATCGAGCGCAGCGTCCGGTAGAAGAGGCCGGCGATGATCAGCGCCGCGAGCACGCCGCCGAGCATCAGCAGCAGCGGATGCGAGGACAGCGCCCAGCGCAGATATTCCTGCGGCGACAGATGGCCGACGTAGTACGCGTCGCCGTTCGACGTGATGGTGACGTCGCGGCCGTGGATCACGGCCATCGCGCCTTGAATCTTCGGCAGCACGTCGGCGTCGAGCAGCGCGCTCGAGAGGTCGGCGTCAGACTGCCCGGCCGCGCTCACCAGCGCGACGGCGCTGCGGTTCTTCTGCAACGGCGACTCGAAGCCGCTCAGCAAGGCGGCGCCGTTCGAACTCACGAGCGTCAGGTCGGCGCGCGCGGGCGTGCGCTCGACGCCGCGTTCGCCGTGCCACCAGTCCTGCAGCCAGAAGGCGATGTCGGAGAGGCGGAAGCTGTGCGCGTTGCCGTCGCTCGAGAACGGCATCGATTTGGCCCAGCGCTGCAACAGCGGCTGCTTGCCCGGCGCGCCGAAAATCAGCAGGTCCTTGCTCGCGTACCTGTCGGCGTCGTCGGCGCTGCCGACCGTCACGCCCGTCACCGGGTAGCCGGTCGATTCACCCATGCGGCCCATGGTCAGCAGATACAGGCTGTAGTCGCTCGAATCGGCGTCGTTCGGCAGGATCACGGCGGTCTCGGAAAGGTCCGCCATGCGCGTGAACGGGAAGCCGCTATTGGCGAACGCGGCCAGATCGGGCAGCGCCATGTAATGCGGGAACGACGAGAGGTCGATGGTCGAGTTCGGATCGATCGCGCCGACCACGTTGTCGAGCAGGCGGGCATGACATTCGCCGGTGTTCGGAATGTCGTAGTAGAAATGCAGGCGCAATTGCGCGCGCGGCGTCAGCAGCAGCGGCGGAATGCGCACGGTGCGGCGCGCTTCGGCGGTGCGGTCGGGCATGATGCGGCCGAAGTAATGGCTCAGCTCGAACACCGACGCGGACTCAGCCGGAATCGGCAGCGCCTGCACGAAGCCGTTGTTCACGCTCACGTTCAACGACGAGCGGTCGCGCGCCGGCCGCACGGTGTAGCGGTAGCGCAGATCCAGCGGCGCGCCGCGCGTGTGCCACATGAAGAGATCGGGCGGCACGCGCATGTTGATGCGTACGGCGTCGGCGTCATAACCGAACACGGTCAGGTCACGCGGATTGGCGAGTTCGCCGAAACGCACCGGACGATTGGTCGCGAGCCAGTTCGGCGCGTCGTAGGGCACGCGCGGCGTGAGTTCGGTCAGTTGCGTGATCGTCGCGCTCGGGCCGGAGAGCGTGTTCTGGCCGATGCCGAGCGACTTCGCGGCGGTCTTCAGTTCGGCTTCGGTGCGGCCCATCACGAGCAGCAGCTTGCCGCGCGCGGGCGCCGCGCGATCGACCACCGCGATGGTCGGGCCGGAGATCGCAGGCAGCGTTACGCCGGCGGGGCGCTGGTCGTCGGTGGCGAACACCACGGCGTTGCCCGACAGCGGCGCGTTGTCCAGTTGCGCGGGAAACAGCGCGCCGCGATAGCCGGCCAGCGCGCCGAACCACGACGCGACGATGCCGCCCGCTTCGAGCGTGCCCGCGCCGGGCTTCTGCGCAAACACGAAAGGCAGTTCGAGCCGGCGCACGTCGCGGCGGTCGAAGAAGGGCGCAGGCAGCGCGGCCAGATCCGGCGCGCTGGCGAGCGACGCATAGGTCAGGTCGAGCGAGCTCGCATTGCTGACCGTGGCCCACAAAGAAGAATTCGCCGGGTCTTCGCAGCTCGTCGTGTAATGGCCGATCAACTGCACGTTCAGGTGGTTGAATTCGGTGATGAAGCGCGGATCGATCGACACGTCACGCGCCACCAGCATGCCCGCCTGTTCCTTCGGCACGGGCAGCGTGGCGGCGACTTCGCCGTTCACCAGCACCTTGAGTTGCGAAAGGTTGGCGAGCAGCGCGGGCGAGTAGCTGTAGATCAGATGCAGCACCGCGCCGGTCACCACTTCGTCGCCGCGCACGGAGAACGCCACGCCGTTCTGGCCGTCGGTGCCGCGCAGTTGCAGCGGGTCGAGTGCGCCGAGGTCGGCGAAGGTCAGCGTTTGGCGTCGGCCGCCCGGCACCAGCGTGCCGGGTTCGGCGGTGGTCGGCGTCCTGACGCCCAACGCCTTCACCGTGGCCACGGTGAGCGCGGGCGTCGGCGTGGCGAGTTGCGGCTGCTGGATCGCGTTCGGGTCGAAGAGCATAGCGGGGCTGGGGGCGGGCACGCTGCCGACGCCGGCGGCCGGCGCGGCGCTTGCGCCAGCCGCCGCGACCACTTCAGCCGCCGACGCCAGCGGCGCGGCCAGCGCCGTCTGCAACGCGAGCCAGCAGGCGAGGCCGCGCATCAGCCGTCGCGAGCCGGAGCGTCCGACGTTGCGCGTTACCAACCTGTGCAATCCGGTCCTGCCGCGCTCGTGATTCGAGCGTTCGATCTTGTCCTTCGCCATCCTGTTGCCCATTGATCAGTCTTTGGTTTTTAGCTTCTTGACGTCCACCGGACGGCTTTTCATCGAACTGCGAAGGTCGGCGTAAAGATGTTCGAACAGCCCGCCGATGCCGCGCGCGCCGACCCTCAGCACGTGCGACAGACCGCGCAGCGGCGTGTCCTGCTGACGGCCTTCGGCCCAGCCGGTCCAGGCGTCCGCGCGCGCGAAAGTGGTCTTGACGAACTCGTACTCCTGCTCGCGCGTCAGCGCCGAGAAACGCAGGCCCACGCGCCCCGGCGCGGTGAAGCCGACAGTCGCGGGAAACGCGTATTCCTCGTCGCCGCGAAACAGCGACACCGTCACGCGCTCGTGCATCGGCACCTGGATCGCGGCCGGCAGCGCCACGCCGACGCCGCCTTCCGAGTAGTCGATGGTTTCGCAGGCGAGCGTGCGGCCGGTCGAGAACTTGAGCATCACCGGCATCTTCATCGCCACGCGATGCACCGCGCGAATCTGCCGGCGCTCGCTCGCGGCGGCCACGCTCGCACCGAGAATCAGCATGTTGTACGTGGTCCACGCCAGATTCAGGACGGTGGTCTCGACCACGCTGCGCACGTGCCAGTTCAGATAGATGTGCGCGAGGCCCACGCAGAAGCCGATCAGATTCAGCAACAGCAGGAACAGATACGGCCGCGAGATCGCCCAGTCGAAATAGTTCTTCTCGATCTGGCCGCCCTTGGCCGTCACGTTGAACTTGCCGAGCTTCGGGTTGATCAGCGCGAGCAGCGTCGGCGCGGTGATGTACGACGCCAGCACCGATTCATACACTTCGGCCCAGAACGAATGGCGAAACGAACGCTGCATGCGCGAGTTGGTGATGCTCGCGTGCATCATGTGCGGCAGCGCGTAGATCGCGATCGTGCTGGCGGCGGCTTCGATCACGTGCGCGCCGAAGAACAGATACGAAAGCGGCGCGGTGAGAAACACCAGACGCGGGATGCCGTAGAAGAAGTGCATCATCGCGTTCAGATAGCACAGCCGCTGGCCGAACTTCAGGCCCTTGCCTGTCAGCGGATTGTCGATCCGGAAGATCTGCGTCATGCCGCGCGCCCAGCGAATCCGCTGGCCGATGTGGCCGGACAGGCTTTCGGTGGCGAGTCCCGCGGCTTGCGGAATCGCCAGATACGCGGTGGTGTAGCCGAGGCGGTGCAGCTTGAGCGCGGTGTGCGCGTCTTCGGTCACGGTCTCGACCGCGATGCCGCCGATCTCTTCGACCATGGTCCGGCGCAGGAGGGCGCACGAGCCGCAGAAGAAAGTCGCGTTCCACAGGTCGTTGCCGTCCTGCACCAGCCCATAAAACAGCTCGCCTTCGTTCGGCACCTTGCGGAAGGTGCCGAGATTGCGCTCGAACGGGTCGGCGTTGAAGAAATGGTGCGGCGTTTGCAGCATCGACAGCAGCTTGTCGCGCAGGAACCAGCCGAGGCCGACCTGCAGGAACGAGCGGGTCGGAATGTGATCGCAGTCGAAGATCGCGATGTACTCGCCGCTCGTGATCTTCAGCGCTTCGTTGATGTTGCCGGCTTTCGCGTGGCGGTTGTGCGTGCGGATCGTCCAGTTGACACCGACTTCCTCGCAGAACGCCTTGAACTCGGGACGGCGGCCGTCGTCGAGTACGTGGATCGAGATTTTCTCGGGCGGATAGTCGAGTGCGAGCGCGGCGTAGATGGTCGGCTTCACCACCGACAGCGGCTCGTTGTAGGTCGGAATGAACACGTCGACGCTCGGCCATTCGTCGCGCGCGGTGGGCAGCGGCAGCGGCGTGCGCTTGAGCGGCCAGGCGGTCTGGAAGTAGCCGAGCAGCAGCACGATGGTCGAATAGACTTCGGCGGAGACCAGCAGCAGACCCCACGCGGCATCGAGCGGATGCTCCCAGTAGGTGGTCGCGGTGAGCCGCCAGTACATGTAGCGGCCCGACGTGACCACCGACAGCATGATCATCACCATGGTCGCGTAGCGGCCTTGCAGGCGGCGGAACAGCAGCGCGATCAGGAAGCAGCAGGTCGCGAACGCGAGTTGCTGGTAGAACTCGAGCGGCACCGTGAACACGAAGTACAGCATGCCGAGCGCGAACGCCGTCACGAACACGGTGACGATGCGGCTGTTCCAGAAGCCGGCATCGACGAAACGCTCGAAGCGCGACGGCTCGGCGCCTTCGGCGCCTTGCGCCGGCGGCGATTCCTGCGTGCTCATGCGACGTTCCTCGGCGAGACGGCGATTGCATCGAGCGCCGCCGTCAGCCATGTGCCGCATGCGCGGAAATCGGCGGCGGCCTGGCTGAGCGGGTCGTAATGGAGCAGCGTGGTGTCGCACGCGAGCGCTTCGCTCACGCCTTCGTCAAGATGGATCACGCCCGGAAAGACCTTCGCGCCGAGCATCTGGCGCAGCACCTTGAGCACGTCCTTGGTCAACTGGCGCGACTGGTCGATCTGGTTGATCACGTAGCCGTCACCGCCGAACTCGGCGCGCGGCGCCGCGTAGGTCGCGATCAGCCGCTCCATCTGCGGAATCGCCGCGTACGAGGCGGCGTCGGCGAGCACCACGTTCAACGCGAAGTTGGCCGCGCACAACGCGGTGCGCACATAAGTGGAGGAACCCGGCGGCGTGTCGATGATGACGAGGTCCGACGCGTCGAGCCGCAGGTTTTGCAGCGACTGCGCGAGCCAGCGCGGTTCCTGGTCGATATACGCTTCGAAACGGCGGCGGTCGTCTTCGAGCACGGCGCCGTAGGGCAGAACGGTCACGCCGTCGACGCCGTCGAACATCACGGTTTGCCACGGGTCGCCGGTGAGCGTCGCGCGCGACAGGCCGTCGATGCTGTCGCGCGGCACGCCGAAGTGCAGGCGCAGGGCGTTTTGCGGGTCGAGGTCGAGGGCGATCACGCGCCGGCCGCTGGCGGCCAGCACGGAAGCGAGATTGGCGGCGAGGGTGGTCTTGCCGACGCCGCCCTTGGCGGACACCACTGCAATGACTTTCATGAGCGACGCGGGCCGTTGACCAGCCACGAATGGGCAATGCCGGGCGCGGCGGCGCGCGATGCGTCGGCCGGCGTGGCGGGAGTGGGTGCGGGTGCGCCGCGCAGACGGTCGAAGACCGATTGCAGCGGCGCGGATTCGTTAGCGGGCGCGGCGGGTTGCGGCGGCGCGGGTTGCGGGTCCGCGGCGAAGAGTTTGCCGAGGATGGATGCGGGCGGGGCGGGTTGGGCGGCCGGGGTGGCGGGTGCGTAAGTGGCTGCGAATGCCGGTGTCGGTGCGAATGCCGGCGTGGAAGCGACTGCGCGTGCCGGCGCTTGCGCCCACAGGGGCGCGGCGGCCGGTGCGGCCGAAGGCGTTTGCGTAACCGGCGTCCGGAGCGGGAAAGGGAACGCGGGTGACGCGCCGGCAACCGGCGCGGCCGCTGCGGCGAGCGGAACTGCAGGCACGGCGGCAACGGGCGCAAACGCAGCCGAATGAGGAACCGGCGCGACAGGCGCGGACACAATGGGTGTCACCGGTGTAGCCGGCGCAAACGCAGCCGAAGCAGCGGACGCCACAGGCGCAATCGGCGCGGAAGCCGCATGTTGTGCAGCAGCGGTCCTCCCGCCACCGGACGCATCCCACACCGTGCTTTCAGTTTCCGCTTCAGGCGCGCCGAATCGCGATGCGCCGCTCGGCGCAGCCGGCGCTGCGGCGGCCACCGCCACCGGCGGAATGTCCCGTCGATGCGAGCGCGTGAACAACGGCGCCTTCGCACGCGTCACCGCGGCGACGTCCCTGGGCGTCGTGTCCTGACGATCGACGGCTGTCGGCGCGGCGCTCACCGGCGCCTGAGGCTTCGCCTCCCGAGCTTGCCCGATCGCCGGAATCGCCGGTTGCGTCAGATCCAGCGTCACCAGAAGCGGCCAACGCGTGCGCGCCGAACGCGCTTCGTTTTCGCGGCCGATTTCCTGGTACGCGTTGGCGTCGCCGCCAAAATGATCGAATAGTTTTTCGATGTCGCTCGATGAACTCATAATGCCGCCGTCTTATTCATGACTTGTCCTGCCCCCATCCTTACCTGCTCGCGGCGCTCAACCCTTCTTACCGCCGCCACTGCACGCGTACCGGTCAGACGCGTCTGCTTACTGCGTTGCTTCCTTCCCGGGTGCCTCGACCTGTTGCGTTGCCTCGCCCGGTGCGCCGGCCGCGAGCGCGAGTTGCGCGGCGCGTGCCCGGCACGCGCACACGTCGCGCCCGCTCGATCCGCCAGCCGCATCGTTCACGCCGGTCATGCAGGATGACGGCCCAGGCGAAACTCGATCGCGCTGTCCTCGCCGTACGCACTCGTTTGCGCGACCGACAGACCTTGCGCGCCGAGCGCGCTCAACCACGTCTGATAGACCCCTTCGAGAAACGCTGGGGTCCATGTCAGCGCGGCGTCGCCGAATGCCTGCAGCGGCGCGCAGTAGTGGACGATGCGCAGCGACTCGGCTTCGTCGGCCAGTTCGATGTAGCCCCAATCCATCTCCTGCCAGTACAAATTCAACGCGTGCGCAAGCTCGGCCGTCGATCCGCAGGCGGGCAGCGGATGCGCCGCCGCGAACCGGCTGCCGACGCGATGCATCAGTTGCCGCAGTTCGTCGCGGCCGATCTGCGCTTCAAACTCGGAGGCCAGCGCGGTCAGCATGCCGCGCCACTGTGGCGAGAGCTGGCGTTCCAGCAGGTAATCGAGAATGGGGACCATGGTTTCCGGGGGATGGCCGTTGCTCCGATTCGCACAAAGGACGCGACGGCCGGGTGAATATCGAAGTGTTCGGGAAAATCGCGCGTTGCACGCGTCCATAAAGTGACCTTTACAAAACTGTCCAGTCAGCCCGACACACTTCGGGGGGAAGTCTACTTAAGACATTAACTTTTAGCCACTTTCCATTCGTCAGCTTATACGCAAAATTGCGTCTAGTGGATGCATGGCGATTACGTAATTTTTGCTGATGCCATCGCGGGGAGCACGCCCCCGCGGCCTATACAGCACGTGAATTCGTCAGGCCCAGATGCATTAACGGATAATTGCGCGGCTCTTTTTGTATTGCCATTTCGTGGTAAATGCAACGCTTGGCGGACAGTACAGGGATTTGCCGTCGCGGATGCTTACAAAATCTTCCCTTGCTATGGCGTGCAGTAATTTTTACGCAGAACGTATAAGCTGACGAAAGCGCGCACCACTCGCCGCGCATGCAATGGCGCAGGCGTGTGCGTGAAGTTCGGTATTCATCACCCGGATCAAGCGCGTGCACGGGTACGCGTTACAGGGTCGTGCCGCTGTCACGTCGTTCGAGTCATTCACTTGCCATGCTCAATCCACTCAGCATTCTGCTCGTCACCGTTTTATCCAGCGCGATGGCGATGGCCGTGCTCGGGTCGTTATGGCGCGCGGCGATTCCCGGCGTCGGCTACTGGATCGCGGCCAACGCGGTCGCGATCGTGGCGCTGTTCGCGTTCGCGCTGCAAGGACATGCATCGCGCTGGCTGACCTTCGTCGCGGCCAACGAGTTGCTGGCCATGTCGCTATTGCTCGTGATCGAAGGCTGTCTGCGTTTTCTCGGCCGCCGCACGCGGCCATGGGCGGCCTACGCGGGTCTCGTCGCGGTGTTGATCGGCATTTCGTACTGGACCTTCGTTGTGCCGGACTTCAATGCGCGCGTCACGCTGGTGTCGGCGTATCACGCGGGGCTCTACGCAGTGCTCGCCGCGCTGATGTTGCGCGGCCGCCCGTCGCACCGGCCGCGCTACAGCTACTACTTCCTCGCGGTGGCGGCCATGCTGCTATGCGCGGGGCATGCGTCGCGCGGCGTGATGTACGGCTTCGGCGTCCTCATGCAGAACGGCCTGATGCAGGTCACGCCGTCCAACATCCTCTTCCTCGCGCTCGGCATTCTCGCGCCGCCGTGTCTGTCTATCGGCGTCGTGATGCTGGCGCACGACCGCCTCGCTGAACGGCTCGAGCGGCTCGCGAACGTCGACGACCTGACGGGTGCGCTGACGCGCCGCGCCTTCCTGGCGATCGGCGACACGCTGTTGAAGGCGTCGCTGCGGGCCCGCTCGCCGCTGACAATGGCGATTATCGACATCGACTCGTTCAAGGCCGTCAACGATACCTACGGCCACGCCGCCGGCGATCAGGTGCTGGCCCACTTTGCGGCGTTCGTCGCCGACAACCTGCGGGTCGGCGACGTGTTCGGCCGGCTGGGCGGCGAGGAGTTCGGTGTGCTGTGCCCGGCCACCACCACCGCCGACGCGGTCGCGTTGCTCGAGCGCCTGCGCGGGCGGCTGCCCACGTCCGCGCCGGCCGGCTTGCCGCGCGGGCTGCGGTACACCTTCAGCGTCGGGGTGGATCAGCATCGGCGCGCCGAATCGCTCGCCCAGTTTATGGCGCGCGCCGACGGGGCGCTCTATGCGGCCAAGCAATCGGGCCGCGATCGCGTGATGGCGGCGGCGTAATGGGCACCGACGGGGCAGCAACGCGGGCACCCAACGCTGGCACCAGCTCGGGCATCAACGGAATTTTTTACCTCCATTTGCGCGACAGGCATAAATATTCGTAAGACGTTTGCCGATAACCATTGGCGGAGTGACTGGAACCAGCCTGATAACCATCGATATGTCTGCCACCTCAACGCAGCATCTGCCCGAGCCCGGTCTGCGCGAGCGCTTTCACCGGCGCTCGCTGGAGCATCAGCGCCCACTGTCCACGGTGACAATGGCATTCACGGTGGTCGCGTTCCTGTGCATGGTCGGCGCGCGCAACCTCGTCGACGGCCCGGCGACGCCGCTCGCCTACCGGCTGTTCTGCGCGCTGCTGCTCGTCCTGCTGGTGCTGGCGATCCCGAATGCGAAATCGACCTGGGTGTTCGGCGCGATCGGCGTCGCGTACATGCAGGTGCTGGTAGCGGGCCTCGCGCTGAACACCGCCGGCCTCGCGCAGCCGCTGCTATGGGTGCTGCCCGCGCTGGTGGTGATCCCGGTCTGCGCGGCGCCGCTGTGGCTCACGCCGACTCACTTCTTCACAGGCAGCGTGCTCTTCTATGCGGCGGCGTTCGTGCTGCTGCTCGGCGAGCCGCTTGCGCACGACGTCGACATCGCCGTGTGGATGTGGATCCTGGCGATCGGCGTGCCGACTTCGATGGTGTTTCACTTCGGCTTTTACCGCTTCAGGCGCAATCACTTCCTGCTCGAAAGCCAGCTCACGCAACTCGCGGCGACCGATCCGCTGACTGGCCTGCGAAACCGCCGCGCCTTCCTCAAGCAGGCGGAACGCCGCCTCGGCGCGCTTGCGCCCGAGGCGCGGATCAGCGCGATCTTCGTCGACATCGACAACTTCAAGTCCTTGAACGACCGGTTCGGCCATGCGCTCGGCGACCAGGCGCTGCACCGGGTCGCCCAGGTGCTGATGGACGAGACCACCACGCAAGACAGCGTGAGCCGGATCGGTGGCGAGGAGTTCGCGGTGCTGCTGCACGACGGCCTCGCGGGCGCGCTGCATCTGGCCGAACGGCTGCGCGGCGCGATCGAAGCGATCGAACGCCCGGACGGCAATCTGACCGCGAGCTTCGGCGTGGCCGAGCATCGGCGCGGCGAAAGCATCATGGTGCTGCTCGACCGCGCGGACGAAGCGTTGCTGCGCGCGAAGCACTCAGGCAGGAACCGCGTGTGCGCCGAACGCGCGTTGCCGCTCGAAGCGCCGCAGCCGTTCGCCGCCGAGGCGCAGGCCATCGGGGGCGGCGCGGGGCGGCGGCCTCGGTGGGACGACTTTTACCTGATCTCGCACTTCCAGCCGCTCTACAGTCTGTCCCATCAGAAGCAGGTGGGGTTCGAGGCGCTGCTGCGCGGCGAGCAGGAGGACGGGACGCTGGTGCCGCCCGTGGTCATGTTCGCGCCGAAGCCGTCCAACGACGAAGGCGCGCTCGACCGGGCAAGCCATGCCGTGCATCTGGGCAACGCGTGCCGGTCGCTGCCGGGCGATGCGTGGCTGTTCCTCAATATCCTGCCGGCCACCTTCATCGCCGACGGTTACGCCGATCAGCTCGCCACTATCGTGCGGAGTTCGGGATTCGACACCGAGCGCGTGATCCTGGAGATTCTCGAATCGCACGGCGGCAGTGTCGACGATATGTCGCGGGCGGCGGCCGTGTACCGCGAGCACGGCTTCCTGATCGCTGTCGACGACTTCGGCGCCGGGCAGTCGAATCTGGACCGCTTGCTGCGCATCCGCCCGGACCTCGTCAAGCTCGACGGCGAACTGATTCGCGCGACCACCCACGGCACCGAACAGCCGATCCTGCCCAAGCTCGTCTCGCTGCTGCACCAGGCGGGGATGCTGGTGGTGGTCGAAGGCGTGGAGACCACCGAGGAGCTGATACTCGCGGTGGAATCAAATGTGGATTTCGCGCAGGGCTATCTGCTCGGGCGGCCGGCGGTGGAGATCGCGCCGCCGGAGTCCATGCACCAGCAGATCGACGACGCCTTCGACGTGATTGCCCAAGGGCGCGCGCATCAGCATGCGTTGTTCGAATCCGAAGTGGAGCCGTACCGGGTCGCGTTGAGGCTCGCCGCCGACGCGTTGCTGGCCGGCGCCGTGACGGACGACGCGTTTGCGACGCTCGCGACGTTCGAGCGCTGCGTCAGTTGCTTCATCCTCGACGATTCAGGACGGCAGATCGGTCACGAGGTGCAGGGGCCGTCCTGGAGCAAGGAGGGCGCGTCGCTGCATCCGGTCGCGGATCCGCGGGATGCGCGATGGGATCATCGGCCTTATTTCCGCAATGCGGTGCTGTTGCCGGGCGTGGCGGTCGCCAGTAATCCTTATCTTTCTCTGGCGAGCGGACGGCCTTGCGTAGCGGTGACGGTGGCCGTGCAGTTCGCGGCCGGACGCTCGGTGATCGGCGTGGAGCTGGACTGGTCGGAACTGGGGTTGCCGTGGCCCGCGGGGGAGTAGTGCTTTGCTGCGTACACGACGTGGGCGTGTAAATGGCCTGGTTCAATAACCGCCTTTGTCTTTGACCGGCGCGGCGACTTCCGCGGTTTTCTTATACGACGCGGCCAGCTCCGCCGCCGCGCGGCTCAGCAGACCCGTATCCGTTCCGACCGCGACGAAGCTCGCGCCCGCCGCGAGATAGTCGGCGGCGATCGCCGGATCGGGCGCCAGCACGCCCGCCGCTTTGCCCGCACCACGCACGGTGTCGATGCCGTGACGAATCGCAGCGCGCACGCTCGCGTCGCCCGGCTTGCCGAGCAGGCCCATCGACGCGCTCAGATCCGACGGCCCGAAAAACACGCCGTCGACGCCCTCGACGCGCGCAATCGCGGCCAGGTTCTCCATGCTTTGCACGGTTTCCGCCTGCACCAGTACGCACAACTCGTCGGCGGCGGTGTTCAGATAGTCCGGTATCCGGTTCCAGCGCGATGCCCGCGCCAACGCACTGCCTACACCGCGAATGCCTTGCGGCGGATAGCGCGTGGCCGCCACGGCATCGACGGCTTGGGCGGCCGTGTCGATCATCGGCAGCAGCAGGGTTTGCGCGCCGATGTCGAGCAACTGCTTGATCAATGCGCTGTCGCTGCGCACCGGGCGCACCACCGGATGCGACGCGTATGCGGCCACCGCCTGCAATTGCGAGAGCGTGCTGCGCACGTCGTTGGGCGCATGCTCGTTGTCGATCAGCAGCCAGTCGAAACCGGCGGTGGCCAGCAGTTCGGTCACGTACGCGTCGGCGAGCGCGGCCCACAGGCCGAATTGCGGCCGGCCTTCCGCCAGCGCGCGTTTGAAGGGGTTGTGCGGTAAAGACATATCGCTCCACTTAGATGAAATTCAAACCGATGCCGCCCAACGGACCATAGTCGACATGGAAGGTGTCGCCCGCGCGCGCCGCAATCGGGCTCGTGAACGAGCCGCTCAGGATCACGTCGCTCGCGTTCAGTGCTTCGTCGTACGGCGCGATCTTGTTGGCGAGCCACGCCACGCCCGTTGCCGGATGATTCAACACCGCCGCGGCAAGGCCGCTTTCTTCGACGGTGCCGTTTTTATAGAGCAATGCGCCGACCCAGCGCAGGTCGACATCGAGCGGACGCACCGGGCGGCCGCCGAGCACGATGCCCGCATTCGCGGCGAAGTCCGAGATCGTGTCGTAGACCTTGCGTGGCGCGTGGGTCTCGCGGTCGAACTGTTCGATGCGCGCGTCGATGATTTCCACCGCAGGGCTCACGTAGGCCGTGGCGTCGAGCACGTCGAATAGCGTGACGCCGGGGCCCTTCAGCGGTTTGCCCAGCACGAACGCGAGTTCCACTTCGACGCGCGGCGCGATGAAGCGGTCTGCACGAATGTCCTGGCCGTTTTCGATGAACATGCTGTCGAGCAGCGGGGCGTAGTCGGGTTCGTCGATCTGCGACGAACGCTGCATCGCGCGCGACGTCAGCCCGATCTTGCGGCCTTTGATCACATGGCCCTCGGCCAGTTTGAGCTTGACCCACTCGCGTTGAATCGCGTAGCCGTCCTGTACGGTCATCTGCGGATATTGCGCGGAGAAGTGGCGCAGTTGTGTACGGGTCTTTTCGGCGCGATCGAGTTGCGACGCGAGGTCGCGGATAGTCTGTTCGTCTAGCATGATGGATCTCTATGAACCGCAGCGCGGCTTCGGGTATCAGCCCTTGAGCCGCGCGTGCAGATTGTTGTGCTTCCATGTACCTGCTTCGCTGAATTCACCGATCTCCAGCGACAACGCCAGGCCCTGCTGTTCGAACTCGGCCGCGAAGTGCTGTTTGATCAGGGCGAACAGCGCATCGCCAGTAGCCTTTTTCGTGGCGTCGGAGCGGCCTGCGCCGATTTTCAGGTTCGCATGCAGGAATGCGGCGTCGGGGCGGCCGTCGGCGATGCAGTACTGCTCGCAGCGCAAAGCGCGCACGCGAATGCCGCCGAGCGGATAGACCCGCTGTTCGCTTTCGTCGATGTTTTCGCGCTGCGCGTCGAGGCATTGCGCGAGCGCGTTGCACAGTTGGCCGATGCGCTCTGCACCGGCGAGATTGGCGCTGTATTCGAGTGTCAGATGCGGCACGTTGATCTCCTCACTATTCAGGCAGGCAGCGGCGTGACCGGAAAGATCGCGTTGATCTGGCCGGTGCCCGAACTGCCGAAATACGGCGTGACGACCTCCACCTTGCCGTCATATCGGTCCCAACCGAGCGCACCGAGCAGCATCGCGGTGTCATGCATGCCGCCTTCGCCCCAGCATTTCTCGTTGTAAAGCGGCAGCATGGCGCAGAATGTCTTCCAGTCGCCGGCTTCCCACAACTCGACGACGCTGCGGTCCATCTGTTCGAGAAACGGGTTCCACACCTTGTGCATGAACTGCTCGGCCGTGCCGTTGTTGGCGAAGTGATGACTGAGCGAGCCGCTCGCCAGGATCGCGACGGTGCCGTCGTAACGCTCCTCAATCGCCTTGCGCACCGCGAGACCGAAGCGCGCACTCGTGTCCAGGTCGTGCCACATGCACCAGCCCGCCACCGAAACGGCCTTGAAATGCTGATCGCTATTCATATAGCGCATCGGAACCAGCGTGCCGTATTCGAGTTCGAGCGTGGTTTCGCTGTGCGCGCGGCTCTTTACGCCCATTTCGTTGGCGACTTCGGCGATCAGATGCCCGAGCCCGGCATTGCCCGGATACGCGTACGGCATGTTCCTGATGAAATGCGGCAACTCGTTGCTGGTGTACACGCCCTCGAATCTGGGTGCGCAATTGATGTGGTATTCGCTATTCACTAGCCAGTGCACGTCGAACACGACGATCGTATCGACACCCAGTTCGCGGCAGCGCCGGCCGATTTCATGATGGCCGTCGATGGCGGGCTGACGGCAACCCTTGTGCGGGCCGTCGAGTTCGGACAGATATAACGACGGGACGTGAGTCACTTTTGCTGCCAATGCGAGTTTGCCCATCGTGGTCTCCGTGTCGGCTGCAACTGGCGTGTTAGCGCTGACTGCGGCCCCATGCAAGATAGTTGCTGTTCTGTGTATGGCGCGAGGCACGTTACGTTCGCGCTTCGGTTCTCACCGCCTCGGCGGCGTCACACACCCCAGCGCGGAATGTGATGCAAGCCGAGCGATACGCAGACGTTTTTCGGTTCGAGAAACACTTCGTAGCTCCATGTGCCGCCTTCACGGCCCACGCCCGATGCCTTGGTGCCGCCGAACGGCTGGCGCAGATCGCGCACGTTCTGGCTGTTGACGAAGCACATGCCCGCTTCGACGGCGGCGGCGACACGATGCGCGCGGCCCGTGTTCTCGGTCCAGATGTAGCTCGACAGGCCGTACGAGATATCGTTGGCGAGCCTGATCGCGTCGGCTTCGTCGTCGAATGGAATCAGGCACGCGACCGGGCCGAAGATTTCTTCCTGCGCGATGCGCATGCGGTTGTCGACATCGACGAATACCGTCGGCATGACGAAGTTGCCTTTGCGCATCGCGTCGGGCAAGTCCGGCATATCGAGGCCGCCGCACGCGAGCGTGGCGCCTTCCTGCGGGCCGAGTTCGATATAGCTGCGCACTTTCGCCAGATGCCCCTGGCTGATCATCGGCCCGACGATGGTGCTGTCCGCCAGCGGATCGCCGACGGTCAAACGCTTCGCGCGCTCGATGAAGCGCTCGGCGAAGCGCGCGTAGATCGAGCGCTGCACCAGAATGCGCGAACCCGCCGTGCAGCGCTCGCCGTTGTTCGAGAAGATCATGAACACGGCGGCGTCGAGCGCGCGTTCGAAATCGGCGTCGTCGAAAATGACGAATGGCGACTTGCCGCCGAGTTCCATCGAGAATTTCTTCAGCCCCGCGGTTTGCACGATGCGGTTGCCGGTCGCCGTCGATCCCGTGAACGACACCGCGTGCACATCGGAATGCGCGACCAGCGGCTCGCCGGTTTCCTTGCCGAAGCCGTGCACCACGTTCAGCACCCCGGCGGGAATGCCGGCTTCGAGCGCCAGTTGCCCAAGCATCGACGCCGTGAGCGGCGACAGTTCGCTCATCTTGAGCACCGCCGTGTTGCCGAATGCGAGGCACGGCGCGACCTTCCACGTGGCGGTCATGAACGGCACGTTCCACGGCGAGATCAGCGCGCAGACGCCGACCGGGTGAAACAGCGTGTAGTTCAGATGCGTGTCGGTCGGATACGTGTGACCGTCGACGCGCGTGCACATCTCGGCGAAGTAGCTGAAGTTGTCGGCGGCGCGCGGCACGAGTTGCTTGCGCGTTTGCGAAATGGTCTGGCCGGTGTCCTTTGTTTCGGTCTCCGAGATTTCCGGCACATGCCTCGCGATCAGTTCGCCGAGCTTGCGCACGAGCTTCGCGCGTTCCGCGGCGGGCTTCCCGGCCCAGGCGGGAAATGCGTCTTTGGCGGCGCGCACGGCGGCATCCACTTCTCGCGCGCCGCCACGGGCCACTTCGGCGAGTACGTCCTGCGTGGCCGGATTGACCGTTTCGAAATAGTCTTGCGCGGCGCACGCTTCGCCGTTGATCAGATGGTCGATTCGCATTGCGTAGTCCTTTATATTTTTTCAGTCGCTCAGGCGCGGCCGAAGTCCGCGTCCGAGCCGATCGTGTTGACGAGACGGCCCAGGCCGTCGATCTCGCAGACCACTTCGTCGCCCGCATTCACGTTGACGATGCCTTCGGGCGTGCCGGTAAGAATCACGTCGCCGGATGCGAGGGTCATGAAGCCGCTCAGGTATTCGATCAGCGCCGGGATGCCGGTCACGAGATCGCGCGTGTTGCCGCGTTGTTGCAGCGTGCCGTTCACGAACGTGCGCAATTCCAGCCGCGTGACGTCGCCGATGTCGGCCGCGTCGACGAACCAGGGGCCGAGCACCGTGCCGCCGTCGCGATTCTTCACGCGCAGGTTGGGGCGGTAGTAGTTTTCGAGGTAGTCGCGGATCGCGTAGTCGTTGGCGATCATGTAGCCTGACACATGCTGCAGCGCGTTTTCGCGCGTCACGTTCCGCGCGCTCTGGCCGATCACGACCGCCAGCTCGCACTCGTAGTGCATGAAGGTGACATCGGCGGGGCGGCGCGTGACGCCGCGATGACCGAGTACCGTGCCCGGCCCCTTCAGAAAGACGAGCGGTTCTTCCTGCTTGTTGAACTGCAATTCCTTCGCATGCTCGGCGTAGTTCAGCCCGAGCGCGAAGATCGTGCCGACTTCGATCGGTGCAAGCCA
Organism: Paraburkholderia sp. TE9906; assembly: GCF_056279605.1. Classification (NCBI taxonomy): domain Bacteria; kingdom Pseudomonadati; phylum Pseudomonadota; class Betaproteobacteria; order Burkholderiales; family Burkholderiaceae; genus Paraburkholderia; species Paraburkholderia sp. TE9906. The sequence goes on from NZ_JBWCCT010000006.1 coordinate 500,852, forward strand.
GACCACCTCATCTTCGCGGCGCACGCGGCCGTCCGCGAGGCGCACACCATAGACGTCGGGATAGGCCTCGTGAATCGCTCCCGCGTACGCAACACGGCCGCGCATCATCGTTGTTCTCCATCGTGTTCGGGCGCGCCGACAAACGACACCGTGAGTGGCGGCATGGCGCCGATCGTCAGCGTGGCCGTGTCGCCGATATGCGCGATCGGCGAGCCGTGACGCACGCCGAGCGTGATCACGTCGCCTGCGCCCAGGGTCATGAAATCGGTGACGTCGGCGAGCAATTGCGCGACCTTGCGCACCGACGACGCGGTACTTGCCGCAAAGACCGCGGCGTCATTGAGCGAGACTTCGACGGTGAGATCGTCCGGCGTTGCAACGTGGCGCGCGGCGACCACCACCGGTCCAGCCACACAGAAGCCGTCGCGCGCGCGAAACCGCACCGAAGGCCGGTACACGCTCGCATGCGGCACGCTCAGGTCGGCGATCAGCGTATAGCCGGCGATATAGTCGGCCGCGCGATTCGCGTCGACGCGTGTTGCAGTGCGGCCAATCACGATACCGAGCGACGCGCCGACTTCCACCCCCAACGCATCGTCCGGCACGACAACTTTCGCGCGATGCCCGGCGAGCGTGTTGCGGGGCTTCAGATAAAGAACCGGCGCTTTCGGCGGCGCTTTATACGGAGCCGCATGCACCGCGTCGCCTAACGCGTCCAGCGCGGCACGATCGTTCAGCAGGGTTCCGTACACCGCGCCATGCACCGGCGCGCGGCAGGCGATGCCGCGTGCAAGCAATGCGGCCGCGGTGCGCGCGTCCACGTCGCGAGGCAGTGGGTCGCCTTCGGGATGCAGCAGGTGATCGGCAAGAGCGAACATAAAGGCAGCCTCTCGGGAAAAAAACTCAGCGAAAACACTAACATGTTAGTAGTATTGCGCTTGATATGATTCATGGTCAATAGGCTGTCGATTGATCGCGGGTTTTCCCTTAAGCTTCGCCGGCTGCTTTTATTCCTTTTCCCACATGTCCGCTGCCACCCGAGTTTTGCACCGCAACCTGCCGATGCTGTTGTTGCGCGCCCGAGAAAAGATGATGGAGCGTTTCCGTCCGCTCATTACCGCTCACGGACTGACCGAGCAGCAGTGGCGCGTGATTCGCGCGCTCGACGAGCACGGCCCGATGGAGCCGCGCCACATTTCCGATATCTGTACGATTTCGAGCCCGAGCATGGCCGGCGTGCTCGCGCGCATGGAGAGCATGGACCTCGTCATCAAGGAGCGTTTTGCGGAGGATCAGCGCCGCGTGCTGGTGTCGCTGACGGACACGAGCGTGGAACTGGTGCGCGTGATTTCGAAGGATCTCGAAGCGCACTATCGCGAACTGGAGCGCAAGGTGGGGCCGGAGATCGTCGAGCGCGTGTATCGCGCGGTCGACGATCTGCTGGCGGGGCTGGGAGAAGAGGGTGAGTGAGCGGGGCTGCTGAAGGCCTGGGGCCGCGTGTGCCTACCAGCCGTGAAAGCGTCGCCACTCCACGCTGTGGCCGTCCGGCGCGACCGCGTGATACTCGGGAAACTGCGCGCCGGTCGCGCATGCATGATTCGGCAGAATGCGCAGCTTCATGCCGATCGGAAAGCGCTCCGCGATATCGTCGAGCTGCGCGGCTTCTTCAGTCGACGACAGAATGCCGTGCTCCTGATTCGCGCCGCTCACCACATAACCGGGCAGCAGCGTGCCGTTCAGCAGACACGGCTGGCCGTAGCCGAAATCGTGCGACTGTTTCGACGTGCCGCGATCGCGGCTCATCGCCATCCAGCCCGCGTCGAGAATCGCCCAGCCTTTGTCCGCCTGATGACCGATCACCGTGGCGAGGACGCTGAGCGCGATGTCGTCGAGCGCGCACACGCCGACGTTGTGCATGACCAGGTCGAACAGCACGTAGACACCGGCCCGCACTTCGGTGACGCCGTCCAGTTGCGCGGCGGCGAGCGCGGTGGGCGTCGAGCCGACGCTGACCGCCGGGCACGCGATGCCAGCCTCGCGCAGCCGTTGCGCCGCGCGCACGCAGCCCGCGCGCTCCTGCTCGGCGAGCGCGGCGAGCGCCGCCGGCGTATCGAGCTCGTAGCTCGAACCCGCGTGGGTCATCACGCCGCCCACTTTCACGCCGTTTTCATGCAGAATCCGGCCGACCTGGAGCAACGTGTCCTCTTCAGGCGTGATGCCCGAGCGGTGTCCGTCGGTGTCGACTTCGATCCACACCTCGAAGGTTTCGCCATGCTGGTCGCCGAATGCGGCGAGCGCCGACGCGGCGTTGGGGTTGTCGACCACCAGCTTCAGATCGCAGCCCTGGCGGCGCAGCGCGAGCGCTCTCGGCAACTTCGAGGGCGCCATGCTGACCGCGTAGAGAATGTCATGGATGCCGGCGGCAAAGAACGCTTCCGCTTCCTTCAGCGTCGACACCGTGATGCCGCGCGCGCCGGCCGCGATCTGCGCACGCACCACGTCGATGCATTTGGTGGTCTTCACGTGCGGCCTGAACGCGACGCCTAGCGTGTTCATGCGCGCCTGCATGCGCGCGATGTTCTTCTGCATTCGCGCGATATCGATCAGCGCGGCCGGAGTTTCGATCTGTTCGAGTTTCATGCTGTCACCGGGGATGGAAGTGATGTGGGCTCACAGGCCGAAACGGCCGAGCCACGGGATGAGCGAGTCGAGCGTCGGCGCTTCGATCTCGGGCGCCTCGGCACCCGCGACGAGCGGAAGGCCGACGTGGTTGTGCCAGTATGTACGCAAGCCGACGGCGGCGGTGCCGAACATGTCGTAGCTGGAACCGGCCACGAACGCGGCCTCGTGAGCCTGAACGCCGAGTTTCGCGAGCGCGAGCCGGTACGGACGCGGGTCCGGTTTATACACGCCGGCTTCTTCAGCGGTCACGATTGCGTCCCAGCGGATCGGGAACAGGTTGGCGGCCTGAGTGCCGAGGCGGGTGGAGCAATTGGTGACGACCGCGAGCTTGCAGTGCGGTTCGAGTGCGCGCAGCGCGTCGAGTGCGCCTTGCCAGGGCGTCAGGTCGAGCCAGTTTGCCTCGAGCGCGTGCGCGGCGCCGTCGTGCAGGCCGACTTGCGCGGCGGCTTCGCGCACGAGCTGCTCATACGCGACATAGCGGCCGCAGCCATAAGTCAGACGCAAATAGGCGGCGCGCCATGCGCGGCCCGCCTGTTCGGAGCCCGCCGCGTGATTCCATGAGGTCCACGAGTCGAGCAGCGCGGTGAGAAGGTCGAAGAGGACAGCTTTGGGGTAGGCGGGGGGAGTCATGATCTAACCGGCGGTGGACGGTGAGTCGATTATAAAGTTTCGTCGGTGGCCGGGCGTTCAGATGAAGTAACTCATAGATTCAGTGAAACTGAATTGACGCGTGGCTCGCGGACTATCGCCGCCACGGCGGCAGCGGCCTGAATCGACTCTGCAAGTACTGCATGAAATGACGTGTGCGCGCCGGCAGCCCCGCGCGCTGATGTGTGAGCGCGATCACATTCGCGTCCGGTGCTTTCCATCCCGGCAGCAACCGCACGAGCTTTCCTTTGGCGATATCGTCGGCGACGTCCCACTCCGAACGCAGAATCACGCCGCGTCCCTCGCAGGCCCACTTGCGGATCACGTCGCCGTCGTTGCAGCTCAGGTGCGCCGATACGCGCACGCTGCGGCGCATGCGGCCTTTGCTGAACTGCCACAGCGACACGTCTTCATTGTTTTCGCGCAGCAGGATGCACGGCAGCCTGCTCAACTCGTCCGGCGACTGCGGCGCACCCAGCCGCTTGAGCAGCGTGGGCGCCGCGCAGACGAAGCGCGCATTCGGCGCGATCGTGTAGCCGACCAGATTCGATAGCGGCAACTCGCCGATATGCACGACGATGTCGAAACGATCCAGCGTGTCGGTCAAAGGCCGGTCGGAGAGCGTGAGCGCGACGTCGATATCCGGATTCTGTTGCTGGAACTCGCCGATCGCGGGCGCGAGATGGCGCCGCCCGAATCCTAGCGGGGCGTTGATTTTCAGCGTACCGACGAGGCCGCCGCGGCGCATCTGCAAGTCGTCGAACAATGCGTCGAACTGCTCGACGAGTTCGGCGCCGCGTTCGCACAGCAGCGTGCCTTCGTCGGTGAATTGCAGGCGGCGCGCGGTGCGGTTCACCAGCTGCGCACCCAGCTTCTTTTCGAGTTGCTGAAGGCGCTGCGTGACAGCCGACGGCGACAGCCCCAGTTTGCGCGCTGCGGCGATCAGACTGCCGCTTTCGCGGAGGGTCAGCAGGAACCGGATATCGGCCGAATCGTTCATATCAGCAATGGATGAGTGCGCAAGTCTGGCAGCATAATGCGTTTGGCGGCGCTGTTCCATGACCGTCGGCTGTGCACCCGGGCGAACGCGGCGCGGCCTCGCAAGGTAAAGTGATGTTTCCGTCACGAAGCCGACAGCCCGGCCCGCTAAGGTATGAGCGGCCATGCAGCGGCGCGGGCAGTGTCCGCTTTCCATCGAATCGTTGTCGCTTTCAGAAGAGAAGTCCCATGCCGTTGTCACAAGGGCCGTCGAATGGTCCGTCGAGCACCGCTGACGGGCCGGTTTCCCGATCGAACGAGGCCGCGCGGAAAAGTGCGCTGAAACAGGCGGTATTTCTGCACACGGGCTGGCGCAGCGCAGGCACGTGGGTCTGGTCCCGTCTGCGTGAACTCGACGCGGCAACCGGCTTTTATGAACCGCTCAGCAACGTGCTGGCCGAACTGAGCCTCGCCGACGTGGCCGCCTCCCGTCCCACGCTGACCTCGGGGCATCCACCGCTCGCCGCGCCTTACTTCGACGAGTACCGCCCGTTCCTTCAGGCCAGCGCGCGCGGCGTGGCCGGCTATCGCAAACGCTTCAGCATCGATCGTTTCGCGAGCGTGCCGGATGCGGAATTCCCTGCCTTACAGGCCTATTTGCGCAATCTGTGTGAACGTACAGTCGAACAGAACAGCGTGCCGGTCTTCAAGTTTTGCCGCTCGTCGGGCCGGCTCCCCTGGTTGAAACAGGCCTTTCCCCAGGCGATGCACGTGGGCGTGCTGCGCAATCCCGCGTCGCAGTTCGCATCGGGATGGCTGCTCAGTCAGCAATGGAGCAATCCGTTTTTCGTCGCCGCGCCGTTTCGTGTGCTCGGTCTGAATCAGTCGGACCCGCTGGTCAGGCAGGCGATCGATGTTTGCGGTGCGAGCTTGCCGCCCGTGGGATCGATGCCGGACGACGCCTATGCGGCGGCGTGCGAGCAATACGCGCGCACGGCGGAAGGCAATAACGCCTATCGGGCGTTCGTTGCATTGTGGATTCTCTGCGCGTTGCGAATGGCCGAGGGCGTCGATTTGCTGGTCGACATCGACCGGCTCGGGCAGTCGCGCGACTACGCGGCAGGTTTGCGCGCTGCGTTCGAAGCGCAGAGCGGTTTGTCGCCCGACTTCGGCAGCGCCCGCGATCTGGTCGAAGAAACGCGGCGCAGCGCGGCACGCATGGCGGGGATCGACGGACGCGCCATGCGCACGGTGCATTCCGCCGCGCTGAAGTTCCTGAAAGCGCAGGGCGGTGTCGATGCCGTGTTGGTGGACGTGGTGCGCGAGAAGATGGTGCTGGCCAACGAACTGACTGAGCAATGGCGCTAATGGCGTAGTACACGCGACGTGGCGTTGCGTGCGTGAAAAGAGGCCGCACGCAACGCCAGGCATGCTCCGCTAGCTAGACAGTCGCCGACACAGCCGCCCGTAGCCCGAGCAGATAACTGTCGACGCCAAAGCCGCAAATCTGCCCTTTGACGATCTCCGCGAACACGGACTGATGCCGGAACGCTTCGCGCGCGTGAATGTTCGACATATGGATTTCGACCACCGGCACCACCAGAATGGCGAGCGCGTCGCGAATTCCGTAGCTGTAGTGCGTCCATGCGCCGGCGTTGATGAGCACGCCGTCGACGTTGTCCGTGAACGCCTGGTGAATGCGCTCGCACATGGCGGCTTCGCTGTTGGTCTGGAAGCTTTCCACGTGAACGCCCAGTTCCTTGCCGAGCGCCTGCAGCTTGCTGTCGATTTCAGCGAGCGTGATGGTGCCGTATTGCGCCGGATCACGTTTGCCGAACATGTTGTGGTTGATGCCGTGCAGCATCACGAAGGTTTTCATCTGGGATCCTGAAGAATGAATTTGCCCGCGTGGTGCGGCGCACGGTATTAATGAGCCGACGCGACGGCGGGCGTGGTGTCCACGACCGAGCCCGCGTTCGCGGCTTCGGCGATGGCCTCGGTAATACGCAGATTCTGCAAGCCGTCCCGGGCGCTCACGAGCGGCTCCGTATCACGGCGAATCACGCGTTCGAAGTGAGCCAGCTGCAGCTTGAGCGGATCGTCGCGCGTCATGGCGGCGACGCTCACGTCGAACGGTTTCCACCACGAACGGTCCTCGGCTTTGCCATACGTTTTCAGGCGCATGGTCGGCACCGACAACGAGCCGAACGTGCCCGCGATCACGTAGCAATCTTCGTCCGGATACGACGGGTAGGCCTTGTTTTCCTGCGAAGTCTGTTCCCAGCTACGCGCGCTCGCCGCGGTGTCCGACAGCATGAAACTGCCGAGCGCGCCGCTCGCGAAACGCAGATTGATCGCGACCGTGTCTTCGACCGGAAAGCCGCGCGTCGCATGCGAGGAAAAAGCCTGCACGGCGACGATGTCGCCGCACAGCATGCGCAGGTTGTGCACTTCGTGAATCATGTTCAGCAGAATCGGGCCGCCGCCTGGCTTGCGCCGCCATTCGGCGTCGGCGAAGTACTGGTCGGGTTTGAAAAACACCGCGCTGCCCATCACCGCGACCAGTTTGCCGAGGCGGCCTTCGTCGATCAGTTGCCGCGCGCGCGCCATGATCGGACTATGCGCGCGGTGATGGCCGATCAGCAATGGCACGCCGCTGCGCTCGACTGCGCCGACCAGCATCTCGGCTTCATCGACGGTCGGCGCGATCGGCTTTTCGAGGAGCGTCGGCACGCCGGCCGCGAGGCAGGCCAACGCATGCTCCACATGCAACTGGTTCGGCGTGGCGAGAATCACACCGTCCGGACGGTCCCGTTCGATCAGTTCGTCGAGCGTGCGGTAGAGCGGCACGCCGGCCTGCGCGGCGATCGGCCCGGCCGCCGGCGAAGGATCGACGATCGCCGACAGCGTGCACGTGCCGCTCTGTTGCGCGACGCCCATATGCGCGCGGCCGATATAGCCCGCACCGGCCACGGCGATCCGGGTCCTGTTCATGAATTGGGTCCTCTGCGGTTGCGCTCGGATGCGTGAGTGTCGGCGCTCACGCGACGGCTTTTTTTGCGTCGGCCATGGTCTGCGCGCGCAGGGCTTCATAGCTGTGCTTGTCGATCGGCACCGCGTCGGGTTGACCCAGATCGCTCAGCTTGACGCGGAAGTTCTCGCGCGCACTCCATGCCGTGGCCGCCGCGATGACCGTGATGCCGAACGTGATCGCGCCGATGGTGAGCGGGATGTTGTTCGATCCGGGCGGCGCGACGTAGGCGAACAGGGCCGGCAGCAGTGCGGTGATCGTCGTACCGATGTTCTGGCCGATCGCCATGGCGGACACGCGCGAGCGGGTCGGGAACAGTTCCGGATAGAAGCTCGGGAAGGTCGCGTTATAGCCTTGATAGACGATGCCCCACATGAGGATCGACATGACCATGGCGAGCGGCACGTTGCGGATGCTGATCGCGTAGAGATACGCGAACGAGAGCAGGCCCGCGCCGAGCGCACCGACGATGATCGGCAGGCGCCGCCCGATACGGTCCGACAGATTGCCCACATACGGAATCACCAGCACCGCGACGATGTTGCCGACCACGGGAATCCACAGATAGACGCTCTTCGAAAAACCAATGCCGTAAGACTGCTGCACCGCATACGCCGCGCCGAAGATCGTGGCGACCACGGGAATCACATTCATCAGCGAGCAGCCGACCACGCGCAGCATATCGCCCCAGTTGTAGCGGAAGGCTTCGACGATCGGCGACTTCGGCACGTTGCCGCTCGCGTCTTCCTTGGCGAAGGCGGGCGTTTCGTCCACCTCGCGGCGAATGTAGTAGCCGGCGATCAGCACCACCGCGCTGAGCAGGAACGGAATCCGCCAGCCCCACGAGTTGAAGGCACTATCGTCCATGAAGTAGGCGAGCGGCAGGAACACGGCGGCGGCGAGAATCTGGCCCGCCTGCACGCCCTGCAGCGTGAAACTCGCGTAGTAGCCGCGTCGTCCGAATGGCGCGTGTTCGAGAATCATCGAGCTCGCGCCCGAGATTTCACCGGCGACGGCGAAGCCCTGAATCAGCCGGAGGATCACCAGAAGCGTCGGCGCCAGCATGCCCACCTGATGGTAGGTAGGCAGGAAGCCGACCGCCATCGTCGAGAAGCCCATCAGGAACATGCATACGAGCAGCACGTTCTTGCGGCCGTGGGTGTCGCCCCAATGCCCGAGCACGACCGCGCCGATCGGCCGCGCGACGTAACCGACGCCATAGGTGGCGAGCGAGGCGACGATCGCGATCTTCGGGTTGCCGGATGGAAAGAACAGCTGAGGGAAGATGAGGGCGGCCGCCTGAGCGTAGATGAAGAAATCGTAGTACTCGAGCGCCGAGCCGATCCAGCCGCTGGCGGTTGCTTTGCGAGCTTGCGAGCCATGCCCGTGGGTGCTCGCCGATGCGTTCGTTTCCATATCGTCTCCTGAACAGAAATGTTTTTGTCAGCTTCTATGGCTGACTCATTGGCGCGCTGAAATCAAAACTATGCAAGCCAGGACTTTCCGGGACGCGCTGGCCGGCGCTCTGTTACCGGTCGTTGCCGCATTGCGGTACAGGGTTAACCAGTACCTGGGTGTCCGGAAGATCGCGCCCGGTCTGCCCTGGCTTGCCCGATCAATCCGTTGGAGCTAGGGTAATGTGCTTCTGCACGGACACAATGCGCCCAGATGGAAAATCAGAATGCGCTCACAGCCAGCAATGAGTCCTTCCTGCGTGATCTCCAGCTGTTCTGCAACATCGCGCGGCGGGGCAGCTTCGTCGCGGCGTCGACGGAGATGGGCTTGTCGCCCTCGCATGTGAGCAAGCGGATCGCGATGCTGGAGGCCAGTCTCGGCGTGAAGCTGTTTCAGCGCACCACGCGGCGGGTCAGCGTGACGAGCGATGGCGAAGCCGCTTTGCAGTGGGCGCAGAAAATACTCGACGACGTGCAAGGCATGGCCGATGCGTTCGCCGACCGCCGTACCGAGTTGCGCGGGCTGCTGCGTATCAGCACGAGTCTGCGGCTCGGCCGCAAACACGTGTCGCCGATTCTCGCGATGCTGCGCGAGCGTCATCCGAATCTGGAGATCTGGCTGGAGTTGCTGGACCGCCGCGCGGATCTGGTTGGCGAGAACTTTGACATCGACGTGCGCGTGGGCGAAGTGCAGGAGCCGCATCTGATCGCGCACAAGATGGTGGAGAGCGCGCGGATTCTTTGCGCGTCGCCCGCTTATCTCGAGCGGCGAGGCACGCCGGCCGATCTGGGCGACCTGACACAACACGACTGCCTGCTGTTTCGCGGCCGCGACGATCGCTTCGGCGTCTGGCGTCTGGCCGGACCGGATGGCGAAAAGAGCGTGAAGGTGACGGGCACGGTCGCGTCGAATCTCAGCGATATCGTCGTGCAATGGGCCAAGGACGGCTACGGCGTGGTGATGGTGTCGATCTGGGATGTAGCCGAGAGTCTGCGCGCCGGCGAACTGGTGCGCGTGCTGCCGGACTACCAGCAGTCCGCCGATGTGTGGGCCGTGACGGCGGAGCGGCTGTCGTCGTCGGCGAAGATCCAGGTGTGCATCGAATTCCTCAGGGAACAGTTGACGTGCGGACCGTACGCACTCGTCACGCGGGGCGTGGGCGGGTTTTGACGCTCTGCGCGTCGTGAGTCGCCCGCGTGTGCGTATCGCTTCGCTGCCGACGCGCGCTGCCCCATGACAGTTGCGACGCAAAAAACAATACAGTGAGGCGCGGTTCTATCGCGCTGTATCGGGAGTATGACCGGCGCCGTCGATACAGTTGGCGGGTCTTCATGAAGCCAGCGCAGCGGGCGGCCCGCCGCTTTCATGCGCTGTGCGACGCAGCCCGATATTTCTTGCTCACGGCCAGGTGGCGAAGCGCCGTGGCCTATCCCGAACACGAGGTCGAACATGAATGTAGCGAACAAAGAAGCGCAGCTGTCGGTGCGGCAACTGGGTCATTACATCGGCGGTGCGCCGGTCGAGCCGACGAGCGGCCGCTTCAAGGACGTGTTCAATCCCGCGACAGGCAAGGTGACCGGTTCGGTCGCGCTGGCTTCGGTCGAAGAAGTGGACGCGGCCGTCAAGGCTGCGAAGGCCGCGTTTGCTGCGTGGAGCGAAACGGCGCCGCTCAAGCGCGCCCGCATCCTGTTCAAATTCAAGGAACTGCTGAATCAGCATCACGACGAACTCGCGATGCTGATCACGCGCGAACACGGCAAGGTGTTCACGGACGCGCAAGGCGAAGTGGTGCGCGGCATTGAAGTGGTCGAGTTCGCGTGCGGCATTCCGAACCTGTTGAAGACCGACTTTACCGACCAGATCGGCGGCGGCATCGACAACTGGAATCTGCGTCAGCCGCTCGGCGTGGTAGCCGGCATCACGCCGTTCAATTTCCCGGTGATGGTGCCGATGTGGATGTTCCCGGTCGCGCTCGCATGTGGCAACACCTTCGTGCTGAAGCCGTCGGAGCGTGATCCGTCGGCATCGCTGCGGATCGCCGAACTGCTGAAGGAAGCGGGTCTGCCGGACGGCGTATTCAATGTGGTGAACGGCGACAAGGTGGCTGTCGATGCGCTGATCGAACACCCGGACGTCGCGGCGCTGTCGTTCGTGGGATCCACGCCGATCGCCGAATACATTCACACGGAAGCGTCGAAACACGGCAAGCGCGTGCAGGCGCTGGGCGGCGCGAAGAATCACCTCGTCGTGATGCCGGACGCCGATCTCGACCAGGCCGTCGATGCGCTGATCGGCGCCGCGTACGGGTCGGCGGGCGAGCGTTGCATGGCGATCTCGGTCGCCGTGGCGGTGGGCGATGTCGCCGACCAGTTGATCGACAGACTGGTGCCGCGCGTCAAATCGCTCGTCATCAAGAATGGCGAGCACCTCGACGCCGAGATGGGGCCGTTGGTTACCGCCGAACATAAGGCCAAGGTGGCCGGCTATATCGCCTCGGGCGAGGCGGAAGGCGCGCAGCTGATCGTCGACGGCCGCGCGCATCCGGTGGCGGCGGAGGAAGGCTTCTTCATCGGCGGTACCTTGTTCGACAACGTCGGCACGCAGATGAAGATCTACAAGGAAGAGATCTTCGGCCCGGTGCTGGCGGTGGTGCGAGTGCCCGACTTCGCTAGCGCCGTCGAGTTGATCAACGCGCACGAGTTCGGCAACGGCGTGTCGCTCTTCACCTCGGATGGCGGCGTTGCCCGTGCGTTCGGCCGGCAGATTCAGGTGGGCATGGTCGGCATCAACGTGCCGATTCCGGTGCCGATGGCGTGGCACTCGTTCGGCGGCTGGAAGCGTTCGCTGTTCGGCGATCACCATGCGTACGGCGAAGAGGGCGTGCGCTTCTATACGCGCTACAAGAGCATCATGCAGCGCTGGCCGGACAGCATTGCGAAGGGCGCGGAATTCACGATGCCGGTCGCCAAGTAAGCTGCCGCGCAGCACCAGTACGGCGGTACAGATAAAAGCCGCGCCTGATCGAATCAGGCGCGGCTTTTTTGCATTGAATCAGATCGGCGGCGTTGTCTAAACGCTCGACGAAGCGTCTTCCTCCGCTTCGCTCACGGCGGCGCTCTGCACCGCGGTGACGGGACCGACGTAAGACGTTGCCGCGCTCGCAACCGGACGCGGGTCGTCGATGCTGTAGCGCAACCGTCGCCCTTCGACGTACACGCGCAACTGCCGGTACTTCACCAGATAAAGCAGACCGACGAGCGCCGCAGCGAACCCCGATGCGGCACCCACGCCGAGCGCCCAGCGCGGGCCGAACCGATCCGCGACCCAGCCCACCACCGGTGCGCCGAGCGGCGTGCCGCCCAGTGCGATCGCCAGCAGGATTGCGATCACGCGGCCGCGCATCGCGGGCTCCGTGGTGAGCTGCACGAGACTGTTGGTGGAGGTCGTGAAGGTTTGCGTCGATACGCCGATCACGACGAGCGCCATGCCGAACAGCACGTAGTTCGGCATCAGCGCGGCCACGGTGCAGCCCACGCCGAAAATCGCGCCCGCGCCGAGCAGCAGCGCCATCCGGGGCCGCGCGCGGCGCGCGGCGAGCAGTGCGCCGGTGACCGAGCCGATCGCCATCGTCGAGCTCAACACGCCGTATTGACTGGCGCCCGCGTGAAAGGCCGTGACCGACATCGTGGAGATGAAAATCGGGAAGTTCAGTCCGAACGTGCCGATCAGGAACAGCATCAGCAAGGCCGCTTTCAGATCGGGACGCGTCCACACATACCTGAAGCCCTCGACGAAACTGCCGCGCGAGCGGACGGCGCGCGGCTTCAGATGCAGTTCGTGCAGGCGCAGCATGCGCAGCGAACCGAGCACCGCGACGAAAGACAGCGCGTTGATCAGGAACACCCAGCCGGTGCCCACCGAGGCGATCAGCAGCCCCGCTACCGCGGGCCCGATCATGCGCGCCGCGTTGAACGAGGTCGAATTGAGGCCGACCGCATTCGCCAGATCGCTTTCGCCGACCAGATCCGATACGAAGGTTTGACGCGCCGGAGAATCGAACGCGGTGACGCAGCCGAGCAGCCCCGCGAAAACGTAGACCTGCCAGAGCTGCACGAGCCCGGTGATCGTGAGAAGACCGAGCGCCAATGCCAGCGAGCCCATCGCCGCCTGGGTGGCGAACAGCAGCTTGCGGCGGTCGAAATGATCGGCCGCATAGCCGGTGAGAGGCAGCAACAGCATTTGCGGTCCGAACTGCAACGACATGACGATACCCACGGAAGTCGCATTGTGATGCGTGAGTTCCGTGAGTACGAGCCAGTCTTGCGCCGTACGCTGCATCCATGTACCGACGTTCGAGACGATTGCGCCACTCGCCCAGACCCGGTAGTTGAAATTTCGCAGCGAACGGAAAGTGCCTGTCACAGCCTGCTTCCCGTCGGAGCGGCGAGCCATGCTGTGAGCAGGCGCGAGCGCGCGCTCAGGCGCATGGTCATGCGCGCGTGCTGTCGAGCAGGGCGAGGACTTCCTGCGTCGTGCCGGTTTCGCCCAGGCGCGGGAAGATGCGCGTGATGCTGTTGGTGTGCGCATCCGCGTTCATGTCGGTCATCGCGTCGACGACGAGCGTGACGTTCAGGCCGAGTTCGCTCGCGTAGCGCGCGGTGGATTCGACGCCGATGCTGGTTGCGATACCCACCAGTACCACTTGCGTCACACCTTCCTTGCGCAGATAGGCTTCGAGGTCCGTGTTCGTGAACGCGCCCCAGGTGCGCTTGGTCACCAGATGATCCGACGGCTGCTGCTTCAGTTCGGGCACGAGGTCCGCGAAACCGGCGGGGAAGTCGCCGCTGTGGCGCCCCTGGTCGGTGCGGCCCGGTGCGCCGGCCGCGACGTTCACGAGCACCACGGGCAGACCGTGGCGGCGAAACGCGTCGAGGACGGCGACCGAGCGTTGGACGATTTCGCTCGCCGGGTGAACGACGGGCAGTGCGACGATGCCGCGCTGCAAATCGATGACGATCAGTGCGGTCTTTGCATCGAGAGTGGTGAGTGCCATGGTGTGCTCCAGGATGGTACGAGTCGTTACGAGTCGATCAGGCGTTTGAGCAGGTCGACGCCGATTGCGAGTTGTTGCTGCTCAGCCGGCGAGAAGTGGGTCTGGATGGTGCGAAACAGCCAGTCTTCGCGTGCGGCCCGGGCGGCCTTGATTTTCTTGCGAAAGGCCGGAGTCAGGGAGAGAACCGTCTGCCGGCCGTCATTCGGATCGGGTGCGCCGGTGACGAATCCCGCGGCTTTCAGCGCCGAAAGCGTTTCGCCCATCGATTGCGGGCGCATGCCCCGCGCCCGCGCGAGCGCCGTGACCGTAGCCGGACCTTCGCGCTCCAGCAGGGCGAGAACCTGCATTTGCGAAGGCGTGAAGTCGCCCACATTGGACTCTTCACGCAGACGGCGGCGCAGTTTCACGCCCACCACGCGCAGGTCTTCAGCCAATGCGTGCAGCGCTTCGGGGGTAGGCGAAGGGGCATTCCTGCTCATGCGATGGCGGCCAGATGTGAAGGTTACCTGCGAAGGTTACCTTCGTATACCCTTCGAGTCAAGCTGAGGGCGCTGGCGCGACCTGCCGCCACGCAGGTCACGCGAGGCATGCCGTGCCCGGAGGTCAGGGAGCGCGCAAGCGCCGATGGACCAGGCGCCATAGCGTGCCGCCGATCAACATGGCGCCACCGAGCGCAATGCCCAGCAGGACGATCGCACTCATATGATCGCGCACCATCGGCATGTTGCCGAACAGGAAGCCGGCCGCCATCAGCAAGACGACCCACAGGACCGCGCCCGCGCTCACGAGCCACACGAAACGCGAGAACGTCATGCGCGAAACGCCGGCGACGAACGGCGCAAACGTGCGCACCACGGCGATGAATGGCGACAGCAGAAAGGTCAGGCCGCCGCGTGCTTCGCTGAAATCGTGCGCTTTACGCAGCGCGCGCTTGCTGAGCCAGCGATAGTCGGCGGTATAGACCTTTTCGCCGACCGCGTGGCCGATCGCATAGCCGACGATGCTGCCGCCCACCGTCGCCACGAACAGCACGGGAGCGACGATCCAGGCATTGAGCGCACCCGTGGCCGCAAGCGCGCCGCAGATGAAAATCAGCGGATCGCCCGGCAGGAAGAACAGGGGCAGGAAGCCGTACTCGACGAACACGACGACAAACAGCAGCACATATGCGCCGTTGCCGAACTGCGTGATCAGTGTGCTCAGGTGCTGGTCGAGATGCAGCGCGACCTGCAACACATTCAGGAGATCCATCTTGGGCCGGAGGGGAGTCAGATGTCAGGAGTGTAGTCCCGCGGCAGCGCAAGCACTTGTGTATTTGTCGATGGGGATGTCAAATATCGGGCGATATCGTCGCTTCGAAACGCCATGCAGCCTGCACCTACTGTCACTTTCCGTTTTGCCGCGCCGCGCGAGGCGAGCGTGATTCGCACGATCGAATTCGAAGCAGGCCAGCGCTTCGCCAGTGTCGGCATGAGCGGGATTGCCGATGCGCCGCCGATGGCGCTGGCGCTCGTCGAACGCAAGATCGCCGCGTGCGAGATCATCGTCGCGGTGGACGCCGATGCAAAGTGCGCGGGCTTCGTGATGTTCGAGCCGCAGCCCGCGCGCGTCTATGTTCAGGAGCTCGACGTGCTTACCTCGCATGCCGGGCGGCGCATCGGCGCTGCGCTAATCGAGCAGGTCGCGCAACTCGCGCGCACGCGGCAATTGCCGCAACTCGTTTTGTCGACGTATCGTGAGGTGCCGTGGAACGCGCCGTACTATCGGCGGCTGGGGTTTCGCGATATCGAGCAAGCCGAACTCGATGCGGCGTTGATCGCGCGGCGCGACGCCCATATCGCGCGAGGACTCGACGAATCGAAGCGCGTGTTCATGCGGCGTGATCTTGGATGACGTGCGGGATTTCGGCGCGCACGGATTGCAGTGAACGTGCGAACGTTGTGAACGGATCACGCGCAAAAAAACGCGGCGGGCGATGAGCCGAGTATCGTTCGCTCATCGCCCGCCGCGCGTTTTTTACAGCGTCCCGCGATTCACACGCGGCCGCTTATTCCACCGTTTCCAGCGCCGGATAATCCACGTAGCCGGTTTCGCCGCGCGCATAGTAGGTCGCCGGATTCGGCTTGTTCAACGGCGCATTCGTCTCGAACCGGCGCACCAGATCCGGATTGGCGATGAACAGTTGACCCCATGCCACCGCGTCCGCTTCGCCCGCGTCGAGCACCTGCTGCGCGGTCTCCTTCGTGAACTTCTCGTTCGCAATGTACGGGCCGCCGAACGCCTTCTTCAACTGCGGGCCGAGGCGGTCGTCGCCGAGCGATTCACGGGCGGCAATGAACGCGATCTTGCGCTTGCCGAGTTCGCGGGCCACATAGCCGAAGGTGCCGGCCGGGTCGGAATCGCCCATCGCGTGCGAGTCGCGGCGCGGTGCGAGATGCACGCCGACGCGGTTCGCGCCCCACACGTCGATACACGCGTCGGTCACTTCGAGCAGCAGACGCGCGCGGTTTTCGATCGGGCCGCCATAGGCATCGGTGCGCTTGTTCGTGCTGTCCTGCAGGAACTGGTCGAGCAGATAGCCGTTCGCGCCATGCACTTCGACGCCGTCAAAACCCGCCGCTTTCGCGTTTTCCGCGCCCTGGCGGAACGCTTCGACCACGCCGGCGATTTCAGCGAGTTCCAGCGCGCGCGGCGTCACGTACGGACGTTCCGGACGCACCAGGCTCACATGACCTTGTGCCGCGATCGCGCTCGGCGCAACCGGCAATTCGCCGTTCAGGAACAGCGGGTCCGAGATGCGGCCCACGTGCCACAGTTGCAGGAAGATCTTGCCGCCCGCGGCGTGCACGGCGTTCGTGACGAGCTTCCAGCCTTCAACCTGTTCCTGCGACCAGATACCCGGCGTTTCCGCGTAGCCGACACCTTGCGGCGTGACCGACGTGGCTTCGCTGATGATCAGGCCGGCCGTCGCGCGCTCGGCGTAGTAGCGCGCCATCAGCGCGTTCGGCACGCGGATTTCTTCGGCGCGTTGACGCGTCAGCGGCGCCATGATGATGCGGTTCGACAACGTGATGTCGCCAATTTGCAGCGGATCGAAAAGAGTCGGCATAAGAGTTCACCTTTGGCGACGGGCGCGGCCCGAGCCTGAAAAAACTGCGTGATGAAGGTAGCGCGGCGACGCGAGCGAAGCGTTCAGAGCCGGGAGTTCATATGATCGAGGAACGCCTGGATGACGGGCTCGTTGCGCTTGAAAAAGACCCATTGACCGACCCGTTTCGATGTGACGAGCCCCGCGCGCTGCAAGGCCGCGAGGTGCGCCGACACGGTGGACTGCGACAGGCCGCAGCGCGCGTCGATCTTGCCCGCGCATACGCCGTGATCGAGCGGCAACTCCTGATCGGCGAAATGCGCGTGCGGCTCCCGCAGCCAGCCGAGAATCTCCCGGCGGACCGGGTTGGCAAGCGCTTTGTGGATCGCGTCGATATCGGGTTTCATCTGGGTTTCGTTCAAGCTATTCGACAACAGGCAGCCGGGACGCCGGATGGCGTCGACGCATCTGCATCGCTACAGGACGAAGTATATATCGTAATTCTACGATATGCAGGAAAGCACTATTGGCGATGGGGCGATCGCGTATGGACGCGCAAGGAGGCACACTCGGCCCTCTTGCGACGTACACGCATCCGACCGCAATGGCCGCAATGGCCGCAGGTCTCGCTAAGGCGGCCATACGGTGAAAGCGTGCCCGGCAATGGTGGCTCGTCTTTCGTTCTCGGGCGGCTGTGGGATAGATGCTTTGCTATTTCCCGTTCTCTGGACGCGGATCGGGCCAGTCGAATATCCCGCTCGTTGCAGCGAGACATCAACGCCGACAAATTTCCCCTCTTATGCATTCGTGCCGCGATGCCGCCCTTAAGGCGCTTCTCGCTGCCGCACTTTGCCGGATAACGACCGCCGCAGGTCGCTCTCCAGCAGCCTTTCGCAACGGGCCGCCTAACGACAGTTCCTCGCACCGAAAGAGGCCGTGGGCCGGTCTGCAACGAGCACTGCGTTACAATCGCCCCATGTAAGTGTGCTTGGCGTAACGGTCATGGCATTGTCGCCGGTCAACAGTCAGTTCGCCGACGCGCAGCCCAATCAGGCGGCGCCGCCTTTTTCGACGGACGACTGGAGCCGTCGGTCAGAAAAAGGGATATACGCGATGGCTAATCAGGTGATTTTCAGCGGCGCGCCGTCGCAGGCCTGCAATCTTCCGGCGCTCCTGAAGGGGGGCGTTGTCATGGCAATGATTGGCGGTGTGCATCTCTGCACGTCGAACTCTTTCCCGTTTCAGTGGAATGTGCTGCTTGCACAGGCCGGCGCGGTTTTGATCGGTGTCGCTGTGCCGTTCGTCAAGACCGCGTTCACCCGAATCGTCATCGATACCGCCCGAATTTCCTGGACGCAGGGCATTCTGCATCGCCGTGTGTCGACTCTCGAACTTTCCCGGATTCAGTGCATCACCTCGATCCACCCATGGTGGCAGCGCCCGTTCGGCATCGGCACGGTCATCCTGACGACCACCGACGCCGCTCATCCCTTGAGGCGTTTGCCGGGCATCAGCAACGCGGATCAGCTCTGCAAGAGGCTTGGCGAGGCGGTAGCGATGCATCGGGAACGGCTTGGTTCCGCATACACGAATGATCCGAACGCACGAGGTTACTCTCAGGTGCACGGCATGTGAACGGGCGGCATCCGTTCGCAAATGCAAAATGGATCTCGCCGCATTGACTCCGCTGGCCCTGACGAAAACAGGCCTTACACGAGCGAACGCAGGGACAGGAGACCCTGATATGCGCCACCGCGATCCCACCAAACTCAGAATCGCTCGGCGACGTATTTGAACGGATAGTCCGGTTCCTTATAGCCGTCGGGTTTCTGCCTTTTGGGTAGCGTCACTTTCTTGCGCGGTATCGTCTCATAAGGAATCCTGCTCAGCACATCGCTGATGATGTTCAGTCGCACCCGCCGCTTGTCGTTCGAATTCGCCACACGCCACGAAGCAATCCCGGTGTCCGTCGCTTCGAACATCGCGTCGCGCGCACGCGAGTAGTCATACCATCGGCTATACGATTTCAAGTCCATATCCGTGAGCTTCCAGACCTTACGCCCGTCGTGGATGCGGGCCTGGAGGCGGCGGGTCTGTTCTTCGGGACTGACCTCCAGCCAGTATTTGAGGAGAATCACCCCGGACTCGACGATCGCCCGCTCGACCAGCGGCAGCGCCTTGAGGAAGGCCACCGCATCCGCGTCGGAACAGAAGCCCATCACTCGCTCGACGCCCGCGCGGTTGTACCAGCTTCGGTCGAAGATCACGACTTCCCCGGCGGCCGGCAAGTGCGGCAGATAGCGTTGCACGTACATCTGGCTCTTTTCTCGCTCGGTGGGGGCGGGCAGTGCGATGACGCGAAACACGCGCGGGCTCACGCGCTCGGTGAGCGCCTTGATGGCGCCACCCTTGCCCGCGCCATCGCGCCCTTCGAAAACAATGCAGACCTTGCTGCCCGTTTGCACCACCCATTCCTGGAGCTTGACGAGTTCGACGTGCAGATCGAACAACGCCTTCCGATACTCCTTATATGAGAGTGACTTGCCCTCGACGGACGAGTCTGCTTTCGCCTGGGTCTTCGCCATTCCCCTATCTCCGCGCATACGTGAGCTGAGTCGTTACCGAACGATCTTCTCGCAATGTAGAGCGCGGCGCGCAGGAAGGCCATACGACCTTGGTCCAATATCGGTGCCTGTTCGCGAGCCGTATGCTGGGTGGTGTCGAATGCCATCGGCGCGTGCGGCCGGGTAGTGAGAGCGATCACACGCTAACCTCGGCGGGAGATTTCATGGGCTTTACTGGTCTAATGGATCGGCAGGACATCGGCGCTCGCGAGCCGATTCTGGATACCGTCGATCGGGTATCGGAATTGTGTTTTGGTCTCTTCATGGCGCTCACGTTCGTCGGGGCCGTGTCGGCCGCGACGGCCGGCGAAGGCGCCGGGCGCAAAATGTTCTACACGGCACTCGGCTGCAACCTCGCGTGGGGTCTGGCCGACGCGGTGATGTTTCTCGTCCGCACGCTGACGAACCGCGGCCGCCGGCTGACCCTCGCGCTGACCATCAAACATGAGCAGGACGCGGCCGCGGGCGTTCGTGCGCTTCGCAAGGCATTGCCGGCGTGGATCTCACCGCTGATCGCCGATACGGAGCTGGAACCGATCCGGGCGCGTATTGCCACCATCCCCGATTTGCCGAGCCGTCCGCGCTTTTTGCGCGATGACGTCGTCGGCGCGGCAGGCATCTTCGTGATCGTGGTGTTATCGACTTTCCCGGTGGCATTGCCGTTCGTACTGTTCGCGGACGTCTCGACGGCGTTGATCGTTTCGCGCGTGCTGACGATTGCCATGCTATTCGGCAGCGGGATGGCGCTGGGCTACCACGCCGGCTTCGGCGGATGGAGAGCGGGACTGGCGATGGCGGCGCTCGGCGTCGTGCTGACCATGGCGATCATTGCACTGGGTGGTTGATGGACAGGCGGCGATTGCGGATGGCGCATTCACGAAGCCTGGGGCGACATGGGTGCCGTCGGGCGATCGGTCCCTCCAGCGCTCACCCGACGCATCCAGGGCGCCCCCTGTAAGACCAAGGTCCGATTTCCCAAATGCCGCGCCGTGACATCATGTAAGCGGAGGCGTTGCAGTCGCGGTTCTGGGTCGCCGAAGGCATGGCGGCTCGATATGTCCGGCGCAATCCGGACGTCTGTGCTGCGCGGACAGAAGGGGGAGATGCGGTAAGGACCTCACGGTTGTGTCGCGCACCAGCCCCCGTGGCGCGTGATGGACCGGCAAGCCAGGCTGCATGGCAGCCAACTGCCGGATTGCGATAGAGCAAGGGACCGAAGCGGCCAGACACCGGGGCCGGCGATTCGCACTGTAACCACAACGGAGCTCGATAATGAACAGACGGAACTTTGTGCAAACAATCGCGATTTCAGGCGCTGCCGCGAGTTTGGCGTTGACGGGTTGCACCACGACATCGGGTGGCGACAAGAGCCCCGAGACCGCCGAGTCGAAGCGGCAGCAGATCGATGCAGCCGTGAACGGCACGTTGTCGCGGCTGGGCACGGCGGTCAAGGGTTCGAATGAACTCATGGCGAAGGCCCAGGGGGTTCTGGTTTTCCCGGATGTGAAGAAGGCGGCCTTCATCGTGGGTGGCTCTCACGGCGATGGTGCGTTGCGTGTCGGCGGTGCGACCGTCGGTTACTACAGTACGACCGCCGCATCATTTGGATTTCAGGCCGGCGTTCAGTCGACCGCGATTGTCTTCCTCTTCATGACGAAGGATGCGCTGGACAAGTTCCGCAGTTCGAACGGCTGGTCCGCCGGCGCCGATGCGGGCGTCTCGGTCGCGAGAACCGGCGCCAACGGTGCGCTGGACACGTCATCCGTGAATTCGCAGGTCGTGGCGCTGGTATTGACCAATGCCGGTCTGATGGCGGATCTTTCGCTCTCCGGAACGAAGGTGAACCGGCTCGACCTGTAAGCGGGCAAGCGAGCGGGAAACGTGCGGGACTGTTCCGCCACGCTGAATCAGGCACGGTAGCCGACGGACGGTCGTGCAATCGCGTGGCGAACCCACTATCGCGGGCGGCGGGGGTGGGGTACGGCCGGCGCGTCGGTGCGCTGCCGGAGTCGGCGTTTGCCTGGCTCCATGTGGCGACGTCGGTCAGAACAGACCGCAAGGCGCTGCAGTCGATGTCGCAAAGCGTCGTGATGGATGACGTGGCTGGGCGTGAGCCGGACAACGGGGAATAACCATGCGCAAGGCCGTCAACTCTCCGCGTATGATCGCGGCGTCGCAGAGCGCGGGCACGTATCTGACCGCCGATGAACGGGCCCGCGATGGCCGGCTCCTGCGCGACACGGTGCCACGCGTGTCGCAGGCGGGCTGGCGGGCGCCCGCGGATCGTCAGGATCCGGTCGACTTGCTCATCAAGTCCAACGAGGGCCGCATTCCGGCGTTGATACCGATCCGCTTCGCGCGCATGTCGGCGTCTCCGTTCGCGTTTTATCGCGGTTCCGCCGTGCTGATGGCCGCCGATCTGGCGGGCACGCCGACGAGCCGCATCCGCGTGCAGGCGTGCGGCGATGCGCATCTGATGAATTTCGGCGGCTTCGCGACGCCCGAGCGCAATATCATCTTCGACATCAACGATCTCGACGAGACGCTGCCGGCGCCTTTCGAGTGGGACCTCAAGCGGCTTGCCGCGAGCGCCGTGATTGCCGCGCAGCATCTCGGACTGCCGCGCAGCGACGAAGCGCGTTTGGCGCGCGATCTCGTCGGCACCTATCGTGAACGGATGATCGACTACGCGTCGATGCGAGCGCTCGATGTCTGGTACGACCGGATCGACTTGCAGAAATACAGCGACCGCACGGGCGATCCGCAGATCGTCGAACAGGTGCGAAAGCGCCTCGCCGAGCGGATCGAAGCCGAGAGACAGAAGACGGTGCCGGACTATTTCTATCCGAAGCTGGTTGCACTGGACGGGGCGCGGCCCAGAATCAAGGACGAGCCGCCGCTGATCTATCATCCCGACGCTGAGCTCGCTCCCGGACTCGATTCCGGCTATGCCGATGCCATCGCGTCCTATCGCGAGACGCTACCCGAGCACATCCGGCTTCTGTTCGACCGGTTCCACTTTCTCGATCTGGTGCTCAAGGTCGTCGGCGTGGGCAGCGTCGGCACCATGTGCAGCGTCGGGCTCTTCATGGCGGCGGATAACGACCCGCTCTTCCTGCAAGTGAAGGAGGCGCGCGCGTCGGTACTCGAACCGTATGCCGGCAAAAGCCTGCATACGAATCATGGTCAGCGCGTGATAGCGGGTCAACGGATCATGCAGACCGCGAGCGACATGTTCCTCGGATGGACGCGCGGCAAGAACGGCCGCGATTTCTATGTGCGTCAACTGCGCGACATGAAGATGTCGGCGCTCATCGAGGACTGGGACGCGGGGATGTTGCGGCAGTACGCGAGAATGTGCGCCCATGCGCTGGCACGCGCGCACGCCCGCTCCGGCGACGCAGCCATGATCTCGGGGTACATCGGTTCCGGCCGAACGCTGGATGACGCCATCAGCGAGTTCGCGACCGAATACAGCGCACAGAACCGGGCCGACTATCGCGCGTTCGTCGGCGCGATCCGGGATGGGCGAATCGAAGCCGTGGCCGACGAATGACGGCCTTCGGCGATGCCATTTCACCGTTCTCCTGATCGTTGTCCTTCCCGCGCATAGGCCTGGGCTCGCCGCGACCCGGCGGGGCGGCGGTCATCTCTATCCAGCGGGCCAGCGCAATGACTCGTCATTCGCGACGCAGTTCAGGCCATGTCTTCGCCGCTAACGGCGCCCCTATTCATTGGCGTTCCTGACTGGATTCGCAGTACATCGCTGTGGATTATAGTGCCGGATCGGGATGCATTTTAAAAATCCGCTGCATGATGATAAGAGCCGCATCGAGAAATGCCGAATACAAATTAAACGTCCTCTAAATATCGCGGTTTTGGTAAGCGGGTTAACCACGAGTGGATTGTGTCGTTATAAATTTTCGGCATGATATTCGTTGGGGAAAAGCATGTCGCGGAAAGCGGGAGACGCGCTTCGTACGAGCGAAAGCCGCGACAAAAATCATTTCACCGGAGGGCTTGCATAGAAGTTCTGTCGCGCTCGAAAACCATGCTGCATGCGGTGTTCAGCGCCCCGCCATCGAACGAATGCCTGTTGCATATTAAAAAAGACGCCGTCGTCAGGTTATATCTAACTTCTGGAAAAGCGTATGGATAATTATTAACCAGGTACGAAGTCATATGTGCCATTATTCCGACAACAGCTGATATATGTCAGAAAGTACCAGACGCCTTCGCTTACAGTGGGCACGTCAGTCGGGAAAAATTGCATCTTTTTCTCATGAAATCGACGCTTGATGGGCCTATACTGTTTCCAAGTTACTGGTGTAGACGTAATCGGCTACGGAATCGGCATAAGTGGTGTAATCCGGCAGACCAAGCGTTGCGGTGGTGTTGACTGACTCCATACATGCACTAAGCACCGGTGACGGAGCTACCCGATGATCAACCTGATCGCGCATGGCAAGGACCTGATGCAAGGCGTGGTTGGATTTGCGATGACCTTCTATGTGCAACAGCGCCGTCCTTCCTCATGCTCCCATCGGGATGCACACGCCTTAGTTCCCAACACCGGTTCGATTCGTGAGGGGGGCGATCCTCGTATGGGATCGCCTGAAGCCGGATCGGCCGCTTTCATTCGCGACGCTACGAATCGATTCAGGCTGCCCGTCGCGGCTGACGAGCGTGAGCTTGCCGGTTCCAGGTCGCGATGGCGGGGCTACGCGGGCGCATGCGTGTCCTGGCTGGGCGGTGGCGGGCGCGTGAAGCGCGCGATGCCGGAGCAGCGAATTCCGTGGCGCGATGCGCTCGACATGTTGCCGGTCCCGATCCTCACGGTCGACCCGCAAAATCAGATCACTTTTGCGAACGCCAGCACGATCGAACTATTCGGCTACACGAGAGAACAATTGATCGGCGCATCGAGCGAGATGCTGTTCCCGATCCGTGGTCTGCGCGATGGCCATTCGACGGGTGCGGGTGACGACGTCGCAAGCAGCACGAGTCATGGAAAAACCACGCGGATGCGCTTCGCGCGGCGCAGCGACGGCGAAGGTTTCCACGTGGAAACCAATACGACGAATTACAGCGCAGGCAATGAGCAGGTGCAGATCATCGCGATATCGAGTCGCAATGCATGCCGCGAAGTCGATCGCAACCGCAAGGAGCTGACGCATCTGGCGCGCGTGGCTTCGTTGGGAGAACTGGCGAGTTCTCTTGCCCACGAGCTGAACCAGCCGCTTACGGCCATCCTGAGCAACGCGCAAGCCGCGCAGAAATTCATCGAATCCAATAAGGCCAATACGGCTGACCTGCGCGAGGCGGTGGACGACATCGTTCTGGATAGCTGTCGCGCGAGCGAAGTGATCAAGAAGATCCGCACGATGGTGCGAAAGGGCGACATGGAGTTGCAACCGGTGGACGTCGGCGGCGTGGTGCGCGACATCGCGCTGCTCGTGCACAGCGATGCGATGGCGCGCGAGGTCAGCACGACGTTCGACATTGCCGAGAATCTGTCGATGGTGTTCGGCGACAAGGTTCAACTGCAGCAGGTCGTACTGAATCTGCTGCTGAATGCCTTCGACGCGGTCAAGGAATGCGATCCGAAGGACCGTCTGATCGAAACGACCGTGCGGGAAGAATCCGGCGCAGGCGTGCGGATTACGGTGAAAGACCGGGGTCAGGGATTGACCGCCGACAAGATGAGCAAAATATTCAGGCCATTTTTCACGACCAAACCTCAAGGACTCGGACTGGGTCTGTCTATTAGCCGCACGATCGTGACGGCGCACGGAGGCCGGTTATGGGCGGAGAACAACAAGGGCAAGGGAGCATCCTTTCACATAACGCTGCCACGGGGCGCGGACCTGCGATAGGGCCGCCTCCGCCAGTCGCGAGTCAACCCGCCACCCGCGTTTTCATCGTCGACGATGACGAGCGGGTCCGGTGCGCGCTTGCCCGACTGTTGCGCGCGTCGGGTTATCACGTCGAATCCTTCGAGAGTCCGGAGGCTTTTCTGGACAGAGCCGGTCTGGCCAGCACGCCCGCCTGCCTCGTTCTCGATCTGCAGATGCCGGGGATGACCGGGCTCGACGTGCAGCGCAGTCTCAAGCAGTTGCTCCCCATCGTCTTTTTGACAGGGCGGGGCGACGTCAGCACGAGCGTCGAAGCCATGAAGGGCGGCGCGCTCGACTTTTTGCCCAAGCCGGTGTGCGAATCGCTGCTGCTGGCCGCGATCGATCGCGCGCTCGAACGGGCCTGCATCGAGTTTGCGAAAAGAAACGAAACCGCGGAGCTTCAGGAGCGGGTCAACCATCTCACGCGCCGCGAGCGCGAGGTCATGACGCTCGTCCTGACGGGGCGCCTGAACAAGCAGGTCGCCAGCGACCTTGGCGCGGCCGAAAAGACGATCAAGATTCATCGGGCTCGCGTGATGGAGAAGATGAAGGCCAGATCGATCGTCGAACTCGTTCGGCTCGCGGAAAAAGCCGGCCTGTACCCGGCCGACGACAAGTAGTCCTGCATGGTCCGATCAGGGGCCGGGGAACGTCTATCGTCCCCGGTTCCGCCGCACGCTGCCGCTAGTGGACCAAAGTCCTATATCTCATTTCCCCGTCTGCCGTTAGTCTGAAGCTCCAATGATCTATTCATGGAGCGACAGCGTGTTCGCGTCGCCATATGGTCAACCCCAACCAAATCGTTGCTGTGGTCGACGATGACGAATCGGTTTGCCGGGCCATCAAGCGTCTGCTGCACTCCGCAGGGATCGAGGCGGAGACATTCTCAAGTGGCGACGAACTGTTGAATACGCTGTCGGCGATTCCGTCATATCGGCCTGCGTGTGTCATTCTGGACATCCAGATGCCGGGAACCGGCGGCCTGGAAGTTCAGCGTCAACTCGCGCCGCTGGGATTGCCGATCATCATGATCACGGCACACGACGAACTCGTCGTTCGACAGGCGGCGCTGGCGGCGGGCGCCGCAGCGTATCTGCGCAAGCCTTTCAATGCGGCGATTCTGCTCAAGGCGGTGGAACTGGCGATAAACGGTCCGTTGCGCCCCTGAAGCACGCTCACCCCACCTGGCGATATGAGACCAAAGTCCCATTGTCTCCCGGTATGGCTACAACCAAACTGACCTAAGTCCGCGCGTCAACCGGGCGGCCGGCCGCTTCGAACTGGATGCGCGGCTACCTGACCCGACGCGTTCGCTGGGTGACGGCGCGTGCGCGGGTTGACTGCGCGCGCAGCCTTCAAAGAAAACGCGGGAGTACGCGATGAAATCCGGGTCCGTTTTACTCACGATTCTGCTCAGCGTCGTCGCACTCGATACGTGGGCCGCCGGCTTCGACGGCAGCAAGCCGCTCCTGTGCGCGACGATCGACGCGCACGCGTGCGATCCGGGCATCGCCTGCACCCGTTCGTTGCCGGACGACATCGGCGCCCCGCGGTTCCTGTCGCTCGATTTCGACAAGAAGGTGATCACCGGACCCGCGCGAACGACGCCCATGCATGTCGCCAGCAAGGACGCCAACCAGATCATCATGGACGGCACGGAGATGGGCTTCGGGTGGACGCTCGTCGTCGATTCGACAGACGGATCGATGACGTTGACGATCGTCAATAGCCAGGACGCCATGGTGCTGTTCGGCAACTGTACGGTCTTGTGATCAGGCGGGTCGCTCAATGAAAACCGTCTCCGTCCTCCACTCCGCGCCGCGGCGGCATCTCCGCGAACCCGCGGAGCTGTCCGGCCGTTTCCATCGTTCAGGGCGCGCGCTGCTGTTTCTGGCGGCGGCCATGACCCTGCTGGTCGCCTGCAGGAAGCAGCCCGCTGCGCCAGCGGCCGCCGCGCCGGAAGTGACCGTCACGACCGTGGTCCAGCGCGATACGCCGGTCGACTTCGAATTTACCGCTCAAACCCAGAGTTCTCGCGAGGTGGAGATTCGCGCCCGGGTGGATGGCTTTCTCGACAAGCGCATGTATGTCGAAGGGCAGGTGGTCAAGACGGGTCAGACGATGTTCCAGATGGACAGCAAGCCGTTCGAGGCCGCGCTGCAAACGGCCAAAGGGCAACTGGCGCAGCAGCAGGCACGGCTGCAGGTCGCCCGGGCGAATCTCGCGCGCGTGGAACCGCTGGCCGCCCAGAACGCGTTGAGCAAGAAAGACCTCGACGACGCGATCGGCAACGAAAAACAGTCCGCCGCAGCGGTCATCGCCGCGCAGGGAGAGGTCCAGACGGCGCTGCTCAATCTCAGTTACACGACGATCAAGTCGCCGCTCACGGGGCTGTCGAGCTTTGCGCGTCAGCAGGACGGCAGCTATGTCACGGCCACCTCCAACAGCTTGCTGACCTACGTCTATCAACTCGACCCGATGTGGGTGAACTTCAGCATCTCCGAAAACATGATGCTGAAGTACCGCGACCAGATTGCCGCGGGTCAACTGAAATTCCCCCAGGACAACGATTTCGTGGTGCAGATCATTCTGGCCGACGGCACGGTGTTCTCGCAGTCGGGTCGGATCGACTTTGCCAATCCCGCCTTCAACACCGAAACGGGGACGTTCCTCGTGCGGGCGGTTTTCGCCAATCCGAAGGGGACGTTGCGCCCCGGTCAGTTCGTCAAGGCCCGCGTCTCGGGGGCCATCCGGCCCAACTCGATTCTCGTGCCGCAACGCTCCGTGCTGCAAGGCTCGAAGAGCCACTTCGTGTGGGTCGTCGACAACGAGTCGAAGGCGCACCAGCGAGTCGTCGAAGTGGGCGATTGGCAGGGCGAGGACTGGTTCATATCGGAAGGGCTCAAACCGGGCGAGCGCATCGTGGTGGATGGCGCGCTGCGCGTCTCGGCGGGGCAGCAGCTCAAGATCGTCCAGGGCCCGGTGCCAGGTGCCGCGCCCGCCGCGGCGGCCGCGTCCGAGAGTGCCGCGCCGCCGCCTTCCGCGCAGGCTTCGGGGACGGCGCAAGGAACCCACAGCGGTACGACCCAATGAAAGGGCCGCCGATATGAGCATTTCGCACTACTGTATCGATCGTCCGATTTTCGCGTCGGTCATTTCGATCGTCATTACGCTGGGCGGCGCACTGGCGATGTTCTCGTTGCCGGTCGCGCAATATCCGGACATCACGCCGCCGCAGATCACTATCTCCGCGACCTATCCGGGCGCCAATGCGGAGGTCGTGGCGAACAATGTCGCCGCGCCGATCGAGCAGCAGGTCAATGGCGCGGACAACATGATCTATATGAACTCGTCGAGTTCATCCACCGGCAACCTGACCATCAACGCGTACTTCGAGATCGGCACGAACCCGGAACTGGCTCAGGTCGACGTGCAGAACCGCGTGAACCTCGCGCTGCCGCAGTTGCCGCAGTCGGTGCAGGCGCAGGGCATCCAGGTGCAGAAGAAGTCGTCCGCTTTCATGATGGTGATCGCGGTCTATTCGCCAACGGACCGGTACGACTCGGTCTACATTGCGAACTTCACCAACATCTACGTACTCGATGCGATCAAGCGGGTTCCGGGTGCAAACCAGTCCAGCATTTTCGGCAATCCGGACTACGCGATGCGGATCTGGCTGAAACCCGACCGGATGGCGCAACTGGGCGTGACGGCCGCCGACGTGCAGCGGGTGGTCGCCAATCAGAACCAGCAGTTCGCGGTAGGCAGCATCGGCCAGTCGCCGACGGGAAAATCCGTCGAACAGTCATTCGCCGTCACGACGACCGGCCGTCTCGCCGAGCCGTCGGAATTCGAAAACATCATCGTGCGCGCGGCGAGCGGCGGGGCGGCGATCGTGCGGATCAAGGACATCGGGCGGGCCGAGCTGGGGCAAAAGGATTACTCCATTCGCAGCCGGTTCCAGGGCAAGCCCGCGACCGTTCTCGCCGTTTATCAGCAGCCGGGCGCCAATGCGCTCGAAGTCTCGAAGAAGGTTCGCGCGACGCTGGCGGAGTTGAACAAGTCGTTTCCGGAAGGGCTGACCTATGAAATCGCCATGGATACGACCGAGTTCACCCGGGCCTCGATCTCCGACGTGATTCACACCTTCTTCGAAGCGTTGGTGCTCGTCGTCATCGTCGTGTTCATATTCCTGCAAAGCCTGCGCGCGACGCTGATCCCGATCGTCGCGGTGCCGGTGTCGATTGTCGGCACCTGCATGTTCATGCTGCTGCTGGGCTTCTCGATCAACATGCTGACCCTGTTCGGGATGGTGCTCGCGATCGGGATCGTCGTGGACGATGCGATCGTCGTGATCGAGAACGTCGAACGAAACATGACGGTGTACAAGCTCAATCCAAAGGACGCCGCCAAAAAGGCGATGGACGAGGTGGCGGGACCGGTCATCGCGATCGTGCTCGTGCTGTGCGCGGTGTTCGTGCCGGTGGCGTTCCTCGGCGGCATCACGGGGCAAATGTACAAGCAGTTCGCCATTACGATCGCGATCTCGGTCGTGCTGTCCGGCATCGTGGCGCTGACCTTGTCGCCGGCGCTCGCCGCCTTGCTGCTGAAGAGAACCCATCACGAGAAAAAGGGCTTTTTCCGCTGGTTCGACAAGCAGTTCGCCCGAATGACGGCGGGCTACTCGCGCGCGGTCAAGCTGGTGATCAAGCGGTTCATTTTCGGGCTGCTGTTTTTCGTGGGCATGATCGTCCTCGCGGTACTCATGGTGCGCTCGATTCCGTCGGCCTTCCTGCCGCCGGAGGACCAGGGCTATCTGCTCGGCGCGATAATCATGCCGGACGCGGCGAGCCTCGATCGGACCGGAGAGGTGTCGCAGAAGGTGACCGACTACTTCATGAAACAGGAGGCGGTCGGCAGTATCACGGTGGTCGATGGGTTCAGCCTGCTCGACAGCCAGAACAAAAACAATTCGGGGACGTTCTTCGTCGGCCTGAAGAGTTTCGAAGATCGTTACACGTCGGCGAACATCAGGACGCAGAACGCGCGCACGGTGCTGCTCGATGCGTACCGCCACTTCGCGGACGTGAAGGAAGGCGTGGTGATCCCGGTCAACCCGCCGTCGATTCCGGGCCTCGGCACGACCGGCGGCACCGAAATGTGGATTCAGAGCACCGGCGATTCGAGCATCGCGCAGCTTGCAGAGGTGGCGCAAGCGTTCGTACAGAAGGCGCGGCAGCGTCCGGAGCTGACCGGCGTGACCAATACGTTCAACGCGTCGTCGCGGCAATTGCTGGTCGAGGTGGACCGCGACAAGTCCGAGACGCTCGGCGTGCCGGTCGAAGACGCGTATAGCACGATGCAGACGATGTTCGGCTCGCTGTACGTGTCGCAGTTCAACCGTTCGAGCCGGCTCTGGCAGGTGATCCTGCAGGCCGAACCGTCGTACCGGTTGAAGCCCGCCGACCTCGATCAGATCTACGTGCGCAGCAAGTCCGGCACGATGCTGCCGGTCACGTCGGTGGCGACCTACCGGTTCGTCGTCGGGCCCGATCTGGTCACGCGCTTCAACAACTTCCCGGCGATCAAGATCACGGCGAATGCCGCGCCCGGCTTCAGCTCCGGGCAGGTGATTTCGACGCTGGAGGAACTGGCGGCGCAGATGCCGCCCGGCTATAACGTGGCATGGAGCGGAGAGGCCTTCGAGGAACGGCAATCGGGCGGCACGTCGGGGCTCGTCTTCGTGTTCGGCCTCGTGATGGTGTTCCTCATCCTCGCCGCGCAGTACGAGAAATGGAGCTTGCCGGTCGGCGTGCTGATGGCGGTTCCGTTCGCGCTGTTCGGCGCATTGCTCGCCGTTCTGCTGCGCGGCCTGAGCAACGACGTCTACTTCCAGATCGGGCTGACGATGCTGGTGGCGCTCGCCGCCAAGAACGCGATCCTGATCTTCGAATTCGCGGTGCTGAACCGGGAGACCGGCGCGTCGGTGTTCGACGCGACCATGACGGCCGCGGAAGAGCGCTTGCGTCCGATCGTGATGACGTCTCTCGCGTTCATTCTCGGCTGCGTGCCGCTTGCCATCGCGACGGGCGCGTCGGCCAACAGCCGCCATTCGATCGGCACCGGGGTGATCGGCGGGATGATCGGCGCGACGGCCATCGCAGTGTTCTTCATTCCGATGTTCTATTACCTGCTCGAAACGATGTCGTCGCGCTCGCGCGGCGGCAAGCCGACGCCGGACAAGGGCGCGGCCGGAGCGGGGCCGGGCGCGACAGCGGCGGAGCCCGGCTTGCCGCCGCAAGCGCCGTCGCAAGAGAGCAACTGACATGGACGGGACGCTACTCGCGCGTTTGTCGGCTTGCGCTGCGCTTCTTGCGCTGAGCGGGTGCCTGCTCGGCCCCGACTATGCGCGGCCCAAGGTCGACGTGCCTGCGACGTATCGCTTCGCGCAGGGCGAGGCCGCCGAGATTGCCAACGTCGCATGGTGGGAACAGTTTCAGGACCCCGTGCTCGACCAGTTGATTGCCACCGCGCTGCAGGAGAACCGCGACGTGAAGATCGCCGCGGCCCGGGTCGACGAGTTTCGCGGCCAGTTCGTGACGACGCGCTCCGGGCTCTTTCCGCAGATCGGCGCGGGCGCGGATGCGTCGCGCCAGCGTGCGTCGGCGGCGGCCGGCATACCGATTCCGAACGGTGTCAGCCCCATCTACAACCAGTTCGACGCGACGGTGTCGGTTGCGTGGGAAATCGATCTGTTCGGCAAGGTTCGCCGGCAGACCGAGGCGGCCCGCGCCAATCTACTGGCGAGCGAGGAGGGCCGACGGGCCACCATTCTGACGCTGGTCGGCTCCGTGGCCTCCGCGTACATCAACCTGCGCAATCTCGACCGGCAACTCGAGATCGCGAAGGAAACCGTGCAAAGCCGCGACGAGTCGGTGCGGGTCTTCACGTTGCGCTTCAAGGGCGGCGAGGTGTCGCAAATGGAGCTGGCGCAAAGCCAGTCCGAGTACGAGGCGGCGAGAGCCACCATCCCGCAGATCGAAATGCAGATCGGTCAGCAGGAAAACGCGCTGTCCGTGCTGATTGGCAAAAATCCGGGCGCGATTCTGCGCGGCCGCGAACTGTCGACGCTGGGCACGCCACCGATTCCGGACGGACTGCCCTCCGACCTGCTCGAACGCCGTCCGGATCTGTTGCAGGCCGAGCAGACCCTGGTGTCGGAAAACGCGCTGATCGGCGCGGCCAAGGCGCTTTACTTTCCGTCCATCTCGCTGACGGGGATGTTCGGCACGGTCAGCTCGCAGTTCTCGAATCTCTTTACCGGGCCGGCGCGGGTGTGGTCGTTTGCCGGCAGCGTGGCGCAGCCGATCTTCACGGCGGGCAATATCTCGGGCCAGGTGCACCAGGCCGAGGCGCGCCAGCAGGAAGCGCTGTTCGCGTACGAGAAGTCGATTCAGGTGGCGTTCCAGGAAGTCGAGGACGCGCTCATCTCCGTGCAGAAGACGCATGAGCAGCTGGCCGTGGTGGGCAACCAGGTCGAAGCGCTGCGCACCTACGCGCGGCTCGCGAGTCTGCGTTACGAAGGCGGTTATACGAGTTACATCGAAGTGCTCGACGCCGAGCGAAGCCTGTTCAACGCACAGCTGAACTATACGCAGACGCAGGGCGCGGAGCTGACGTCGTTCGTCAACCTCTATAAGGCGATGGGCGGCGGCTGGGTGCTCGCCGCCGAAAAACTGTCGTATCCGCAGCCCGCATCGGCCACGCCGCCGGATAGCGCCCCCGCCGCCCCTGCGCCCGCCGAAGCGCCCGTCGCGCGCGGCGCGGCTCCGGCGCGCGACCTGCCGGTCGCTCTGGAGGCGAGATGAGCGAGACGAACCAGCGGGAGGTCATCGCCTGCGAGGAGTGCGACCTGCTTCAGCTCGGAACGCCGCTCACGCCCGGCAGCACCTTGCGTTGCCGCCGCTGCCGGGCCGAGCTCGGCAGGAGCCGCACGAACGGCCCCGAATATGCACTCGCCTTTACCCTCGCGTCGGCCGTGCTGCTCGTCATCTCGAACGTCTTTCCGATCGTCGGTTTGTCGATCAACGGCAATCTCGTTCAAACCACGCTGGCCGGCTCGGTCCGCATGCTTTACACGCACGGCACCTGGCCGCTCGCGGTGCTGGTCCTCATGACGACCATGCTGATGCCGGTATTGCAGACCCTGGCGATGCTGTGGCTGCTCGTCCCCCTGCATTTCGGGCGCGTGCCGTGGCGCGCGGTCGAGGGATTCCGGCTGTTTCAACTGTCGCGGCCGTGGGGCATGACGGAGGTGCTGATCCTCGGTCTGCTGGTCGCGCTCGTCAAGCTCGCGCACATCGCGAAGGTGGTGCCGGGCACGGCCTTATGGTCGTTCGTCGTGCTGATGCTGCTGCTCGCCGCGGCATCGGCGGCGTTCGATCCGCACGAGATATGGTCGCGCATCTGCGCCGGCAAAAACGGCAACGGCGCGTGGCGGCCGCGGCCTCTGAAGCTGCGGCGCAGCGCGGTGACGGCATCCGCCTATGGGCTCGTGCTGTGCGAGGAGTGCGGGCTCCTGTTGCGCGATCCGGCGCGCTCGGGTGTGCACGCGTGTCCACGCTGCAAAGCGCATTTGCATCGGCGCAAGCCCGCGAGTCTGTCGCGGACCTGGGCGTTTCTGACCGCCGCCATGGTGCTGTATATCCCCGCCAACGTGCTGCCCGTGATGAACACGAGTTCGCTCTTCGGCGCACAGAAAGACACGATCATGAGCGGGGTGGTCTATCTGTGGGTCTCCGGATCATGGCCGCTCGCCGTGCTGGTGTTCATCGCGAGCATCGTGGTGCCGATGCTCAAGATTCTGGGCCTCGCGTATCTCGCGGTGTCGACCCAGCTTCACTCGCAATGGCTTCCCGTGCAGCGCACCCGGATCTATCGCGCGATCGAACTGGTCGGGCGCTGGTCCATGCTCGATATCTACGTGATCACGATGCTCGTCGCGCTGGTGCAATTCCACGCGTTGGCGACGATCGAGGCGGGCCCGGCCTCGATCGCGTTCGGGGCGGTCGTCGTGTTGACACTGCTCGCATCGATGGCTTTCGATCCACGTCTCATCTGGGATGCAGCGGAGAGGGATCATGGCCGGGTCAAATGACGAGTCCGACGTTCCTGATCTGCCCGCGGCGGAGCCGGTGCCGCGCTCACGCTGGCGCATGCAGCTGGTGTGGCTCGTGCCGATCGTGGCGGTGCTGATCGGCGGATGGCTTGCCACCAAGGCGGTGCTGGAACGCGGCGAGAAGATATCCATCAGCTTCAAGACCGGCGAGGGTCTTGAAGCAGGGAAGACGAAACTCAAGTTCAAGGACGTCGATATCGGCGTGGTCGACGCGGTGAGCCTGTCGCCGGATCACAAGAACGTGGTGGCAGTGGCGGAGGTCGCGCGCGACGCGGCGAGCCTGATGGTCGACAACACGCGGTTCTGGGTGGTGCGCCCGCGTATTTCGGGCGGCACCGTCTCGGGGCTCGGCACGCTGCTCTCCGGATCGTATATCGATGTCGATGTCGGCAATGCGACGAAAGCGCGGCGTAGTTTCGCCGGACTCGAAGAGCCCCCGGTATTCGCGAGCGACGTGCCGGGGCGCGAATTCACGTTGAAGGGCAGCGGTCTCGGCTCGCTCGATGTGGGCACGCCCGTCTATTTCCGCCGACTTCGCGTCGGTCAGATTGCCTCCTACCAGTTGGACCCGGATGGCCGCGGCGTCACGCTGAAGGTGTTCGTCAATGCGCCTTACGACCGCTTCGTGAAGACCGACACGCGCTTCTGGCACGCAAGCGGGGTCGACATGGCGTTCGATACCAACGGTGTGCGGATCGAAACGCAGTCGATCGTCTCCATCATCATCGGCGGCGTGGCTTTCGAGTCGCCGCCGGGATCGCAGGAAGAGGCCGACGCCCCGGCCGACACACGGTTCGAACTGTACGCCACGCGCGCCGACGCGATGAGACAGCACGACCGGATCGTCGACAAATACATCGTGAACTTCATAGACTCGGTGCGCGGTTTGACCGTTGGCGCGCCGGTCGATTTCCGCGGCGTCGTGATCGGCGAAGTGACGGCCATTTATACGCGCTTCGACCCCGCGAACAATCGCTTCAGCATTCCTGTCGAAATACAGATCTATCCGGAGCGCTTTACGTCGCGCTACCAGGGCGACCGCACCGGAGGACGGATCAGTGACGACCCGCGCGGGGTTGCGAACTATCTGGTCGAACACGGCTTCCGGTTCCAGCTCAGAAGCGGCAATCCGCTGACCGGCCAGCTTTACGTCGCGCTGGATCATTTCCCGGATGCCCCCAAGGCGACGATAGACTGGAGCAAGACGCCGCCGGAATTGCCCGCGATACCGCGTACGCTTCAGTCGCTGCAGGACTCCGTCACGCGCCTGCTGGCCAAGCTCAACAATATTCCGTTCGAAGCGATCGGCAACGACACGCGCACGATGCTGCGCTCGACCAACACGATGATCTCGCAGCTCAATAACGAAGTCGTGCCGAAGGCTCGTGACACGCTCGCGTCGGCGCAATCCACGCTCGACTCCGCGAATACCGCCCTGCAACCGGATTCGTCGCTGCAGCAATCGACGGAAGAGGCGATGCACGAATTGACCCGCACCGCCGCGACGCTGCGTACGCTGGCCGACTATCTGTCGCGGCATCCGGAAGCGCTCGTGCGCGGCAAGTCGGAGGACAAACCATGAGGTACGCGGCGGCATGTTTCCCATGCCTGTTAATTGCGCTCGTCGTCGGCGGGCTCGGCGGATGCAAGTCGCCCTCGGCCAGTTTC
The DNA here is from genome assembly GCF_056279605.1 of Paraburkholderia sp. TE9906. Classification (NCBI taxonomy): domain Bacteria; kingdom Pseudomonadati; phylum Pseudomonadota; class Betaproteobacteria; order Burkholderiales; family Burkholderiaceae; genus Paraburkholderia; species Paraburkholderia sp. TE9906. Next base: position 537,154 of record NZ_JBWCCT010000006.1, read on the forward strand.
TACACGCTCAGGCCCGACCGGTCGCTCGCCAGCTCGGGCGCGACCCGGTCGATCGCCGTGGTGATCGGTCCTGTCACGATACCGGACATCGTGGATCGGCCGCAGATCGTGACGCAACTCGGCGATAATACGGTCGAGGTCAACGAATTCGCCCGCTGGGCGCAACCGTTGAGCGGCGACATTGGCCGTGTGATTGCCGCCGACCTGGCCGTGCTGCTGAATTCACCGCAGATTTCGGTGTACGACACGACGCACGATCCGCTGGGTGTCTGGCATGTGCGCATCGACGTCATGCGCTTCGAGTCCGCGCCGGGGCGGGACGTCACCGTCGACGTGCTGTGGGCCGTGCGCCCGCCCGCGAAAGGCCGCGCCGTCACGGGCCGCTCCGTCGCGCGCGAGGCGGTGTCCGGTCCGGGCTTCGAACCGATGGTGGCGGCTCACGATCGCGCGCTGGCGTCGGTCAGCCGCGATATCGCGGCGGCGCTGCAAGCGGGTCCGGCTCGGTGACGCGGCTTGCGTCGGGATCGTGCCGCGGCGCCGCGGCAAGGTAACAGTCGAGGAGCAGCCATCATGGCAGAACTGATGCTTGGCAACGTGGAGGAAAGTGTCTCCGATGAAGAAATCGGCGAGTTCCTGACACGGTACGGATTCCCTCAATTCAGTACGATCCGGCGTATTCCAGGCGCGGGCTCCAGGCCCGCCGCGCTGGTGGTTTTCGACGACGTCACGGCGGATGGGTTGCGAAACCTGCAGCCGCGCGTTCACAACCTGTTCTGGAAGGGCCGCACGATCACGGCGCTGCTGCTTCCGGAGCGCGACGAATCATAGACCGCCGGGAGCCGGGCATGGGTCTGCTGTCGTGGTGGTCGGGCAGGCGCGGCGCGTCTGAGGCAGGCGATTCCCAGCAGACGAAGCAGATCGTCGAGCGGATCGTCCGGCTCAGCCCGCAATTGCGTCTCGCGAGCGATTACGAGGCGCGTATGGCGCCCGCCGTGCAGCACACGCTCGGCTATCTGCGCGGCCTCGTCGCGCAGGCGCCGGCCGCGCGCGAAGCCAGCGCGGCGGCATGGGCGACGGACCCGTACATTCATGCGTTCTTTGCCACGGCTGAAGATGTCGCGCCGGTTTTCAGCCACGCCGAACCGTTACGCCAGTGCTTCAACGATCATCCCGCGGCGGCCGAGGTCTTCGCCGTACTCGGGATGGCCTTCAACGAGCGGAACATTCTCGGCGTTGCGCAATATGGCGCCACGACACGTACCGACGTAGCCCAGACGACAGTCAACTTCAGCGACCACCAGGTGCGTGTGTGCGCCCTGTCGGAAGCAGCGTTGCGGGAGGAAATCATTTTGCGGGTCGTCGATCAGCTCGCGCTCGAAGGACTCGGCGCGATCGAGGCGGACACGCTGCGGCGCGATTCGCTGGAGCACGAACGGGCGCTGCTGAGGACGCGCCTGACGATCCTCGAACGGCAGGGCACGGGGGTGCGTTCGTTGATGGGAGGCGACGCATCGCGCAGCTTCGCGGAAGTGGCGCGACTACAGTCGCAGATCGACGAGAACGATCGGGCACTGGCGAATCTGGGCCTGAAAACCGAGGCCCTGGAGCGTGCGCTGGAGATGGTGTGCAACGTCCTGTCCTCGCCGGAGCAACATGTGTACGTGCAGCAGAAAACGTTTCTGCTGGACCGTATGAACGTCGTCGTCAAGGACGGCGACACCCGCCCGGCGCGGGAAGTAGAGTTCCAGATGGTGCACCTGCCGGCGAGTCCCCATGCGATGCGCGCCTTTTCGATGGTGCGCTTCAAACGTGGTGATCTTCTGCCCGCGCGAGACATGCTGAAGGAAGCCGGGCGCCTGCTGATTTGACGGAGCGCCGTTCGCACCCTGTGGAGAATGCATCGTGAGCATCGTCGTAAGCGATCATGCGCCAGGCTCGACGTTCATTCGCATCGGCCGTCCGTTCTTCGACCGCGACGATACGCTATGTTTTTCCGCCTACGGCATCGGTTGGGGCTATTGCGCTTTTTCGCTGGAGGCCGCCGTCGCGCATGAGGTGCTCGGGAGCGTCGACCCGTCGCCCAGGCAGATCCTGCTGGCGTTCGGTATGGGACACGCCAGAATCCGCAGGGCGGTGTGCCGGGCCGTACGGCCACGGCATGGCGAGCGCATCCGGCTCACGGCAGTTGATTTTCCGTGAGATGTTCATGAGCGCTGATGCCGCTGCGTTGATTCAGCCGCGCGCGGTCTCGCGTCAATCGCTTCTGTGCAGGATGACACCAGCCGCATTGTCCTGCACCGCCGCCCGGTTCGGCTGGTCGATCCACGCCAGCAGCAGATGGTAGGTAACGGCGAGAATGACCGGGCCAATGAACAGGCCGACCGCGCCGATGGCAATCAGCCCGCCCAGCACGCCCGAGAGAATGAGCACCAGCGGCAGCGCCACGGCGCGGCGGATGAGGATCGGCCGCAGGACGTTGTCGAGCGTCGAGACGCAGACGGTCCAGACCAGCAGCACGATCGCGCTCAACTGCGAATCATGCATGAACAGCCAGATCACGCAGCCTAGCATCGGCAGCAGCGGACCCAGTTGTACGAGGCACATCACGAGCATCAACGCGCTCAGCACACCGGCGAATGGAACGCCCGCCAGCCAGATTCCCGCGGCGCCGAGCGAAGCCTGGACGAGCGCCGTGACCACCACACCGAGTGCGATCGCGCGGATCGACTGACCCGTCAGGTGCACGATGTTGGCGCCGTTGCCCGGCGCGACGCGCAACGCCAATGCGGTCACGAGGCCGACCGTGGCCTCGCCTTTGCCGTAGAGCAGTCCGCACACGATGAGCATCAGGATCAGGTGCACGGCAAACGCGCCCACCAGACCCATCTGAACCAGCAGCCATTTCGCGACGACGGCGGCGTACGGCTCCACTTTGGCGAGGATGCCGCCCGGTCCCGCATCGGACAGGCGTTGCCATTCCTGCGTGAAACGGTCGGTCAGCGGCACGCTGGAGAGCCAGCGAGGGGGCGAGGGCAGCGCATAGTTGGGCAGGCCTTCGACGAACTTCATGATCTCGGTCGAATGATCGGCAAGCGTCGACACGGCGGCGTAGGTCGGGATGCAGATCACCACGATCTCCAGCAACAGCATCACGGCGACGGCGAGGCCGCGCCGGCCGCCGAGCCGCTGCTGGATCGCGAGCATGAGCGGCCAGGTCGTGACGACGATCGTGCCGCCCCAGATCAACGCGGGCACGAACGGATGCACGATGTAGAGGCTGCCGCCGACGAGCAGGACAAGCGCGCTGACCGCCAGCACGATCCGGGCTAGATCGACGGTGGGTCGAACGGGCTGGTGCGGTGGTGGCGGTTGCGGCTGCGATTGCGGGACGGGTTGGGCGAGGTCATCCATCGTCTGTTCGGATCCAGAGGAACGGCGCAAGGAACTCATGCACACAGATCTCGCCGAAACGGCCGGGCTGAGCGCTCGCCTTGCGTGCGGCACGGCACGATCGAGCGCAACCGTCGAAGACACGCCGGGCGAGCGGCACTCGATCGGCACGCATGCGACGCACACCCCGGCGAGGACGATGATTGGGCCGGCGTTCTCCCCCTGCGCCACCTGCGCGGCTATTTGGCCTTAGGTTCGACGGAAATGGCCACGGCCTCGGTGTAAAGCACTTCCATCTGATCGCCTTTTTTGATCAGCTTGAGCTGTTCGGGGTCCTGCACGACGAGATCCACCGAATTGCCTTGCGGACCCTTCAACGTCACGACGCCGCTCTGGTGATTGACGGCGGTGACATTGGCCAGGATCGTCACCTCCCGGCTGGCCGTGCCGCCAGGTTTGGCGCCCATCGGCGTGCGCTCCATGCTCTGATTTTCACTGGCGCCAAGAGGCGCGCCACCCTTCTTGAGCGTGATCGTCATAGCCTCCGAATACTCCGCGTTGACGACGTCGCCAACCTTCAACTGATCGAAGTTGCGGGCTTCCTCACCGACCACGAGCTGGACGACTTTCCCTTTGGCGTTCTTCAGCCACACGGTTCGTGTGGCCGGCTCGATACCCACCACCGTCGACGTCGTCTTCACCGTGCCTGTCACGGTGACCTGGCCGGGGGCGCTCTTGACGCCCACTTTCGGTTCCGTCTGCGCGAAACCTGCAGTCGCGAAAGACACGAGCGCGGCCGTGACAATGATTTTGCTGCTTCTCATGCTGCTCTCCTTGAACGCCTGGGTGCGCGTTGTCTCGCGGCCTGGCTGGCCGCTATGCTTCATTTGATCGTGTAGCCGCGACCTTCCATACACGCGGCATAGGCGCGATTGAAAGCGTCCATGGCACCCTGTGTCTGGGATTGCGACGAGGCCGCGGCCGCACGCCGGTTCTGGCGCGCCCGCGATCCGCCGACCACCGTTCCGGTCGTCGCGCCGATCGCCGCGCCTTTACCCGCGTCGCCCGCGATCGCGCCGATCACCGCGCCTCCGGCTGCGCCACGCGCGGCGCCCTGAACGCGCTCACCGCCGCCCACGGCGGGTCCGGAGGGCGGGGGCGGGGCGTTGGCCATCGTGGCCGGGTCCACGCCGGTATTGCTCTTTGCCCACGAATAACATGCGCCGTCATCCTGCTGCTGCTTTTGCGGGCTTTGTCCCTTGGCGGGATAGGCAATGGGTTTGCCCTGCGCCATGCCGTCGAGCGTCATCGACCCTGCCAGAGCGGCGATCAGGCAGTACTTTGTCCATGTTGTCACGGTGACTCCTTGCGTGAGCTCACGCCAATGCAGATCGCCGGTTGCCGGTTCGCGCGAACATCAACGCGATCGTGACGTGCTAGCCGGCCCCGATCATTGCGGTCCTGTCAGAGTCGGGCGCGAGGTGGTGTGCGTGCAGCAATGGCAGGTTCGCTCTCATGATGGCGTCGCGGGCATGCGGCGCGCAATCGGACCAAGGTCGTATTTGCAATGCGGCACGTCCGCGGTCCAAACTGTATCTGTGCACGCCCAGGTGCGCGTCCCGTTTCCGTTGTTTCGGATAACTGTCTTTTTAAAGACCGCCGTCCGGGTCGAATGGCGAAGCGTGAGGGGAAGTATCAATGGACCGCATTACGCGTGCTTTTGAACGGCTCATCCCGTTTGCATGGGCGGTCGAGCGCTGGCGGCGCGCTGCGATGGTTCACGTTTCGACGCGCGCCCGGGTAGCGAACCATGCGCTGATTGCCGCGATGCTGGCGGTCTGCGCCATGTTTTGCGCGACGTCCTCGATAGCGCAAGCTCCGGCCGCGGAAGGCGGCGCACCCGCCGCGATTCCCGCTGCGACCCTCGACAAACTCGTGGGTCCCATTGCGTTATATCCGGACGACCTCATCGCCATCATCCTTCCCGCAGCGACTTACCCGGTGGAGATCGTGCAGGCGGATCGCTTCCTCGAACAGAGAAAGAGCGACAAGACGCTCGCGATTAACGAAAGCTGGCACGACCCGGTGAAGGCGCTGCTGAATTACCCCGAAGTCGCCAGGAAAATGAGCGCCGATCTCGACTGGACGATCGGTCTCGGCGAAGCCGTCGTCACCGATCAGGGCGCGGTGCTCGAGGCGGTTCAGCGCTTCCGGCGTCAAACGCAGTCGGCGGGCCAGCTCAAGTCCGACGACAAGCAGGTCGTGGTGGTCGAAAAAGAGGTGATCAAGATCGTCCCGGCCGATCCGCAGGTGATCTACGTGCCGCAATACAACCCGACGACCGTCGTGGTCAGCGGCGCACCGCCGTCCTATGGCTACCTGCCTGCTCCCTATCCGGTCTACTACTATCCGTACCCGCCGGGGGCGGCGCTCGCGACGGGGCTGGTCTGGGGCGCGGCGATGGCCGCCGTCTGGCACGGCGGACACTATGAAGCGCATTACGGAGGCGGCGGCAACAACAACATCAACATCAACCGGGAACGCAATGTCGAACGAGGCAACATCAATACGGGCGACGTCAACCGCTCGCGATCGGAGACAGGGCAATCGTCCGCATGGCGATCCGACAAGAAGCCCGGCCAGGTGAGCGGTACGACGGGCCGCTCCACGAGCACGCCGCGAGTCGGCGATCCCTCGGCCCGCGGCAGCGCGGGAGGCGGCAATGCGGCGGCCGGCGGGCGGGACCTGGCCGCTCAGCGTCCCGTCACGCCGGCGACACGGGAAGCGGGTGCGCGGGAGTCGGCCACCCGCGAAGCCGGTGCGCGGGACTCGGGCGCGCGGGCCTCGCAATCGCCCGGGGGCGACGCATTCAGCGGCTACGGTTCGGCGCGTGACGCCCAGGCGAATAGTTCGAGAGGCGCGGCGAGCCGTCAGTCGATCTCCCAGACGCCCGCACGGACCGCACCGGCGGCGCATTCCGGCGGCGGATTGTCGGGCGGTGGCGGTCGCGGCGGCGGTGGCAGTTTTTCAGGCCGCGGTGGTGGCGGTCGCGGTGGTGGACGGCGCTAGGGGGATGACGATGACTGCCCGCAGCATGACTGGCAAGAACCCACGCGCCGACTGGCGCCGCCGCCTCGTTGCACGGTGCGGGTTGTGCGCGGTGATCGTCGCGCTGTCGATTCCGTTGGGCGCGCTCGGCGCGGCGCAACGAACATTTGCCACACCAGAGGCGGCCGTGGCGGCGCTGTCCGCAGCGTTGAAGGATCGCGATGAAGCGACGCTCGTGGCGATATTCGGCGACACCCACAAGAGCCTCGTGGTGTCGCCGGATCAGGCGGAGAACGCCGCGAACTGGGCCAAGGCGAGTGCGGAGCTCGACGCCTTTCACGTGCTGCAGGACGCCGGACCGGATCGCCGGATTCTGCTGGTCGGCGACGAGGCCTGGCCGATGCCGATTCCCGTCGTGAAGGAGAACGGCACCTGGCGCTTTGCCACTGAACAGGGCGAAGAAGAAATCACGAACCGCCGCATCGGCGCGAACGAGCGCGAAGCGATCGCGGTGCTGCGCGCCTATCTCGACGCGCAGCGCGAATACGCGTCGCGTGATCGAAACAACGATGGCCTGCTCGAGTACGCGCAGAAGCTGGCCAGTACGCCCGGCAAGCAGGATGGCCTCTACTGGCGCACGGGCGAGGGCAGCGACGAGGAGGCCAGTCCATTCGGACCGCTGATCGCGGCGAGCTCGGCGTACCTGAAAGGGCACAAGGCTGGTGACGCTTATCGCGGCTATCACTTCCGCATCCTGACGAGGCAAGGCAAGAGCGCCCCGGGCGGGGTCTTTAGCTATGTCATCAACGGGCACATGATCGCCGGCTTCGCGATGGTCGCGTACCCGGCCCGATATGGCACGAGCGGGGTGATGACTTTCGTGGTCAACAACAACGGCGTGATCTACCAGAAAAATCGCGGCGAGCATGCGGCGCCTGTCACGGTGTTCGACCCGGACGGCACGTGGCAGCGCATCAAGGAACCGTTCTGAGTCCGCTTGGAACGACGAACCCGTTTTGAACCGGACAGCGCCGATGCGTGCACGAAATCACCTAGGACCAAGGTCCTATGTGGATTGCGCGGCGCACCGGCTACGCTTGAGAAAGGGAACGGGCCGCGCGGACGTCGTCATGCCTTCGAGCACCTGACTAAAGTACGCCCGTCTTTCCATCGAGCCGGCTTCTGTACGCGAGGCGCTACGTTGACCAGGGAATCCAGCGTCACCGAACCGGTGACGGCCGACCCGCCCGCACACGGGTGGCGCCAAGCGTTTCCTCCCGCGCAGTGGCTGCGCAGCTACGAGCCCCGATGGCTCGCGCACGACGCGATAGCCGGCGTGACGCTCGCGGCCTACGGCATTCCGGTATCGCTCGCCTATGCGTCGCTGGCCGGCTTGCCGCCGGAATATGGGACCTACGGGTATCTGGTCGGCGGCCTTTTCTACGCGCTGTTCGGCTCGTCGCGACAACTGGCGATCGGTCCGACTTCGGCGATCTCGATGCTGGTCGGCGTGACGGTCGCAGGGATGGCCGGCGGCGATCCGGTGCGCTGGGCTTCGATCGCGGCGCTCACGGCCGTGCTGATCGCCGGCATGTGTCTGGTGGCCTGGCTGCTGCGCCTGAGTTCGCTGGTCAATTTCATCAGCGAGACGATCCTGCTCGGCTTCAAGGCAGGGGCGGCGCTCACCATCGCGATGACACAACTGCCCAAACTGTTCGGAGTAAAGGGAGGGGGCGAGTCGTTCTTCGAGCGGATCACCGTGCTTGGCGGCCAGCTTTCGCAGACCAACCTCGCCGTGCTCGCCTTTGGGCTCACCTGCGTTGCCTTGTTGCTGCTCGGCGAGAAATTCCTGCCGGGGCGCCCGGTTGCGCTGGTCGTCGTCGCGGCTTCGATCGTCGTGTTGTCCATCACGCCGCTGGCGGGCGCCGGATTCAAGGTCGTGGGCGCGCTGCCGCAAGGCTTGCCCGAGTTCCACCTGCCGGGGCTGCGGTTGCGCGATGTCGATGGTGTGATCCCGCTCGCCTTTGCGTGTCTGCTGCTGGCGTATGTCGAGAGCGTCTCGGCGGCGCGCGCGCTCGCCCAGCAAAACGGCTACGAAATCGACGCCCGCCAGGAACTGCTCGGTCTGGGTGCGGCGAATCTGGCCGCGGGACTGTTCCAGTCCTACCCGGTCGCAGGCGGACTTTCCCAATCGTCGGTGAACGACAAGGCCGGGGCGAAGACCCCGCTCGCACTCGTATTCGCGTCGATTGCGATCGGACTCTGTCTGATGTTCCTTGCCGGGTTGCTGGCCAATCTGCCCAACGTCGTGCTGGCGGCCATCGTGCTGGTGGCCGTGAAGGGACTCGTCGATCTCCGCGAATTGCGCCATGTCTGGCGAGTGAGCCGCTTTGAATTCGCGATCTCCATGGTCGCGTTCGCGGCGGTGCTCATGTTGGGAATCCTGAACGGCGTCATCGTCGCGGTGCTGGTATCGATGCTGCTGATCATCCGGCGCGCCGCGCACCCGCACGTGGCGATTCTTGGGCGCATTCCGGGCACGCGCTTTTTTTCGGACATCGAGCGGCACGCCGAGAACGAAGCGATTGCGCATGTACTGACGGTGCGTGTCGAGGCATCGCTGCTGTACTTCAATGTCGAGCACGTGCGCGAGACGATCTGGCGGCAGATTCGCGCGGCGCCCGAGCCGGTCCGGCTGGTGATCTGCGACCTGTCCGCGTCGCCGGTTGTCGACCTCGCGGGGGCGCGGATGCTCAAGGCGTTACACGACGCGCTCCAGGCCTCCGGCACGGCCATAAAAGTGGTGGCCGCCCACGCGGAGGTGCGGGACATCCTGCGCGCGGAAGGTCTCGAAGAGCGCTTTGGCCATATCGGCCGACGCAGTTCGGTGGCGGAGCTCATCGACGAGTTCCAGGCGAACCGGAACGTTGCCGATAATCCCGATGCGGCGCCCAGGGCTACGACGTAGCGTGTGGCCGCATCGGCTATTAACGGAGATGACCTATGCCAGCCCCAGTGCGCATGGCCGTACACCGGTTCCCGCAATGGATCGTGGGCGCCGCGCTGCTGGCCGGCGCGAGCTTCAGCCATGCCACGAACCTGAATTTCCTGAAGGACACACCCGTCAGCTATATGAGGGACGCTGACCGTAAAGCGCTTAACGATGCGGCGCAAATTGCGCTCGAAACAAAGAAGGATGACGAATCGTTGGCGTGGAGCAATGCCGGCACCGGCAACTCCGTTTCGATCACCGGCACGATAACGCCGCACGGCACGACGAAGAAGGGCGATAAAACCTGCCGCACCGCAACGCTGGTCGCGATGGCCAAAGGCCAGACCCAAAGCTGGACGCCGACTGTCTGCAAGCAGGGCAACGGACCCTGGAAGATCCTCAAGCAATGAGTAACGGTCAGGGCGGCTTTCACGCGGTTTGTGGGACCAAGGTCGTATTGTCCGAGGCCGCGAAAAGAACCATCGTAACGGCGGAGAGCGACCGATTCGGGAGACTGCACATCTCCGGACGAAAGGCGGCGGCCACGATTCATCGACAACACACCCGTATGCCCATCGGTGTCAACGGGTGAACCGCAGACGAGGGCTACGATGGCATGGATAGTTGCAACCCTACAACATTATCCCGAGATCGCGATATTCCTTTCACTTGGCATCGGCTATTGGGTCGGCGGAAAGAGCTTCAAGGGTTTCAGTCTCGGCGCGGTCACCGCAACGTTGCTGGCTGCGATCGCAATCGGGCAGCTTCATATCACCGTCTCGCCCAACGTCAAATCGGTGTTCTTCCTGCTGTTTCTGTTTGCCGTGGGGTATGGGGTCGGGCCGCAGTTCGTGCGCGGCATCGCCAAGGACGGCTTGCCGCAGGCGCTGTTTTCCGTCGTGCAATGTCTGCTGTCTTTAGGCGCGGCGGTTCTCGCGGCGAAAATGGCGGGTTATGACATCGGTTCCGCGGCCGGACTCTTCGCCGGATCGCAGACCATCTCGGCTTCGATGGGGCTCGCGACGGATGCCATCAACCGGCTCGCGTTGCCGCCCGATCAGGCCAAAACGCTGCTCGATGCGATGCCGACCGCCTATGCCATCACGTACATCTTCGGCACGGTCGGCTCCGCGCTGATCCTCGCGACACTTGGGCCCAGGCTTCTGCGCATCGACCTGGTGGCGGCATGCAAGGAATACGAGGCGAGCCTTGGCGGCACCACCGAACTGGGGGGCGCAGGCCAGGCTTGGCACCGGTACGAACTGCGCGCGTACCGGATCGCGTCGGACAGCCGGATATGCGGCAAGACGGTCAGTCAGGTCGAAGCGCTGCAGCCTGAGAATACGCGGTTGTTTATCGAGCGCGTCAGGCGCGGCGGCACGATTCAGGAGGCGACCCTCGATCTGGTTCTGGAGGCGGACGATGTCATCGCGATAGCGGGTCCGCGTGACCAACTGGTCTCGGTGCTCGGGACCAGCAGCACGAGCGGGCGTGCTGCGGACGATCCGGTGATCCCGGTTCGCACGGGGCGCGCGGTGGAAGTGGACGACGCCGAACTGCTGTCCGTACCGGCGGAAGGTGTGGACGTCTATGTCACGAGCAAGGCGGTGGACGGCAAGACCTTGCAGGAGCTTGCCGGCTTGCCGCTCGCGCGCGGCGTCTATCTTCGGAAGATCAAGCGGGGGCCCACGGAAACGCAGATTCCCGTGCTGCCCAACACGAAACTGTATCGCGGCGACACGCTCACGATCGTCGGACGGACTCAGGACACGAGCGCCGCCGCCAAAGTGCTCGGCGTGCTGGACCGGCCGACCAACATGACGGACGTGGCCTTCGTGTCGCTTGCGATCACCGTCGGCGCAATGGTGGGGGCGATCGTCATCAATGTCGCGGGAATACCGCTCACGCTGTCGACGGCCGGCGGCGCACTGATCGCCGGTCTCGTGTTCGGCTGGCTGCGCGCCATTCACCCGACCTTTGGCCGGATTCCCGAGCCCACCGTCTGGTTCATGAACTCGGTCGGCCTGAACGTGTTCATCGCGGTGATCGGTCTGACGGCAGGTCCGGGGTTCGTTTCCGGACTGCAGAGCCTCGGCGTGGGTCTGTTCCTGTGGGGGATCTTTGCGACCACCGTGCCGCTGATCCTCGGCATGTTCATCGCGCGTTACGTGTTTCATTTTCACCCGGCCATTCTGCTTGGTGTGTGTGCCGGCGCAAGAACCACGACCGCTGCGCTGGGGATGATCTGCGACGCGGCGAAAAGCCAGATCCCGGGACTGGGCTACACCGTGACCTACGCGGTGGGCAATACGCTCCTGACGATCTGGGGGATGATCATCATCATGATTCTGGCTTGAGCCTGGGGCGTGGCAAGGGGCGACGTCGATCCGGGCGACTTCATTCTGGAGAGCACAAATGAGCAAGCGGGACAAGCAGGATGCCGGCAAGGCGGCGAAACTGGCCGCACTCAGTCCGTTCGAACTGAAAGACGAATTGATCAAGGCGGCGGGTGGCGGCGCGGTCGAGCGAGGGGCGAACCTGTCGATGCTCAACGCCGGGCGCGGCAATCCGAACTTTCTCGCGACCATTCCGCGCCACGGCTTCTGGCAACTCGGCCTCTTTGCGATGCGCGAATCGGAGCGTTCGTTTGCGTATATGCCGGAAGGCATCGGCGGGTTTCCGAAGCGCGAAGGCCTGACGGAACGCTTCGATCTGTTTCTGCGCGAGAACAAGGGCGTCGCGGGTATCGACTTCCTGCGCGGTGCGGTGTCGTATGTGCGCGATCAGCTGGGGTACTCGGCCGGCGACTTCCTGTATGAAATGTGCGAGGGGATCCTCGCATCGAACTATCCGGTGCCCGACCGCATGCTCAAGCTGTCCGAACTGATCGTCGGACAGTATCTGCGCCGCGAGATGATCGGCGATCATCCATTCATCGGCGAGTTCGACATCTTCGCGGTGGAAGGCGGGACGGCCGCGATGACGTACATCTTCAACACGATGCGCGAGAATCACCTGATCAAACCAGGCGACACGATCGCACTCGGCATGCCGATCTTCACGCCCTACATCGAGATTCCGCGTCTGAACGACTATCAACTGAACGTCGTCAATCTTAATGCCGGCGTCGAGAACAACTGGCAATACTCCAACGAAGAACTCGACAAGCTGCGCGACCCGAAGGTGAAGGCGTTCTTTCTGGTGAATCCGAGCAACCCGCCTTCCGTGCGGATCAGCGACGAGAGCCTCAAATACATTGCCGACATCGTGAAAGAGCGGCCCGACCTGATCCTGCTCACCGACGACGTGTATGGCACGTTCGCCGACAACTTCGTGTCGCTGTTCGCGCTCGCGCCGAAGAACACCATCCTCGTGTACTCGTATTCGAAGTATTTCGGCGCAACCGGCTGGCGTCTGGGGACGATCGCGACGCATCGCGACAACGTGCTCGACAAGCTGATCGCCGAGTTGCCGAAAGACGCGAAGAAGCAGTTGCACGAGCGTTACGAGTCGATCACGACCGAGCCGGACAAGCTCAAGTTCATCGACCGTCTCGTGGCCGACAGCCGTACTGTCGCGCTGAACCATACAGCGGGTTTGTCGACGCCGCAGCAGGTGCAGATGGTGCTGTTTTCGCTGTTCTCGCTGATGGACACACCGGACGCCTACAAGAACGCGTTGAAGCGCCTGATCCGCAGCCGCAAGCGTGCGCTATACGACGAGGTGGGCATTTCATTCGAGGACACCGACACGAATCAGGTCGATTACTACACGATTCTCGACCTGGAGTTCCTCGGCGAACGGGCGTATGGACGCGATTTCGTCGACTGGCTCCTGAAGAATACCGAGCCGTCCGAGCTGCTCTTCAGGCTCGCGCGGGAAGCGCGCGTGGTGTTGTTGCCGGGGCGCGGCTTCGGCACGGCGCATCCGTCCGGGCGGGTATCGCTCGCCAACCTGAACGAGTCCGACTATCGGAAGATAGGCCACGCCATTCGGACCTTGCTTGGCGACTATGTCGAGCGCTACAACGCCGCGGCTGGTAAGAAGCTCGACAAGAACAGGGTTCTGTAGATAGCGGAGGACCCGGGGGCGATACGGCCGCGCACGGCGGCCTTCGCCTTCGCTTTTGCCCGTCGAGAATCCTCGCTGCGCACAACCGTGACGTCGCCGTTATGACGGCGACGACTTAGCACCTGACAAATCGTTGGTTCGGTTCGATATGGCGCGCTGCTACAGTCTGCGCCAAGGGCACGGGGCTGCCCGAAACAATACAAAAGCATTGAACCGATAACCACGGGATTCGCATATGAAAATCTGGACTCGCAGCGCCGCTGTCCTCGGGCTGCTGCTGACCGTGTCGGGCGTCGCGCATGCCGATCGACTCGACGACATCAAAAAAGCCGGCGTATTACGTGTTGCGACCTTCGACAGCAACCCTCCCTTTGGCTTCGTCGACCCGAAGACGAATCAGGTCGTCGGCCTCGATGTCGACTATGCACGCGCCGTCGCAGCGAAGCTCGGCGTCAGACTGGAGATTCAGACGACCAATCCCGCCAACCGGATTGCCTTCCTGAAGTCGAACAAGGTCGATCTGGTCTTCGCGAACTTCACGATCACCGACGAGCGCAAAAAGGAAATCGATTTCAGCACGCCGTATTTCGCGTCGGGCACCCAGTTCATCGCGAAGAAGGGCGTGTTGAAAGCGCCGCAGCAACTGGGCAGCTTACGGATCGGCGCGGACAAGGGCACGACGAACGAGCAGCAGGTCCGCGCGCAGTTCCCGTCCGCGACCATCGTCGCTTATGACGACACGCCGTTCGCATTCGCCGCGCTGCGTGCGGGCAACGTACAGGCGATCACGCAGGACGGCCCGAAGCTGGTCGCCTTGCTCGCCAACGTGCCCGACAAGGAGAAGTACGAGATCCCGCCGTTCACGATTTCGAACGACTATGAAGGTGTCGGCGTGCCGAAGAACGAGGCGCGGCTGCTTGGCGCCGTCAACGAAACGCTGACGGGGCTCGAAGCAAACGGCAACGCCGCGAAGATCTACGACCAGTGGTTCGGTCCGGCCAGTAAGGCGCCGCTGCCGCGTCTGTTCAAGATTGGCGATCCGCAAAAGAGCTGAGCCTTTTTCACGCTCACTGACCGGCCTGCCGTCCATGTGACGGCGGGCCGGTTTGTTTTGTTTCCAGCAACTGCAATAGCTTCAGGATGATGACGATGAACGCGTGGCTCGAACCTCGCTATGTCGCGTGGATATGGCATGGCTTCGCGATGACGCTGACGCTGTCGGTCTTCGTGATCATTGGCGCGACGCTGCTGGGTTTTGTGCTGGCGCTCGCGCGCAGCGCCTCCCATGCCGCGTGGCGCCGCGCGGCAGCCGGCTACGTGCTGGTGTTCCGCAACTCGCCGTTGCTCGTGCAACTGCTTTTCTGGTATTTCGGCGCGGCCGTGCTGTTGCCGGACGCTCTGATGACCTGGCTCAACACGCCGCACGTGGCCGCGGTGGGACCGCTCACGCTGAGTTGGCCGACGTTCGAATTCGTGGCGGGGTGGTTCGGCCTCACGTGCTATACGACAACCTTCATTGGCGAGGAATTCCGTGCGGGGATGCGCGGCGTGGGCGATGGGCAGTATCAGGCGGCCGCCGCACTCGGTCTGACGCGCTTCGCGACCTTCCGCCACGTGATCCTGCCGCAAGCGGTGCGGATCGCGACGCCGCCGCTTGCAGGGCAATACATGAATGTCATCAAGAACTCGTCGCTGACGATGGCGATCGGTCTCGCCGAACTGTCTTACTCGTCGCGCCAGGTCGAGACGGAGACGCTCAGGACGTTCCAGTCTTTCGGTATGGCGACCGTGCTTTACATCGCGGCGATTGCCGCGATCGAAGTCGCGTTGCTGATCTGGCAGCGCCGCGGCACGTATGGTGCATCGGGCGCGAGCGGCGCGCGGATTTCACGCGGAGGCCGGTCATGAGTGCTGCGGACTGGCTGCCGGTCCTGCGCTATCTGCTGACCGGCGCGTTTCCCAACGGTCCGCTCGGCGGGGTTGCGCTGACCGTGACGTTGACGCTCAGTTCGGCCGTGCTCTCGGCGCTGCTCGGCGTGGCGGGCGGCATCGCGCTGGTGATGACGCGGGGCGCACTGCATGTGCTGCTGCTCGCCGTCGTCGGCTTCTTCCGCGCGATTCCGGTGCTGATGCTGATCTTCTGGACGTTCTTCCTGATGCCGGTGCTGCTGCATATCGATATCCCGGGACTGGCGACCGTCGTCTGCGCACTGGCGTTGATCGGCGGCGCGTATCTGTCGCATTCGGTTCAGGCGGGCATCGTCGCGGTGGGGGAGGGTCAATGGCAGGCGGCGCTGTCGCTCGGCATGACGCGCGGCGAGGCGCTGCGCCACGTGCTGCTGCCTCAGGCGATCCGCACGATGACGCCGTCGTTCGTCAACCAGTGGGTCTCGTTGATCAAGGACACGTCGCTTGCCTATATCGTCGGCGTGCCGGAGTTCACGTTTCTCGCCAATCAGGTGAATAGCCGGTTGATGGTCTATCCGGCGCAGATCTTTCTGTTCGTCGGGCTGGTGTATCTCGTGTTGTGCGGCGCTTTTCAGTGGGGTGTCACGCGTCTGCTGGCTGGCGCGTTCCGTGCGAGTCCCGAGGTGCGTCGCTAAGCGCGCGGCGAGGCGATAGATGGTGTCGTGTCGCGTGTTCGCGCGTGACGCGGCGGCATTGAAGGCTGCATGCATTTTCAACTTGCCCGCGCGCACATGGCGGCGGGCCATTACGGCGAAGCACCGGTCAGCCCGCTGTCGGTCGGATCGCCGCCGAAAGCGTGCGCAGCGAACGGCGCGCCTGTTGATCGGCCAGATTCGAATACGGCATCACGGTGCGCGACGGCAGCGGCGGCATACCCCGACATGCTCTGGCTGCCTCGCTCGCCGGCATCATCTTGGGCACGCTGCTGATAGTCGTCCTGGCAGGCGTCGCTGTAGCCGCGCTGTGCCTGCCAGGTAGGACTACGCCGAGCCCATGCGCACTAGCGTGCCGCCACCGCTTGCCGTTCCTCTTTCACCAGAACATGGCGATTCACCGGTCGCGGCAGTCCAAGATTTTCACGCAGCGTGCGTCCTTCGTACTCGCTTCGGAACAGTCCACGCCGCTGCAATTCCGGCACGACCAGATCGGCGAATTCGCTCAGCCCGCCAGGCAGCCACGGCGACATGATGTTGAAGCCGTCCGCGCCTTCTTCCTCGAACCATTGCTGCAACTGATCCGCGATACTCTTTGGCGTGCCGATCACCTGCTGATGTCCGCGCGCCCCCGCGATACGCAGATACAGATCGCGGATCGTCAGATTCTCGCGCCGCGCGAGATCGAGCAGCAGACGTTGCCGGCTCTTGCCGCCATTGGTTTCCGGCAGCTCGGGGAACGGTCCGTCCACAGGGTATTGCGACAGGTCGACGCCCCCCGACATGTTGGTGAGCAACGACAAACCCACGGTCGGATGAATCAGATCCTGCAGCGCGTCGAATTTCTCGCGCGCTTCCTCCTCGGTGCGGCCGATCACCGGAAAAATGCCCGGCATGATCTTCAGGTGCTCCGGCTGGCGGCCATAACGCGCGAGCCGGCTCTTGATATCGCGGTAGAACGTCTGCGCTTCTTCCAGCGTTTGATGCGCGACGAAGATGACTTCAGCGGTCTGCGCGGCGAGTTCCTTGCCGGCCTCCGACGCGCCGGCCTGCACCACGACCGGCCAGCCTTGCGGCGAGCGCGCGACGTTCAACGGCCCGCGCACCTGGAAGTGCTTGCCGCGATGGTTGAGCACGTGCAGCTTGTCCTGATCGAAGTACACGCCGCTTTCCTTGTCGCGCAGGAACGCGTCGTCTTCCCAGCTATCCCAGAGTCCGGCGACCACGTCGTAGAACTCTTTCGCGCGCTCATAGCGTTCGCTGTGCTCCGGATGCCGCTCGAAGCTGAAGTTCAGCGCCTCGGATTCCGTGCTCGACGTTACGAGATTCCAGCCCGAGCGGCCCCCGCTCAGATGATCGAGCGATGCAAACTTGCGCGCCAGATTGTAGGGCTCGTTGAACGTGGTCGACACCGTCGCGATCAGCCCGATGTTTTGCGTGACCACCGATAGCGCCGACAGCAGCGTCAACGGTTCGAAGTGATCGGCGCGCGCGGTACGCGATAGCGAGGGCAGGTTGGTGTCGCGCACGCTGACGCTGTCGGCGAAGAAGATCGCGTCGAATTTCGCGCGCTCCGCGATCTGCGCGAGTTGTGCGTAGTGCTGGAAGTCGAGTCCGCCGCTCGCGTGCGTGTCGGGGTGCCGCCATGCGGCGATATGGTGGCCGGTCTCCATCAGAAAGGCGCCTAGCCTGATCCGCCGTTTACTCTCGCTCATCGTTTGCTCCGTCGAATGTCGCTGTTTTTACGCTGTTTTCACGCTGGTTTCTGGTTTTGCGCCGCGCGTCACCCCGCGAGACGCCACTCGGTGATCGGTGGATGCACGACCGGCGCAGACGGCAACCCGTCGTGTCCATCGTGCGAACTGTGCGAGTCGTGACGCGTTTCGCCAGGCTCACCGAAGTCGGCCACGATCTCGTCGCGCAGACGGATAAAGCGCACATCGGCCCGATCGCGCGGGCGGGGCAACGTGACGTCGACGATCCTTTTGATGCGGCCCGGGCGCGGT
Organism: Paraburkholderia sp. TE9906; assembly: GCF_056279605.1. NCBI lineage: Bacteria > Pseudomonadati > Pseudomonadota > Betaproteobacteria > Burkholderiales > Burkholderiaceae > Paraburkholderia > Paraburkholderia sp. TE9906. The sequence goes on from NZ_JBWCCT010000006.1 coordinate 555,282, forward strand.
GCCATCGTCACGACGCGATCGCCGAGATAGACGGCCTCGTCCACGTCGTGCGTGACGAGAATCATCGTGATGCGCTCCTGTTCCCAGATGCGCTGCAATTCGTTTTGCAGGCGGCCGCGGGTCAGTGCGTCGAGCGCGCCGAACGGTTCGTCGAGCAACAGCACGCGCGGCCGGTTGACCAGCCCGCGCGCTATCGCCACGCGCTGCGCCATGCCGCCCGATAACTGATTCGGGTACGCGTTTTCGAAGCCCGTAAGGCCGACGAGGGCGATGTGTTCGGCAACGGCATCTCGTTTCTGTTTCGTCGTGAGCGGCGCGTTGCGCAGCGCCGCCAGAATGTTCTGCGACGCGGTGAGCCACGGGAACAGCCGATGGTCCTGAAACACGATGCCGCGTTGCAAGGAGGTGTCGCGCACCTGCTCGCCGGCGACGAGGATCTCGCCGCTATAGTCGGTGTCGAGCCCCGCGATCAGCCGCAGCAAAGTGGATTTGCCGCAGCCGCTCGCGCCGAGCACGCTGACGAATTCGCCGGGGCGCACGCGTAGGCTGATGTCGTCGAGCACATCGAGCGCCGTGTCTTGTTGAACATAGCGCTTGCGCACGTGACGAATGTCGAGTCCTTCCGATGTCGCGAGGGTCATGAAAACAATCCTGTGAAAGTGGGCGTGGGCTACGACGCGCGCGCCGGACGGCGTGCGAAAACGGCCCGTTCGATCGCACGAGCCAGCGCATTGAGGGCCCAGCCGGTCAAGCCCACCACGATGATGCCGAACAGCACCAGGTCCATGCGGAACTGCTCGCTGCCGTCGATCAGCAGATTGCCGATGCCGCTGCCCGACACCAGCAGATATTCCGCGCCGAGCGTCGCGAGCCACGAATAGATCAGCGCCAGGTAGATGCCGGTGAAGATCGACGGCAGCGCCGCGGGCAAGATCACATGGGTGATCAGCTGCAGGCGGGAATAGCGGAACGCGCGCGCCACTTCGATGTAGCTGCGCGGCACCGCATGAATGCCGTCGCAGGTGTGCGCGGTCACCGGCAGCAGCGCGGCCAGCGACAGGAACACCACCTTGGCCGCATCGCCCAGCCCGAACCACACGGAAATCAGCGGTATCCATGCGAACAGCGAAATCTGCTTGAACGTGTCGAAGCTCGGTCCGACCACCCGGCGTGCAATCCGCGAAAAGCCGAGCAGACTGCCGAGCAGCAGGCCGCCCACCGTGCCGATGACGAAGCCGCTCGCCTCGCGTGCGAGCGACGCCGAGAGCGCGCGCAACAACGCGCCGCTCACGGTTTGCTGCCAGCCGGTTTGCAGGACCGCGAGCGGGCTGACGAGCAAGCCGCTCTTCACGAGATGCAACGCCGATACGACGGCCCAGATCGCGATGGCCGCAATCGGCAGCACCGCGCCACGCCATGCGCCACTGTGTCGCGCGACGGCGCTTGCGCCCTTCTTGCGTGGTGGCGGCAATGCGCAACTGCAGGGCGGCGGTCCTTTTCGTTTGGCGCGTGCCGCAGCGATGCGGGAGGGGAGTGTCGACAGAAAACTCATTCAGGGTTCCTTTGCGCCAATGCGTCGCAGCGGCTTCACTCGCGGAACGCGGACGGCCGTCCGCGCCGCAGACGCGCTTCGAGAGAGTCGAGCAGGCGGTTGACGATAAAGCCGATGGCGCCGACCACGACGACCGCCGCCATCACCAGATCGAGCTGAAACAGTTGGCGCCCATACACGATCAGATAGCCGAGCCCTTCGGACGACGCGACCAGTTCGACGACGACCAGCGCAAGCCAGGCCTTTGTAAAGGCGAGCCGCACACCGGTCGCGAGCGTCGGCACGGCTGCGGGCAGCACCACGTGAACGATCCGCTGCCACGGGCCATAACCGTACCCGCGCGCCACTTCTTCCAGCTCGTGAGGCGACTGGCGAAAGCCCTGCAAGGTGCTGAGTGTGACGGGCACCAACGCCGCGTGTGCGATCAGGATGTACTTGAGCGGCTCGCCGACGCCGACGAGCAGTAGCAGAAACGGCAGCCAGCCAAGCACGGGAATCTGCACGAGCGCGTTGAAGCCGGGCAACACGTAGGCTTCCAGCGTGCGCGACAGACCGAGTGCCGCGCCGATCGCGAGACCTGCCAGCGTGCCGATGCCGAAGCCGACCAGCACCCGCTGCAGGCTGACCAACGTATGACGGGCGAGGTCGCCGCTCTGCGCGAGTTCCACGAAGGTCTCGTAGACCCGCGAGGGTGGCGGCAGAATCTGCGGGGCGATCCAGCCGCGCTCGCAGCCGATGGTCCAGAGCGCGAGCAGGACGGCCGGCAGCAGCCACGGTGCCAGACGCCAGGCCAGGAGACGCAGCCGTTCGCTGGTTCTGCGCCCTTTGCGCTGACGGTGCGCATCGTCAGCGGTGGCTGTCGCGAGGGGGATCGCTGTGTCGCTCATCGTCGGGCTCCGTTAGCTGAGCGGCTTACCGGCCGCGTCGTAGCGGGTCCAGTAGTGATCGAGCTTTTGCGTACGCAACGCATTGTCGAGATAGCGTGGCTCGAACCAGCCGTCGACTTCGACCGGCTGGCGGATCAGCTTCAACCGGAGCGCGTCCTGAGCGACCGCCTTGTAGCGCGCGACGATGAACGCATCGATCAGCGGCGTGTTGCGGTCCTTCAGCGGCTGGTGCGCAAACTCGGCCTGCCACGACGCGTAGCTCACGCCGCTTTGCGCCCATAACTTGAAGAGCGCATCGCGGTTGGCTTCATCGGACGACCACTGTGCGCCTTTGACGAACGCGTTGACTACGCGCTGCACGAGGTCGGGATGGGCGTGCTCGAAATCGTCGAGCACGAGCAGATGCGATTGCCGCGTGAACTGCGGGCCGTCGGTCTGCGATTCGTAGACGACCTTGGCCAGCCCCTGGTCGCGCAGCTTATAAACGTGGTAATCGTTGACCGACGCGTCGATTCCTTTGGACGCCAGCGCCGCGAGCGAGCTTGCCGTATCGAGATTGATCACGCGCAGATCGCGCTCGTCGAGCTGGTTCGCCGCGAGCGCGTTGTCGGCGACGAGTTGCAGATTGGTGCCGCGAAAGAGGGCGACGCGGCGCCCTTTGAGGTCCTTGATCGTACGGATGTCCGAGTCCGTCGGCACGGCGATCTTGATGCCGACGCGCACGCCGGATTCGAGCAGGATGTGTGTCTTCAGGCCGTTGGCCCGTCCGAGCACCGAGGGCAGATCGCCTTGAAACGCGAAGTCGAGCGACTTGTCGGCAATCGCTTCGTTGACCGCCGGGCCGGCGCCTTTGAAGAAGAGCCATTGCACCTTGATGCCGTCCGCCGCGAATTCCTTTTCGAGCAACTGCTGCAGTTGCACGGTCGCGGCGGGCGAGCCGCCGAACGTGGGCGGATCGCCCGCGCCTTGCTGAGCGACGCCGATGCGGATGACGGACGGCTTGTCGGCATACGCGTGCAGCGTCGCGGTAGCGAGGGCGGCGAAGACGGCGAGGGACTTCAGTAGCTTGAAATAGCGCATGGTTTCCATGGTGAACGAGGTCGGCCGGCGCATTCAAACGGGCGAGCGCGCCAGTGCAGGCAGGAAGGTCAGAAGTCGAAGCCGGGGCTGATGACGATCGTTTCGCCTGAACAGATTTTTCCGCGGGGCTTTCTGAAATGACGATTCCCGACTTTAGTCAGGTTTCCTGATCAGGTCGTTTGACGATCGGACGGTCGTGCAGTGGGCGTGGGCTCATGAGTCGAAGTCGATGGTTGTTTCGCCGGTTGTCGGAAATCGGGCACTCGCCGCAGCGCAGTGCTGACCGGAATCGAGTATAGGAACGTGCCGCGGCGCGCTCCAATAACGAATCCTCGGATCGTTATCGGCGTTTGTTCTTTGCGCGATCGCCACGGCGTTTTCAGGCTATCTGCCCGATTCCGCGAAACCATTCCACAAAAGCTTGTTTGCGATTCGCGCTCCTGATGACTAGATTCGTTTGCAGCGTATCGAATCGACGGAGCGAGCATCATGGCCAGTTCGGCGGCAGTCATCTGGGAGGGATTCCGGCACCCGCGCACTTTTCTGCGGAATTGGGTCAGACACGCGTCGGCGGCGCGCTTGCGCTCGTACGAGGTGAGGGTGGCGTCGGTGCGAGGATGCAATTCGCCTGAGCGGCTTGAGCGCATCGCGGCTTATGCGCGCTGCGGCTACTTTCATATGGAGTACACGGCCGGCATGTTCGTGGTGCCGCTCGACATTCCGCCCGAATGACGGTCCGATTCTGACGTGTCATTGTCGGCGATGCATTTCCCGCGATTCGTTTTCACGATTCGTTATTTCCCTCGCGCACGGCGATCGCCTACGCTGAGACGAAGGGCGTTGCATGCCCATTGCCGCCACGCGCCGCGTGCCGCGGCCCGATGCGATGGAGATTCCGATGACCGAGCCCCTTGAGTTCAAACATGACGCCACGCGTCTCGCGTGGATAGCCGGAGTCGGCGCGAGCGCCGGACTCGGCGCCGCGCTCGCGCGCCGCTTCGCCCGCGAGGGCTTCACGGTCGGCGTGACCGGGCGTTCGCGCGAGCGGCTCGACGCGCTGGCCGGCGAAATTCGCGGCGCAGGCGGCCACGCGCTTGCATTGCCCGGCGATGTCAGCAGCGAAAACGATCTGGCCGCGATCACCCGGCAACTCGCCGATGCCGGCACGCTCGAAGTCGCCATTTTCAACGCCGCCGGCGCGACGCGCGCCCCTACGCTCGAACTCACGCCGGCGCAGTTCGAAGCGGCCTGGCGTGTCACGACGTTCGGCGCGTTCCTGTTTGCCCGCGCGGCGCTGCAACCGTTGCTGGAGAGCGGGCGCGGCTCGCTGTTTTTTACCGGCGCGACCGCATCGCTGCGGGGACGTCCACCGTTTGCGGCGTTCGCCTCGGCCAAGGCCGGCTTGCGTTCTCTCACGCAGAGTCTTGCGCGTGAATTCGGTCCGCGCAATATCCACGTTGCGCATGTGGTGGTGGATGGCGGCATCGACGGCGAGCGTCTGCGCGCTTCCGCGCCGCAGCGGGTTGCCGAGCGCGGCCCGGATGGCCTGCTCGATCCGGCGGATATCGCGGAGGCTTACTGGTATCTGCATCGTCAGGGACGCAGTGCGTGGTCGCAGGAAATCGATCTGCGGCCCTTCAATGAATCGTTTTAGCGTGATGGGGACGTGAACATGAGCGATATCGTCATCGATGCGCCTGCGTCGGCCGCGGCGATCGAAGCCGAGCTGAACTACCTCGAATTCACCGGCGAGAAACCCGTGTCGTACCAGTACGAGCCGCCGCCGGGTGTGCCGAAGCGCAGCGGGGTATACCGGTCGCATCGGGTGCGGATTGCGAATGCGCGCGTAGCGCCGCCGCCAGGCGGGTTGTCGCTCGACCGTAACGGCTTCGAACTGCATCGGCATGCGAGCGCGCTGAGCGATTTCTCCGACGCGGCGCGGATCGAATCCATCTACTACCTCGAAGCAGAAGCCCTGCTCAAGCAGGCCACCGGCGCGCGGCGCGTGGTGGTGTTCGATCACACGCTGCGTGACGGCAAGCCTCGGCGTGCCGAAGGCGTGCGCGAGCCGGTCAAATACATCCATAACGACCAGACCTTCGTGTCCGGGCCGCGCCGCGTGCGCGATCATCTGCCGGCGGGCGAAGCGCAGCGTCTGCTGCAAGGGCGCGTGGCGATCGTCAACCTGTGGCGGCCCATCGGCGAAACCGTGCAATCGTCGCCGCTTGCGCTGTGCGATTCGCGCAGCATCGCGCTGAACGATCTGGTTGCGTCGGACCTCGTCTATCCGGACAAGGTCGGCGAGACCTATGCGCTGGTGTTCAATCCGCGGCACCGCTGGTATTACTTCCCGCACATGACGCCCGACGAATTCCTGCTGCTGAAAATCTACGATTCCGCGGGCGATTCGATTGCGCGGCTCACCGCGCATTCGGCATTCGACGATCCGACGTCGGCGGCGGATGCACCCCCGCGCCGAAGCATCGAACTGCGCGCACTGCTGTTCTTCTGATTTCATGCGTGCGAAGCAGGCCGGCGTCGTTATGCCTTTACCTGCTAAGCATAGAAAAAACGCTCGCTTATCCGTGCGATCCGGCATTGCTACGATCGAGGTCTTGTCGGATTGACCCCACCGGAATTTCGAGCCGTGACATTTTCACTCTTTCGTTTGCTCGCCCGCGCGACGTTGACTTCGGCGCTCCTCATGAGCGCCGCCCACGCACAAACCGCCGCTCATCCGCCGACGCCGGTGAAACTGCGGATCGGCTACCAGAAGTCGTCGACGCTCATCACGATCCTCAAAGCGCGCGGCTCGCTCGAACAGGCGCTGGCGCCGCTCGGCGTGACCATTAGCTGGAACGAGTTCGCGAGCGGCTTGCCGCTGACCGAAGCGCTCAATGCGGACGCGGTCGACTTCAGTGCCGATGTCGCCGATACCGTGCCGGTGTTCGCTCAGGCCGCGCATGCACGGTTCGTGTATGTCGCGCAGGAAGCGCCTTCGCCGGGCGCGCAGGCCATCATCGTGAAGCGGGACGGGCCGCTGCATACGCTGGCCGATCTGAAGGACCGGCGCATAGCGGTGACCAAGGCGGCGGGCAGCCATTATCTGCTGCTGGCCGCGCTCGCCAAAGCGGGCCTGACGCCGGCCGACGTGCGCATCAGCTATCTGACGCCCGCCGACGGACGGGCCGCGTTCGAACGCGGCAGCGTGGACGCGTGGATTACGTGGGACCCGTACGTCGCGTCGGTCGACAAGGCGCCCGACGTGCGCATTCTCGCCAATGGCGAAGGCCTCGCGTCGTATCAACGGTACTACCTCGCGTCGAGCAGTTTCGCCGCGGCGCACCCGGATGTGATCAGCACAGTTTTTGCGCAGTTGACGTCGGCGGGCGTATGGGTTCGCGCCCATCCCGACGATGCCGCGAAGCTGCTCGCGCCGGTATGGGGGCTGGACGCGGCCACGATCGAACGTGCGAACGGACGCCGCAGCTATGCCGTGCGCGCCGTGGATGTGGCGAATTTCGGCGAGCAGCAAAAGATCGCCGACACGTTCTACCGCGCGGGTCTTCTGCCCGCGCCGGTCGATACGGCCACGGCGCTGCGCTGGAACTTCACGACGAAGCGGGCCGAAGCGGCGGGCGCTTCGACTACGGCATCCGCGTCCGCGACGCCGGGCGGATAGGGCGCGCAGGAACACCTCGACAACCCCGTACCGCGCCGTTCACTCCAGCGTGAACGCAAACAGGCCACAGCCTGAGCATTGAAAGCCGCGCATGAACCGCCGACGCCGGCGGTCGCAGCACGCGCTTCGCGCCTGCTCGCGGACTCACGAGCCGCAGCCATTCCGAACCGGTCGCACAGTGCGCCGCGTTCCTGGTCATCACGCAACCCACTACGCATAGACGCATCGAGCGGCGCAATAGCGCCCGGTTGAAGCTCGCGTATTTCACCGGGCGAGAGCACGAGGCGCCCCGCATGGCAGTTCAGGCACAATGCGCAGGATTGCAGCCCAAACCGGACCGTGCGAATCAGCAACGGAAACCCTCAGGCGCTCAAGCTTTCGCTATGATCCTGGCGAACTTCGTTTTCATCACCCGCCAGGTTGCCCGCTTCAATTTTTACCTGCCGCGATCCGCCGAGAATGCAATGAGCGATACCACGCAGCCCCCGTTTTCCATCCTCTTCGTCGATGACGAGGAGTTGTCGCGCAATCACTTCGCCCGCGCGATCCGCGCGGACTACTGCGTGCACGTCGCGCAGAGCGCAGACGAGGCGATCGCCGTGCTGAGCGAGCACGGCGCCGAGATCGCCGTCCTCGTGACCGACTACCGCATGCCCGGGCGCGACGGCGACGACCTGCTGCGCCAGGTGGCGCAGGAATATCCGCAGATCGTGCGGATTCTCGTGACCGCGTACGCCGACAAGGACATGCTGTTGCAGACGGTCAATAACGGCGAGGTGTTCCGTATCCTCGAAAAACCGCTGCGCACGGAAAAGGTTCGGGAAGTCCTGCAACTGGCCATTGCGCGCTACGCCGAGCGGGAAACCCGGCAGCAGCGGCTCCTGGCGATGGACGAAACGCTGGCGTTCCTCGCGCACGAACTGAATACGCCGCTCGCCACGATCTCGCTGTTTGCGCGCTCCGTCGAAACCGACGTGGCCGAGCAGTACGATCCGCAACGCCAGCAGGAGATCGGTCACGCGGCCAGATCGATGCTGAACAATGCGCAGTATTGCCTCACGCTGATCTCGTCGTTCTGGGAGACGGTGCACAAAAGCGGCGGCCAGCAGTCCGCGCAGGAGGGCGGCATTCGCGAGGTCAGGGCGACGCGCCTGATCGCCACGTTGCTCGACACCTATCCGTTCGTCGGGTCGCAGCGCGACGGGATACAGGTCGATGTGCGCGGCGATTTCGTGGTGCGTGCGATGCCCAATTGCGTGGCGCTCGTGCTGTCTTCGCTGCTGTCCAATGCGCTGCGCGCGCTCGAAGGCACGGCGGCTCCCGCACTGCGCCTCGAAGTGGTGGACAGCCCCGAGCCCGAGATCCGCATGTGCGACAACGGCCCCGGCATTGCACCGGAGATCAAGGCGCGGTTGCTGCTGGACCCGGTCACGACTTACGCCGGCGCGGGCGGTCACGGCATGGGCATGATCTTCTGCAACCGCATCATGCAGTCTTTTGGCGGCTGCCTGCGGATCGAGTCCACGCTCGGTGAGGGGACCACGGTCACGATGGGCTTTCCCCAACCGAAAGGCCGACTGCAAGACGGCGGCTAGTGAGGCGGCGCACGCGATAACCCTTCCGTTCGCGCCGCACTGTTAATCGCTCAACGCATCCCGATGATCGTGGCGTGCTTTGGCCGACGCGTAATACTTCTGCAGCGCGTCGGCCGAACGCCCGCCCAACGTGCCGATGTGCGCGAGCCAGTCGGGCTCCGTGGGCCATTCGCCGTCAATCACGCGCGGATAGATCTGCCGCGCGAATCGATGCAGCGCCTTGGCGCCGATATTGCCGCTGACGCCAAGCAGGACGTGCAATGCGCTGTGCGTCGCTTTGATGTCGAGCGCCGCGACGCTGGTGGTGAGCCGCGCGATCAGCGAGCGAATCTGCTCGATGCCGTTGAGGAACGTTTCGTCGAGCAGATCGAGCGCGACCAGTTCTTCGAGGTGTTCCTCGTCGAGCAGATCGTCATCGGGGATCGGCGCAAGCTGGCCGGCAGACTCCGGTGTTGCCGGCAAATCCTGTTGCGCCGATGCGTCCGGCGAGTCCGATGCGCTTTGCGGCGCGAACTGTCTCGTCAGGCACGCGTGAAGCGAGCCCGCCTGCACGGGTTTGATCATGACTTCATTCATGCCGGCGGCGAGGCACGCCTGCACGGACTCGATGTCGGATTGGCCCGTCAACGCAATGATCGGCACCTGCGCATAGGCGTCGGTGCGCGCGCGAATCGACGCGGTGGTTTCGACGCCGCTCATGCCCGGCATGTTGATGTCCATCAGGATCGCGTCGATCACCCCGTCCTCCTGCAGACGGGCCAGCACGGCCTGACCATGTTCCGCCTCGAGGACGGTCGCCCCGCAGCGTTCCAGATAGGCTTTGGAGATGAGTCGACTGTACGTGTCGTCGTCGGCAATCAGAATCGATTTGCCGGCGAAGCCGTCGGATCGCTGGCTCAGATGGTGGCGGGCGCCGTTCTCGAAGAGCGCCTGCAACGCGCTGATCAATTCCTGCACGCTGGCCGATTTGCTGATGATTTCATCCATGCCGGCTCGCCGCGCATGGACGCGCACCGCGTTGCCGGGCTCGGCCGTATAGGCGGCAATCAGCACGCTGCGATTCGGACACTCGTGGTCGGCGCGAATCCGCTCGGTGGCGGCGTAGCCGTCCAGCACCGGCATGCTGATGTCCATCAGCACGAGATCGTAGGGCGACGAGCGCCGCAGCGTCGTCAACGCGATCTCGCCGTTTTCCGCCTCGCTCACATAGGCGCCTGCCTTCGTCAACGCGCGACGGGTTCTTGCCCGCTGACCGGCGTCGTCATCGACGATGAGAATGCGCTTGCCCTGGAAGACCGGCGCCGCGCGTTCGAAAATCCTGCGCTCGTAATCGTCGGCTTCGTCCTTCGAGACGACCGGAAAGCGCAGCACGAACTCTGTGAACCTGCCGAGTTCCGACCGGCAGGCGATCGTGCCGCCGAACGCGTGCATGGCGCGCTGGCAATACGCGAGTCCCAGCCCCGTGCCGCCCGAATTGCCCGCCGTGCGAAACGGCTCGAACAGATGCGGCAGGATCTCGGGCGCGATACCGGCGCCCGTGTCGCGAACGATCACAGACTGCTTGTCGACGGTGAGCGTGAGCGTGGCGAGCGGATGCGTGGCGATGTGATAGAGCGCGTTCTTGATCAGATTGAACAGCGTGAAGAGATAGACCGTTTCGTCGACCTTGAAGACGAAATCCTCCTTCACCACGAGGCTGACCTTGGCGCGCGCCTTATCGTCGTCGAAGCCGTATTCTTCCAGCGCCTTGCGCGTGGCGGCCGCCGCATTCAGATAGATCAGCCGGTCCGAGCGGATGGACTTCGCGCTGACTTCGTCGAGCGTCATGGCGATGATGCGCAGGCCGCGCTCGATCGACAACTGTCCGTGGGCGAGATGACCGTACAACGAGGCCGCATTCTCGTGCGACAAAGCGGGCGCGCGGCTGGATTCCGTGGTGACGGGCAGCGCTTCTTCCACGCGATCCAGAACGTGCCGCAACTGACTCAGAGGATTGCGCATTTCATGCGCGATGGAACCCGCGAGTGCCTGCAGCGCACGGTTCTTTTCGACGAAGATGCGTCCTTTGCTGATCGCGTGACTGAAGGCCATGCTGCACAGAACGACCACCGGCATCACTGCGAGATTCGACTTGTCGTCCGCGGCGAGCACGATCGGCTCCGGCGACGACACGACCGCCGCCAGCGTGCCGGACAGTGCGCCAATGCCGATACACGCGATCAGCAAAAGTGGGTTGTCGATACAGAGCGCCAGAATGAAGACCATCATGACTTCGGTCATCATCCACATCGTGGAGAATGAATTCCTGACCGTAAGGAATGTGCAAACGAATGGCAATACGTAGATCAGCGCGCAATGCCAGTAAATCAGCAGGTAATGGTTAAACCGCTTTGGCCAGTACGCTTGAAAAAGCAATGGAATACAGATGAACGCCGCGCTCAACCGGAGCAGAAGATTGTCGTATGGCTGCGGCAGGATATAGGTCCACACGACGTAATAGATGGGGTGGCACAGGAGGCCAAGTGCGCCCCCCCATCGAATTGCAAACCTGCTTCGTTCAAGCATATCCCGCATGTTTTCGCGCGATATCGCCATCAGGCCTCCGTTGATATTACGACCCCATCAATTCAGGGTTGCTGCGTTGTTGTGTTTCGAGGCTGATCGGCGAGCCGTTTTTCCCGTGGAAAGGGCCGACCGAAAACCCGTACGTCTTCAAGAGACCGTGAGTATAAGAGACAGACCACACGGGCGGACTGCCGATGATGAAATCGGACGCAATGCCTTCCTGCCAGGCGGAGTAGCCCTCGGCGAAGCAGGTATAGCAGTCGCGCGTGGACGGCAGCCTGAACGGGAAGGTGGTGTCGAGTCCGGCGGGACCACGGGCGAAACACTCAATATATAGCGTCTGGCCGCGTGACGCGAGTTCGGCCTCGACGCTCGCCGCCCGGGGATGGGAGTCGTCGATCCAGAACTGCGCGCGTCCGAGGTCGGACGCGGTGAGGTAGGGCACGCTGGTGCTGCTCGCGAGGATCGCGCCGTCGAACCGCGGCAGCGGCGTATCGGGGCTGAACGTATGCACCGATACCCGCGACTTGCCCAGCAGGTCCGATGCCAGCAGTTCTTTGGCCTGTTCGGTGAGCAGATTGAGTTTGTCGGGCAGGTCGATCAGCACCAGCTCTTGCGGGGCATCCTTGTAGAGCAGATACTTGGCCACCGTCGCGCCGAGCCGTCCGGCCGCCCCGAAAAGGGCGAGCCTGGTGTTGCCGAATTCGAGGTCGAGCTCGTTGCAGCAATGGACCGCCCAGTCCTTGAGCATCGCCGCCGTGGCCGCGTGGCCCGTCGTGATGTGGGGCGGTTTCGTATGGCGCGGCAGGGCGCCGTAGTTGCACGCGTACGGCGTGGACGCGCCCATCGCCAGCATGTTCAGACCCGCTTGCCTCGCCAGTTCCAGAGCCGGGAAAAATTGCGTCTCCCGGAACCGCTTGATGCCGCGTGGACTGCCGAGCCACATTTCGAGCGGCACCGGACAGGCGATATTCGCTCCGATGACCTGGGATCCCGAATAGATCGGCGATGCAATAAAAGGTTTGGTATTCCAAAGCTCCTCTTCAAATGATGCGTTTCGATGCTTGACATTGTGAAAAGAAAATGAAAGCGTATCCCAATCCGTAGCGTGAAATAAAAAGCCGACTCCGCCGTGACCCGCGGGCAGGTTATCCCGGATCTGTTCAGGGTGAATGGTGTTTTTGAGTGCCAGCGGTGCACTATTCAGATGCAAATTCAGCCCGGCGTGCGGTTCGGAATGGGTCGACACTTCCTTGAGAACAGAAGTTTTCATTGGATTTCCCTAATGTTGGAATTACGCTGCTAAATCAGCGGAATGTTGCCGGTCAGGATTGACGGGCGACCCTTCAACTCTAGAGAAAAGTGCTGTTGTGTGCCCGTCTGTTCGTTCACAGAGCATTGAGTCCGGCGTTCAGCGAGTCAGCGCGTCGGAGTTATTGTCGGTGAACCGGCAAGCGGAGATGAATTGACTACGAATAGGGTGAGAGGCGTCTGGGCGTCCGGCTTTTTTGACAGGCTCGTGGGGCAATAGCGCCCTGCCGTCGATGCAAATGGCATCGCGCGGGAGCGGAACAAATGACCGAACGATAACGCGGATGTTCCGCCGTGCGAGCCTGGACGCCGGAGCCCGAGGCCGCGCGGGGGCCTTGGCGTAGCGCGGCTTGGGGGGGTCGTCCATACTGTCGCTGATCACCCTAACCGCCGCTACGAGATCAACTGTCCCACATTCCGATTCGCGCCGCCTCGCACTCCAGCTGACGGTTTCCACATTGGCCGCGCAAGCGGTCGGCGCTGGCGGCTCCGGTCAACGCGCAAGCCGTGACGGCAGGTGCCGCGAACGCCGCGGCGACCGACGTGGTGAGCCGCCGATCATGTTATTTTGGTTGGCATGCCTATCAATGCGAAGGGCCGCTTCGTCGGGCGGCCCTTCTTTCGGGTCGTTATCCGCGTGTCGTCGCATCCGAAACTGGCCGTGGCGGGTATTTGCCAGAATGCTCTCTCACCCACTCACTACCGCGTGATGCTATACCCGATTCGCGCAATCCATCGATGCTGGTTGTAGTCGAGAATATCCTCGCCATAACCCGTAAAGAACCCGACCCACAGATAGCCGCCCCACGCGCTGTTGACCAGCTTTGCCAACGGATAGGTGAACTGTGTATCGATACTGCCCTTGGTGGACTTCGTGCCTTTTCTCAACGTGGTGGCCAGTTGCCAGCCATCGGTACTGCCGTACTTGAGCAATAGATCCACGTAGCCGCGGTAGTCCGCGATATCGTGGTTCTCGCCCGCGATATGCACGTAGTAATAGAACTTCGGCGACACGGTCAGATGGTTGGCATTCAGGTCGCCGAACTCCCACGTGGGGCGCACGAATAAAATATCGATGCCACGCGATTCCGGACCGTCGCGGCCATTCGATTCGTGACCGTAGCCCGCCATCAGACTCATCTTGCTGAATAGCGAACTCTTCCAGCCCGTGTCGTCCAGAGAATAGAACAATTGAGGCATGTAGCTCGTGTCGCGGAAGGGCGCGGAGTACTCGCCGAGATCCCACAGCGAAGTTTGCGTATACCCAAAGTACAGGTTGTCGACGAAACGTTTCGAGCGCGGGTCGTCCGGGATGACCACGCGGAACTTGAAACTCAACTGAAACCTCGCGAGGTTCTCTCCATTCGAGCCATCGGCGAAATACATGGGTTCGAATGCGGAGAAACGGCTCAGGAAGCTATTCACCTCCGGTGAGGGTACATCGGCGCGGGCGGGTGCCGGCGCGGGTGAAACAGGGAAGGTGCTCGCGGGCTGTTCCGCGATAGTCGACACCTGAGCCGGCGTGCCCGGTGCGCCTTCCGATGCAGCCAGTTCCGTCGTTTTGCCGGCGTTGGGCGGACGGGTGAGCATCACGAAAGAGGGGGAAGCATCGAGCTCGGGAATATCGATCTTCATCGCGCCGCGAGCCCATTTGGGCCACGTGCCGCGATAGCGGACCGCTTTGAGATCGCCCGTTGCCAGCTTGATGTGATTGGGCGTGCCGCTATCGCGAGTGAGCATCAATGGAGTCGGTATGACGTCGATGTTGCTAACGGCGACTTTCAATTGGGCGGGAACGTTGTATTCCGAGCCGTCCGGCTGATCGCCGGAATAGAGAATCGTGACTTCGAGTGGGGCGCTCGACAGTGCCTCGCGCGGCGGACGCAGGACGGCAACGCCGGCAAAGCTGAACGCCGGATAGCACAACACCAACGCGCTTATTCCTAGAGATAACCCCGACACATATGAGTGTTTGCCGCCGACAATAAATTTGCCGCCTTTCTTTACTCGAAACATCAATCGATTCCACACACGGAACTCCCATTGATCTACGAATTCGGGTTGCAGTGAAACGATAGCGTTAAAGCGGGCCGTTGGGTAAAAAAATTAGGGGCATGTGTTATCAACGACAGAAGCGCCAATACATGTCGGTGATCGGCTCTCCTGCTTTCAAATACCGGTACTCCCGAGGTTCTTGTGCGGCGACCGCGTTTCTTCAGCGTCGATCGATTGATTGACCGGTATCTTCTCCGGGCGTGGGTACTAGCTGATTCTGCCAGCCAGTCCGATGAATTGCGCAAGTGAAAAAAAGATTTGCGCAGAACTTCTTCTACTCGAACCGCAAGGGTGCGCGAAGAATCTGATCGCCGTTGCATTTCTGCAACGAACGAATGGTGGGATGTCCGTTGAGGTTCGTCAGTGCGAGCGTCGCGTCGACAAGAGCTTCGGTCGACATCGTTAGCGCTTCCTCGGGGGGGCCGCGTTTTGCAGAGGGTTGAAGCCGGAACCCGCCCGAGTATTGCGACCGGTGCGAGACGGCTTCGGCTTTTTGTTCGACGTAGCGCGTGTCCCTGCCAGTTGTTCAAGCAGTTCGGAGTCCGGGTCATCGTCGTTCTCGATTGGCGGGGCCGCGGAGCTTTTGCGCGGCTTGCCGGGAGCGCGCCTGTCGCCGCTCCTGGCCGGCCGCGCGGCTTCCTTCGCCGCGCCGACGATATGGTCGATCACAGCCGCGTAATCCTGCTCGACATTGTCGAGTGCGTTGCCGGGCATCATGACCGAGACCACGACTTCCGGCAATGAGCGTTGGTCGTTCGCGTGCGAGCCGGGACGAGTCTCCCACCGGGTCCCGGCGAGCGAGGCAATCACACGTTCCAGCACGGCGGGCGACAATACACCGCCGTCGTACAGGCTCAATATCAGCCGCTCGGCGACGGCGAAGAGCGGGTCCGGGCGTGAGGGCATACACGCTTCTCCAGAGGGGGGGGCTGTCACAATCTCGCCCGGCACTCTCGCCGCTTTGAACGGCAGGCCGGGACGGTACTCCAGTGCGATCAGTAGGCGAATTTCCGGTACTGCTCGGGCGCCGACGCGCCGTCCGCCTGATCGACCCGCGGCATGTGGCGAAGCAGCCGCTTCGCGCGCGGACTCAACTGTTCATCTACCGCGACGGGCACGTCGATGTGCACCTCGGGACGGAAGTACCAGCTCCTGCTGTAGCCGATCACCACCATCGGACGAGGCGCGTCGGTCCCGTTCGGCGTGCCGCGATGCAGAGCGCGCACGTCGCGGATCATCACGTCGCCAAGCTCCATCGGAATTGCGTGCAAGGGCAGGCGGCCTTCGCGCCAGGCATTCATCGCGTCCTCGGCGCGCATACGATGGGTGCCGAGCGTGGTCTCGAACGGACCGTTTTCCGGCGTGACGTCGCACAGCGGGAAATTGACAGCCAATTGGAAGGAAGGCGTTTCCGGCATCCCGTCGAAGAGGGCCGGCGTATCGCGATGGATATCCTGATACGTCGAGCCGTTCAGCGGCGTGTCGGTGGCGAGCTGGCACATCACCGGGTCGTCGCCCGCGACTCGCTCGACAATGCCGAGCACGTCCGGATCGCAGAAGATGCTTTCATCGGCGAACACGCCGCTGAACGGCAGCGTGATGTAGTGCCGGTTCGCGCCGCGCACGGCGGTCGCATTCGATGCAATGCGTTCTTCGAGTAGCGGGGCGAACGCCGCGCGCCACGCGTGGAGGGTCGCCTTCGCGAAGTGGCGCCGCAGGATGACCATGCCGTCACGCTCGAATGTCGCGGCGTATTCATCGAGTTGTCCGGCCGTGAAGCGTTCCACCGTCGTCTCCTTGATATCGTCGTCGGGCCCGATAGGCCAGCGCTTATCTTAGCTTCTCCCGACGATGCGAGCGACACGTGGATGACAGGTGTGAATGTTTTCCGCTTTGCGGGAGGAGGGGACGGCGGGTGTCCGAGGGGAGGCTGATGCTGACCGATCCGTAGGCATACCAGGTTTACGCGGCCGCATACCCCAGATGCGTCGCTGCATTTCCCGCGAGCGCCAGCAGCATGCGCCGGCTGAACCGGCCAAAGCGCTCACGGCACGCGGAACTCAGCAGGCCCGGCCGGTTGCTGCCAATTTTCAGTGTGTCTTTGAGCCCGTGCAAAGACCCGGCACTCGTTGGTCGGTTGAATCAGCGGGCGCACATTGAGGACGCCGCACAGACAGGTCGTGCCTGACCTGGGCGAGCCAACGAGGAACAGCGGAACGACGCCACGTCTCGCTCCTCGGAATCGCACGGGTCCCGGCATACCGGTCGACGGTGGCGTGAAGCTGACGCGGGGATGGCTCGACGGTCGGCTGGTCGGGCGGGTTTGGCGAGGGGCTCGCGATTGACAGCCATTCGACAGGAATGGACTTCGGTGGGGGCCTTGTGGAGCGTGCGGGACGTGCGCAGTCCGAACGCTTCGGCATGCTTGCCGACCATGGAGACATAGGGCAAGGGCACAAAACGACGCCACGGAAGAATGCCATCCGCACTGCCAGGCTTATCCACAGAAAATGTTCATATCCTTGTGGACAAGTCCTGGCCAATCGCTCTAACTCCTTGAGCGCAAGACGAATTGTCAGGTGGTCCAACGAACGTGCGCACTGTGCGCGCCCGCACCAAACGGCCGCCCTCCCGCGGCTCATTCCACGGGCGACGCCAGCAACGACACCGGCACGCCGTGACAATCCACCTTGGCCAGAATCGCGGCGCCGAATCCGGCGCCCGGTTTCCCGCGCGCATCGAAAGCAGCCGCCTGCCTGTCCACCCGCAGAATGTTGATGGGCCACGTCGGCCGCGAAAGCCGCTCGTGCGCCAGCGCGCCGACCCACAGCGGCGTGGCGGTGTTGCCGCTCGTCACGGCATAACCGCTCGGCCACAGGCGCAGCACGTCGCGTTCGGCGCGCGTATCGCCGGGCCGCATGAAGACCAGCGACGAAGGCACCCCGTTATTGAGCTTGGGCAAGACCGGCAGCGAGACCGCAGCGACATCGGGCGATGCGAGCGAGAGCAGGCTGTGCGCGGACACGTCGGTGCCCTCGACCCATCCCCGGGCACGCAGTTGTCCACGGATCGAATCGAGGTCCGACACCCACTGCAGCGTGAGCGGCTCCTTGCGGTCGCCGCCCATATCCGAGCGATAACACGGCAGGCGCTTCCACAGCGAGAGCGTCCACTCGGACTGCGTGACCAGCACGGGCGCCGCGTGCTGCGCACTGGCAGGCGGCGCTGGCGGATTGATGCCGAACTGCACCCCCACGCTGAGCAGTATGACCGCCAGCACCACCGCGGGCATGAAGGTGCGCGGCGGCGGCGCCTGCGGATGCCGCCACATCGCCGTCAGCGCGACGAGCGCCACCCACGCGTACGCGAGCGCGGCGCCGCCGATCGCATCGGAGAGCCAGTAGCGGCCGAAGTACACGCCGGCGAGCGCGACCACGATCACCACGATCGTGCTGCCGGCGGCCACCAGCACGCCCGTCAGCATGCCGACCCGCCGCGCCAGCAGGAACGCGAGAAAGCCATACACGATGACCGTCGCGGCGACGTGGTTGCTCGGAAACACGTAGTGAGCGGTCATCAGTTCATTGGGCGGCGCGCGATGCATCGCGAACTGCAGCCCAAAGATCAGCAATTGGGAAAACACCACCGCCGCGAGCCAGTAGCCGATGGTGTGCCAGCGCCGCTCCCACAGCATCCACACCACGACCATCGCGATCAGCGCCATCAGCGTGACGCCGCTGCCGAGCGTCTCGAGACCGGCGAGAACGCTGTCGCTCCAGGGCGTGCGCACCGATTGCAGAAAGTGATAGACGGACAGATCGACGGCCGTCAGCGGATCGCCGCTGACGACGTCGCCCAGCACGCCGATAAAAAGCGCGCCGGCCACCAGCACGATCAGCGAGGTCACGAGGATGTAGGTCGCGTCCGGCGTGTGGGGATCGAGCATCTTGCGCGCGACGCGGCCGAGCGGCCCCGGATGCCGGCACGCCCAGTCGCCGAGATGGCGGCCCGCCGCGCTCGACCATGCATTCGCGTGCGAGAGCAGGAAGCCCGCGCCGCGAAAGCTGAGCCAGACGATGCACACGAGCAGCGCGAGAATCACGACGAGCCGGAACGACACCGCGCCGGCCAGCAGCACCGACGCGCCGAACACCACGCCCGGCAGGATATGGGCGGGTGCCCACAGCAACGCGGATAGCACGTTCATCGCGTAGAAGCGCAGCGGCGGCATGCCGAGCATGCCCGCGACGACCGGCACGATGGCCCGCAACGGCCCGATGAAGCGCGCGAGCACGACGCTTTTCGCGCCATGCTTGCGAAAGAAGCGGTGGCCCGCGTCGAGCAGTTCGGGGTGTCTGCGGAACGGCCACAGCCGGACGATCCGTTCCTTGTAGCGGCTGCCGAGCCAGAAGCTCATGCCGTCGCCGGCAATCGCGCCGGCCAATGCCCACACGAATACCCAGCCGAGGCTCAGCGAACCGGTGCCGGTCAGCGCGCCGGCGAGAAACATCGCGGTACTGCCGGGGACGAACGTGCCGACGACGGCGAGGGCTTCGAGAAAGGCCGCGAGGAAGACGACCGTGAGCATCCAGGCCGAGTGGCCGGCTAGCTGGTGCAGAAGGTGGATGTAGGCATGCTCCATCGTGCGCGATCGGCGGTGCTGGCGTAACGATCGATCATAACGCTCGGGAGGATGGCGTTATTGCTTTTCGGCGGGCGGTACGTGAAAGGCGGATGGAGATGCCTGAAGCGCTCGGCGAGGGGGGCGACGGCGAGGGGCGCTCGTGGTCGCGGGACTGGATGCTTGCGCGTTCCAGGTCGCGGGAACTTTGCCCTTTCATGCGACTTGCCGGACGATCTTGCCGATGCCTGGTTTGCCGCAGGCCTGGGAGCCCTCAGGGTCCGCGCAGCGAAACGGTTCATCCGTTGCCCACGCGGCCTTTCACGCTCAGATCTCTTCCGTGAATTCGTCTACGAAACGCTTTAGCCGTGCGTGGCGAACGGCAGCCATGCGTGCGCCGGTCGCTGTCTGGAAACCGGACGCGAGCTTCAGCAGTTTGGTATGGAAATGGTCGAGGGTATAGCGCGCGTCGTCCAGCGGACGTTGCAGCGCGAGCGGATCGCCCGGGTCGTACAGCGCGCGGCCCAGCCGCCCCGCCACGTAGAAGCAGCGCGCCACGCCCAACATGCCGATCGCGTCGAGCCGGTCGGCATCCTGCAACGTCTTCGCTTCGAGCGTAGCCGGCGCGATGCCCGCAGAAAAACTGTGCGCCGCGATGGCATGCGCGGCGGCCTCGACTTTCGCGTCCGGCCAGCCGAGCGACCTCAGCACGCCGGCTGCCTTGTCGGCGGACAGGCGCGACGCCTGGGCGCGCAACGGCGAACTCTTCTCCACGGCGACGCAGTCGTGCAGCAACGTCGATGCGAACAGCACCTGCGCGTCGCCGCCTTCCTCGGCGTGGATCGCCGCCGCGTTCTTCCAGACCCGCTGCAGATGCGAGGTGTCGTGCGAGCCGTCGCCGTTGTCCTTGTCGAAGGCGTGCGGCAGCAGGGTGCGGGCCAGATCCTGGAAGGGGGCGAAGGCGGGGGTCGTCATCGGCGTGGCGGGTGAAAAAAGGTGTCGATTATCGCGCATCGCGGGTTGGCCCGTGATTGTGCGCACTTGAACGAAGCAGCGCGCGCGTCGTCATACGTATCGAGCGCGCCGTTTTGCGCGGCATTGCGCTCGCGACAATTCGATGATGTGACGGAGTGAGCTATGAAGATCGTAACGGGCAGTATTGCGGTGACGTTGACAGCGCTGTTGGTCGGTATCGCGGGCGCCGCCGATGCGCAGCAGTCAGGTAACGCCAGCGCCGGTATGAGCGGTGCGCAGCCGGGCGGCACGAACAACACGGGCGCCGCCGCGGGGATAGGGGCGGGCGCAGGAACGGGCCTGAGCCCGACGCCGGGCGTTGGAATGTCCGCGGGCGTAACAGGCCGTAGCAGTTCGGGTCCGGCGCTCAACAATATGCGGGCAAACGGCACGAGCCTCGATATGAACCCCGACCCGCGCGCGCCGAACGTGACCGGCAAGGCGGCGCCGCTTCGCTAGACCGGTTTCGTCACGTTCGCGGAGGTCGCGCCGATTGTTGTGAATACCGCGTATAAAATGCCCATCCGGCAAGCGGTTTTCCGACGACAAGGAGCAAGGCATGGCATACGGCCAGCACAAATACAAAGTAACGGTGCAATGGACGGGCAACCGCGGCAGCGGCACCTCGGGGTACCGCGATTACGGCCGCGATCATCTGATTACGGCGGGCGGCAAGCCGGCCATCCCGGGGTCGTCGGATGCGGCTTTTCTCGGCGACGCCAACCGATGGAATCCGGAGGACCTGCTGGTCGCTTCGGCTTGCGCGTGTCACAAACTCTGGTATCTGCATCTTTGCGCGGATGCCGGCATCGTGGTGCTCGAGTATCGCGACGACGCCGAAGGCACCATGCTCGACAGCGCGCAGCAAGGCCGCTTTTCAGAAATCGTTCTGCGGCCGCACGTCGTGATTCGGGCGGGGGGCGATATCGAACAGGCCACGCATTTGCATCACGTGGCGCACGAGAAGTGCTATATCGCGAATTCGGTCAACTTCCCGATTCTTTGTGAGCCGGTTGTCGAAACGCACGCGCGTTAACGCGGGTATGTGCAACTCACGCTGTGCTGTTCCGTAAGCCGCGATAGCGCGGTGCATGCGCAGTCAGACATCGGAATGCTTCGTTAAACGAAGCATTTTTTCGTCGACGCTGGCGCAAAGGGCCGCGATGGAAACGCACGAGCAACGCGCCGCTCGATGAGCGCTGCGCCCACGGCGAAACAGGCGGCTGGTTTTCCCGTTCAGCGATTGCCGTCGAGCAGATCGCCGAGCAATTCGTCGAATGCCGCCTGGGCGTCTTCGAGTTCCTGCAACGCGGCGTCGAACGTTTGCAACGCGAACTGTGAAGGCTTGCCGCTGCCAGCGGGCGGGAATTGTGATTGCAGCGACGCAAAGGCCGACTGCACCCGTTGGGTCGCGGTCAATACACGCTCCATCGCGGCTGATTCTTCGGCTCGCGCCTTTTCGTGGTCCATGAAAACTCCGTGTTCGTCTGGTCGGCTCACGCCGTTTCAAAGGGGTGACTATGCCACGTTCGTGCTCAGGACAGCGGCAAACCGCCGTTGGCCTTTACTTCCCGCAACGACAACGCCGACTCCACCGATGTCACGCCTGGCAGGCTGCGCATCTCGTCGCGCATGAAGCTGCCGTAATCGTCGAGGTCGCGCGCCACCACTTGCAGGATGTAATCGGCACTGCCCGACACGTTGTGGCACGTGAGAATGCGCGGGATGGCCTGCACCTCGCGCTCGAAGCGGGTCGCCACCGCGCGGTCGTGCACCGCGAAGCGCACATAGACGAACGCGACGACGCCGAAGCCGAGCGCGGAGCGCGAGAGCATCGCGCGGTACTGTTCGATATAGCCGTCGCTCTCGAGGCGCTTGAGACGGCGCGCGCAGGGCGTCTCGCTCAGCCCGACCGTTTCGGCGAGCCGCGCATTCGACATGCGGCCGTCATTCTGCAGCGCGGCGAGGATCGCGCGGTCTGTCTTGTCGAGCTCGGAGGTCATGGCTTGGAGCGGGGCTGCGCTGAAATAGGGGGAAGCTGGGCTTGAAGCCGCAATATTAGCGTAATCCTCCAAAGACGTGACCAGGAAGCCAGAAATTCGCCAGCAAACCCTCCGCCGCCGATAGCAAGATAGAACCCTTGAAAACAGGAGGCTCAGATGATTTCCGCACACCTGCTGGCGGTCTATATCGCAGCGTTGGTCGTGGTCTACGCGGTGCCAGGGCCGGACATGGCGCTGGTCCTGCAAACCAGCATCGGACGCGGCGTGCGCAGCGGTTTCGCGGCCGCCGCCGGGCTGGGTTTGGCGCGCGCCACACACGTGACGCTCTCGGCGTGCGGCGTCGCGGCGCTATTGCGCAGCGCGCCGTGGCTGTATGACGTCGTGCGCTATGGCGGCGCGGTGTATCTCGCCTGGGTGGGGATTCAGATTTTCCGCTCGCCGGTGTTCGCTCTGCCCGAGGGCGGCCATGACGGCAGCGCTGCGCAGAGCGCGAATGCCGTGGCGCATCCGCTGCGGGCCGCGTTTATCAAAGGCTTGCTGACGAATCTGCTGAACCCGAAAGCGTTGCTGTTCTGCTCGGTGCTGTTGCCGCAATTCGTGCGTCCGGAAGCGGGGCCGGTCGTCTGGCAGATGATCGAACTGGGAGCGGTGCTACTGGCCATCGGCGCGTGTTTCGATGTGCTTTACGCAATCGGCGCAGCACGGATTGCCGGTTGGATGCGCGCCCATCCGCTTGCGCAGACCTTGCAGCGCTGGGCATTTTCATCGGCATTGATCGGCTTCGCGCTACGGCTTTCAATCGACTGACGAGACCCGCTCGGCGATGCCTCGAACGGTTCGTTGCAATGGTCCCGCGAGCCGCTCACTTCTTCAGCTTATGCTCGCGGCGCGGACGGTCTTCGATGATCTTCCGGCGATGCTTGTCCTTCATCTTCTTCCAGGTCTTGCATTCGTCGCGCGTGCGCAGGCAGCCGATACAAAAGCCGGTTTTGCTGTCGAACTTGCAGATGTCGATACAGGGTGACGCGACGCTCATGACCGATAGCCCACAGGGAACTGGGAGCGAGAACTGTCGCACGCGGCATGCCCGCTTCGCCAGGTGATTGTGTTAATAAAGCCGATAGGGCGCCGCGCATCCGTACGCGGCGACACGACCACCCGCTTGCCACCTTCGATGAAAACTTTCCTGCTGTATGCCGTGACCGCCGTTGCCGAGATTGTCGGTTGTTATTTGCCGTGGCGCTGGCTCAAAGAGGGCGGCTCCGCGTGGCTGCTATTGCCCGGCGCGCTCAGCCTCGCTCTGTTCGCGTGGCTGCTGACGCTGCACGGCACCGCTGCAGGCCGCGTGTATGCGGCTTACGGCGGTGTGTACGTGGCGGTGGCGATTGTGTGGCTGTGGTGCGTCGACAGGGTGCGGCCCACGCCGTGGGACGCGGCCGGCGTTGCGCTGACGCTGGCCGGCATGGCGGTCATCGCGTTCCAGCCACGCATCTAGCATCGCGGCATGACGCATCGCGGGAGTCGCGTCAAACGCGTGCCGCGCCGCACGCCGGTGCTCGCTTTACTTGATGCCGCCCAGGTAATCCAGCTTGCCGAGTTCGACACCGTTGTGACGAAGAATGTCGTACGCGGTCGTCACGTGAAAATAGAAGTTCGGCAGCACGAACCCGAGCAGATACGACAGCCCCGTGAACTCGATCGGACCCGTGCGCATCTTCAGCGTGATGGGACGCTCTTCCGAGCCGTCGATCTGCGCCGCAGTGAATTCCTTCAGGTAATCGATCGTCTTCTGAAGGCGGGCTTGCAGCTCGTCGAAGGTCTGTTCGACGTCTTCGTATTTCGGCGCTTCGACGCCGGCCAGACGCGCGGCGCAACCCTTGGCGGTATCGCTCGCGATATAGACCTGACGCACCAGCGGCAGCATGTCCGGCGCGAGCCGGGCGTTCGTGAACACCGAAGGTTCGATCTGCTTCTCGGCAGCGTGCACTTCGGCTTTGCCCAGGATGCCTTGCAGGTTCGTCAGGCCGCGAATCAGCACGGGCAGGGATGCTTGATACATCGAAATTGACATGGGGTTCCTCTGATTCTTCGATCGGGCGCGCGGACGGCGCGCGAGGCAATGCAACGGCTGGATCGCCGCTGCAGCATCATAGCGCGAGCGGCGCGGGATGCGCATTGCCGCAGCGCGCATTGGCCATCCGGATAACTGCCGTTCGCGCCGGAACTGTGTTCGAATGCTTGGGTCGGACGGTTTGAGGAAGCCGTTGAATCAGCAAGCGGCCGCCGAGCGCCATGCCATCGAGCCGGGCAGGCGCGCGCCGTGCTCGGGTCCACTTTGCGGCCCGGGCCGTCACGCTTACAGGAGAGTCGACATCATGGTCAACAAGCACCCGTTGCCGGGAAGCGAGCGAACAGAAGAACTCGGTTCGAAGGTCGTTGGGCAATGCGATCCAGCGGAGCGGATCGAGGTTTTCGTGATGCTGCGCCGTCAGCAGCAGGCGCAGTTCGATGCGCTGATGAGCCGGATCGAAGCCGGCGACCCCGGCGTCCAGCCGCTGTCGCGCGAGACGCTCGCCCAAGATTACGGCGCCGCGCCGGACGACGTCGCGAAGGTGAAGACTTTCGCCACCGCGCACGGCTTGACGGTCGTGCGCGAGGATCCGGCGGCGCGCTCGGTTCTGTTGAGCGGCACGATCGCGCAATTCCAGAGCGCGTTCGAGGTCAAGCTGGAACATTACGCACACCACACTGCCGGCCAGTTCCGCGGGCGCACCGGCGCGATCAGCTTGCCGGACGATCTGCATGGCGTGGTCGAAGCGGTGCTCGGGCTCGACAACCGGCCGCAGGCGCGGCCGCACTTTCGCATCCGGCCGCCATTCGTGCCGGCCAAGGCGCACCAGGCGTCTTTCACGCCGCCGCAACTCGCATCGCTTTATCAGTTTCCGCAAGGCGATGGCGCAGGGCAGTGCGTCGGCATTATCGAACTCGGCGGAGGCTATAACACCACCGATCTCAACACTTATTTCGCGAGCCTCGGCGTGGCTTCGCCCACGGTGAAATCGGTCGGTGTCGATCAAGGCGGCAATCATCCGAGCGGCGACCCGAATGGGCCGGACGGCGAGGTCACGCTCGATATCGAAATCGTCGGCGCGATCGTACCTGGCGCGACCATCGCCGTGTATTTCACGCAGAACAGCGACGCGGGTTTCATCGACGCCGTGAGCCGCGCGGTGCACGACACGGCCAACAAGCCGTCGGTGATCTCGATCAGTTGGGGCGGCCCGGAATCGATCTGGACCAGCCAGTCCCTGAAGGCGTTCAACAGCGTGCTGCAGAATGCGGCGGCGCTCGGTGTGACGGTCTGCGCGGCCTCCGGCGACAGCGGCTCGAGCGACGGCGCGAGCGGCGGCGATCAGGTCGACTTCCCGGCGTCGAGCCCCTATGTGCTGGCCTGCGGCGGCACGAGCCTGACCGCGGCGGGCACGTCGATCTCGCACGAGGTGGTGTGGAACGACGGCGCGCAAGGCGGCGCGGGCGGCGGCGGGGTGAGCCGGGCGTTCCCGGTCCCGGTGTGGCAGAAGGGTTTGTCGGCGAAGTCTTCTGGCGGCGGGAGTAAGCCGCTCAGCGGGCGCGGCGTGCCCGACGTGGCGGGCGACGCGTCGCCGGTCACGGGCTACAGCGTGTTGATCGACGGCACGCAGACGGTGGTCGGCGGCACCAGCGCGGTCGCGCCGCTGTGGGCTGCGCTGATTGCGCGGATCAACGCGGCGAAAGGGCAGCCGGCCGGCTTCGTCAATCCGAAGCTGTATAAGGCGCCGGGTGCATGCAACGACATCACGCAAGGCAACAACGGCAGCTTTGCGGCGGCCACCGGCTGGGATGCCTGCACGGGCCTCGGCAGTCCCAATGGTCAGAAGGTGGCGGCCGCACTATAGTCTGCAAATTGCTGGGTCCCGATGAATGGCCCCTTGCGTGTCCCTCGGGGGCTCGGAGGCAGTCCGCTTCGCGACACATGATGAAGCATCCTCAGGGAACGCACCCGGAGGAAGCTTCGTCGTCGAGGGCCGCTGAAAGGAAGTCTCTGTAGAGACGTCCCGAAGAAAGCGCCCGTCAAAGGGCGACGTATAACCAGGCGTGAACGAACCCATGGAGCGATCATGACGAACACAGAGTCAGCTTCCGTTAGTCCGCAGTCGCCGCACAATTCTTCTGCTTCGACCACCTCGGCGTCCGCCGCCGCGCGCAAAACCGGCGATCAGCCGTTCTTCGATCCGGTCGCCTATGGCAACGGGCCGGACGATTCCGTCACCGAAGTCGCCGAAACCGCGGCGGTGACGCATCACTCGGTGACGCTTGGCGGGCGCAAGATCAACTACACGGCGACGGCGGGTCATCTGGTGATCGTCGACCCGAGCAGTTCGCAGCCGGAAGCCCGGATGTTCTACGTGGCGTTCACGCAGGACCACCAGAAGGAAGAAGCCCGTCCGCTGACGTTCTTCTATAACGGCGGGCCGGGGTCGTCGTCCGTATTCGTGCTGCTGGGCTCGTTCGCGCCGCGCCGCATCAAGACGTCGATGCCGAATTTCACGCCGCCCGCGCCGTACGCGATGGAAGACAATCCGGACAGTCTGCTGGACCGTAGCGACCTCGTGTTCATCAATCCGGTCGGCACCGGCTATTCGGCGGCGATCGCGCCGAAGAAGAACCGCGACTTCTGGGGCGTCGATCAGGACGCGGACTCGATCAAGCAGTTCATCAAGCGTTTTCTGACGAAGAACAACCGCTGGAATTCGCCGAAGTACCTGTTCGGCGAATCCTATGGCACGGCACGCAGTTGCGTGCTGGCGTACCGCTTGCACGAAGACGGCGTGGATCTGAACGGCATCACGCTGCAATCGTCGATTCTCGATTACACGCAATCCGGCAATCCGGTCGGCACGCTGCCCACGGCCGCCGCGGACGCGTGGTACCACAAGAAGCTCGGGCTCGCGCCGCGGCCGACCGATCTCGGCGTGTTCGCCGAGGAAGTCGCGCAATTCGCGCGCACCGATTACCTGGCCGCATTGCGCAAGTTTCCGACCACTGACACGGCGACGGTCGAGAAACTGAGTGAATACACCGGCATCGACAAAACGACGCTGCTCGCGTGGAGCCTGGATATCGCCGCGTATGACAGCCGCGGCAATTCGCTTTTCCTGACCACGCTGCTGAAGTCGCAAGGGCTTGCACTCGGTGAGTACGACGGCCGCGTGACGGCGATCGACACGGGCATTGCGGGCAAGATCGATCCGAACTCCGGCGGCAACGATCCGACCATGACGGCGGTCACCGGCGTCTATACGACGATGTGGAACGTGTATCTGAACGAGCAGTTGAAGTACACGTCGAATTCGTCGTTCACCGACCTGAACGATCAGGCCTTCAAGTATTGGGATTTCGGCCACATCGATCCAACCGGCGCGCAGAAGGGGCTCGACTCGAAGGGCAACATCGTTCTGTACACCGCCGGCGATCTTGCCGCGGTGATGGCGCTCAATCCCGATCTGAAGGTGCTGTCGGCGAACGGTTTCTTCGATTACGTGACGCCGTTCTATCAGACCGTGCTCGATCTGCAGCAGATGCCGCTGCTCAGTCAGCAGGTCCGGCAGAATCTGTCGGCGCGGTTCTATCCGTCGGGGCACATGATTTATCTAGACGGCGGTTCGCGCACCGCGCTAAAGGCGGACCTCGCGCAGATGTATGACGCAACGGTGTCCAATGAGCAGGCGCTTGGACGGATTCGCGCTCTGCAGGCGCGGGTGGCGAAGTCGTAGCGGGACAAAGTGTCGCGTCCGCCGGGGGTGAAGCGGTGCGGGGAGTCGGGCAAGACGGCTGCGATCTCGCCCGACGTACCTCACGCAACTACGACGATGCGCTCCCAGCGACCTCCACGACCCGCCCCGAAAGCCTCGCGCGACCCGCCTGCCATGGCGGCGCTTTTGTACATACGTATATTGAATGTGTTTTAATTGGTCTGCGAATTGAACTATTGCGCGCCGCAGCCGGCGCGCCGACGAATGAACGCAGGCCTTACACACACGCGTTTTACTCACTTTTTCGGCCACCCAACCCGCAGTGCGAATGGGGCGACGCCGCCGGCACGCGTGGACCAGCGCGGCTGGACGCGTCCCGTTCGCAAAACTCGGCGCGCGGTGCTTCTGCTGGGCCTCGCCACGACGTTAGCTCTGCGTATCACGCATGCCTACGCGCAGGACAGCGAGATGCTCGATGAACGCGTGACACAGCAATCGATCCGCGAAACGATCTGCCGGCCCGGCTATGCGGACGCCGTCGCGCCGCCTTTCGACGAATGGATGGCGCGCAAGGATCAGATGCTGGCCGAGCGTGGCATCGATACGGACGACGGCGTCGCTTTCGCGCTCGACCGGCGTGTGCCGCTCGTACTCGGCGGTTCGCCGGACGCTCCAGCCAACCTCGATCTTCTGCCGTGGGCGGGCCGCGAGGGCGAACGTCGCAAGGCGCGCGCGGCGGTCATGCTCAAGCGTTGCGTCTGCGAAGGCAAGCTGAGTCTCGCCCAGGCGCAAGCCACGATCGTCGGTAACTGGTCGATGGTTTATTCTGGCTTCGGCCAGACCTCCTGCGACGTGAGCCGGCTCGACGTCGCCGCCGGTGGCGACGACGGGCAGGGCGCCGAACACGACGGCGCGCGCTGAGGCCGCACCTCGACCTCTGCGGCCCAATTGCGTTCGTTGTTCATTCGCGCTATTCAGGCGTGCTGCTTGCCGCTCCCGCAGCCTGCTGTCCTCATTTTTTCGGAGAATCACCATGACCCATTCACGTCTTGCCGCAGTGGCGCTCGCTTTCGGCTGCCTCGCCGGCAGCGCCGCCGCGCTCGCGGCCGAGCCGATCCACTGTGGCAAAGCCGACGCGTTGCAGATTCGCGGCGATGTACCCGCGGCAATCAGCTTCGATGTGTACCGCCAACTGCGGCCGCTGAGCGCGCAGCGCATCGCATTGTTCCAGGCGGCCGGCGAAGTGAAGCACCTGCCCGATGGCCTGCCCGTTTGTGAGATTGCCGACGACGGTGTCGACGACCCGTCCGCGGTGCTGGTTCAACTGCCGCAGGGCAAGAACGCCTGGTGGGTGAGTGCGGCCAATGTGGAAGCGGCGGACTGATTCCCGCGATCAGTCCGCCTCTCGCGCACGTCCCCCGCAGGATGCCGCGGCCCGTTTTTTGCGGTCGCCGCGTTGCTGCCGAGGCGTCGCCCCGACCCCGCACTGCGTCAAATGAACAGATGTTTTGCTATTTCCGAGTCTGCTTATTCAGGTACAGTGCATTGACGGAGAGTTTCAGTCCGTTTTTTAAGTACCGTGTCGCATCGCCGTGTTTTCGACTATCGACTGTGGCTATCCAGATTGCAGGACGAATTTCGCAGAGGAGATTTAAATGATTGCCTTCTATCTGTCATTGGTCGCCCTGGGCGCCGCCGGTGTTGCAGTGATCCGCGAATTCGCCGCCGCTCAGGCGAAACAGCGCGCTGCGCTGCGCCCCGTGCGCATACGGGACGCGGATCGACATACCGAGCGTCACGCGCGTCGCGGGTAGGCCGTATGAATCTGATCGTGCGCAACATTGCCCAATCGTGCAGCGAGCAGGAAGTGCGGGAATTCCTCACGCGCGAACTTGGGCACTATGCGAAAAACGTCGAGGTGACCGACGCCGGCACACCCGGCGCGTACGCCACGGTCGAACTTGACGCGAACGTGCCGTATGTCGGCGATGTGATCGCGCGGCAGATTCACGGCAAGCAGTTGGGCGGCCAGACGCTCGAAGCGAGTGCCGACCTGTTCACTGACGAGCCGCCCGCGCAGTAATCCTCCGCGGTTCAACTTTTGAATGCGGCGCGGCAGGAACGCGCGCCGGTTCAGGTTGATGCCGCAGTTTCCCGCCGTCACTTCCCCCGCTTTTATTGCCCACCACCCTGTGCCGGCCAGTCGAACGGCGTGTACGGCAACGCGCGCTTGTGAAGCGTCGCGTCGTAGAATCGCAGGATGATGTCGCGCGCCGCATCGCTGACGGGTTTGCCTTCCAGGAAGTCGTCGATCGTGTCGTAGGGGATGCCGTATGCGTCTTCGTCGGGGCGCAGCGGCCGCAACATTTCGAGGTCGGCGGTCGGCACCTTGTGCGCCAACGCTTCGGGCGCGCCCAGCGCCTTGGCCACCGCCCGCACCCGGCGCTTGCTCAGCCCGGCGAGCGGCAGCACGTCGGCGCCGCCGTCGCCGAACTTGGTGAAGAAGCCCATCACCGACTCGGCTGCGTGGTCCGTGCCGATCACCACGCCGGAGCGCGCGCCGGCCACCGCGTATTGCGCAATCATGCGTTGGCGGGCTTTGATATTGCCGTGCACGAAATCCTGGTGCGATTCGTCATTAAATGGCACGCCGCCTTTATCCAGTGCGGCAAGCATGGCATCGGCCGCGGGTTTGATGTCGATGGTGAGATTTTCATCCGCACGAATGAAGCGCAATGCCTGTTGCGCGTCGGCTTCATCTTTCTGCTCGCCGTAAGGCAAACGTATTGCGACGAAATGCGCGTCGTAATGATCGGCGCGTAATCGTTCGACTGCGAGTTGTGCAAGGCGACCGGCAGTAGTCGAATCGACGCCGCCGCTAATGCCGAGTACATAAGTTTTCAGGCGGCTGCTGCTCAGGTAGTTCGCCAGAAAAGCGACCCGGCGCTCGATTTCCTGCTCGGCGTCAAACTCGGCAGGGACGTGCAGTTCGGCTGTGATGCCCGCCTGGCGGGCCTTCTTGTCGTCTTGTGTCATGATTTTCCGGGTTCCTTCCGTGCTGACATGGTGTCGGCCATGAACGCTCGCGCGCCAGTAAGATAAATAACGAAACGACGAACGGGCGACCGTGGCACAGTTGCTGCTGCAATGAAGTGATGGATCGGTCTCGGTTTTATCGCTGATTTTGGCTTTAAATCCCTATTGCGTTTATTTCTAAACTGTCGCGCAGCTTGTTAAAGAGGCTCGGCCTATTTCGATTGAATTGAAGAATTGACGGTATCTTCATCGACAAAATGCAATGTGCTGAGTAACATCCTCGTTCCGAGCGCCGCGTGACCCGGCGAGCAGTCAATAATAATCAGGTTTGCCCTAATACGCGATGAACCATCCAGATCGGCCTGGCCAGCCTGTATTGGACCGCCTGACTTTCGCGTCGGTCGTGCATCGGCGTGGTATGCCGCGTGCGGCGCGCACGGGGTTCGCGGCGTGTATCAACCGCGGCACGCCTGCTTCTCAGGTCTTTTCTCACGTCGCTTCTCACGTTATTTCTCACGTGATTTCCCACGTTGTTTCCGTCACGCAAGCCTGCCGGATTCTGACGCGCACATTGGGTGCCGTCGTGTGCGCACTGTCGTATGTCGCCGCGATGGCTGCGCCGGTTCACGCGACGGTATCGCCAGCGGCACTGACATTGGCCTCGGCGCCGGCACCGATCGAGGCAAACGGTCCGTCACTCGACATCAATGCGGCCGCGCTTGCCGCACCCGATGCCGCCGGCGTCGTCGATCCACGCCGGGCGTTTCTGCTGCGCGACGTGTTCGCGCGTAATGTGACACGCCGCCTGAAGGTGCCTGCCGCCGAGCAGCGCGCTTATGCCGACCGCCTGGAAACAGCGCTCGAAGCGAACACGTTGGGCAATCTGTCGGGCGAGTACGTCGTGCTGGTCGATCGCAACGCCAATATTCAGGCGCTGCTGATCTACTTTCGCGCGGTCCCGGCCGACGCCTGGCAGATGATTGGCGCGTCGCCGGTTGCGACCGGCCGGCCCGGCGAATTCGACCATTTCATCACGCCGCTCGGCGTGTTCGAACATACGCCCGCCAACATGGATTTCCGCTCCGAGGGCACGCAGAACGAAAACCACATCCGTGGCTACGGCAGGCGGGATATGCGGATCTTCGACCTCGGCTGGGCGCAGGGCGAGCGTGGGTGGGGCAAGGGCGGCGTGTCGCAGATGCGCTTCCAGATGCATTCCACCGATCCCGACCGGCTCGAACCGTTGCTCGGAATTCGCCATTCGAAGGGCTGCGTGCGGATGCCCGCGTCGCTCAATGCATTTCTCGACCACTATGGCGTTCTCGATGCCGAATACGCGGCGCTGATCGACTCGGGTAAATCGCTGTGGGTGTTGAAAAGCGACCGGCAGATCACGCCCTGGGCCGGGCGCTACATCGTCGTGGTGGATTCCGCGCGCAAGAGCCGACCGGCGTGGGCCCCCTTGCCAGGGGAGAAGGCGCGCGCCAAAGTGCCGGTGGGCGTGGACACGGCTGACTGAGGCGTGCCGGCGAGTGCTCGACGAGGGGCAAGGCAACGGGTCTACGCAAGAGCATCGACATAAGTGCCGCCAGCGCAGGAGCACCAGCACCAACCTTCAGCACCGACCCACCAGCCCCAACCCACCAGCCCCAACCCACCAGCCCCAACCCACCAGCACCGACCCACCAGCCCCGACCCACCAGCCCCGCCCCCCCCAGCACAAGGCCCGCCGCCCTGGCGCCCCAACACCCCAAACCACCTTCACGAGCGCGCCAGCAATACTCCCACCAACGCGACGGCAAATCCGGCGATCTGCAACGGCATCAACGTCTCCCCAAAGCCGACAAACCCTTCGAGCGCAGCGAGCGGCGGAGCGAGGAACATCAGCGCGGTGGCGCGTGCCGCGTCGCCGCGTCTGACCATCCACACCAGCAAGGTGACGCTGATGCCCGAGAGCATCACGATGCCCCAAGCCAGCGAGACCCATAAGGTGGTCGACGCAATCCAGCGATGCTCGCCGAGCGCGAGCGCCAGCATCACCGCGACGAACGCTGCGCCGAGATTCTGCACCGCGCTCGCGCTGCGAATATCGGCCTTTGCCAGCGAGGTTTTCTGAAACAGCGTGCCCGCCGTGATCGCGGCGACCGCAACGATCGAGATGAATACGACGAGCCACCCAGGCGCATTGCCATGCGTTGGCGGCGTGGCCGATGCGAGCTTCGGTTCGAGCACCAGCACGACGCCGGCGAGCCCCAGCGCCATGCCGCTCCAGCCGCGCCGCGACAGCCGCTCGCCGAACAGCGGCGCCGCGACGGCGGCCGTCGCGAGCGGCTGCAGCGCACCGAGCAAGGCCATCACGCCGGCGCTCAGACCTTGCGCGACAGCCCAATAACCGGCGCCGAGATAGACGCCTTGCAGCAGTGCGCCCGCTGCCAGATGCTTGCCGAAGTCGCGGCCGGTCGGCCATGCCGCGCGCGCGAGCACGGCGGCGAGCGCGAAGATCAGCGCGGTGCCGCCGAAGCGCGCGAGCAGAAAGAGATTGGGGTCGGCATAAGGCGTGATCGCGCGGGCGACCACGAAACCGGTCGACCACAGCACGACGAACACAGCGGCAATGAAGGAAGCGAGCATGGCAACGGCTAGCGGGAAAAGCCGTCATCTTGTCGGCAAACGGACGGCGTGTCTTGTTCGAAGCTGCAATCGGTTCGGCCGACCCGACCGCACATTGCACGTCTCACGCGGATGTCGCGTCTCGGCCTCATCACCACATCAGCAGGATCGTTCCCGCGCCGAGCGCTCCGCCGCACAGCACGCACGCCCACAGCAGCACTCGCGTGTGCCGGTATTCGCGCCCGATATCCGCGATCAGCTGCGCGTTCTGCTGCGGCGTGCGTGCGCGGGCATACTCATGCTGAAGATAGCGGACCGCCAGTTGCGGCATGCGCGGCAGCATATGCGCGAGATGCGGCAGTTCGCGCGAGATGCGCTTGATCCAGCCGCGATGATCGACGTCGCGCCGCGCGATGTCCGCGATCACGCCGCGCGTGATATTCCACGTATCGACACCGGGATGCAACGCGCGCGCCAGCATCTCCGCCTGATGGAACGAGCGCTGCGCGGTGGCGAGGCGCGCGGGCACCGCGCCGGCGAACGGCTGCACCGCATGCAGCAGATAATGAAACAGCGAACCCGCCGAACGGTCTTCCGGCGCCGCCGCGAAGTGCGCTTCGGCGCGCGTGCGCAGCTCGGCTTCGAGCATTTCCGCGCGCGTATCGGGCGGCACGTGTCCGGCATCGCGGTGCAGGTCGGCGAGGCGGCCGTAGTCCTGCTCGAACAGTGCGCTCGCGCCGTGCACGAAGAACTCGCGCTCGCCGGTGGAGAGGGTCGACATGATCGAAAACTCCGCCAGCACGAGGCGGCCCAGCGTGTCCGGCTCGATGCTCACGCGCACGCGGCGCGCATCGAGCGTGGCGTGAAAGAAGCCATGCTCGAACGCCTGCTCGGACACGACTTCAACAATATGCGCGGCGAGCGGCGCGAGCTTGATGTGATGCGCGTGCAGGCCCGGCAGGTCGCTCGTCGTCAAGGTGCTGATGCGCTGCATCGTCAGCGTGTGCGCGGTGCACAGCTCCCAGATCACGTCCGGCACGACGATGCGCTTGTCGCCGTCGAAATGATGGCCGGTCTGGCTCAGGTTGGCGGCTTCGGCGCGCAGATCGAAGCGGCGCAGGATGTCGTCGGTGAAGCTTTGCGCAAGCACGCGCAATTTCAGGCGGCGCGCCGTGCCGGAGAGTTTTTCGAGCCAGCGCGCGACCCAGCGCAGCAGCGCGAGTTCGTCGCCGATTTGTTGCAACTGATCGGCGCGCACCAGTTTGATCGCCACTTCGCGATGACCTTTCACCGGCACGACGAGCCGCGCCAGATGCGTTTGCTCGGCAAAGCCGACGCGCATCGGCGTGAGGTCGACCGCGCTGAAGAGCGTGGCGAGCGGCTGACCGAACGCGCGCGCCAGCGCCTCGGCGGATTCGTGAGGCTGCAGCGGGGTTTCCAGATGATCGATCGCGTCGATTGCGTCATGCAGGGTTGCGCCCGCGAGTTCGGGCCGTTCGGCGAGCGTTTGCGCGAACCGGCTCGCGAGCGGCCCGAGCGCGGGCAGCACGTTGTGCAGGCTTTGGCCGCTGCGTCCCGACGCGTGCACGCGGCCGACCAGCTGGATCATCCAGTGCAGTTTGTGTTCGGGCGGCGCGGCGAGCCAGATCAGCCGCGCGCCGTAACGCAACGCATGGAACAGCAGAAGTAGACGGCGAAACGGTGGCGGCATCGGTAGTTCGGTTGACGGACCAGCGGTATCGGCAGGCATCGGCCTGACGCCGGCGCGCGGCCGGGGCACCAAGGTTAGCAGGTAAGTCGCGGATGAGCGCGCCTGCCGGCGCATCGTCGCGCATCGCGTACTACAATACGCCGGCCTTCTCCAACCGTGGCGAAACCTCAAGCGTGCCGGCTTGCCGGCCTTCCATAGATGCTCGCAGAACAACGTCACCAATACATCCTGGCGCAAGTCGCCAAAACCGGCGCGCTCTCGGTCGCCGAGCTGGTGCGCGAACTGAACGTGTCGCGCGAGACCATCCGCCGCGATCTGAATGCGCTGGCCGGGCGCGGCCTGCTGGTCACGACGCACGGCGGCGCATTGTCGAGCGACCGGCGCGAGCCCGACCTCGACACGCGCGAAGCCGCCAACGCGGGGGCGAAGCGGGCGATCGGCGAGCGTGCGGCCGAGTTCGTGCCGGATGGCGCATCGCTGATCATCGATTCGGGCAGCACCACGCAGGCGGTGGCGCGTGCGCTGCTCGACCGGCATCGGCTGGTGGTCTATACGAACGACTGGCGCATCGCGCTGCTGCTCGGTCGGCGCAACGAGAACCGCGTCACGCTGCTCGGCGGCGAACTGTCGGATATCGAAGACGCCACCTTCGGGCTCGACACGGTCCACCAGCTCACGCAATACCACGCGGACTTCGCGTTCATCGGCGCGGGCGGGATTTCACCGGACGGCTATCTGAGCGACTACAGCCGCATGGCCGCCGAGGTGCGCAGCCGCATGATCGCCGCCGCCGACATGGTGGTGATCGTCGCCGACCATTCGAAGTTCGGTCGCGTGACGCCGGTGCGGATCAACGGTATCGAATCGGCGCGCTATCTGGTGACCGAGCTCGCGCCCGAGCGTGCGCTCGGCAAGGCGATTACCGCGCATGGGCCGGAAATTCTGATTGCCTGAAGGCGTCGGAGTGGGACGGTGCTGTTGTCATGCGGATGCGGGATTGCTTTGGCTCCTTGCGCCAAGCGCCTCGTCGATATGAACCCTCACTCGCTGCAAGAACCCCAGCGGGCGGGCACAATACGCGCCGTCGTCCAGAACCAGCGCACAGCCAGGGCGAGGCGCGAGTCAATCGCAGCCGTTCCGGGCGCGCCAATGCCGCTGCGTTTGAAGCAGGATGCATACAGCGTCATTTTCACCGTGTACGATTTCGCGAGCCCGCCACAGAGGCGCCGAAGCATGCGATCGAACGCGGCGTCCGACGAACCAGGCTGGGGCCATGCCGCTTCTTCGCGCGTCCGCGAAGAAGCGCCGCGCGGCTCTTCGATGCTCGACCCGATCGCGCGGTTTTCAAAGGCAGAGCAAAGCCTCCTTCGACCTCGACCGTTCGCCGCGTCAGCAAGGGTAACGGCCGCGGCGCTTGGACTTTATTGGCGAATTGTGTCGTTTTTTGGAATTCACCACAATAGTCATCGCGTTGTCATTGAAACCTGTGATTCTTGCCGTGCCCGTTCAGGCATGGCCGGCAGCGCGAGTGTCGTAGGTGGGCTCGTAGGTGGGCTGTAAGGCAGGCTGGGGAAGAAGCGGCAAAGTTGTCGGCAATCTGCAATCGTCGCAGACCGGCACGACAACTGGTCGCGGGCAACACGCAAGCGGCACGGCGCGCGGCGCCGTTCAATCACAACAGGTATCGGGACTTCCCGACCGTCTGGTTCTTTGCCTTTCGGAGAAAAGCGACATGACAAAAACGA
Source organism: Paraburkholderia sp. TE9906 (assembly GCF_056279605.1). NCBI lineage: Bacteria > Pseudomonadati > Pseudomonadota > Betaproteobacteria > Burkholderiales > Burkholderiaceae > Paraburkholderia > Paraburkholderia sp. TE9906. The sequence continues at coordinate 592,541 of NZ_JBWCCT010000006.1, forward strand.
ATTCCCTTCACGCGAGCGCCGGCCTCGTTCGCAAACTGCTGCCGGCGCTGGTCGCCGCAGCGGCATTCGGCGGCGCGGCCATGCAGGCGCACGCAGCCGGCGCCGTGGTGCTGTACACCGCCGACGGCCTGGAAAACCTCTACAAGGACGTGCTGCCGGCCTTCGAAAAGAAGGAAGGCGTGAGGGTCAACATCGTCACGGCGGGCAGTGGTGAAGTGGTGAACCGCGCGACCATCGAAAAGGATCAGCCGAAGGCCGACGTGCTCGTCACGCTGCCGCCGTTCATCCAGCAAGCCGATCAAGCCGGCCTGCTGCAGGCTTACCAGAGCGCCAACTACAAGAACGTGCCCGCGATCGCCAAGGCGTCGAACGGGGCGTGGGCGACTTTCGTGAACAACTACTTCTCGTTCGCGATCAACCCCGAGGTCACGAAGAACCAGCCGAAGACCTTCGCCGATCTGCTGCACCCGGATTACAGCGGCAAGGTCGCGTACTCGAACCCGGCCACGGCGGGCGACGGCATGGCGGTGATCATCCTGACCACGTCGCTGATGGGTGAAGACAAGGCGTTCGATTATCTGAAGAAGCTCGAGCAGAGCGCCAAGTTCCACACCAAGGGCACCGGCTACCTCGACGTGCTGCTCTCGCGCAACGAAATTGCCGTTGCCAACGGCGACCTGCAGATGGATCTGGACGACGCGGCCAACGGCGGCCTGTCGCTCAAGCCGGTGTTCCTTGCCGCCGCGCCCGGCGGCCAGCCGACTACCTTTCAGCTGCCGTACGCGATCGGCCTGATCAAGAACGGTCCGAACCAGGACGCAGGCAAGAAGCTGGTCGACTATCTGATGTCGACGGAAGTGCAGGCCAAGGTGCCGGACATCTTCGGCATTCCGGGCCGCACCGACGTGCCGCTCGCCGGCAAGAACGGCGAAACCGTCAAGCAGGCCATTTCTGGCGTGAAGCTGATTCCGGTGGACTGGAACCAGGTGATGGCGAAGAAGGCCGACTGGACGGCGCGCTGGAAGAACGAGGTGATCGGTTCGTCGGGCAAGCAGATCGAAGTGGTCAAGCCGAAGTAAGCCGTCGGACCCGGCGGTTTGCACGTCATGGAGTGACGTCACGCAGCGATGCAAGCTGCGTGGCGTAAAGAGTCAGGCGGCGCCTTGCAGGAAAAAACGCGAGGTGCCGCGTCAGCATCAATCTTGTTGGAGGATCAACCCGGTGAATACGGCCAGTCTTGCTCACCCCGGCGCGCTCGACGCCTCACCGGACGCGCTCGATGCCGCCCATTCGGACGCGCCGGGCGGCGTGCAGATCGATCATCTGACGGTGCGCTTCGGGTCGCGCACGGTGCTCGACGATCTGTCGTTGACCATCCAGCGCGGCGAACTGCTTACCGTGCTCGGCCGCAGCGGTTGCGGCAAGACGACGTTGCTGCGTTTCATCGCCGGGTTCATCGAAGCGGACGGCCTCGCCGGCACGCTGACCGTGGCCGGTCAGGATCTCACGCACGTGCCGCCGCATAAGCGCAATCTCGGCTTGCTGTTTCAGAGTTATGCGCTGTTCCCGCATCTGTCGGTGTTCGATAACGTGGCCTTCGGGTTGCGCGCGCGCCGCACGCCGGCGCGCGACATCGCGCGGCGCGTCGCCGACGCGTTGAAGCTCGTGCAACTGGGCGATGCCGGCCACGTGATGCCCGCGCAACTGTCGGGCGGCATGCAGCAGCGGGTGGCGCTCGCTCGCGCGCTCGTGATCGAGCCCGACGTGCTGCTGCTCGACGAACCCCTGTCCGCACTCGACGCCAATCTGCGCGCGTCGGTGCGCTCCGAACTCAAGTCGCTGCATGAGCGTTTGCCGAATCTGACGATCGTCTGCGTGACGCACGATCAGGACGACGCGCTGGTGCTATCCGACCGCACGCTGCTGATGCGCGACGGCCGCATCGCGCAACTGGGCACGCCGCAGCAGCTGTACGACACACCGGCCAATGGTTTCGTCGCGCGTTATCTGGGCGCGGCCAATCTGTTGCCGCCGCAGATCGCGTTCGGCATGGACGACGTGCGCCATAACGTGCGCGACCGCGTCGCATGTTTGCGTCCCGAGGCGCTGCGCATCGTGCCGCTCGGCGAGGGGCAGTTGCATGGCGCGATCGCATCGGTCGAATGGTACGGCGCGGTGCTGTCGGTCTCGGTCGTGCTCGACGCGTTGCCCAACGAGCCGGTGCTCGTCACCATGCAGCGCGGCCACGGCATGATGCCGGAGAAGGGCGCGCGTGTTTCCCTGCGTTACGAGGCTGACGATGTCGTCCTTATCAACCCCTGATACGTCCGCTGCGCTCGGCGCGTCTGAGGCCGACGCTGCCGCCGCCGCGCGCCGCAGCGCCAGCGCTGCCGCGCATACGGCCGCGGTGAAGCGGCGCGAGCGCGCGGCGCAATGGCATCTGCTTTTCATCGCAGTAGTCGTGCTCGGACCGCTGGTCATCTATCCGCTCGTGCGGCTGGTGATGCTCAGCCTGACCGGCGCGCACGGTCCGAGCGTGCAGGCTTACGCCAGCTTCTTCGGCAACCCCGAAACGCGCGGCGTGATCGGCACGACGCTGTGGATCCTGTTCGCGAGCGCGGGTCTCGCGTCGCTGCTCGGCGTGGCGATCGCGTCGATCCTGTTCTTCAAGCCGTTCCCCGGCGCGCGGCTGATCACCCGTTTTCTCGAACTGTTCGTCGCGTTCCCGTCGTTTCTGGTCGCCTTCACGCTGATCTTTCTGTACGGCTCGCAGGGCTCGGTCAGCATCGGCTTGCAGCGGCTCTTCAATCTGCAGGCGCCGCCGCTCGACTTCCTGTTCGGCATCGGCGGCGTGATTCTCGCGGAAGTGGTGTTCTACGCGCCGTTCGTCGTGCGTCCGACGCTCGCCTCGTTCGCGATGCTCGACCGGCGTCTGATCGAAGCCGCCCGCAGCCTCGGCGCGAACGGCCTGATGGTCGCGTTCAAGGTGATCCTGCCGCTCGCGTGGCCGGGCATCGCGGCGGGCACGATCCTCTGTTTCCTGCTGACACTGAATGAGTTCGGCATTCTGCTCGTGCTCGGCAGCGCGCATCTGATCACGCTGCCGGTGGCGATCTACAGCGCCGCTACCGTCGACCTCGATCTGCCGACCGCCGCCGCCGGCGCGGTCGTGATGCTGATGATGTCTTTGTCTCTATATGCGTTGTATCGCCAGGTCAATCGTCGCAAGGCGAAAGGAGCGGGCCATGGCCGTTGAACTCGACCCGACCGTGTTGCCGGTTATGCACAAGAAGGCGCGGCCGGTGCGCCACAGTCTGCTGGTGCGCATGCTCGGCGGCCTGTTTCTCGGCTTCGCCGCGCTGCTGTGCTTCTGGCTATTTGTGCTGCCGGTGCTGGTGGTCGCGCTGTCGAGCGTGGCCGCGCACTGGTCCGGTACGATCCTGCCCGACGGTTTCAGCATGCGCTGGTTCGAGCGTCTCGGTTCGAGCGACTTCGACGCGCTGACGACCAGCCTCGAAGTCGGCATGGGCGTCGCGGTGCTCGGCACGATCCTCGGCCTGTGGCTCGCGCTCGCACTCGAAGGACGCGACCGGCGGGGGCTCGGCGCGATCGTCGACACCATCGCGATGATGCCCAACGGCGTGCCGAGCGTGGTGCTCGGTCTCGCCGTGCTGATCGCCTATCACAAGCGGCCGGTGGATCTGTCGAGCTCGGCGGCGATCGTCGTGTTCGTGCAGCTCGCGCTGGTGCTGCCGTTCTGCTACCGCTGCGCGGCCGCTGCTTTGCGCCCGGAGCTGACGGTGCTGCGCGAAGCGGCGGCGAGCCTCGGTGCGCCGCCGTCGATGGTGTTGCGCCGCGTGGTGCTGCCGCAACTGGTTCCGGCGATCCGCGCGAGTCTCGCGCTCGGTTTCGCGCTCTCGCTCGGCGAACTCGGCGCCACGCTCACCGTGTATCCGCCGGGTTTCGCGACGGTGCCGATCGTCGTCGTCGGGCAGGTGGAGCGCGGCTATTACCTGCCGGCTTCCGCGCTGTCGCTGATTCTGCTGCTGGTCTCGCTGGCCGCGCTGGTGTTGATCGCCGCGCGCGTCCCGCGTCGTCGGGCGGACTGACGCCCGCTCCATGCCTGGGTGGTGCGCCGTGGCGGCGCGTCGGCATCTATCGATCGATGTGGCAAAATTTGTCGAAATGACCGAATATATGCGAACGGTTTCCGCCGATCCGATCGAAGTGGTGCGTAGGCACTCGCTGACCACCTTGGTGCGCGACGAGATCGAGCGGCACATCGTCGAAGGTCTGCTTGCGCCCGGCGACAAGCTCAACGAAGCCGATTGGGCTGCGCGTCTGCGGGTGTCGCGCGGGCCGGTGCGCGAGGCGTTTCGCGCGCTGGAGCAGGCCGGCCTCGTGCGCATGGAGAAGAACCGTGGCGTGTTCGTGCGCACGGTGTCGCTGGCGGAAGCGGGAGAGATCTACGCGGTGCGCGCGGTGCTCGAAGAAGCCGCGTGCCGGATGCTGGCTGCGAGCATCGACGCGGGCCAGCTCGCGGGGTTGCGTGACTGGCTCGACGCGATGCGCGCCGCAGCCGACGCGCGCGATCACGAAGCGTACACGCGCGCGAACATGGCGTTTCACGACGCGCTCGTGGCGGCGTCGGGGAACCTGAAGTTGTATGAGACGTATCGCAGGCTGGTGAGCGAGTTGAGCCTCTTTCGTCGCGCCACGCTGGCGGTGCATGCCGGCGCGATGGAGCGCTCGCTGGCCGAGCATCGCACGATTCTGACGGCGCTCGCGTCGCGTGACGCCGAGCTTGCCGCGACGCTGATGCGCGCGCATGTGAACGGTGGTTTGCAGCGTGCGCATGCGGCGTGCGAGATGGCCGGTAGAGCGGCGAGTAAAGCGGTTGCCGCAGCACCGGCGAAATTGCCGCCCGCTCCGCTTCTGAACAATTGAAAGACTGATTGCTCAGGTGCGGCTGCAACGGATTGACGACAGCACGCGTGCCGCGCACGCATGGAAGGCAACGATGGCAAGCTCTGGCGAACGCACGATCGAAGTCGACGGCCGCCGCTACCGGCTGCCTTTGCAAGCGACGGTCGTGGTGCGCGTCGACGGCTGCGAGTTCGCTTATCTCGACGCCGCGGTCGTGGCCGGCGTCGCGCCTTCCATCGGCAAGATGCTCGCAGGCGGTGCGGCCTTCAAGGGCGACTGTGTGATCCCGTCGTTCACCGACCCGAACCACCTGTCGATCGTGTGTGGCGTGCCGCCGTCGGTGCACGGCATCTGCGGTAATGACTTCTGGGACCCGCAGGCGAACGGCGGCGCGGGCGCCACGGTGATGATGAACGACCTCGCTACCTGCGCGCGGGCACGTTGCTCGCCGTCGCCGTCGCCGTCGCCGAGGCGGGCGCCGCGGTGGCTGCGGACACCACGAAGGACAAGGTGCGCGGCCTGCTCGGCTGGCAACTGAACGGTATTTGCTTCTCGGCGGTCACGCGCCTCATCAACGAATTGCGCGTGGGGACGCTCAACATTGGGGGAAGTGCCGGCTATCGGATCGAGCTCACGCCGTTCGGCGGCATAAAGGCCTCAGGGCTTGGCTACAAGGAAGGCGTTCAGGAAGCGATGAAGAGCTTCGCCAATCTGAAGACCCTTTCATTACCTTAGGAGTGAGAGCGTGGCATTGAGTTTGAACGACATCCGTTCGCTGTTCGAGCGGTACGGAAATCTGGCCTACAGCGGCGAACCGGTGACGCAACTCGAGCATGCGTTGCAGAGCGGTGCACTGGCCGAGGGGGAGGGCGCCACCGACGAGCTGGTCGCCGCCGCATTTTTGCACGACCTCGGGCATCTGCTCAATCTGCAAGGCGATACGCCGACCGAACGGGGCATCGACGATCTGCATCAGTATTTCGCGCTGCCGTTCTTGCGGCCGGTGCTGCCGGATGCGGTGCTGGAGCCGATCCGCTTGCACGTCGACGCGAAGCGCTGCCTGTGCGCGATCGACGAGACGTATTTTGGGCAGCTCTCCGCCGATTCGGTTCGGAGTCTGGAATTGCAGGGCGGCATCTTCAGCACGGAGGAAACCGAGGCGTTTCTACGGAAGCCCTATGCGGAAGATGCGCTGCGTTTGCGGAAATGGGACGACCGCGCGAAAGAACAGCGTCGCGCGACGCCGGGTATCGATCATTATCTGGATGTGGTCGAGCGGGCGATGCGCAAACATGTAGATGCGTGAGTCGGTGTTTCTGCCCGCGCTCGATTCGTCGCTGATGTCGCTGTCTTCGCACCGATTCAGATGCAGTCCAGGCTTGTCAAAATAACGCTTGCAAGTCCCCTTGGGGCTCGCTAGAATTCCGCTCTTTCGTGCTTCGGATACCGGGGCACAGAGAAGCGGGAAAGCCAGCAATGGCAAGGCTTCCAGCGCGGTGGGCAGGTTGAGTGAGTGATAAAAACCTGTTGACGGCGCCGCGGAAGTTCTCCATAATCTCGTTTCTCTGCTGCTGATGCAGCGACGCAGAACGAAGCGGTGC